>NZ_PGVA01000029.1 GCF_002860125.1 Bacillus canaveralius
CACTTTTCCGCACTGACTGGCTCAAAACTCCGCACATGTGGCTCAATTCATATGCAATAATCATATCAAGTTCATTTTTTATAACACGTACTTCTAAATTATTTCTGTATGAATCGTTAAACTTTTCTTCCATATTATCTAAGAGGGTTGAGGTATCAATCCATTTTACAACTTCATTAAAACCTAAGTTATGTTTTCTACTCTCAGCTTTTACTTTTGTATTAATCCTGTATGTTGGATAAAAACTTGTATTTACTAGTTTAGAAATTTCAGGATGCATTCGAAATTGTGAAGTTAACGTTTCTTTAGCTTCTGGTGAACAAAGTTCAAATATATCTTCAAATAGACTCTTTTCTAGTTTTTTTATATTAATTTTAGCTTCTAAACCTTTATCTTGAACTAGATTAACTATTGGAGGTAATTGCTTATGGTCACCAACTAAAACAATTTTTTTACCTAATAACATAGGAAGAATAAGTTCAGGAGCAGTTGCTCTTGCAGCCTCATCTATAATTACCCAATCATAAGTTAAGTTTCTTAAAGTATGTCTTGATGCAATACCTACACAGGTTGCTGCTACAATTGATGCTTCTCTAGCAAAGATATCATCAAACTCATCCAATAGATCTAATCTATTTGTCCAATTTTTTATAATATTTATTGTCTCCACGACTTTTGAATCAAATAATCTAGCATCTATTTCATCTGGGTTAATAAAAGTATTTTTATTTAAATGAAATTGCATATACTTTCGTAGTTCTTTATCTTTCCCATATGATTTCTCAATATATTCTATCGTATTACTTATAGAATTTGACTTTACTTCCTCAGCCCAAGCTTTAATTTGTTCAGTAGCTAATAGATTTTGTGCGTCCTTAGATATTTTCTCACTTGTCCCTACACGTATAATTTTCTTATCCGAATGTGTTTTAAGAACATTTTTTAGCAAATGATCAACCGCTACATGAGAAGGGGATGTTATTAATACTGTAGACTTTGAATCCTGTAAAAATATTTGATTTATTAATTCTGTTATTACTGTTGACTTACCTGTCCCCGGAGGACCTTGGATTAGAAAAACATCATTGGTTTTTAAAGCTTTTTGAACAATTTCTTTATTAGCCTCATCAATATTTTGATTTACAAAGTCTAAGTTTAAATCAATTTTTTTCATTGTTAGTTGCTCAGGATTAAGAAGAAAATCTATTAAATTTCTATTGACCGATTCATTATTTTTAAGTGAATATAAAGCGTTACTATATCTTTTTAACATTTTGTTACTCATCGATATATCAACTCTAGTTTCACCACGTTTACTTAAATTTTGAATTTCTACATCAGAAAGTAAGGCAACCTTTAACTTATTTTCTTTTATACTTTTTATTGGTCCAACACTAACAAACTTATTTGTTTTTGTTTGTAATTTTATGTAATCACCATCTTGCAACATAGAGGAATCATAATTAGTGTCCATAGTTATTGTTAAAAAGTTGTTTGAAGCCTCATATTCAAAACTATCATAATTGCCTATTCGTTCCCTGTTAAAGTTGATCTGTTTAAGTATTTTTAATACTTCCTCCCAATCAGCTATTAACTTATTTTTTTGATCTATTTTTTCCATTTTTTGTTTAAACGACTTAAAGCTCATATCAATTTCGTTTAATAATTTATTTAAATCAGAAGATTCAATTCCATTTGGTCTTTCTTGAGTTATATCTAAATTCAGCTTAATCTCGATACCTTTTGATTTTTCTAATTCATTTTCATGATATTTATCAATCGAGAAGACTTTAAAAACTTTCAAATATCCATTTTTTCTATCTGGCAACAGATGGTATTTAATTCCATTACCTATCAAGTAATAATTATTTTCAGTTTTGTACACAGTAGATTCAATTAAACTTTGCTCTATAAAATCCTTTACAGCATTAAAATGGGTACTAGAAACTTTTCCTATATCTTGTAAATTTCTATTAATAATCTGCGGGATAAATAGTTTAACATTACCATCTACTAAATTAAGTTTTATTTCAGTTTTTAAATCTTCAATGAAAGTAATCAAACTTCTATATCTATCTTCCTTATTAAGTCTTAAAGATTTACGTAAAATATCTTTTATGTTTTCAGACACATAAAGGGAGTCTATAGACTTATAAAGCTCTTCTTTATCTTCAGGTGGTTCACTACCAGTAACTAAATAATAAAATGTAGCTCCAAGGGAAAATATATCGCTTCTAAAATCAATTTGCTGCCCTAATAAATGTTCAGGGGAAGCATAGCGTTTGGTAATGTGGTCTTTTAAAGTATGACCGGTTCTGAATAAATACATATCCAAAATTTTGCTAACACCAAAATCAATAACCTTTACTTCCATGTTTAAGTTTACTAACACATTGGACGGTTTAATGTCTCTATGTATTATCCGCTTATCATGAGCAGCTTGAACACCGTTTAATAATTGAATCATAATATGTAATTGTTGAACTTTTGAGGGCTTATTTTTTTTTACAAATTCCTCAAGGTTTTCTCCCTGAAAATATTCCATAACTATATAAAAATTATCTCCATCAATTCCAGAATCTTTGTATTCTATGATATTTGAATGGTTTATCATTGAGAGAGCTTTTGAATCTCTATGAAATATTTCTTGTAAATCACTGAATTCCAAACTACTATAATTTTGATTTAATATTTTCACCACAATCGGAGTTCTTCCTTTAACCGTATAACCTTTATAAAGGGTACTTTGAAAAGTATCTAACATTTTTTCTTCAAGAACATACTTGTTTGTTAGAATCATTAGTATCTAACTCCCTACAGTTTTATTAAGAAAAAGTACATATCAATTGAAAGCGCTGCCTAATAAAAAGAAATGACTTCAGTTTGTTTTTAGTTACTCCCTTTCATTGTATATTTTACCATAAACCTTTCTACAATCTTTGCTATAATTTACATTTAAAAATAAGCTGAAGAAGGTTATGCATGTTTTAACATCGACAAAAATAACAATAAAAAATGCTACGTGTACTTGATTTTATCCTTTAATAAAAACCATGTAACGAGGCATTTTTCAATTAGTATTTAATTTGTTTGATTAGTAAATTTTCCAATTTCCTCCATTACATTCCCGTCATCCATATACTCAGCAATCCTCTGCACAAGCAATTTATTTTCAAACATAGCTTTTCGAATATCCGAATGAGATTTTACGTGTTGAAGATTATTCGCATCATCAATTATTAACTTTGCTATATAGAATGAACTTAAGTTTTTCTTCCTGATTTGGGAAGGATTTTTGTACATCACACGTCGAATAGAGATTTATCATGAATGGGCGGTGATGTATAATGACATCCACTGTTGACGAATTGCAGGAAGTTGAGAAGAGACTGAAATCAGAAAAAGATCGTCGCATGTATGAACGTTACCAGGCAATTCGCCTGCATCTTTTGGGAAATACCAATAACAAAATTGCAACCATTCTTAACCGCACAGATAGAACCGTTGGAACCTATATCCGAGCCTATAAAAAAAACGGATTGGAAGGTCTTTCTATGAAGTTTTCAAGTGGAAAGCCGACACGGTTAACGGTTGAGCAGCAGGAACAATTGAGACAGACCATTGTTGCCCGACTCCCTCATGAGTGCGGTTTTCCTGCCAAGTTTAACTGGACGCTAGATATCATCAGGTCGTACATTCTCCGTGAGTTCGGACATGAATACTCCATCCGGGGTGTGTCGAAATTGATGGCGCGAATGGGTATGAGTTACACAAAGCCCACCTACACCCTAGCTGCAGCTGACGAAGAAAAGCAAAAAGAATTTGTCGAAACCACCTTCCCTGAGGTAAAAAAAATACGATAATGGCGAAATTGATCACATTTTGTTCGAAGATGAAAGCATGATCCGTGATTACCAGGCGCTACAGTACACATGGTTTGAGAAAGGAAAGTAAAGAATCATTAAAACCACCGGCAAACATCGTGGCGTAAAACTATTGGCAACCGTTGATTACGTCACTGGTGAAATCGTATGGCAGGAGGAAGAGCAATACACGGCAGAAGAATTCCTTGCCTTCCTTAACAAAGTAACAGAAGCCTATCCGACCGGGAACATTGTCATGATCCTGGACAATGCGAGGATTCACCATGCAAATATGCTTGAACCCTTCCTCAAGGAAATGGAAGGAAGACTGAAACTTGTATTTTTGCCACCCTACAGCCATCAACTGAATATTGTGGAGGGGCTTTGGAAATGGCTGAAATCCGACGTCATCAACAATGTTTTCTACTATACGGCAGCTGAAATTCGGAAAAACGTCCATACCTTTATGGAAAATATAAATCCTATGAAAGTCATTGACCGCCTTTGTGTAAGGATGGAGTCAAATGCAATTCAGGAAAATCTTTAATTCAACTTATATATATACCTCAGTGAAAATTACTCTACCGGTCCAATAAATGGAGAATAATAAATATAACTGTAATTAATTGAATTTGTTTATCACTATAGTAAAATAGTACTAAGAAGATAATTGGTTACCTGTAAGGAATAGAAGGCGGACGCGTAAATTGCTACCTGTTTTTTCGTTAGGAATTATCTAGCTATATTAATCTATAATTTAAAAGGAGAAATACAAATGTCGTCAATTACGTTTACTAATGGGGTTATTAATTTAGAAGATCTCCAATATGAAATGAACAGAAATGTAAAGAATTATATGATTGACACACCTAATTGGAGCGTAGCAGCATCTAATTTAAAATATTTATTATCTCAAACTGCTTCTTTTTTTTATGATTTTATAAAAAGTGGTGAAAGACCTACCCCTAACCAATACTGGTTTGTTTTTGCAAATCTATCCTCCCAGTTATGTTTCAATTATGGTGCTGCACTTTATAATCAATTAAGCGAAGATAACGTTTTTAGTAAGGAATTTGAAAAAGTTGAAAATGCTTTAATTACTGCTGCTATGGTAATGCCAAATTCTAATGAACAAGAATATATTGAGTACCTTCAAATGATTGAAGGTACGTATGTTCAATCCCTCTTAAAACAAGGAACAGTTACTCAAATGTCCCTTGTCGAATTTGTTTTATCAAAAAACAATAATTTAGATCAAAATTTAATAAATTTCTTCACTAATATTCGAGACAATTACATACCTTCATAAATTATTTTAAAAGCAAACTAGAAAAATCTAGTTTGCTTTTGTATGTTATTTTATTCCAAATCACTCTAGAACTAAGCATTCTTTTTGTACTAACCCGTTAGTGGAACAAGAAAAAGGCATTATCTCAGCTTTAAAGGAAAGCAACCGTGAATAAAAATAATACTCGTTCGAATTAGTTATTACATTTTAACTACCCCTTTAAATTTAGATAGCGTTTTTTTCGCAGTTATTTAAAATCCCATTATGACAAGACCGCTTTCGTACTAACCTTCCTCGTTAATTAAAAGGCCACTGACTTTCTCCCTGTTTGTTACAGATAACGAATTATTCACTTTCTAATCGGGCATAATGGACATTTGTAAACAAAAAACATGGAAAGAGAGGTCATTCAATGAAATGAAAGGACATTTCTATAGGAGAGGCTGTACGTGCAAGAAGTAGAACTGCAACTGCGGATCCAAATGGGCTTATGTGGTGGACATCAGAATTGATCCAGTGACTGGTAAACGAAAACAAAAGACCAAAAGCGGTTTTATAACCAAGAAAGAGGCTGAAATAGCTGCTACTGCTCTGATTCATGAGCTAGAGCAGTGATTCTATATCGAGGAAACCAGTCAGACGTTTAGCGATTTTGCAAACGAATGGCTTCCCATCTATAGTGAGGCAAAAGATGTAAAGCCCGGAACCATACGAGTCCGTCTTCATGAAATCGGGAAATTGCTGCCTTACTTTGGCCAATTAAAGTTAAAAGACATTACTGCTAAACGGTATCAAGATGCGTTAAACGATTTAAAGGACCAAGGATACTCAGATAGCACAAGAGAGGGGATTCATCGTACTAGCAGGATGATTTTTCGAAAGGCGTTAGAATTTGAACTCATAAAAAAAGATCCAACAGAATTCGCCTATCTCAAAAAAGATAAGAAGACCATTGAACAGCTGGAGGAGGAAGAAGTCCCAAAGTATCTTGAAAAGGAAGAGCTTGCCCTATTTTTAAAGACAGCCAAGGAACATGGTTTGTAACACGATTACTTGATGTATCTAATTCTTTCGTATACAGGTATTCGAGTTGGTGAATTAGTGGCACTCAAGTGGAAGGATGTCGATTTCGTGAACCACACGATCAGCATCACTAAAACGTATTATAATCCAAAAAATAATACGCTAGAGTATCAACTGGTCACTCCAAAGACAAAAAAATCACGAAGGAAAATCATCGTGGACGAAGATGTCATAGATGCTTTGAAGGAGCATAAAAAAGTTCAGGAGGAAGTTATTGAGAAGTTAGGTGCTGCTTACTATAACCAAGATTTTATTTTTGCCAAAATGGAGCGACAATATGGTTATCCTATTGTGATTAAAACCGTACGAGACCGAATGAAAAGGCTGCTCGCTATCGCAGGCTTAAATGAAGATTTAACACCGCATAGTCTAAGACACACGCACACGTCACTTCTTGCCGAGGCAGGTGTCACTCTCGAACAAATCATGGATCGTTTAGGTCATACTGACGATCAAATTACGAAAAATGTGTATCTCCACGTAACCCAAGAGATGAAAAAAGAAGCCTCTCAAAAGTTCGCTGAACTCATGAGAAGCCTCCGTTAATTTACCTCAATGTTAGCAAAATGTTAGCAAACCACTCTCATCTTACTCCAAAACCCATTCATATCAAGGGTTTGAGGGCGTTATTACATCATGCCGCCCATCTATTAACCATATAAACATGAACAAACGGACTTTATAAAACCCATTAAATCAACGTTCATTCGTTTACACTAAACATAAATAAGACCAATATTAAACATAAACATGAACAAAACATGAACAGTTATCTTTATCGTATTCTTTATGTGACTATCTGGAATCTTAGTCATTTTTATTTCCATCTTTAATCTTTTGTCCAGCAACTTTACTTTTAGTTAAATGCAGGGGAAATAAACATAATTTTAAATAAAAAGTTTTTCTATGAATTGAGGATAGGTCTTGCTACATCTTAACGAGTTATCATAATTCGGATATCTTGAACGGCTGAACCAGTTGCAGCCGTATCAACTTCCTCCTCGAAAAGATCTAATTGGAATTATTAAAAAACATTTTCATAAACGTTACCAGCAACGTGATTGTAAAAAAATCCGGATGCTTACCCTCCCAATTAAAGGTATTTTGCCCTCGAAAATTCTTTCAAGCAACGTTGAAGCTTAGAAAAAGACTTAATAAACCAATGCACCCATGCCCTCCAATGATTAGCATGAAAGTTGAGGTCGCGGGTTCGAGCCCCGCATAAGGGGTTAGGCGTTTTTTGTTTTCTATAATTATTATAGATTAGCTTGTTTTGTTATCCAATTGATATTTACTAACCCTCCCAAATTATCCTGTGAAAATTTCATCTAAAAAGTTGTCATTTTATTAGCTTGGAAACCCTACGAGTGACCTGGTAAATCCGGGTAACACAAACATCCACCAATTCTTACATTTAACTTTTCTTTAAATTGCGTGAGATAAAGTATGTTTTTTACGTTCTTTCAAAGGTGGGATTATTTTCCATAATATGGAAAATAATTATCTGCTTTAAATCAACGTTTTTCCCTTTTAGGTTTCCTCGGATCTTAACCGACTTTATGTAAAGGGTATTCAAGGGGTATTCAAAATAAATACGCTGGCCGGCTATTTACAGGAAACCTTGCTTAAGTTATAAACAATCACTTATCAAATCGAGCCTTGACTACATGTAGTCAAGGCTCGATAAAATGAAAACTGTAAAGGAATTAAGCTCAACTGCTCATAAACTTTATGAAACTGTTTCTTTTTAATACTCTGATGTTTTATACATAGGGATTTTTGTCTGCTTTGTTTAGGTTTCTTGTTATTACTAATCCATTTTATGTTGACAGCACCAATTAATAAAAAGGCTCATAATTCAGAATCCTTGAGCAACCTTTTTAAAGATTATCTAATAAATTTCATCAAAAATTGATGATGAGTTACCGTTATTAACCTGACTCCCAGAAATAATCCGATAATCCATTTCACTTGCATTAGCTATTTCATTTGCGGCTTTCTCTTTAGCACGTACGATTGGATCATCAATTTTATTATCGCCCTTAACCTCGACAATCAGCATTTTCCCATCAGTTTTTTCGATTAAAAAATCGGGATAATAGCTTCTTACTGTGTTGGAGTCAGGGTCTATATATTGAATAAAGAAGTCCGACTGGCCGTGTGTCAGCATACCAGTAAAGTAAATCTTTTTTATATCCTCATGACAAACAATTTCTTCAAAAAATTTCTTCTCCGGCGTAGAATCAAAACAGTATGTGTCCAAATGGAAACTTTTGTCAACAAAGCCTTTAAAATTAGTGTCATTAATCTCAACTACCAGTTTAGGGTTAGCTGTCATTTGATAATAGCCTTCTTTAGGTTCTTTAACCAAATAAATCTCTTTCGTTTCCTTTTTCTCGTAACTTTCCAATGTATATAATTCGTTAAACAGTTTTGGAATAATTAAGTCATAGAGCAGTTCGTTATATTTATTGACGTAGTCCAATACCTTTTCGTACCCCTGCTTAGATCCAGCTAGAATTTTATGAAGCTCAATGCATGAGCGATTTAAGTATCTTGATATTTCGGCCACAAGTGTAAGTTCGCTGAACTCTCTTTTTTCACGGAAGTCAGAGAGATCCTCACTAACTTTTCTATTAATCTTTCCGCCAACTAATCCACTTTGTTCTATATGAATCAATTTGTATTTTTCAAGATCGACTTTCTCAAATTCAAAGTCAACTGCATTAACGAGCTCTTTTTCTTTTAATTCGTGTAGCTTCTTCTTACGATTTACTTTTAATTTAACTGAAGGCGGCACTAATTTAATAGTATAGGTCTCATTAACACTGTCTTTTTTGGACAGCTCATCGATACTCATCCGGAAGTTTTGCTTTAATTCCTCTTCAAGAATTTGCATATTTTCTTCTGAAAGATAAACATTCGCTCGTTCCTGAACACTTCCAATTGCCCTCAAACATCTCATTGTGGCCTGTAAAACAAAGATCTTAGACTTCGGTTTTCTAAATAACGAAACACCAAATAATGATCTACAATTCCATCCTTCTCGCCCTTTGTTTACCAGAAGAATAAATTGTTTATCTGATGAAGGGTTATCCAACCGATTAAATTCTCGTATGTCATCGTTTGTCGTTAACTTGTCATCGCCGACATTTACTAATATTTTATGAAGCGGTATATTTAATTCGTTTAATATCTCTTCCAAAGCTGGCTTTAACTCATTCTTGAGTTCCTCAATCGTACTAGCAAAGATGGCCAACTTCGGCAGCATGCCTTCATAACGGTTTTCACCGTAATTTTCCCAGAATCCTTTGACTGAAAGGTTCAAAAACTCCTTTGATTTAGGATTCGTGTATCCATTAACAGTAACCTTTTTTAGATACTTTTTATCAATAGCATCTTTTAAACCATATGCATATACAACCTCAGGAAAGACTTCTTTTCCAGCGTATGGTGTACCGGTATAGTTGTAGCAAGCCACTACCGATGTTCCTGATTTCTCTAAAGACTTTGCCAATTCATTGATTGTTAGTCTTAAACTTGTTTTGGCCGTTTTCAAACCCATATCCTTTGCTAAAACATTACCGAATGAATGATGGGCTTCATCGACGAATATTCCTAGTTGCTCAAGCCTAGTTAGCTTGGAAAACCTCTGATTGTCGATTAACTCTCCTTCATCCTCTGGCTGAGCAAATCCATATAGATCAGCTATGTCATCATATGCGGATCCTTTATCAAAAGACGGGGCACTGAATAGTTGATCAATTTTACTTTTTTCTTTATGCTGTCGCTTTAAAATAATTTTTTGTGTATTAGAGATAATAATATTATATTTTGAACGGTCAATTGTGTTTAAAGTTGTACCGGTATCCTCTAAAAAATGAATTTTTAAGTGTGTATTAAGCCAGCTTAAATACTCGGATGGCACAACTTTTGCTCTATCGAACGTTTGAATTTCTTTAAGTGATTGCAACACCGTTTTATCTGGCGCGAACACCAGTGCATTATGACAATATTTTTTATCCTTTGGAAATTTATTGGCCAATAAGAATTCATAAAAGATGCAAGTTGCCATCAAAATGGTTTTTCCTGTACCCATTGTTAAAGCAAAGATATAGTTTGGATAATCCTGAGCAAATTTTTTCATGCGGGCAAATACACTTTTATACTGTTCCACATCAATACTAAATATGGTACCTTGCTCGCCAACTGTAAATCCAAAATCAGTTCTCTTCTCAAATCCATTTTTCCTGTAATACCAATCCTCAAATGTCTGATGGACTTGTCTATTATCTAGGTATTCCTTAAAGAAAATGTACATTTCCAAAGCTTCAAACTGAGGAGTTCGGAGATAAGAATCTGGATTTGTAGAATCATTAAAATCCAGAAACTTCTTTGACAGCGTGCGATAATTATTACGAATTCGACCACGATTTTCCTCGTAGAAATCCCTTAAATAATTGAAAAAAGCAAAGTCTAACGCGAATTCTTTTGTACTAGCCATTGTCTATACTCACCTCAAATGATTCAGAGAGAAGATCAGTAATTTTTATCCGGATTGTTCCAACATCCTCTGGGATCTCATAAATTCCTTTTACAAAATCATCTTTCTCAGGAATGTCAACGACAGCTGGCTCTAATACTGCTCCATCGTAATTCCAATCAATCATTATCGACTCGACAAGCTCCTTCCAATCTTCAACATTCTCTTTCATAAGGCTCAGTTTTTGAAGAAGATTCATTGGGTAGAAATTCTTTACTACAAGTTTATTATTCTCAATTTCGATTTCTGCTTCTGAATCGCGCTTAAATTCAAGGTTTGATTTATCTCTCAAGATATCGACCACTTCAACATCCAATTTATACCCTGTTTCCTGTTCTAAAACGGCTGCTAAATCTGGTTCGTGTCCCATACAGACTAGGAGCAATTTTTCTACGGGATGATTTGGTCTTTCTTGCTGCCGTTTTTCAAAAGTTTTGTAATCAAAATTGGTAATGAGTTCATTTAAATCAGCTTTAGTAGCAATTCTGTTGACCGGCATAAGTTTCACCATACGCCCATCTTTTTCACCATCATACAGTACGTTGTTATATATTGGTTGTATTTCTAATGCTTCAATCAGAAGCTCCTTTGCTTGTACTGGATTACGGAAAACCTCATAATTATTAACATTAAAAATTTCAAAACCAGGGATTACTTCCTCTGTTTTGTCTAATATTTTTATTAATCTTTTTGTAGTAGTCTGTATAGCCCCTAAGTTAATGTCTGCGCCAATAAAGCGACGTCCAAGTTTCATAGCAACAGTTTGTGTTGTGCCCGATCCCATAAAGCAGTCAAAAATTAAGTCGCCAGGACTACTTGAAGCTTCTATTATTCGCTGTAACAGTTTTTCAGGCTTTTGTGTAGGATATCCTGTGGGCTCAATTTTATCAGCTGGTTGCAGCATCGATAATTTCCAAACATCATCTATAGTTCTATGAGTCGAATCAATATAAACAATATTTCCTTCTTCGTCCTTTGCATTAACAAGCGATTGAGTCTCACTACTCCAAACCCTTTTGATTTGTCGGATTGGTGTTTCTCTTAATTCCCTAATTTTATTAAATGTAAATTCTTTTGATTTCGTATAAATCAAAATATTATCGTGATTTGATGCAAATCTATTAATATTCCCCTGCATCTTATTGTAGTAATGCCATATAATCTCGTTTTTAAACGCCTGCGGACCAAATATTTCATCAAGTATGCATCGAATATATCCACTTTTATGCCAGTCACAATGAACATAGATGGTTCCCGTATCAGATAGTAACTCTTTTAATAACACTATTCTTTCATAAATAAATTGAAGAAAATCATCATTACTCCAAATATCAGTATATTGTTTTTCTTCAAAAGAGCTAAGGTCACTGTCAATCCGTTTTCCTTTAAGTTTAATTCGTTTTTTGTAGTCTGCCTTAGAATCATATGGCGGATCAATGTATATTAAATCTATTTTCCCTCTATATTCTTTCAATAAGTGACTCATCACCTGTAGATTATCTCCCCAAAATATCTTGTTTATCCAACTATCTACAGCTTCTCCATGAGTCTCTTTTAATTGTGCAGGATAATATTGCGTTGAACTAAACGGGCGTTTCCCCTGCCAATTCAACATGGGATATCCTTTAATTGGCTCAAATTCGTATTTGTCCACGTTTATGGACTCTTCATATTTACTCAATGGAATTTCTCTCCTTACAATTTCTTATCACAATAAAAGCGAATATCACAGTTACCACAATGTTTTATTGGTCGCTCTTTAATTGAAAAGTCCTTGTTCTCTATTCGTTTAACAATTTTATCAAAAGTTGTGATTGTTTGATCAATGGATCGTGTATCTTTAGGAAATGACACATACGGGCTGCTATTTTCTTCGCCAGTGTAATACAGATGCATCTTGCTCACTGTTTGACCTGTTCTTTCTTCAACTAGATGAGCATACACTTCCAGTTGGCGCTTATAGTGATTAAGTATATCAGAATCCCTAGCCATATCTGGTTTTTTTTCTGATTTAAAATCTACAATCTCTACTGTATCATTTTCACCGCGAATTAAATCAATCGTTCCCTTTAAAATATAGTCGTCTTTTACTAAAGAAACATCCACTTCAGCTTCTTTAATATGAGACCAGCTATTGTTTTGACGGTCTACGTATTTCAGAACCTGTTTTAACGCTGCTGCTTGTGTTTGGGGAGCCAAATAAACACGCTCTCTTATAACGAGATTACTGTAATTAGAATTAAACCAGTCTTGAATATTCCCTTCATTAATTAAAGATTCCTCGCCTCGAAGAGCTGATTTATGAATATCCTCAATAGTCTGATGAACAAGTGTACCAAACAAAGTTGCCCCCTGCCGAACAGGCGCAAATTCAAATTCTTTATAAAATTTGTACTGCAAGGCACACGATTCAAAAATATTAATGTGAGACGTGAAAGAATACTCTTTTTTAATATTCATATCTTTTATATGTTCAAGATCCAGATCAAAAATAGTATCTATTTCTCTCCAGCTTTTAAGTGTACTATAAGATTCTGCAAATGGCTTTGATGGAACATTTCTAGAACCACGGCCGCTAGACTTGTTTTCTTGGCAGCTTAGTACAAGAAGATTCTGAGACCTTGAATAAGCAGTATAATATAGCCTCCAAAAATCGTACTTTTTTGTTTGATCCAATGGTTCGAATGGTTCTTTTCGATAGTAGCCTTGTTGGAGAATTTCGTCTAAGTCACTGTATTGTTTTCTAGGAACAGCGTCTAATGAACCGACTATAACGACTGGAAATTCTAACCCCTTTGATTGGTGAATTGTTAAAAATGAGACACATCCGCTCGGTGCATATTCTGATTCATCCTCGTACTCATTTATCCCGCCATTAATTAGGAACCTCAAGTATTGATTAAAGAAAGTCGTTAAGTGGTTGTTAATTGTCTTCGGAGTAAAAACTGTTACCCGGTGCAGATACTCAAATTTTGTTAATAGCTTTGAAAATAAAGACAGGTTTCGTACTGCCCTGCTGTCTTTTACTTTATATGAATCCTGCTCCAAATAACGATTAAACAAATCGAACTGTAGTAATTGGTAAAAAAGGCTAGCAAACGAGTAATCAGTATTTTGCTGCAGATTCATATGCTTCTGTGCTCTGCGCTGGCACCACTTTAACAATTCTTTGTTTTCTGGATTTCTTAGTTCATCTGCAAATTCCCTCAAATAAAGGTCATAAGTTTCCCACTCCGGTAAATGTGCATGGTCGTTCCATTTTCTCACATGAGGAAATTGCGGAAAAAGAAACATGAAAGCTCCGATGAGGAGGCGTACTTCTTCTCTTTCGAAAAACATGTTGGACCGTGGAGAATAGACAGGGATGCTCCTTTCCTCTAAATAATTGGCCAGTGCAACGACCTTACTACTCTTAACAGACCGGAATAAGAAGGCGACTTGATTCCAGTCAGTCAACTGCCCTTTTTCTTTCATAGAAATAAGAAATTGGTATACTTCTTCTTCCCAATTTCCCAAACCATCTTCACCTGATACTTTTACCACTGTTCTGCTGTGTGGGTGAAGCCCTTCATGAGCTTCGATTTTTTTATCGTATCTAAATGTTTTTCCTTCATGAGTCCAATTATTTTGTTGCATCCACTGATTATAAAATTGAATAATCATAGGATGAGAGCGATAGTTAACAGACAGCTCAACCTGTTTACATTGGCCTTTTTCAAACTTTAACGGAAATTCTAAAATGTTACGAATCGTTGCTCCTCGGAAACGATAAAGGCCCTGGTCATCATCCCCTACTACACAAATATTTTGTCTTTTACCCGCCAATAAAAAGATGATTTCTTCTTGAATCGTATTTGTATCCTGATATTCATCGATCATAAGATACTGGAGTTTTTCACTTAGCTGCTCCGTAATCTCAGGATGCTCCTGTAACAAGTGATAAGCCTCTAATTGAATCGTAGAAAAATCCAGTGCGTTTTCTTCCTCCAAATGCTGCTGATATAGCTCGTAACAAAAGCCTAAAGCCTGAATCTGCAGTTCAGATGAGCATTTCAATTTTTCCACGTTCAGCATTTCCTCACTGATTTTATTGATCCATTGTAAAAGCGTTGCTGCATTCTTCCATCGTGAAGACCTTTCACTGATTATTAGTTCAATGTTTGACAACTGTAAATATTGGTTCATTTTCTGATAAAGAAAATATTGTTGATCAAATTGATCCATCAGCATAAAATTTTTCTTAAGTCTTGTAAACTCTCGATTTTCCTCTAAAATGCGTAAACAAATTGAATGAATCGTACCTAAATACATTTCATTTAAATTAAAGAAAATACCTGTGTCATGTAGACGATTCGATACACGCGTCATTAATTCCTGAGCGGCTTTTTCCGTAAACGTAGCGACCAAAATGTTTTCTGCCGCAACATTCTTTTCAGTAATTAAATGATATATCCTTTCAACAAGTGTAAATGTCTTACCAGAACCCGGCCCGGCGATAATAAGTACTGGCCCCTCTGTAGTTTCGACTGCTTTTTGTTGTTTAATATTTAGACCTTTCGACATTTAATCCCCACCTAATTATTCTAATTTACATGCTGACTTACCTAATTCTTATTAATGCATCGCACTAGCAAATTTCATAACCTGTATCTCATACTTACTCTTTTGAGTTTTATTCTTCCATAAATAAATCATATGTTATTTTTGATATATCAGATATTTAGTCGAAATATTCCAACTATTATAGTATCATATTTTCTGAAAATCATGTAATTATTACCATTTGCATAATGTTTTTCATGTAAAAGTGTTGAGATGCCACAAATGTGACAGAAGGTCATGTTTATAGACCTGATCAAGTGTTTGCGTAGTATTACGATTCGGAAGGAAAAAGGGGAAAATGACGACAAAAAGCAGCCTTCACGGCTGCTGTCCTTTTTGGCCTTTATTCTTTTCATCTCGCCTCTTTCAAGTCTCCCGGCTCGTTCGGTGCAGCGGAATGCCGCAAATGGAACAGGAACCTACGGAATGTAGGCCGAGGGCCGTACAGACCGTGGTTATCGGGCCATTTAGTGCCGAAGCGACACGTATGGAATGACAGAAGGGTGTATCTCCCTTTCTGTTCAGTCCGTAGTGCTGCCGCCCAACCCTTCCTTATGGACATGGAAGGTAATATGACGAATGCAGTGAATGCAGATATAACCGCATGAGTCTTTATACCGAGATAAATAATATAAAGAGATGCCTTAGAGACATCGCTTTTTCTTGGCAATACAAGCAGCTAAAAACATTTAAATTAAATGGTTAAAGAGTTGACGAAAACATCTTTTCACTTTTTAATTAATTTTCTTTTAGAAATTTTAAAGGAGACCCGCAAGGTAAGCAGGCCGACTCATTTTAATATTTCAGTTTGTAACTAGTAGGCTCAAGACTAACTTTTTCGTTCTTGAATAATCGATAAGGATTCTTCAATATTTCTATTTTTGGATCATTTAATACATCTGCAACTCTGTAAATAAAATATTTCTCTCCGTATTGTTTGGCTCTTTTCCATTCATTGGATGATATCTCAAATGAGTTACTCTTTCCTTTGCTAGATTTAACTTCTATATACTTTGGTCTCCCATCTAGTTCATATGATAAAATATCATAACCAGCACCGCTGTCATACTGTGAAACATGGGATGTTTTTTGAATTAAATCACGCCTATTATTATTTAATAGCCATTCTCTTTCATAGGCTAAAGCAAATTTTTCTCCAAGTATCCCTATTTCTTCCCATTGTTCCCTAAGTTCCTTATATCTAAATGCCGATATTTGATTTCCTGTAAAATCATACTCCACATCTTCAATCATTTGGTTTGTATGAAAATCAAGCACTTGTTCGGGCACTTCTCCTAAATCAATCCCTCTATTTCCTCTACAATGAGCTAAGATCAGTGCAACTTTAAAGAAGTCTCTTATAAATCCCTCGGTTGTATATTTTTCTGACCATTGTTCTCTATTTGTGTCGTAAGTTCCAATATGCCAATATTCAGCTCTCTTAGGTTCTTTGCGAAGCAATCCTTCTTCCTCTAATAGATCACACATGTTTCTTTTTATTCGTTGATTGTCCCCGCCTTGCCCGGATACTTTCACAATTTGCTTAAACTCAATTGTTGGTTCACTCGTTGTAAATCCTATTTTCTTAAGATGTAAACAAGTAATCTGGTAACTCTTATTATCAGGTGTTCGTATTTCCAATCGGTATGGAGAAGCATCACTATTTTCCCAAAACTGAATCTGAAAGACATGATCTTTGTTATTGATTTTAAAAGAATATTCTAGAAAACTATCTTCATCATATATCTCATCTTCATTTAATTTAACAAAGGAAATCGATTGGTTATTAATATAAGTTTCTATTAAGTCAGGTGCTTCATTTAATAGACGTTTCAAAAATGAATCCAAAGCCTGCACAGATGATAGCAACATAATTTTAAACATCTCCTATAAACTATTTATAGGTATATAGTAACTCCTTTTCCAAATATTATATATAGAAAAAGATGACCCCTGTTCAATACAGAGATCATCTTCTTCAGGCTGCCTGACCTTTTTTTAAAATGCCCTATACATAGGGTACATTTTAATTTGGATAGACGTTTAAGATATATATTCAACGAATGACGGGATCCTTAATAGCCCCGACTTCGTATAATTTCTGAATTTAACACGGCACTTAATCTTCGGTTCAATGAAGGTGAACTTTTTATCTTCATCCACAATCAAATCATGGTACTGGCCGTAGAA
This sequence comes from Bacillus canaveralius, assembly GCF_002860125.1. Taxonomy (GTDB): domain Bacteria; phylum Bacillota; class Bacilli; order Bacillales; family Cytobacillaceae; genus Bacillus_BJ; species Bacillus_BJ canaveralius. Next base: position 17,570 of record NZ_PGVA01000029.1, read on the forward strand.
TTCTTTCTTTGCAGCTGGTGTCATAAACTCCATTATTCCACCAGGCTTAAGCTTACCATCTTCCTCAAAGGCCAACAGTAACCCGAACTCACCTTTTCTCAAGCCGGTGATTACCGCATCTGCATATTGATAATTAATGACCTTCAGCCAATCGTGCGACCGTTTCTTTATCTGATACTTTGAATCGGCGCGCTTCAGTACAATTCCCTCAAGACCAATCTGCTTTACCAAATCAAAATATGCCTGGCCGTTTCCGTACATCCACTGAATCTTTGCAATATGCTCATCATTATCGACGAGAGACTCGAGCAGCTCTTTCCTTTCGCGTAACGGCAGATGGGCCACTTTCTCGCCTTTATGATATATCACATCGAATACACAATATTGAATGGCATGCCGGGATCGCTTCGATTGGAACCTCTCCATCATGGACTCGAAGTCCGGTTTCCCCTCGTCATCCGAGACAATTAATTCTCCATCCAGGACTGTACCATCCGGAATGTCTATTTGCTGCAGCTCCGGGAACTTGGAAGTTACCTCGTTATTATGCCGCGTATATAACTTTATTTGATTATTAAATTTGGATAGCAACAAACGGATTCCATCAAGCTTGAGCTCCGTGATACACTCCTCGTTGTCAAACGGTTCGTCTGACTTGTGTAATAGCATTGGTGAAACAAACACCTGACAATCACCTCTGCTTAATAGTAGCATGAAAGTAGCATTAACTCAGGCATGAAGGCGTATGTAAGTTATTCCTTTTATATAAAAAGCACCCCTTGGGGCTTTATCCACGATTTCTATTCTTTCGGGTTTTTAATAAATAACCCGACTTTAATATCTTATGTAATTCGTCGGTTGTCTTTCCTTTGATTACCGATACTGCATATTGCTGATCAATCGGCTCCCCATCGATCGTATGTGTGTATCCTCGTGTATTTAAAATACTGACTGCCTCTTTAAGGCTATTTGTTTTTGCATATTCTTTTATGAGGAGCATATCAATCGTGTCAGCTTCATATGATTCCACCAGGCTAATATACTCCTGCAACCTTTTTATCTCTTCAGCAGCTCGCTTCAACGTGATAAGTTTAGCCATAATGATCAGCCACCTACAGTCGGTTTCTTTGAAGCTATTTTCTGTCTGAAAGGAGTACTGTAGCAATCATCGCATATCCCACCATTATCAATAAATTCCCGCTCATCCGATATTTCTCCACTACATTCAGAACAATTCCATATCTGCTCCATAATGTCCCTCCTTTTTATCTCATATTTCGAGAAAAATAGAGAAAATCCTGCAAATAAAAAAGCGTCCAAGAATAGGAACAACCTTATCGTCCATTTATAATTCCCCCTTTTAAACAGGGATTCGCCATATGTAATAATTTCCCTTTTAAAGCAATAAAAATTTATTTTCCATAGCACTTGTAAGAACAAATGTTTGTATATAATAACAGAGGGAGGTTTTATCGATGAGTAAACGTATAAATGACCGCGGAGCTAAAAAGTGGGCTACTTCCTTTATGTTGCCCGAACACGTAGAAATGCTTAATGGATTGTATAGGGACTATCATAAGCAGGATAAGCCAATATTGGATATGTACCAAATAGAAGAATTTGAAGAAAAAATTCATTACGCGAGGGAATTCCATTTACCACTTACCTTTACTGTATGGTCCGACGGGTTTTCCGAAGAGTTGACAGGGTCCATCACCCGGTTAAATGAATGGACAAAAGAAGTGTGGGTCCAGAAACAAAACAATGATATGAAATGCATTAAATTCATTGACATTATCGGTGTGAAAGTAGAAGAATAATTCCTTTCATTTTTTGTTTTAGGACCTTCAGGGATGCTCATATCTGAGTATCCTCTGGAATGCCTCTTTTGCTTGTACTCATCATCAATTGCTACAATAATCCCATCTAAACCCGGAGGTGACCTGTATGTGTGGCCGTTATACTTTATTTGCTAAACTCGATGATATTGTGGATCGTTTCGATATTGAGGCTGCGATTCAAGAAGAACTTTATAATCCGAGCTATAATGTCGCCCCGTCACATTCTGTTTTATCTGTTATCAACGATGGAGAGAAAAACCGACTTGGCTACCTGCGTTGGGGATTAATCCCACCATGGGCAAAAGATATGAAAATAGGCTATAAAATGATCAATGCTCGGGCAGAAACAATAGCTGAAAAACCCAGCTTTCGTAATGCTTATAAAAAAAGGCGTTGTTTAGTGATTGCCGATAGCTTTTATGAATGGAAGTGTCATGAAGATAAAACGAAAACCCCGATGCGCATCAAGCTTAAAACAGATGAACTATTCGCTATGGCTGGCTTATGGGAGCAATGGAAATCACCAGATGGTGAGACCTTTTATTCCTGCACTGTTATTACGACTAGTCCGAATGAGCTAATGAGCAATATTCACGATCGGATGCCGGTGATATTAAAACCGGAGGATGAGAGGACCTGGTTGGACCCTTCAATCACTGATACTGAATATCTTAATGAATTATTAAAGCCACTCTCTGAAGATTTAATGGAAGCTCATCAAGTATCCAGTTTAGTGAACTCCCCTAAGAACAATTCACCCAATTTAATTCAGCAAATCTGTTAAGGGAGCTCCTGCTCCCGAAGTGACAAAGTGAATGTTATTGACTAAAAAACCTCCTATTTTTATAGGGTTTCTTATTGTGGATTATATCTATTTTTCATTCACTTATATTCACTTTTAGAGAAAACCATAGATAAGACAAAAATAAAAAGCCTCCGTCTGGGATGCATAATTAAAGATATTAATACAAGTCCTCAATGGATAAAAACCTAAAACATCTATATTCGGATTTCTTTCCTTTTTCATCACATTCCTGAGCAGTAGTATTCTGGCAGTGGATATCCCCATCTTTTAGAGTTCTATAGCGACACGCACCAGGTACGCCAGACTGCTGGGCACCATAAGAATCAGTGCCGGTATTTTAATTCTGCTGGGATCCATAGGAATCAGCGCTTGTATGATAATAGTACTCTCATTTACCCCAGCATTTAACGATGGCCCTCCAAATGCGCTGAGTAGGAGTTTTCCACAACAAAGAGACCTTTGCCCATTTATTAGGCAAAGGTCTCGCTAAGCATAGTAATATGCCAACAAAGCCGATGGAGTAATCCATGTCATGACAAATTTGTTTCAGGTACTACCTGACGCTATCCTTTACGGAGGTTCATTTGATATTTAAAAAGACTTAAGACGTAAATCTTTCAGTTTAGTTTTTTCATAGTTCCTTATCAGCTTACGGGAACATAACCATAGCACCAACACATAGTGCTACAATCCGGATCAGGTACATAGGTACTGAGTACAGCCAGAACTGTGGAAGCTTATATTTACCCATACCCAAGATCATAGCAGGCATACCATCGATTGGCATGTAACCGCCGTTCCATCCAGAGATAACAACTGCAGTTGCTGCAGCAGCAGGATTAATTCCCAAGCTCAGGCTGGTTGCAATAGCAATTGGTGCAAAGATGAATACAGATCCCATATTTGAACCAGTAAAAGTAGCACAGGTACTAGTTAGAAGTGCGAAAATTAAGATAAGAATGAATGGACTGATACCAGTACCCAATGCATTCGCTACTTCCTTACCAATCATAGCTGTAAATCCTGAGTTAGCCAGAGCATCAGCAACGCCGATAACACCAGCCATCATAATGATTACAGGTGCACCCATATTATCCCGGACTTCCCTGAAGTCAAGGACGTTGATGAATAGCAAGAATGCTCCAGCAAGGCCAGGAATGACAAAGGCAGCATTGCCCAGCATGTTCATAAGCATCATACCAACAACACCGATGATAAATGCAGCAATGGTACAGTATTCTTTCCATGCAGGCATAACATCAATTTCAGCCGCAGCCGCAGCCTCATCATATGCATTAACTTCTTCTTCCCTAATTGGATGATCTGGCAGAAGACGATAAGCAACCAAACTCCACACCAAGAAACCAAGAGACAGGATGAAATTCACGACTGCAAATCTCGTCATAGAAATCCCGCCTGTGTAACCTGCAGTTTCAAGTACACTGACAGTGACGCCATAGAATAGTGCTACATTGAAAGGAAGCAAAGGGTGGTTAGTAGCAAAACCCAAAGGCATCATCAGTTTGGACGTAGGCATTTTTTTATTATAAGGAATAGTAGATATCAAGGATAGAATCAGAACATAGTAACCAGTGGAACCGGAACCTGCTAAACTGGCACCAAGCATAACGACCACGAGCAAGAGAGCATAGCTCTTATAACCGCCTCTATTTACCAATGCGAGCATTGAGGACTGAACTTTACCAATCAAGCTGGTCTTCATTAATCCCGCCATAACAACCATAAAACCAGCGACCATGATAACGCTTGGGTTCACGAAACCTGCGAAAGCCTCCTGAACAGTGGAAAGACCGGTGACTACTAGCAGCAGGCAGGCAAACACCGGTGGTGCACCGAAGGCAAATTTGTCTGACATGATCATGACTATCATCAGGATCAAGATGCCAAGGGCAAGAATCATTTGCAATGTCATGTTTTGTTCTCCTCTCTTCATAATCCATTTTTTGTTTAAAATTCTTTATAAAGCCCTTTAATCAATGAGACTATCAACTATAATGATGTGTTAACTGGTTCTTCACCACAAAAAGTTATGGCGAAGAACCTAAAGCCTTAAAATCTCCTTATTTCTCCAGATGTAGGATTATAAACGCCTTCACTTTCGCGTTTAGCACCATATATATCTTCAACTGAAAAACTGTTATATTTTACACACAGTCTATTCTTATATGCGTATACTAAATGTAAATGTCCTTCTGCGTCTTGATAGATAGTAGGATATTCAAATTGTGAATTATTCGTTTTATTCTCTGCGCCAATGAAACCTTCTGCGTGCTCAATGATCCGGCCGATTGGCCAAGTATTTCCGCCATCTTCAGTCACTGAAACCACTACCGGGTTCCTTAATCCAGGCCATGCTACTTTACCTTTAACAGGATTATTGGTAGCGCTTGCATTATAGACAATCGCAATTGCCCCGTTATCCAGTTTGATTGCACTTATACTTGCATTATTATTTGGTAAGGTGGTCGGCTCAGGCACTGTCCAGGAATCACCAAAATCCGTTGACTCACTTCTATAGATATAATCCGCGAATCTACTTCTCATAAATGCCACTAAATGGCCATCTTCCAATTCGATAACATTGGCATGCACTCGTCCGTTACTTTCAGGCATGCGTACTTCTTTCCATGTTAATCCTTCATCATCTGATACTTGAAATACTGTAGGGTCGTTTGTAAGACCAAATTCTGAGTCCTCACATACCCACGTACTGAAGATCCATCTGCCATTACTTAATACTTGAATAGCTTGGCGGGCAAATGTGCCAGGCTGGCTGAATAATACTTCCGGTTCAGTCCAGGTTTCACCATTGTCGTATGTTTTCTGACATTTAATAATGGATGTAAACTGCATATTATCCTTATCTGGCTGCCGGCCTTCCTGAGAAGTATAGATCAACCAAACTGATTTATCGGGTGCGTGGAAAAATGATGGGTTTTGCTCGCTGCGTGTATCATCCTGCGAGACAATTTTCGGTTCATTCCACTCTTGAGTCTCACGATTAAATTTTGATAATACGATCGAAATATCGGGACTGCCTTCAAATGAACCTGCAAACCATGCACATAATAAATCTCCATTATCCAACTTAATAATAGTTGGTGCATGCGCGGTTGAAAAAGGACCAGATGGAATTAAAGAAAAATCAATATTTGTATAAGCATCATGATATAATTTGCCGTCTGAACTTGACTCGTTAATTATTAATTGACTCATATTATCACCCTATCTTTCTGGTTAATGGCTATTTTTTACCGCTTTATTGTATTTCGTCGCTTTATCTAAATGTTTTCAACGCTTTATGTCCACTGATCACTTCGTTTCTCAATCAGCATTGTTTGCCAGCTGCACCGCGTAATCCACTGCGTTTTCAAGACTAAGTTCACTCGCAGTCATCTTGCCTGCTTGATCGAATGCTGTTCCATGATCAACTGAGGTCCGGATGATTGGTAATCCCAATGTAATATTAACTCCAGAAACTTCTTTCCATTTATTTTCTTCTTTATCAAAAACAAAGCCTAATAGTTTTAATGGAATATGTCCCTGGTCATGGTACATAACCACAACGATATCATACATGCCGCCGCGGACTTTTGAGAAAACTGTATCTGCAGGCAAGGGTCCGAATACATTAATCCCATCACTTTTAGCTGCTTCAATAGCAGGGATGATTTCATCTATTTCTTCATTACCAAACAATCCATTTTCCCCGCAATGTGGATTTAATCCAGCCACAGCAATCCGTGGATTTTCGATACCCAAGTTTACACAGGCATGATGAGCAATTCTTATTACATCTATGACTCTCTCTTTTTTGACTAAATCGCAGGCTTGCCTTAAAGAAACATGCGTTGAAACGTGAACCACTCGTAAATCACCGTCAGCCAGCATCATCGAAAATTTATTCGTTTTTGTAAGCTGTCCATAAATTTCAGTATGGCCAGCAAAGTGATGTCCAGCTAAGTTCAACGCTTCTTTATTCAATGGATTCGTAACGGTTGCAGCCACTTTCCCCTCAAGCGCTAATTCAATGACTTTTTCAACATATAGATATGCCGCATTTCCGGCTTCCTTGGACACTTTGCCAATCTGTAATTCATTTGCATTTATTGAAGCCAAGTCAATAACATCCATTGTTCCCCATTCATACAATCCATCTTCCGGTGAAGAAATGGCATTCACTTTAAGATTGAACTCTGGAAAGTTCTCTAAATAGTTCTCTACAATATTTTTATCTCCAATAAGTAAGGGGTTACATTTTTCGTATAAGCTTTTCTTTTGAAAAGCTTTAATTGAAATTTCAGGTCCGATACCTGCAGGATCACCCATCGTTATGCCTATAATTTTTTTCATGATGACCTCCTAACTACTTCATCCCTGCTTCAATATTTTCATTTAACACTGATTTTAATGCGGCAATTCCTTCGTCGCACACGTGGTTGAATGGTGCGCGGCACTTTCCAACCGGATAACCTAGCAGTGCAACAGCCGTTTTTACCACAGTGTTTGGATTCGCAAATTTAAAGCAATCTCTAAAACTTCTGATAGAATCTTGATATTTACGAGCTTCTTCGATATTACCATTTACAAACTGATCGTATATTTGTGCCATCGTAAACGGATAAACATTAGAACATCCTGCAATACCGCCTGTTCCCCCGGCAAGCAACGTCCATAAAATTAAGGAATCATTACCTGATAGCACTGAAAAGTCTTCTCTATTTCTTGTTCTTTCAATATATTGAAGGATATTATCGAAGTTTCCGCTGCTATCTTTGACACCAACAATATTGTCAATGTCACTTAGTCTTTCCACAGTCGCAGGTTGAATAGTGTTCCCTGTCCTTGCTGGAATATTGTATAAAACAATTGGCATATCAACCGCTTCAGCAACTGTTTTAAAATGAGTATAAATCTCTTCTTGGGTTGCCGTTGCAAAATATGGCGTAATGATTGACAGGTAGTCTACACCAACACGCTTTGCTTCTAGAGACAAGCGAATGGTATCTTGCGTTCCAACTAATCCAGTTGATGCATAGATCGGAACCCTCCGCGCTACTGCTGCAACGACTGTTTCCATGACACGCACTTTTTCTTCTTCGCTTAAAATATAGCCTTCTCCATTAGTGCCGAATGTGAAAATACCATGAACGCCGTTCTCAATGACTCTGTTCACTTGGTTTACTAGTTCTTCATAGTTCACTTCTTCATTGTCATACATGGGTGTTACAATTGGTGAGATGATTCCTTGCAATTTGTTTTGCACCCTGATCACTCCTACATAATTTCTAAGTAAATTTTGCGGGCATCTTCTGGTGTTACTTCTCTCATATTATTCACGAGTAATCTTTGAACTTGCATTCCGGCCTCGACCAATCCTTCCAAATCTTCCTCAGGCACATTGAAAGCCTTTAAGCTGGTTGGAATTTCAAGTGTTGTCACAATGTTTTCCAATAAATCAATGATATATTTTGATTTTTCATCTACTGTCAATTCTTTATTTGGTTCTTTTGCAACCCGATCATACGCTTTAGCCAAGAGGTCTTTAATAACCGGCTCATTGAACTTCATTACTGGTGTCAACAGGATTGCGTTGGATACACCATGAGCAATGTGATATTTTCCACCTAAAGGATAAGACAAGGCATGAACAGCGGTAGTCCCTGAGCAAGTAATTGCTACCCCGCCATAGAAAGAACCTAATAGCATATTACGCTTTGCTTCAAGTGCATCTGGATTTGAGCAAGCTTCGATAATGTTATTCAAAATTAAATCCAATGCCTCCAAGGCAAAGGTATCGCTGATTGGGTTTGCTTTTTTTGAAGTAAAACATTCTATCGCATGTGCCAGGGCATCAATTCCTGTTGCTGCGGCAATCGATTTAGGTAAATTTTTAATCATGCTGCTATCCAAAATAACATGGTCAGCAATTAATTCACCGTTCACAATACCAACTTTTAAATTTTTTTCAGGTACACCTACAATGCTATTGGGAGTTGCTTCAGATCCTGTACCGGCTGTGGTAGGAATCATTAAGGAAGTCACTTGTTTTTTAGCTAATAGCGGATTGTCCAGCAAATCCTTTACAGTATAATCACCGGTGGATAGCACTGATGCTAATTTTGCTATATCCATCACACTCCCCCCGCCGACTCCGATGATAAAATCAGAGTTCAATGCTTTAAATTTATCAACGACCTCTTGGGCTTGTGTGTAAGATGGCTCTGATGGTATGTCAGATAGGATTTCGTACTCGATATGATTGTTTTCGATGATGCTGATGAGTTCGTTCAGCAATCCCAATTTAAGGATGTCTTTACCTGTAAAGATTGTGATTTTTGCCACGCCATCTTTTATAATTGTTTTTAGGTTTTGCATGGCTTCTGGTCCTGCAAACACATTTTTCGGCATTTTCAAATTATATTGATTTAACATGATACACATCTCCTTTGTCACGAACTAATTTATTTAATTGAATGAAGAGATCTTCATTACCCATTCCGCCGGATTTGGTAATGACATAATGTTTCTCATCCTTAAAATTAAGGCTTCCAAGAACAATTCCCGGGAATAATTCCTTCAAAGGTTTAATTTCGGTAATCCCCAATACACTCATAGATTGATACAATGTATCTCCACCAGTAAATAACAAAGTCATCTTAATACCCTTTGACATAAGTTTCTTTACTAAGCATCCGAGTGACTGTCCTATACTGAATCTTAGTTCATTTCTTTCATCCGGTAGTAGATTTGCTGCCGATACATTCCCAAATGTTTCAAACATGAATGGTTTTTCAAATTTTAAATATTGATGTATATCTTCTTGCCCTTTTACTGTATCCCAATATTGTTTATCTGAAAGTTGTTCCATCGTTAAAGATATTCTTTCAAATCCATTCATTTCCGCAAATGCAATTTGTTTTTTCGTTACAGGATTAACACTTCCACTTACAATCAATAATGGAAGATTAATATCCCTTTGAGTTGTATTCCTGTTTTGATAGATGATAGTTGCTAATGCTTTACCAAACCCCGCGCACCCCACCGTAATATTTAATGCACCATTCATTAATAGCTCTTTCCCCTGGGATAACATCTCCTCATCAGAGTGGCTTTCCATTAACAAAATTCTTTCCTCTTTTGGAGGAATTTCATATTTTTTTGTAATATAAGTTTTTAAATCCGCTTCTTTAAATAGAAGAGATGGAATATGGCTTTCCGTTACTGGTTCGTACGGATCTTGTCCAAAAACACTTTCATTTACTGGTATTGAATCGATAAGTAATATTCCTTCGCGACTAAAGCGATTTTGTTCTGGATACGCTGAAAAAAAAGGAATTGTTACATCTTTGAAAACATCACTCAACGCTCTTAACTCAGAAGCAACATTTCCTCTTAATGCTGAATCAACTTTTTTAAATATATATTCAATATTTTCTTCTTTAGCTTTTAAGGCTATCTTCTTAATCACTTGATATGCTTCACATTTACTCAAATGTCTTGTTTCAGTATTGAAGACAAGTACTTCTATTTGATCTGTCGCTTCATCAAATTCAAACCCTAAATCAGAGGTTACTACAGTATTAACCCCGTGATTAGAGAACTGGACTCCAGTATCAAGTGCTCCCGTAAAATCGTCAGCGATTATAAGTACCCTTACCATCCGTTCACCACCTTCCTTTATAATTATAGGTGTCTACTCTCCCTTAAAAAATAAGACAATTATGATAATTGTTTCAATTTGAAACTTTAATTTAGAAAACGCTACCATAAATCAGGGATTAAGGTTAAACTGTTTAAAAATGAAACATATGAGGGGAAAAAATATGAAAAAGATCACAAAGATCCTTGGTATAGCACCTTACGAAGAGTTAAGATACGCAATGGAAAATGTAGGATCTACTTTCTCTAACATTTTGCTGCATACGTATACTGGAGATTTACAAGAAGGGAAAAATATGGCCCTGGAAGTGATTCACAACGATTACGATATCGTCATATCAAGAGGAGGTACAGCGGAATTAATCAGGAAAAACATATCTATACCGGTTATCGATGTTTCCATATCTGTCTATGACATTTTAGGAACGATCAAACTAGCAAAAAACTACACTTCAAAATTTGCTATTGTTGGTTATTCAAGTATTACTGAACCTGCCCATTTAATTTGTGACATCTTAGACTATTCCGTAGAAATATATACAATAGATGATTCAAGTGATACTTTAGCCCTGCTAAAATCATTGAAAACAAAAGGAATCGAATTAGTTCTTTGTGATGCAATCACGAATAAACTGGCTCTGGAAATTTCTTTAAATACAATCCTTATTACATCAGGAAGCGAAAGTATTAAACGTACATACGAACAAGCAATAGAGTTAGATATGCATCTTCAAAAATTAAAATTACAAAATAACTTACTTACAGAAGCCATTGAAAATTTTAAAACGGACTGCTTAATCTTATCCAGTCAGTTTGAGCTGATTTATTCAAGTTTAGATTCTCAAATGAATGTCTCAATCTATAATTATTTGCTTAATAAAAAAGAGACTGTTCCATTTAATGAATCACATACTTTTTATCATTCAGTAAACACCACTCTATATAACTTAAAAGTAACTATTTCAAATAAGACAGATGATATTTTTTATATTGTAACTGTCCAAAAATCTGTAACACCGATTATGAACGCTAAATTCGGTGTTACATATGAAGATAAGTCAGATGTGCAACAAAAATTAAATAAAAACTTATATAAAAATCCTATTATCACGGTCGAGATTAGCGAGAAAATTAAACAAATCAATTCAAGTAATTCGCCAATTATAGTACTGGGAGAAAGAGGCACAGGAAAAGAGATCGTTGCTCAAAGTGTATTCACCAGTCAAAATAATAACAATAATACATTGGTAACGATTAATTCCAATTTACTAAATGATACAATGTGGAAACACCTTTTAAACACAAGTAACGGCCCTTTCCTTGAAGTTGGGAATACAATCCAGTTTAATTACTTTGATAAAATTTCAAATGAAAACTTCGAAAAGTTAATCACGACTATGCAATCTACTAACTTACACATAAATAATCGATTGATATTTTTTTGCGAAAAAACATCTGATGGGATTACATCAAAATTCTATAAAGAATTAATGAATCGAATGAATTGTATAAGTTTTCTTCTGCCTACATTAAGAGAAAGAAAAAATGAGATATCGGCTATTTTAACAATATTTTTAAATAAGGTGAATATTGAAAACAATACCGATATTATCGGGTACGAGCCCAATGCTCTGGCTGCTCTTTCACAATATAATTGGCCAGGTAATTTCCAACAATTAAAACAAGTACTAACTGAATTAGTATACTTATCTAAATCGCGTTATATAACGAGTAATAATGTCAATAGTATACTGGGCAAACAAAACATTAATGAAAATATTTCCCATTCAGAAGATGGAATGAATATTTCATTTAACAGCAGCAAAACATTACATGAATTTAATTTGGATATGATCAAACTAGTCCTTGATCAACATAATGGCAACCAAACTTTAGCAGCTGAGCAGCTTGGCATCAGTCGAACAACGTTATGGAGATATTTAAATAAATCCCTGGGCAAAGGTTATCAAAATAGGCTATAAGTGAGTTACACTTAACACCATACGATAAAAGTCTTAAGAAATTAAACGGAGCAATCTTTTACGACACCCATTTCTAAAACCAGATTTCAAATAACGAATAGAGACATTTTTTCCCTAACGACTATTGAGTTCGGAATATCGTTGAATCTTTTTTTAAAATAATGGCGAAATCACAGTGTCTTATTGAAAAAATTAAATAAACGTTGCTCCTTCTCTTGCTGAGCCTCTTTGGCTTCTAGGAAGAGATTTTTTGTTTGCAGGGACTCTCTTAATCACTGCATCACGAGATCATCACCAGTATGTAAACCTTTCTTCTATGTAATTTTGCTGTTCGTCTAACCGTTGCAAAACTTTTGAATAAACTGTTCTTGACGTGGCTATATGATCTAACAATTCTTGAATCACTTCTGCCCCATTAAGAATTGCAGGACATTGTTCTCGGTGTTCTGTTCCTGGGACACATCCTCCTTAAACTGTGACTACATGCATGTGCGTTTTTCATTTTATGAGATTAATTAAATGCCGATATATAGTAAGAGAAAACAGGAAGATAGCAGGTGGTGAAATTATGACTGAAGTTATTAGGTGTCCTAAGTGTGCTAGTGACCAGCTTTACGCCGGGGAAAAGGGATTTAGTGTAGGAAAGGCAGTAATTGGGGTTATAACGATTGGTTCACTTGGTGCTTTAGCTGGTTTGCATGGGAAAAATAAGGTAGTATTAAATTGTTTTAGATGCAAACATACATGGAGTCCTACTGGGGGTTTCGATAAAAGTAAGCCAAGTGCAGGACTAGCAATGCCTGCCCAATATAAATCGAACGGTAATTCAAAAACTTCGAGAAGATCTGGTGGTCCTCCCGGAGGATATACCAAGAAGTATTTAAATGGTCTTGCTAAGGTATTTTGGGGAGTATCCCTATTCAATTTGCTGTTGATAACGGTATTTGTATGTACATATATTCTTTTTTAAGGTGGTGTAAATGTGAAACCACATATTAGAAAAGCCTACAAAAGAGCTGAAATAGCTTTTGGAGTAATGGTTTTTACATCAATAGTTACTGCATGTGTAGCTGGTGTGACAGGCCATCCTATTATTGCATTAATATACGCTGTATGTTGTTGTTTTTTTCTATTTGGTAAAGCATAATAAATTTTTTATTGCTCTAGTTTTGGTTTACTAACAGCTTAGAACGTGAGAAATGAATGATTACTTTATTAATAATTGGTGTATTGTATGGATTGTAGTAAATAATAAAGAACCAAGTTGTATCTACACCGGTAAAACCGCGCCGAAAGTCGGATTATAAATGATCGCCGACTCAATACAATATCAGTAGTTTAAAATGTATATAGAGATAATAAAATTATTGAATATTGATTGAAAAGATAAGATCCTTGTTACATTCTGTATGTAGCAAGGATCTTTAAAATTGTTTCAAATTACATCCATAATAGTTCAGAATTCTTCTGCATTAAATTCAGAAATGACCTTATTTTTGTCACAAATTAAATTAACTGTCCATTCATCACATTTGAATACGTAATATGATTCTTGTTTTTCTTCACTATAGTGCATATCTATTAATGTAATATTTCTTGAATCAATGTTTAATCTCAATGCTACATCTTTTCGCAGTCTTTTGAAATTAATTCTATCGACTACTTTTATCAAAAGTTTATCACTTGTACTAGCATGAGCAGTTCCAATGCCATACATAAGTGCACCTTTTAGAACGTCCCATGTTATTCCAGAAGCTGAAGCATCTCTTACATAAATAAACACTTCTGACATAAGATCGCCTGCACCAATTTCTACTCTTTTCTGCTTAGTAGCCACAATCTCGTAGTCTAATTCTGCGTCGGTAAGCTTTTTCTTTATTTCCTCAATATTATATTCCGATCCATCACCTTCTCTTATTTTTAACAGATAGCCCTCACTATCTATTTCTTCATCTTTTGAATACATATTTGTTATGTCTTCATACCGCTTATTAACAACAAATTCATGAACTATTTCATAAATAGTTTTAGGGATATTTCCTTCTTTCTTACCTTCAAAGTATGGGTATATTAGGAACATATCCACAAAAAATATTTTGATTATCTTCGTCTAGATCGTAAGCAATCCAGTCACCTTTTATTTCAATAAGCTTGATAAATAGTTCTTCAATTTCTTGACTATTTATTTTATCACTGGAAAATGTATAACTTTCTAATAATTCAAGTTCTACTTTCTGTTCTTCTGTATCAAATTCAATATGTTCAACTATTAGTTAAAGTGTATTTTTTTCATAACGATATCCCCTATGTTTTTGAATAGTATTATTACTGATTTCTTTGATCTTCTTTTTGTGCTTTACTTCCTAATTTCTTTATAAAACGAGATTTTCCTTCTTGAACTAACCTTCTATGCAGTGACATAAGGATTTTCAAACAACTTTTTTATTTTTATTGACATTATTGTAAATCAATATCTATGCACAAAAGTGATAATAAAAAAATGACCTTCCATATTAGAAAAGTCATTACTTTATTCAAACAGCTCTCTGTCTCTATGTTAATTATTATTTTGATTAATGTAGGGAGCTAAATCCTCAACAAAGCGAATGCAATCATTAGATTTTTATATTCTTCTTTTTCTGCAACTACGGAATCCTCAATTTCTTTTATCGGCTAATCATACTTAAAATAATTTTAATTACTCCAATTTTGAATCCATTGGTTTCATCTCAAGTTTTGATGGGACATACTCAGATACTACCTTAAATAAATACGCCACATATGAATGTAGTTCAAACCGATCCCCGTTAATGAAATCCGACAATGGTGATGTTCTTTCCCCTGACAATTAAATACCCCCTTCAATTGAATTCCTTAGTATTATTCTTCCCACACTATGATCCTCTTATTCACACAAATTAGTTATCTATTAAATAATGTACCCCGTAAAATTTTCAGTATCAGCTCCACCTACGCTTGATACCGTGATAGCCACAATTGCTACCCCACCTATATTCATTATAAATGAAAGCGTTTACATATTCAATGTGTTTATCTCTAATTAACGCCCGGTTAATTGACCGACATACTCAACGTCATCAATCTTCCATCCTTGCTGTTTGATAAAGATCAGTGAAGTCTTTGTCATCTAGATGTCTTCCACCCGACTCTTGTTGAATGAGGGCATGATAAGTCCGATATATTCACCGATCCCGTTTTGTTCCGCATACTTCCGGATTAAGGGTTCATATCGCAAAACGTCCGCTGACAGTTGCACCGTCCTCGGCCCATTCTCCCGGCCTTCCAGATCCAAACTGATTTTCTGCTCCCATGCTGATTGAAATGAGCGAAGCAAATTCGTAAATAGAAGTGAGAAGGAAAATAATTCCTGAAATGATCCAAGTGATGGGTTCTTCAAAATAAGCAAGGAGATTATATGCAGGGAGTTTTGAACAAAGCAGCTAAAGTTGCTGGATCCCGATTGATTGTTTCTGAAGATCAATTGACTTTCCTCGGATCCTGCTTCTTTTAAAGGTATGGCATGTCACACAGCATACGTACGCTGTGACAAACACTGCGCACAGGAAATCGGTACGGCGTACCAAACCGGATAAAGGGTCACACCGCATGTCGCTCATCATACGCATCTCATGTGAAACGGCGTGTAAACATCCCTGATCTATCGGACATCTGCACGGTATATAACACCGTATACGTATGCCGTGTGAGATGGCATATATACCCAAGTGATAGGTATGCGGTGTGGTATGCCATGAGTATAGGGTGCGTAAGCCGTGCCGTACGGTATGATTATGCGTTCGGCTGTGATATGGAATGTGCCAGGGATACGCACAATGTTTACGGCACAGTAGCTGAATAGAATTGTCCGATACTTCACGAATAAAAATACTAAAATATTGAACCGGTAACCGTTTCAACGGATGTCGGTTTTCTTTTTGGCGAGCAGACGAGGTTCATTTTATTTTGAAAACCAGAGGTGGATCGCCTGACCGCACCGGAATACCGGACCGACTCTCGGTATGAGAGTACGTTCTTTTTTTTGTCAGCAGACCCTGACCCCTTTTCTGGTGTGAACAGAGCTCTCAGAGCCCCTTCTGACAGCCTTATAAGAGCAGCGCGCGCCTTCTAGGCGGGTCCCGCGCCCGTCGGTGGTCTCTCCTGCCTTCTCTCGCTTTCGCTCGTATAACCGCTCCGGGCTTCCCGCCAAGAATTCACGTAAAGATCCTTTGTCCAAGCAGCGCGGAGCCTTCCTCCGCTCGGTGGTTTTTCCTGCCTTTTTTTGCTCGCACATGTGCGTACACGTTCGATTATTTTGACATACAACCGCCTCGCGTCGTCCACGCTGTCGGACTCCAGATCCCATTTCCTGCAGGTCTTCTCCTGACGATCCGCTCCCTTTCAGTCCGCCGATCTATCTTCCTTTTTGGCAGCTTCCCCTCTACCTGATTTCGTGACAGCTCCTGGGCGCCTTTGAGCCGAATCCCGCCCCGCAACTCCAGCACGAATATTGCCCCTCATGGAGAGATTTCGGGGCGCAGATCGTGCCGGGAACCGCCCTGGAACTCGTCATACGCTGTTTTGTTGGTGGGCTGGCCGATGGAACTCGGCTGATCGCATAACGGCGCGGTTTATCGGGGGCGGAGTTCCTTGGGAACTCGGGGCGGATGTCGCCCTGGTATGTCGCAACGCTAGTCGCCGCAATGGATTGAGTATGGTTTGATATACGCGGCGGAATTACGGTGCGGTATCGGGGAAAGAGCATAAGGGGGATGTATGACAAGCCTCGCTTCGCTCATTTGTCAGTCAGCATAGCTGACCGTCCCCCTTACTGCGTCATGATATGCTTGCGCATATCCTTCCTTGCCCTCCACTTCGTTTCGGGTGCTCATTCGGAACTCCCTATTCGGTCATTCCTAATCATTGAAGTGCGCTCCTGCACAAAATGGCGACCAACCGTGGTCCCCATTTCGCTCCGGCAAAACCAACGGGCTGACACCCGCCATGCACTTCCTGAAACGCTTGTGCCTTTCCGTACGCACATGAAAGACAAATCTGTACACACACCAGTCCGAAATACCGGACAAGAAACGCTTGCGCCTTTCCGCATAAAAGCAAAATCCAAAACCAGTCGAACTTTCCACTCGACCGATAGAACACGCAGCAAATAATCATCACCTTATACTGACGCCATAAATCCGAAAAATACGGTCAGAAATTCCAACCGACTAAACAAAAAGAAAGGTTGATAACGATTGCTATTGTTGCTTTAGAATAAAGTTTGATCAAATCAATACTAATAACCTTGATAAACGAACAAAAAGAAAGAGCGTGCTTTGAAAAAAGATTAATCAAAATACGCTCTTAATATATTCAATTGAATTACTCTTTGTAAAAAAGTTTGTTAATTCCTGTGATCCTTCTTCCACTAAATGGCGCCCGTTTGTGGAATATTAGTTTTTTATTTCATAGTATCCTTGTACTACGTAATATAAAACTACTCAATAATCCGGCCTTGTTTGCAGGATACTTACATTAGTAAAAATCATCCAAATTCGTAAAGCAATTGATTCTCAAAACTATGTTTTTTTTCTTTTATCATCAGAAGTTTTGAAGTGGTAAACAGTCTTTCATTCCTCAGTACGCTTATTGTCGTTCTGTGGTAAAAACTATGTCATTAGTTGTATATTTCGTTGGCTGTAATCAATTCACACCTCGATGCGAGTATCACTAACTATTCTACCATTTTTCTAACAGAAAAGACGCAAAATAACCGTCCCTGTGCTAAAAAATTAAGAGCAGATGTCCTGTTTAGACTTTCTGATCTTGTTTAGAACTCGGATGGTGACAGGCGGTGAAACAATGTAAAGAAGCGCAAGAATCATCCCTGCGCTTTCGTGTTTTTAACTTTGTGTATCAAGTAACATTTATTTTCTATATGTAACTTCTGTAGATACAATAGTACGATTTCCAACATTAATTTTAGATTCAATTTTATTTTTTATCACAGAATATAAATCAACCTCTGTCTCAGGTGCTTCAATACTTACTACTAAAGAATATCTAATCTTTGAATTATATTTCTTTAAGTTTGTTCTAAGTTTCCACCAGCCTGTTATTGGATAAACAGCTATTTGATTACTTTGACTTAATTCACTTGCTGTTCCTTCCCAAATATCAGAATGAACGGATCCTACATTTCTATTAGATAGCCCGATAACCCAACGGCTGCTATCGTTTTTCACATCACCTTTATCTTCTTCATCATCTCTCATAGCCTTATTAATTCTCTTCAAGAAATTATCTTGATCCTCAGTTGAATTATTCACATCAAACTGCAGGCCACAAGAAGGGTATCGATATTTATCTTTCCAACCAACTTCTCCAGGCCCTGGTTCAATAAAATAAGACAATGTAACTCGCATCTTTACATTTTTATCTTCCAGGCTAAGTAACACATCATCTGGCCAGGGTATATTATGAATATGCATTTCTTTTGAAGTAATGCTTCCGCTATCCTTCTTATAAAACGGTTGAATTACATCTTCTATAATAAGATTAACTCTATTAGATACACTCCAAAGTGCTTTCGACAGATTTGGCACACCATATCCACAAGTTCTCAATAAATTTCTATAATCCATTCTTTTTGGAGGATTATTCTCAAAACAAGCGTTTTTCATAGCATCTGTCCATTCAGCTGAGTGAATAATTAAAGCTCTTATCGTTTCTGGCCAAAGTTCAGGATAATGATGTTGAATATTCGCACCCATCCATGCCGCTTGTGCTGTTGCAGAACTTGTCATACTAACTGTATCGAATGATTTACCCGTCACAGCATCTTTACTTGTCGTCAAGAGTTGTAGTTCTGGTAATTCCGAATAAAAATTAGAATTTTTATCATAAGCTAAATTCCCACCCTCTAAAACTATATCCGGTTTCACCGGCCATTTAATACTCCACGTAAGTGAGCTAGAGGTAAATGGTGAGAAACATCCAGGTTTCACAACTGGTTGAAATGCACCACTTAATTCTTCAGGTATTTGGTATTTGCCTGTATAAGCACCTACAGTAATAGCATTCCAAGCTTGTGCAGGATCTTCAATTGCATGGTTGGTGACAGCAGTTTTTACATCACCTGATTCGATAATCTCTGGAACGGATGTATTTCCTGCAGAAATGAACATAAGCTTTCTTTTTATATCCGTTACCTCAATTTCATTTGCACCTGAAATAATGGTATCAATCGCTCCTGACCATGAAGAAGGTCGCCCATCACCTTTAAGTGTATTGGTGGGAGCCGTAACAGCCATACAAATGGCTCTATTAGTCTCAGGATTTTGTATTTCCGCTAAGCTAATAGCACTTTCAGTAACATAACCATACAATTCTCGTTGATTATCATCACTACGGTCAAATAATTTTACAGACTCTAAAAAGTGATTAATTACTATAGGATTAGTATTTTCAAGTTTATCTTCAAGGGTAAAGTAAGATGCAATTCCAGCCATTCTTGTACCATGATCAGCAATGTCATACACACCTTTTGCAGGATCTACTGCATGCATATTTTCATCTGTTAAAAGTGGCGATAGCAAATCATGCCCATTATTAACACCTGTATCAAGTAAACAGACTGAAGTATTGGACTGCGCTGAGACATCTAGTCTTTCTACTAAATCTTTTACAAAATCTCTTTGATCTAATTCAGAAAGCTGATCAAAAAAACCCGTTGGGGTAACCATAATTCTAAATTCAGCAATTCTGGAACTTAACCATTGCAATTCTGATAACCGCTGCTTATTGGCACTTACTCCTAATACAATTCTCTCTGGAAATACTATTCTTTGATTCTTGTGCTGGACATTTCTTTCATCACAAATTTGAAAAAATTCATCGATAATGGTGTCTACGTCCTCTTTCATATCGTACATTAGCCACACTTCACACCATTTCGGAATTTCGTTGGGTAGTTCATTTTTATCGCTCATCCAGAGAGCATCGACCATTGCAAGATTAATACTTTCTATTGTTCCGATTACTTCTTCTTTATTCTCTGTCTCTTTGTATTTATTTAATTTTTTTATAAAAAAATCCCTTTGGTTTTCAGGGACAAAAACAGTAGAGCTTACAACGTTCTGCTCCTCACTATCATTTTCATTTTTTATATTACAAATTCTAACTTTTTGTGCTGTATTCTCTAAGCTTTTAGTAATAAGGTCATAACCAGCCTGACCTTTAATTTCTAAATATACTCCGTGTCGAGAAGATACCGAAACAGCCCCCAATGCTTCCTGCTGTTCTTCAGCTTGTTCCCAAGCCCTTTTCAAATTTTCTTCTAGTCGGTCTGCATGGCTACGTCTGCTAGATCTAATAGGGTAATTACTTTTTCCACCCATGGAGGCAATTGGTGTGTAATCAATCGCTTGGGAGGATTGGCTAACATATAAGTTGCTTAAATTTGATTTCATTTATTGCTTAAGCCTCCTTATATTTATAATGATTTTTTCGATCTTTAATGTAATTTAATAGTATGTTTTTTGTAATCAGCCGATCTTCTAAGATAGAATACTTAACTGCTTCTTCACACGCTTTAACAATATCTGCGTGATTTAATCCTTGAGCCAATTTGTACACATCATCTGTAAAAATATCATTAGATGCTTTGCCATGAAGCTTCATCTTAAATAACCTTGTGATTTGTTCGATATCAGGATTTTTATATTCCATCACATCATCAAAGCGTCTAAACAGAGCATTATCTAAAATTCTTGGATTATTGGTTGCTGCAATGATAATACTATAGGATTCATCATCTTCAAGATTCTGTAAAAATGAGTTTAAAATCCTTCTCATCTCACCTACATCATTATCTAAGTTTCTATCTGACCCTATAGCATCAAACTCATCAAATAAATAAACCCCTCGGATTTCCTTTATCTGATCAAAAACTTGTCGAAGTTTTGCACTTGTTTCCCCCATGTATTTCGTTATCAGCCGATCAAATTGTATTACATAAAGCGGTAAATATAACTCATTCGCTATGACTGAAGCAGTCATGGTTTTTCCTGTGCCGGGATCACCTGCAAGTAAAAGTTTTGAACGGTTCATAAGTCCATTTTTTCTTAAAAGATCTTTTTTGTGATACTCATTGATAACACGTTTGATTTTCTCTTCTATCTCAACGGAAACAATTAAATCAGATATATGAACATGAGTCATCTTCTGCTCAAGAATATCTAATCGGTTATTTAATGCTACAACCTTATTTTTGTTTACATATTTAGAGTTTTGAATTATTTCTTTAATTTCTCGAGCACTTGCTGTATGACCTACTTTTGCTTCGTGAGCCGCAATTTGCAAAACAACAGTTTTAAATTTCTCTTCATTACTATCGAAATGCGCCCTTATTAAAGCTTTAATTTGTTCTATTGTTGCCATGCGGATTCACCTACTTTCTTTAGAAGTGCTTATGATAAAAATACAAATATAAGGCACATATGTCCTTTGTGCATCAAAAAATAGTGGTAAAGTTTGCTTAAATTATATTGTATGTTAAAATTTTCATTTTGTTAAAGCACATAGATTCCCTCTTCATTTTATCACTCAATGTCAAGCATCTCAACTACTTACTGAGATCGGTGTTGTAGGTGCTCAGTAGACTGTTCTGGAGTCAGCAGAGCCTTTAAGGGTTCTGGTGAGTAACGTAATTAAACATTATATTCTAATTTCAAAACAATTCATAAGGGTAGAAAAAAAAGAGGCGACTGCCTTTTAACAGTTACCTTTTAACCAAGCCTCGCCTTACCGAACCAAACCGTACCGTACCTTACCAGACCAAACCTTACCTAACCATACCGCACCATACCGGATTCCATGTAATTCAACTACCCGCCCAGCCTCCACGTTGAATTATTCCCAGGCCTGCTCGCGCCAGCCAGGACCAATAATACCCTGATTCAAAGCGTTTCCCTTCATCCCTCCGTGCCTTAAATCGGCACGGAGCGTATGGCATACCCGACATAAAGTACGTAAATTTTTAATGCTGTTTGATCCCAGTTTTCCACTAATTTTGTGATCAATGTGACAGGTCTTTAATGTAATCGGCTCCCCGCATCGGGTACAGCGCTGGCCATCACGGTAGAAGACCATTGGCCGGATATTTTCGTGCCAGACTTCTTTAGGCGGACGCTGTCTTGGCATTTTTCGTCTCCAAAACTTCAAGAGAAACGACTTCAAATCGTCCAAATCCAATGGACCTTCCGTCAGCTAATCCTATTAGGGAACCTGCATCCAGAAGGACCTGTTCCACTTGTCCGCTGGAAATGATAGTATTATCCCATTGAAGTTCAAATTCCGTTTCCCATCCAGTTGACATCGCTACCCTGTAACGGACATTACGACCCTTTGTCGTCGGATTTTTAACTGAACGAACATCCAGATAAACAGGATCTTCTGGAGAACACTCAAGAAATCCATTCAGCTCTGGCATGTACCGATTGAAAAGAATTTTATCTGTCAAGACTTGTAAAGTTGCCGTGAACTTAGCCTGGATAGAACCCCTTCCACTTTTGGTATGAAAGGAAGCTGCACGCAGACACCCGAAAATATACGATGGATCCACATAAAGCTGCCCATCCTTGGTTGCGGTGTGGCTCTTCTTCCACTCTTCCGGGTCATTCCCGGCTACTCCCGTTCTTGCCTTCCTTTCTAATGAAAGAGTGTCATTTGAAAAGCAATTTAATAACAAGGGTCTAATCCCCTTTATTTTACATTTAGCAGTCTGTTGCATAACTACTTACCTCCTTTTACTAATGAACGTTTATATAACCATATGTTTTACATCATTTGTAAAAAATATGTATTCTATAACCATAAGGGGAAGCCCTGTAAATAGTAACTATTATTTCATCTCCTGCGACATCTCTTTCAGGTTCCCCGTATTCACTCGGTAGTCCTTGATGATTTGTAATACTCTTGCTACGGAACGGAATAATAATCGTTATCTCTCATCATATAGATTATCTTTCCCTGTAGTCACGCTTGACTGGTTCGACGTGTTAGTTATGGCGATTGGTCACACGAAATCAAGCGGTGTTGCTGTTACAAAAGGTACATAGTCACACTAAAAGGTGAGATTGACTCCTTGACTCCTTCTCGAAATAAGAACTATTTATATATTTAACTATAATCCTTGTTTATTTACTTTTATTTTTTTCTTTAAAAAAGAAGGAGTGAAGGAGTGACGATCGTCAAGGCCTTGATACTCCTCATTTTATTCACTCCTTTTTGCTCAAAAAATAAGGAGTTTCGAAGGAGTGACGCTCCTTAAAAAGGAGTGAGATTCGAAATGAACGATTATTGTTCGTATTCCATACTCCTTTGTTTCTGTGATTCACTCCTAAAAAAGGAGTCACACTCCTAGTTTCTCCTTCAAGAAAGGAGTCAATTTTAACCTGTGACTCATGCACGAAGAAGTCCTCTGTATTCTTTCATTCTAGGGAACTCACGTTTCTTCGAGCTATTATCCCCATTGTAGTCTGGGCACATCCACGGTGTTGCCTTTCCACTCCTATCATGTCTATCTAGTCCAAACTCTGTGATAAGTGGCTCGTCGTCGTCCATCTTTCCTTTTGATTGAATCTTTTTATTTTGCCCTGTTTTATCAACCCACGGGTCGCCCTGAGCTTGAACAACAGCAAGTAAGTCATCCGTGAATGTACGTTTCGACATGACTTTGCCACTTGGGTTGTTTCTCTCATGCCATTTCACAAACAAATCATACAAGAACTGAGTTGGTAGCAAATCCCAAACGAATTGCTCTTTGTATTCATTCCAGAATTCAAGCACTGGATTGTTCTTCTCACGGTAACTATCAAGTACCTCAGCAGAGCGTTGTGGAACAATATACTCGTCAAAATCCATATCCAATGCTTTGTGCAACACATATTCCAATACTTCTTTTCTGCTAATATAATCGCTCTTGATGTATTCACGTTCACCATTATTTGTGAATGATTTCATAAACGGAACAAGAATAATGCGTCGGTAGAATGACTCTGTCTTATCTTTTGTCTTCGGTAGACCGTTCATCATCTGAATGTTCGTACCGTTAAACTGGATACGTAATGGCTTTTGGTATTTTCTGTTGATGTTGATGTCATCACCTGTCACAGACGCCTTGTAATCTTTGACGGAGTCAATGAATACCGAAACGTCATTCTCATCCGCGATGTTCGCGGCGACACCAAGCAACGTTTCTTTCAAGAACTCATGGTTGAAGTCAGTCACAGACAAAGACGAGTAGTTTCCTTTACCGAGTAAGTTCTTGATCAGTTGACCAACAGTCCCTTTCCCGTTATTTCCTTTTTCAGAGTAGAACCATATACTCTTGTGACATGAATAATTCGGTTGCAGACAGTCCGCAATGACTTGCCATATCAATGTAGTGGTATCCGCGTCGTTGTCTGTGATGTCACGAATCCAAGACTCTACATCCCATTTGTAGCCATCTGGAGCTGTCAACACAGGATTCATTGGGTTCAGTTTATAGTCCACCGGTATCTTTGTGAGATACACATACTTCGAATCAAACGGCATTAACTGTCTTGTTTGTCGGTTATAGATTCCATTTTTTACAGCGAACAAATGACGCTCTTTTGTTTGTTCAACTGTTGAGACAGAACGTTCGATTTTGTGAAGTACTTCGTCCATTTCGTGTCGCTTGAAATTTGGAGCAAGCCGCTCCATCATTTCGTAAAAGTATCCGCTGTTCGGATTATAGGTTCCTCTCTTTGCAGAGTTTTTGTTGTGGTCATATACCGCAAGAAGGGTATCCTCTACTCGTTCCGTCATTTGAATGTTTTTAAACGTGAAGATAGACATCATGATGTCCGCTACTTCATCGAATTCTAGTTTAGTTGGTAAACGTTGTTTTAACGCATTACCCTTAACAGACATGTTGTCTTGTTCCACGTCAGCTATCTTCTTTTTAAGTGCATCCTCACCGACTTTTATCAAAAACTTATTTTCGATTTGATTCGGTAGAACCAAATTATTTAGATAGTCTGCTAGATACTTAGGGACGAAAATGTCGTCAGGTACATGTGCACGATTCTCAGACTGGTTATCGTCATCGTCGGCACCTGTTGTCGTTCCATCATCGTTATTTCCACCGTTGCCGCCTGAACCGACGCAATCTATTGTGATTAGTTCATTATCCTCAAAGTCTTCCTGTGATAAGAACTTTCTGTTGATTTCCTCGAAATTTATGGTAAAATAATCTATAGTAGCTATGTTTTTATCGCTCATGTAAGACACACCTCTCGTATTATTGTTTGGTGCTGACTTTCGTGTAACATAGAAGCAAAGCAGTTCCGACATTTGCGGTGTCGGTGTCGTTAAAATTTACAAGTATCATAATAGTTCCGGAGCGAATATCGCATCGTGGGCTATTTTTTTTTCCTTTTTTTTCGATGGATTCATCGCACTGCGTGCATGACGTCTGCAAAGTCCGCCAAGGCTCTTGGTAAACGATTACGTAGGACTCAGGTCGCACGTCTCTATCTGGTACGAGGGTTGGTTTTCCATTAGGTTTTACAACCAGCCCTTGCAACATTGTACGGAACGCATCTGGACCTATCTCCTGTTCGAGTGCCGTAATACTGAGCAACTTACGTGTTGCCACCCGATTCGGATCATATTGTTCCGTCAACACATCGTAAACCTTCTGTTCATCCGTATACTTTCGAGCCGATTTTCCACTAACCAATTTCCAACCCTAGATACGCTCACCCTTTGTCACGGCAAGTGTTGTCGCATATTCCTTTACGTCTTTCACCCATCGCTCAAGCCCGGCAGTCTTCTCTAATACATATCCAAGTTCATCCGATTGCAGTTCGTATGGTTGTGTAGATGCGTACTGCGATAGTTTCATATTTTCTTCTGCTTTTGCACGGCAGGAGTTTTTTATGAGGCAAAACTTACAATGCTCTCCTGTATGGAATTCTCCAGTGCCGTCGCATGCCGACTTCGCTTTGGCTTTTACTTCCGTCTCCACCCATGTTAGCAATTTCTCAAGAGAAAGAAGCTCCCCAGATGTTACATATAGTCTTGGTTGTACGACAGTTGGAGCCACGGTGTGAATATGATAAAGACCAGAATAATGCTGATACGTACCAAGACCATACAGTCTTAATTGCGGGTTATTTTCAGCACTCACCGGTATCCCCTTACCATATTTCAAATCAATGACTTCCATTATCCCACCGCTAATTATCAAAACATCACACGAACCGCGGCCATTTGGAACCTAAAAGGATGAATTAAGGACCTTCATGGACACAATTAAAGACGATGTGATAGTTTATACCATTCCTGCGCGTTATTTTCGCCTTCTCCTTAAATTTTTCTAATAAATATCAGGTTTTGACTATTTGTTAACTATTTTCTCTCAGAGTTGATGATATGCTATATCAAAACGCGCATCTACAAACATTGCTTGTCGTTTACTTACATTTTGGATATTTCAATTGTTTAAGCAGCCAAGTATTTAGGCTGCTTTATTACAAGTCACAAAAAACCTCTTTAGACAAATCTGGGATTTCTTTTCTGACAGCCATTAATATTTTCTTCATAACCTTGTTGCTTGGATCATAATATGGGGCGAAACAAGCCTTCACTTACGGAAAGATAGTTCGCCCTATTATCTGTTACTACCTAGAGTGACAGGTCTACTTTGTGCCACCACTCCTTGTTTGTGCTTAGCCCTTCTGCATTATTGCAGCTTCTTCCGCAAGCTCATCTTTGACACTACCCCATAGCTAAACAAAACCATTCCATAAATCCAGTAGGGTCCATTATTTATATCCTCGCTTGTAACTTTGTAAAGAATTTTAGATCATTGTTTGTAGCTGTCATGCTGGCTGTCATATCATCCAGGAATTGATCAACTTCCTCCTTTTTAAACAGATACTTACTCCCCACCTTGTAATAACGTAAACCGTTTTTGATAAGTCTGTCCTCAATTACTGGCTTACTGATGTTTAGATACTCGGCTAATTCTTGATAGGTCATGAAATATTTTAGTGAAGCTAATTCCTTCACTTTTTCATTAATGGCTTTTTCAAGCATGGTATTTACTGTCTTTTCATCAATTTGAACATTGAGCATTCTACTCCCCTCCATTTGTACATGCGTATGTTTAGAAGTATTCTTTATAACATGTACTTATATTAAAACATGTACTGTAATATTTGTCAATGTTCTTTCAATTGGTACATGTTCTACAATTATGATATTATATAAATAAATAAAAAAGAAGGTGTGGAAAATCCATGAAGTATCCTGTTATAAGTAAATTGATTAAAGAACAAAGAAAAATTAAAGACATGACCCTGAATGAATTGGAAAATGCTATAGGTGTTACTGCTAGTTATCTCAGTCAGGTAGAAAATGGGAATAAGTTGCCTTCAGAAAAGGTATTATTTTCGATTGCGTATTATTTAGATATTCGTTCTGTTAAAAACAACTATCAAGAAAAATTAATAACTGAATATGCCAATATAAAAGGTTTAAATGAAAAGGAATTATGGAATGATTTTCGAAAATTCCAAGCTAGTTTAATACGAGATGTGGAATACTCATTAAATAATTCAATTGATACTGTTAACAAAAATAAATTTAAATTAAAAAAAGGTACATTAAAAGCTGAACCCATTGAGGAACCCTATTTTGATCTAAAATGGTTACTAACTCAAAAGGAATATGAGGTTTTTTATGGTCGTGATTACAATATAAATCCAGGGGAGAAGTCAATATTAGACAAACTTTTTTTTCATAGATTGCGTGATGAAGATATAAAAGTTATTCATGGAATCATTGAGGCTTATATCTCTAATAGGTATGAAAAACGTAAAAAAGAAGGTGATTAAATGGCATACATCTATAAACGTGGCAAGAAATGGGCATATCGTGCCTATGCTGGGAAAGATCCCATAACTGAAAAAGATAAACAAGTAAGTAAGTCTGGCTTTTTAACAAAGAAAGATGCCCAACTTGCTGCTGCCTTGTTTGAAAGGCAATTCCATAATGATGAATACATCCAGCCATCAAAAATAACATTTAATGCTTTGTCTGATGACTGGGAAAAGCATTATTTACAAACAATGAAAGCAAAAGAAAGTAGCTTAAGGGCTAGAAAAATAGCCTTGAAACATATCAAAAATGAGTTTGGGGAAATACCTATTCAAAAGATAAGCAAAAAGGCATACCAGGATACAATAGATAAGCTTTCCGATGAATTTAGTACAAACTATGTTTCAAGTATCCACACTTCCGCCAATATGGTATTTGAATATGCAAAAGAAAATAAACTAATTAAAGAAGTACCTACAATGGATATTACTTTGCCAAAGAAAAAGAAAACTGTTGCTGATCTTGAAAAAGGTGACTCCATAAAACAAAAGTTTCTCGAAAAAGAAGAATTAGGGGAATTTCTAAACATTGCTAAAAATGATGGCTTAGATTGTGATTTACTTACATTCACATTACTTGCTTATACTGGTTTAAGAGCAGGTGAAATGGTTGCTTTAAAATGGTCTGATATTGATTTTGATAACCAAACTTTAACGGTATATAGAACATATTACAATCCGACTAATCACAAGTCTAAATATTCGTTGCTTACACCTAAAACACAAACTTCTCACCGTACCATAACAATAGATAAAATAGTAATTGACTTGTTGCAATTGCATAAAGAAGAACAAGATGAAATTAAGAAGGAAAATGAACCGTTTTATCAAGATAATAATTTTATCTTTGCTACTAATGAAGGCTATCCAAAAACAATAAAAGCGATTTCTATTAGATTGCAGCGATTACTTACGAAAACCAAGATTAAAAAAGATATTACACCACATTCATTTAGGCATACACATACGTCTTTACTAATTGAAGCAAACGTTCATATAAAAGAAATTCAAGAACGCTTAGGACATAGCGACATTAATACGACTATGGATATTTACGCCCACATGACAAAGAACATAAAAAAAGAGGCTTCCACTAAGTTTGGTAACTTAATGAAAGACCTCTCGAAAAATCTAATTGATTCAAAACATGAACAAAAACATGAACACGAACAAGATTAAAGGCTTATAAACCCTTATATATCAGGGTTTATAGGTCTTTATTACATCATGCCGCCCATTCCACCCATGCCGCCCATGTCAGGCATTCCGCCGCCTGCACCAGCTGGCTCCGGCTTGTCAGCAACAACTGCTTCAGTTGTTAAGAACATAGCCGCTACAGATCCAGCATTTTGAAGAGCTGAACGTGTAACTTTGGTTGGGTCAACGATACCAGCTTCGATCATATTTACCCATTGGCCAGTAGCAGCGTTAAAGCCTGTTCCGATTTCTTCACGCTTTAAGCGCTCAACGATAACAGATCCTTCAAGACCGGCATTGTGAGCGATTTGGCGTACAGGCTCTTCGATTGCGCGCAATACGATGCTGACACCTGTTGCTTCGTCACCTTCAGCATTAATAGCTGCAACTTGGTTGTACACGTTTAGAAGCGCTACTCCACCACCGGATACAATACCTTCTTCAACAGCAGCACGAGTAGAGTTCAAAGCATCTTCAATGCGAAGCTTGCGCTCTTTAAGCTCAGTTTCAGTAGCTGCACCAACTTTAACAACCGCTACTCCGCCAGCTAACTTAGCAAGGCGCTCTTGTAATTTTTCACGGTCGAATTCAGAAGTTGTTTCTTCCATTTGAACGCGGATTTGATTGACGCGAGCCGCGATTTGAGCAGATTCCCCTGCACCTTCAACGATTGTTGTGTTTTCTTTTGAAACAACGACTTTAGAAGCGCGTCCTAAAGATTCAATTGTTGCAGATTTAAGGTCACGGCCAAGCTCTTCAGTGATCACTTCACCGCCAGTCAGGATCGCGATATCTTCAAGCATTGCTTTACGGCGGTCACCGAAGCCAGGAGCTTTAACAGCAACTGCATTGAATGTTCCGCGAAGCTTGTTTACTACTAATGTAGCAAGAGCTTCCCCTTCGACATCTTCAGCAACAAGCAATAAAGGCTTACCTTGTTGAACCACTTGCTCTAGAACAGGGAGGATTTCCTGGATGCTTGCGATCTTCTTGTCAGTGATCAAGATGTATGGATTATCAAGAACAGCTTCCATTTTATCTGAATCAGTAACCATGTAAGGAGAAGCATATCCACGGTCGAACTGCATACCTTCCACGACGTCCAATTCAGTTGTGAAGCCTTTTGATTCTTCAATTGTGATAACACCGTCATTGCCAACGCGTTCCATTGCTTCTGCGATTAATTGGCCGACTTCGTTGTCATCAGCAGAAATAGCAGCAACCTGAGCAATTGAAGCTTTTCCTTCGATTGGCTTGGAAATAGCTTTTAATTCTTCGATTGCAGTGTTAACCGCCTTCTCAATCCCTTTACGAATACCCATTGGGTTAGCGCCTGCAGTTACGTTTTTAAGACCTTCGCGAATCATCGCTTGAGCAAGTACTGTAGCTGTAGTTGTCCCGTCACCGGCAACATCATTCGTTTTGCTGGCAACTTCAGCAACCAGCTTAGCACCCATGTTTTCAAAAGCATCTTCTAATTCGATTTCTTTTGCGATTGTTACGCCGTCATTTGTGATAAGCGGAGAACCGAACTTTTTCTCAAGAACCACGTTGCGTCCCTTTGGCCCAAGAGTTACTTTTACTGCGTTTGCAAGAGCGTCGACTCCGCGAAGCATTGCGCGGCGAGCGTCTTCACTAAATTTAATGTCTTTTGCCATTTGTAAAAACCTCCTCAAATATTGATGAATGATATAATCTTCAAATTATCCTGGATGGAGCTTACTTGCCGACTACAGCAAGAACATCATTTTCGCGAAGAATTAAATATTCATTACCTTCGTATTTTACTTCTGTACCAGCATATTTTGAGAAGATAATGCGGTCGCCCACAGACACTTCCAGGGCAGCGCGTTCGCCGTTAGGAAGATCGCGGCCAGTACCTACAGCAATAACTTTTCCTTCTGAAGGCTTCTCTTTCGCTGAATCCGGTAATACGATACCGCTTGCAGTTTTTTCTTCACTTTCAACAAGCTCAATAACAATACGGTCACCTAATGGCTTTAACAAGTGAAACAACCTCCTCTAAATAAATATGTAATATTGTTTTTATTAGCACTCTTACCAACCGAGTGCTAACACAATTATTATAATAATTAATTCATTTCTTTTTTGCAAGCAGGAACCTTGAAAATTTTAAAAGAAAATGCGATATCCATTTATGATGTCATTAAGCATTGAATTAAGGGCATTCTAAATAGGCAAAATCATAATGGCGACAACCTTAACAGTATATAACAGTTTACCGTATTTATGCTCGTTACAAAAATCGCGATTCCAACCCTTACTGTTTGAAACATTAGACCGATTATTAGTAAAATAGAACGGAGTATATTTTCGTACCATAAAGGAGTTATTTTGATTGAAGAAGGAATACTGGATAATTTTAATTGCATATATTACGATGCAGGTTTCCAGCCTGGCAGGCGTTCCCCTTGTCGTTTATATAGGTTTACTTCTTGGAAATAGTCGCGCGGAAATGCAGCAATTAGCGATTCCTTACTGGATTGTGATCAGTTTTTCTCTAACGCTGTTGATTGTTCTCTTTTTATTGAGAAATGACAGGAAATTAGAGCTCAATGATGAACGGCACTTAGCCTCGCCTGTTGTCTCAATTGCATGGGCAGTGGGTGGAATCTTTATAGCACTTTTTGCCCAATCATTTGCCGCTACAATTGAAAGCATGCTTGGGATCGAAGTGGGCTCTGAAAACACTCAGCAAATTCTTGGATTAATTGAAACCTTTCCAATTGTGATTATCGTGAGTTCGATCATCGGACCGATACTTGAAGAAATTGTTTTCAGGAAAATTTTATTCGGTTCGCTCTATAAAAGGATGAACTTCTTTTTTGCCGCTCTAATCAGCTCAGTCATTTTTGCTGTCGCCCACTTTGAGCTTGAGCATATTCTTCTGTACTCCGCCATGGGTTTCACGTTCGCTTTTCTCTATGTGAAAACGAAAAGAATACTCGTACCGATATTTGCCCATGTCGCCATGAATACTCTTGTTGTCGTGATTCAGCTTAATCAGGGCAAACTGGAAAAATGGCTTCAGGATGCAGAACAAATTCAAAGCTTTATTGGAGGATTTTAAATGAGGCAGTCTCCCTTAGGTTCAGGGATTATCTACATTGTACTAGGATTGTTGTTCACCTATTTTGCGGTCCAAAGAGTCCATGAACATGGCTGGGGATTTGTCAGCTATTTGCTTGTTCTATTAGCGACTTTTGACTTTGGGTCAGGACTGAGAATGGTTGTCCTGCACTTCAAAATACAAAAAGTTAAAAAACAACAGTAACGTCGTTCTGCGTTAACCAGGATAAGCCTCCTTCGATGTGAAAGAGGCTTTTCTTATGCTTATTTTCTAGCCATTGTATTTTTTCTAATAGCTTGTTCTTCGATAACCCTATTCTTCTGTTTCTGTCGGGTAATGCTTTAAAAAGTAGACGAGCGACTGCAATTCAACCGCCAAATCTATATGATGAACGCGGATCGCAGCCGGGACATTTAATCTGGCTGGAGTAAAGTTTAATATCCCTTTTACATTGGCCTGGACAAGCCTGTCCGTAATCGGTTGAGCAACAGGGGCCGGGACAGTTAAAATGGCAACCTGGATATCGGCTGCAACGATTTGTTTATCCATGTCATCCATGTGAAAGATGGGAACCTCTCCAATAGTTTTACCCACTTTACCCTCATCGACATCAAAAGCAACCTCGATTTTCGTGTTATTATTTTTAAGGAAGTTGTAATGCAAAAAAGCAGTCCCCAAATTCCCAACTCCAATTAAGGCCACCTTTGTCAACTCATCCTGGTCAAGTGTCTTCCGGAAAAAAGATAATAAATAGTTAACATTATATCCGTAACCTTTTTTACCTAATGCACCAAAGTAGGAAAAATCCCTGCGGATTGTTGCCGAATCAACCTTCACAGCCTCACTCAATTCGGCAGAGGAAACTCTCTGTTTTCCCGATGAATGCAAATTTTTTAAAAACCGGTAGTATAAAGGCAGCCGTTTAGCGGTTGCCTGTGGAATTTTCACCGTTTCATTCGCCAATGTGATCCCCACCCTCTTCTGTTTAGCTATATTTTATCTTTTCTAAAAAAATCACCGTTTTTTCCACCCGTTTTTTCAACTAAGTATGTTTTGCCGATAACCATGCCTTTATCGACTGCTTTGCACATGTCATAAACGGTTAATGCGCAGGCAGCAGCAGCTGTGAGCGCTTCCATTTCAACTCCTGTACTTCCTTTTGTTTTTACGGTAACATGAATAGATAGACTATAATTCTCTTGTTCGTTTTCCCACGCAAAAGCGATATCAATCCCTGTTAGTGGAATGGGATGGCACATTGGGATGATCTCCGCGGTTTTTTTCGCTGCCATGATTCCAGCGACCTGGGCTACTGCCAGGACATCACCCTTTTTCACTTCATTGCGGGTAATTTGTTCATATATAACCTGGTTTACGGTTATGTTTGAACGGGCGATTGCCGTTCGGACCGTTTCCGGCTTGCTGCTTACATCGACCATCTTCGCTCTTCCTTCTTCATTAAAATGAGTAAAATCCGACATTTTCTCTACACCTCACAACAAAATCATACACTATTTTGACATTTTTGTGTAAACTTTGTACTATTTTTCACAAAATCACTGTTATTGCTCACCCTCTGTGAATGCGATACACTATTTCTAAGGCAATTGAGGTGAAAACAAATGATATTACTACAGGTTAACCAACTATCAAAATATTTTGGCGCCGATCTTATTTTATCGAATATAAAGCTTGAATTACAAACGCGTGATCGAATTGCTCTTGTTGGCAGAAACGGAGCCGGAAAGTCCACGCTATTAAAAATTATCGCCGGCCGGATGTCGTATGATCAAGGCGAGATCATCAAGCCGAAAGGAGTTTCGATTGGATACCTGGCACAAGACAGCGGTTTAGAATCCGCGATGTCGATTTGGGATGAAATGTTAACTGTATTTGATCCGCTCCGGAAAATGGAAACAGAGCTGCGCAGCCTCGAGGCGAAGATGTCTGACCCTTCCACGCTAGAAGATTCGCGGCTTTATAACAAAATCCTTAATGAATATGACCAACTGCAACTACAATTTAAAGAAGATGGCGGCTATCAATACGAAGCTGATATTCGATCTGTTTTGCACGGACTAAACTTTCAATCCTTTGATTATACAACTAAAATTTCAAGCTTAAGTGGGGGGCAAAAAACGCGTCTGGCACTTGGAAAGCTGTTATTAAAAAAACCTGATATCTTAATTTTGGACGAGCCAACGAACCATCTAGATATTGATACCCTGTCATGGCTCGAGCAATATCTTCAAGGTTATGAGGGAGCTATTCTGATCGTTTCACATGACCGCTACTTTTTAGATAAAGTGGTCAATCAGGTCCATGAGTTATCCCGTATGCACATCCAGAAGTATTTAGGAAACTACAGCGTTTACCTGGAGAAAAATGCAGAGATGTACGAGCAACAAATGAAACAATTCGAAAAACAGCAAGATGAAATTGCAAAGCTGCAGGAATTTGTACAGCGCAACCTTGCGAGGGCCTCAACGACAAAAAGGGCGCAAAGCCGCCGAAAAAAGTTGGAGAAGATGGACGTTATGGACAGGCCCCTCGGGGACGAAAAGTCTGCTTCTTTTTCGTTTGATATTGAGCGCCAAAGCGGCAACGACGTATTAAAAGCAGAGAATGTTGCAATTGGGTATGGGAATGAAAAAGTCTCTGAGGCCATCTCGTTCAGGCTAACCAGAGGTGAAAGCATTGCTTTGGTTGGGCCAAATGGAGTCGGAAAGTCAACTCTTCTAAAAACGATCGTTAAGAAGCTCCCAGCGCTGGCCGGCGACATCCATTACGGTTCAAATGTTTCAATCGGTTATTATGATCAGGAACAAGCAGAATTAACCTCGAATAAACGAGTCCTTAATGAATTGTGGGATGAATACCCATCTATGAATGAAAAAGAAATCAGGACAATCCTCGGCAATTTCTTATTTACAGGTGACGATGTGTTAAAAACCGTGTCAACCTTGAGCGGCGGCCAAAAAGCAAGGCTCGCCCTCGCCAAATTAATGATCGAAAATGCCAACTTTTTAATTCTCGATGAGCCGACAAACCATCTTGACCTGGACAGCAAAGAGATTCTGGAGAACGCCCTTGTCGATTACCCGGGAACGATTCTATTTGTTTCCCATGATCGTTATTTTATCAACCGTATTGCAACGAAAGTGATTGAACTGGATAAACATGGTGCTAGCGAATTTCTTGGAGATTACGATTACTTTATCGAGAAAAAACAGGAGATAAAAGAGCTGCGCGCCCTTGAGGAGAAAGAAAAAGGCTTTGCCGATGCCACACCTGCGAAGCAGGATAAAAATGCTTTTCGCCAGGATAAAGAAGCCAAAAAACTTGAGCGCCAGCGGATGAGAAGAATCGAAGAGATTGAAGAGACGATTGAAAAGCTGGAAGAGAAAATTAGCGAAAATGAACAGCTCTTATGCGAGCCAAATATTTATCAGGATCACGAGAAGGTTTTAGAAATCAACGGAGAAAATAATTTAGCCAAAATTCAGCTTGAAGCGTTAATGGAAGAATGGGCTGAATTAGCAGAAAATTAATATAAGGGTGTCCCAAAAACATAATTTGGGATGCCCTTTTCTCGTTATCTATATTGTGATTTTTAAATTTTAATTTATACACAACTTTATCCACAAGTCTTCTCTTTGTTTCATGAGCGTTAGTGAGTTTTTCCACATTATCCACAAAACTCAGCCGATTTATCCACATTATTCACAGGTCAACAAACAATAAGGGCTACTTATCCACAATAAAACTCCCATTACAGGGAGTTTCCGTTTATTCATTGTGGATAGCTAGATCTAAACTTGGATTGGCATTCAAAGCTAAATTAGCCCTGATCCCTTTTTCATTTAAAATACTTCCAGCTGCTGCAATCATCGCTGCATTATCGGTACATAAAGACAATGGTGGAATCACTAATTCCACTTCCGGTATTTCATTAAATGCTCCACTGAGCCTGTTTCGTAGTCCCTTATTGGCCGCCACACCCCCAGCCAGTAAGACCTGCTTTACATGAAACTCTTTAACTGCGGCGAGGGTCTTTGTGACGAGCACGTCAATGACGCTCTCCTGAAAACTCGCAGCGAGATCTTCAGGGGCAATGTTCTCACCCCGCTGTTCAGCGTTATGAACGGCATTAATAACAGCAGACTTCAAGCCGCTAAAACTAAAATCGTATGAGCCTTCTTCAAGCCATGCCCTTGGAAGATTGATTGTCGGCCTGCCTTGGTGTGCCAGCCGGTCAATGTGGGGCCCACCCGGATAGGGCAGCTTCAATGTTCTTGCTACTTTATCATAGGCTTCACCTGCAGCATCATCTCTCGTTTCACCAATCACTTCAAAATGGCCATGCTCTTTCATATATACGAGTTCGGTATGGCCTCCGGAAACAACCAGGGAAACAAGAGGAAATTTCATTTCTGCAACAAGGCGATTAGCATAAATATGCCCGGCAATATGGTGCACACCTATCAAAGGTATCCCATGGGCAAACGCAAGTGCTTTTGCAGTATTTACTCCAACAAGCAGTGCGCCGACTAGCCCGGGCCCTTCGGTTACAGCGATCGCATCAAGATCTTCAAACCCGAGGCCTGCCTGGTCCATGGCTTCTTCTAACACAAGCGTTATTTGTTCCACATGGTGGCGCGAGGCAATTTCAGGTACTACCCCACCGAATCTTTTATGGCTTTCAATTTGCGAGGCCACGACATTCGCTACGATTTCGGTGCCATTCTTAACGATCGCTACTGCTGTTTCATCACAGCTCGTTTCAATGCCCATTATCCACTTGTCTTTTTTCATGTTAAATTCACCCACATTACTAATGCATCCTCTTGGTTATCCGTATAGTAATTTTTTCTGATTGCGCCATCCTGAAAACCAAGCTTCCGGTAAA
Organism: Bacillus canaveralius; assembly: GCF_002860125.1. Lineage (GTDB taxonomy): Bacteria > Bacillota > Bacilli > Bacillales > Cytobacillaceae > Bacillus_BJ > Bacillus_BJ canaveralius. The sequence continues at coordinate 55,070 of NZ_PGVA01000029.1, forward strand.
GAGATTGAGCAACATCATTAGAAACCCGAACCTCAAGCGTCATGGTGCGGGCTCCAAGCTCCTTCGCTACACTGAACATCTTTAACATGAGAGCTTCGCCGAGCTTTTTTCCACGATAACCCGGAAGCAGCGCTACGTTTGTGATATGTGCTTCATCGACAACAATCCAGGCTCCACAGTAGCCGACTATCTGGTTGCCATCTTCTAAAACAATGTAAACAGCAAACTGGTTGGTCGCTATCTCATTAATAAAGGCTTCACGGCTCCACGGAGTGGAAAACGATTCATGTTCAATTATTAATACCTGGTCAATGTCCTCTTCTTTCATAAAACGAAACGATAAAGACTCATCCATGTTTTCATAACCTTCTATCCCTTAATTTTGCTTATTTCTCTCCAACCAATTTGCTTCTGCCTCCGCCAACCGAATGTAATTGGGGACGAACGAATGAACCTCTTCACCTTGCCGAAGACTCCCCAACAATGCAAGCTCAGAAGGCCGTGGATTAAGCTCGGTGATTTCCGCAAAAACAGCCTGTCTGCCTAAAATCTCTTGAATAATTGATTGATGGAGCGGGAGATCATTCCCTGTGAAGAGAATTTGCTCATTTAAGTTCTTGAGCTGATTAGCCCAATCAACACTTAAAACAAGTTGATCTTTTTGCAGCGTGATCGGTTTTCCGTTTTTAAAATGATACAATCCAGTATAAATCTGTCCCCTGCGCGCATCAAACAGCGGTGACACAGCACCGTTAAAATATCGTCCCGCAGAAGCAGCCAATACCTCGAGGCTCGATACCCCGACCATTGGAATCTTTAACGTCCATGCCAGAGTCTTTGCTATCGATACCCCAATCCTGACACCCGTGTAGGAACCAGGTCCTTTCGCGACAACAATCTTCGTTAAATCCGATGGCCGTAAATCACACTCGTTCATCAGCTCTTCGATTGCTGGCATAACCCGGACAGAATGATTTTTCTTAAGGTTGGTAATATATTCACCAATTACTTTACTTTCATCAAGAAGCGCCACTCCCAATATATAATTAGAAGTATCAATTGCTAATACCTTCATTTGAAAATCTCCTTGCATATTTCCTCATAATGCTGTCCCTTCGGCTCCAATACGATTCTTCTTTCATTGTTCCCAACATGATATAAAAAAATGGTCAACATCTCTTCAGGTAACTGATCGCGAATGAGGTGCGCCCATTCGACAACGGTTACACCATCACCTTCAAAATATTCATCAAAGCCCAAGTCTTCAAATTCATTTTCTACCCGGTAAACGTCCATATGATACAAAGGAATTCTCCCTTGATATTCTTTAATAATGGTAAAAGTCGGACTATTAACGGTTCTTGTAATTCCCAAGCCGGATGCCAGCCCTTTAGTGAAGGTCGTTTTCCCGGCTCCCAGGTCCCCTTCAAGTACAATAACATCACCTGGTTGAAGCAGCCCGCCTAATTGCTTGGAAAACTCCGCAGTATCTTCAGGTTTTACTGATAAAAACTCATACCGGTCCATCGTCTGATCACCTATTTCATCCCCTGATTTTCTAGTTATACAAAAAAACCTTAGGACTTTTCCTAAGGAAATTGATTCTATATGTAGTTTACATGATTTTATGCCAATGAGCAAAACCGGGTTATCAATACAGGTGCTTGTTGTTTAAAAATAGCGAACAGAGATCCAGTTACATGTCGAATAGGGAGAAGAGTCAGGTATTTTAAGCGAAATATCAGGAAATTAGATCTAATAACCTGACTATAATGATTAATTTCTCCTATATATTTCCATATATTTCATAATATTTGAATTTGAATAATTAATTAAGCGGAAAGTCGAGTGAATTAAGCGAAAACCCGGTCGATTTAAGCGAAATAATGAAGAATTAAGCGAAAATCAACTTTATTTAAGCGAAACACTGGAACAGCTTTAATCTGACGACATAAAAAAAGACGAAACATTGTTTCGTACAGATTCACTCTTATGAATAAAATGGCGGTCCCGACCGGGATCGAACCGGCGATCTCCTGCGTGACAGGCAGGCATGTTAACCGCTACACCACGGGACCAGTTACCCACTTATTTAGAAATGGATTATTGCGGGGGCAGGATTTGAACCTGCGACCTTCGGGTTATGAGCCCGACGAGCTACCGGACTGCTCCACCCCGCGTCGATAATATATAATAATGTATTGGCGATGCTCCTTAATTGTGCAAGGACCGCCCCGATTTCAGGAAGTTTATTCCTAGTTGCGGCTCAATCGGTGCGCTGTGGCTGATTCGATGATGATTATTCGATCGTGCTCCACCCCGCGTCGATAATATAAAATCCTAATTTATTCAGTTGTTGAAGAAAGAATAAACAGCTTGGCGGCGTCCTACTCTCACAGGGGGAAACCCCCAACTACCATCGGCGCTGAGAAGCTTA
>NZ_PGVA01000030.1 GCF_002860125.1 Bacillus canaveralius
TCATACGTATAGCTGGTCAGATTGGCTTCCGGATCGGTCACTTTCACCATTTCATTGCGTTCATTGTATTCATATTGGACGGCGCGGCCTTCCGGATCCGTCACTTGAGTGCGGTTACCGGCGGCATCATACGCGAATCGGGTTGTTTTTTTCATTCCCGTATTGGTGACGGCGGTCATCCGGTTCAAACTGTCATATTCATACACTTCGTCCGTGGCCGGACTCGCTGCTTTCACCATGTTTCCGGCACCATCATATGCATAGGACAGCTGTTCATCGCCAAGGTCGATGCCGGCCAATTCCTGGCGTTTGTTGTAGCTGTAGCGGATCGTCTGGCCTTTCCGGTCGGTTTCCTGCGCCAGGTTTCCGACCTTGTCATATGTGAAGCGGTGGACATCGCCGAGCGCATTGATTTCCTGGGTGACCTGGCCAAGTGAGTCATAAAGCCACTCGGTTTGGTTTCCCTTGGAGTCGGTCAGTTTCGTTAATTGCCCGAGTTGGTCGTACAAATAAGCTGTCTTATTGCCCAGTGCATCTGTTACGCCTGTTTGGTTACTGACAGCGTCATAGCTGTAGGAGGTCACAATTCCTTTTGCATCCTTCACCGCGGTGATATTTCCAACTGCATCGAGCGTGTAGGAAGTGGCCCGTCCTTTTGGATCTGTTTCCTTGACCAAACGATTCAGCTTGTCATAGGCATATGTCGATGTGTGGTTTTTCTGGTCGGTCAGGCTGGTGAGGTTGCCGGCCGCGTCATACGCATAGGACACGCTGTAGCCAAGCGGGTCGGTCACTTTTGCCGGCCGGCCTGCTTCATCATAGGCAAGGCTTGTCACAAAACCGCGTACATCCATGATCGTGGCGGGATTTCCACTTTTCGTGTACGTATAGACCGTCTTTTGCTCGTTCGGATCAATCATCTCGAGGAGCTGGTTGTTTTTGTCATAAGCGTAGCCCCAGACAGCACCGCGCTCATCGGTAAACGAGGTCATATTGCCGGCCGGGTCATAGCCCATTTTAGTCGTAAATCCTTCCGGATCGACCACTTCTGTTGTATTTCCGATTTTGTCGTAGGCGAGCTTGGTGTTGTTTCCGAGCGGATCGGTCACCTGCACAAGTCTCTGCAAAGCGTCATATTGATAGCTTGTCACTTCTCCAAGCGGGTCTTTCACCGATTCAAGCAAACCGGTTGGCGTATAAGTGTAGTCCGTTTTTTGCTGGAGGGCATTAATTTCCGCGACCATTTCACCGGCCAGGTTAAACTGGAATTCGGATTTCGCCCCGTTTTGCCGGGTCACCGAAACGAGATTGGCTGCCGCATCGTAGCCATAATGAATCTCTCCGCTTGGATCGGTCACTTTTTCGAGCTGGTCAAGCGCATCATAGCTGTATGTCGACACATGGCCTTCTGCATCCGTCACGGAGGTCATTCGGCCAAGGCCGTCATACGCCCATGAAGTCGCGTGGCCGTTTGGATCGGTCATGCCTTTAAGCTGGAGCTTTTCATCAAAGGAATAAACAGACACGGCATTTCCGGGTTCTGTCACCTTGATCGTTCTCTCCGCCAGATTGTACTCGTATTTCGTTTCTTTTTCTTCCTGGTTGACATAGCTGAGAATCCGGCCCAGCGCATCATAATCGGCTGACACGGTATTCCCGAGAGCATCCGTTTGCTTAACGAGGTTCCCCATCGCGTCATAATCAAACGACTGCGCCGCCTCGCGCGGATTCACAATCGAATCGATGAGGCCGAGAGAATTATAAGAATAACGGATCGAATGTCCTTCCGGATCGGTTTCTTTCAAGAGCTGGCCAATGCTGTCGTATTCATAGCTCGTCACCTGGCCAAGCGGATCGGTGATGTTCTTCACCATCCCCAGGCTGTTATAGGCAAAATGCGTTTCATGTCCGGCCGGGTCGGTGACCTTCGTGACCTGTTGGAGGTCATCGTAGTCATATTTCGTGACACGTCCGAGCGGATCGGTTGTTTTCGTCATGTTGCCAAATACATTGTATTCATAGGCGGTCACCGCGCCTTTCGGGTCAGTGACGCTACGCATCTGTCCCATTTTGTCATAGGACATCCTATACGTTTGCCCTTTGGCATTCGTGAGCGTTTGCGGGAAACCGTATCCGTCATAGGTGTAGTGCGTATGTAGATTCCCGTTCAAAAACAGGTTGTCGACTTCGCCCGAACCGTTATATTGGTAGGTCCACGTTCCAAATGGCGTCACCTGCTTGACCAGCCGGTTTAACGCATCATATTCAAACGATTCCGCGTCTTCGAGTGTCCCTTGCTGAGTTTTTAGCCTGCCGAGTGCGTCATAACTATAAGAAATAGCGGCACCCTCCGGTCCTTCAATGCCGGTCAGCTGGTTCAGCGCGTTGAACGCATAACGCGTCACTGCCCCGTTCGGTGCCTTTTTCGTATCTACGCGGCCTTTTGCATCGTAGGTGTACTCGTAAAAGTGTCCGTTCGGCAATGTTTCTTTGTCCAGTCTGCCGTTTTTGTCATACGAAAACCGGAGCGTTTGGTCCTTGCCATCCTTGATCGAAACGATACGGTCTGCATCATCATATTCATAAGAATTGACGGAACCGTTTGGCATTATCACACTCTTCAAGCGGCCAACTGCGTCATAAGAAAATGTGGTGACCTGGCTGAGCGGATCGGTTACCGTATGAAGCTGCCCATAAGCATCATAGGTGTAGTGGGTAATTTTCTTGTCCGGACCTTTATGATCTTCAACGAGTCCGCGGGAGTCATACACAAACTCCTCCACATCTTCCGTCGGGCTTTTAATGGTCAGGACATTTCCTTTTCCGTCATAACTATGTTCCCAAACTCTTCCGTCTCCATCCTTGATCACTGTCGGCAAAAGGAAATCTGGATGGTAGCTGGTATGCGACTCGGTCCCGAGCGAAGATTTTTCAAGCGTCACATTGTCGTGCTCATCATATTGAATCTGAACTGTCTCGAGCGGTCCGGCGACATTCGTCAATCTTTTTTGACCGTCATAGCTGTAGTGAAAAACATTTCCTTCAGC
>NZ_PGVA01000031.1 GCF_002860125.1 Bacillus canaveralius
CTGTTGTCCGCAAACAGTGGCCCAAAACTCCGCACAGCCGGCTCATTCTGTCCGCAATACTCAGCAACTGGCCATCCGCATAGAATGGACTATATCGGACCCGGTGGGATCCTAGACCCGCTAAAAAGATAAGCACACTAGTCTAATATCCCGCATAGGATGAAGTGAAAATGAATGAGGAGGGTTTGCTCGCAATGGGAGAATACAGAGAGATTATAACAAAAGCGGTCGTAGCGAAAGGGCGCAAGTTTACCCAGTCCAATCATACGATCAACCCCGCGCACCATCCGTCCAGTATCCTCGGCTGTTGGATTATCAACCATAAGTATGAGGCAAACAAGGCCGGTAAAACAGTGGAAGTCAGCGGCTCCTATGACATTAACGTTTGGTACTCCTTTGATGATAATACAAAAACAGAAGTAGTTACTGAACGGCTTACGTATCCAGATGTCATTAAAACTAAGTACCGTGACCTTGAAGGTCTTGATGAACAGGAGGATGTAGTTGTCCGGGTATTACAGCAGCCGAACTGTGTCGAAGCCGTTATTTCTCCTAACGGAAACAAAATCATCGTTCATGTTGAAAGAGAGTTTCTCGTTGAAGTAATCGGAGAAACAAAGGTATGTGTAGCCATTTACCCTGATGAAGTTGAAGGTGACGATGATGATTGGGGCATGGATGTTGACGATGAAGAATTTGAAGAATTGAATCCTGACTTCTTAGTAGGAAGTGAAGAGGAATAACTGGCAACTAGGAAGAATTTGCTTCCTAGTTTTTCTTTTTTCCTCGTGAAGCAGCACCTTAAGTCAATCCTCTATTTGTGATATAATAGATTGTCGAAAGAAATAGAAGAATGTTGGGGGATATTATGGCTGCTTATACGCCGATGATACTGCAATACTTGCAAGTAAAGGCAGATTACCAGGATGCCTTTTTATTTTTTCGCTTGGGTGACTTTTACGAAATGTTTTTTGACGATGCAATCAAGGCATCGCAGGAGCTTGAGATTACATTAACAAGCCGGGATGGCGGCGGCGACGACCGGATTCCAATGTGCGGGGTTCCATACCATTCTGCGCCTGCTTATATTGAACAGCTGATTGAAAAAGGCTACAAGGTTGCCATCTGTGAACAAACAGAGGATCCAAAACAGGCGAAAGGCGTTGTCAAACGGGAAGTTGTCCAGCTGATTACGCCTGGAACGATGATGGAAGGCAAAGGACTGAATGATAAGGAAAATAACTATATCGCTGCGATCAGCATTTTTAAAAACAATACATACGGATTTATTTGCAGTGATATTACAACCGGTGAAAGCCGGGCTACCCTGCTGTCAGGCAGTTTTGAAGAGGTTTTAAATGAGCTATCTCTATCCGGGGCACGGGAAGTCGTCATTGCAAGCGACTTTGATGAGGAACTGCAGCGAAAAATGCGCGAGCGTGCCAGCCTGACTCTTTCCTTTGAAGATGATACAGCAAGTAAAGAAGCTTATCACAATCTGTTAAAAAATGTAAGTCATGAAATGCTAGGCGTGACAGTGTCCAGGCTGTTGAACTATTTATACCGGACACAAAAGCGCAGCCTCGACCATTTACAGCCGGTCGCGCCATATCAAATTCACCAGTATATGAAAATCGATTATTTTTCTAAACGAAATCTTGAATTAACCGAGACAATCCGATCAAAAGGCAAGAAGGGCTCGCTTTTATGGCTGCTTGATGAAACGATGACAGCAATGGGTGGAAGGCTTTTAAAGCAATGGGTGGACCGGCCTCTTATTGAAAAGGAAGCGATCTTGAGACGCCAATCGCTTGTCGGGATTTTCATAGAATCTTATTTTGAAAGAATTGAGCTCCGTGAAAGGCTGAAGGAAGTATATGATCTGGAGCGCCTTGCCGGCAGGGTCGCATTTGGCAATGTCAATGCACGTGATTTAATGCAGTTAAAGCGGTCGCTGTTACAAGTACCCGAATTGAAGGATTTGGTCGGCAAGCTTCCGGGCGAAGAAGCAGCGAAACTTGCAGGAAGCCTTGATCCTTGCGAAGCTATTACCGGGTTGCTTGAACGCGCAATCGTTGATAATCCTCCGCTTTCGCTTAAAGACGGGAACATCATCCAGGACGGCTATCACGAGGAGCTGGATCGTTACCGCGATGCGAGCCGAAACGGTAAAACGTGGATTGCCCAGCTTGAGCGCCAGGAACGCGAGAAAACCGGCATAAAATCACTAAAGATCGGCTATAATCGAATTTTTGGCTATTATATTGAAGTGACAAGAGCCAACCTCCACCTGCTTCAGGAAGGGCAGTACGAACGAAAACAAACACTGGCCAACGCAGAAAGATACATCACTCCTGAATTGAAAGAGAAAGAAACGTTAATTTTGCAAGCGGAGGAGAAAAGCGTTGAGCTCGAATACCAGCTGTTCGCCGAGATTCGCGAGCAAGTCAAGGAATATATTCCGCGGCTCCAGGCGCTTGCCAAAACAGTAAGCGAGCTCGATGCGCTGCAATGCTTTGCCACTGTAAGCGAAGAACGCCACTATGTAAAACCGGAATTTTCAAGCGACCGGAAAATGATCATTAAAGATGGCAGGCATCCGGTCGTTGAAAAGGTGATGAATGCCCAGGAGTATGTTCCGAATGATTGCGATATGAATGCGGAACGGGAGATGCTGCTGATTACCGGGCCAAACATGTCCGGAAAAAGCACCTATATGCGGCAAATCGCCCTAACAGCAATTTTGGCGCAAATCGGCTGCTACGTACCTGCGTCCAGTGCGATTATGCCAATCTTTGATCAGGTATTTACGCGGATCGGGGCGGCTGATGATTTGATCTCGGGACAGAGCACCTTTATGGTGGAAATGCTCGAAGCGCGGAATGCGATTGTCCATGCGAGCTCGGACAGCCTGATTCTTTTTGATGAAATTGGCCGCGGAACATCCACTTACGATGGCATGGCACTCGCCCAGGCGATGATCGAATACATTCACGACCGGATCGGGTCAAAAACGCTGTTCTCGACCCACTACCATGAACTGACTGTGCTGGAAGCTGAGCTTGCGCGCCTGAAAAATGTCCATGTCAGTGCAGTTGAGCAAAACGGGAAAGTCGTTTTTCTTCATAAAATAAAAGAAGGTGCTGCGGATAAAAGCTATGGTATTCATGTTGCTGAATTGGCCGAGCTACCTTCCGAACTGATCAGGCGCGCCAACGATATACTCGTCGAACTGGAACGAAAAGACAACCGTGAAGGCCAGCAAACCGGGAAACCAACTGCAACAGCAGCGGAAGCGTCGGAACAGCTCTCGTTTTTCGCTGAACATGGGGAGCAAAAAGTCCCGTTAAAACGTAAAGAAAAGCAGCTGATTGACGATCTGAAAGACTTGAACATTCTTGAATTAACGCCGCTCCAGGCTTTAAATACATTATATGAGCTGCAAAAAAAATTAAAGGCTTGAGAAAATTCACAATGTAATGAGCTAAACCGAAAAACGAATGAAGTTGTCTGAATAAACAGGAGTATGCCCAAGGAAACGAAAGATACTATCTTATTTTTTAAATAGACTGTTCTTTTTTCAAATTAAAGAATTGCGTTGCTTAACAAAACAACTCGGGAGGTGGAAAGAATGGGGCGAATCATTCAGCTGGATGACGCACTTTCAAATAAAATTGCCGCAGGCGAGGTAGTCGAGCGGCCGGCCTCGGTCGTGAAAGAACTTGTTGAAAATGCCATTGATGCGGGAAGCACGCTGGTCGAGGTCGAAGCTGAAGAAGCGGGACTCGCCAAAATCCGGATCATCGATAATGGTGATGGAATCGACGCGGAGGATGTTCCGATTGCTTTCCAGCGTCATGCAACGAGCAAAATCAAAGATGAAACCGACCTGTTTCGCATCAGAACGCTTGGTTTTCGCGGCGAAGCCCTCCCGAGCATTGCTTCTGTCGCAAGGCTGGAGATGAAAACGTCAACCGGTACTGATGCCGGAACACGGATTGTCATTGAAGGCGGGAAAATCGAGGTCATTGAAAAAGCAGCGAGCCGAAAGGGTACCGACATTTCAATTACCGATCTATTTTTTAATACACCAGCCCGCTTAAAATATATGAAAACGATCCATACCGAGCTTGGCAATATTACGGATGTGTTGAACCGGATCGCCCTTGCCAACCCGCATGTATCGATCCGGTTTGTCCATAACGGCAGAAAGCTGTTGCATACAAATGGCAATGGTGATGTCCGCCAGGTACTCGCTGCGATATACGGCTTGAATATTGTCAAAAGCATGACAACGATTTCTGCTGAAAGCCTTGATTTTACAATCAGCGGGTTTATTTCAGTTCCGGAAGTGACAAGGGCATCGCGCAACTATATTTCGACGATGATTAACGGCCGGTTTATTAAAAATTACCAGCTCGTTAAGGCGATTCAGGAAGGGTATCATACACTCCTGCCAATCGGCAGATTTCCGATCGCACTTCTTCATATCGAAATGGATCCGTTGCTTGTTGATGTCAATGTTCACCCATCGAAAATGGAAGTCCGTCTAAGCAAAGAGCATGAACTAAATGAACTTATTTCAAATAGCATCAAACAAACATTTAAGTCGAAAACACTGATTCCGACTGGTTTCGTTCACGAAAAAAAAGCCCGGCCTGTTTCCGAGCAAACAGCGTTTGAACTTGACCATTTGCCAGCTCGTGAAAATCGTGACCAGTCGTTCAACAGTCGCCGATCAATGGAAGGCAGCCGCAACGAAAGTACAATAAAGGAACCTGCAAATACGTTTCAGCCTGTCGAAGCGACCAATCCAGCGGTTTCCGCTGAACCCCAAGCAATGAATCAGGAAGTATTTGAACGGCCGACAGACGATGATGATTTCTTTTTTGAAAAAACGGATCAGCAGCTGCCGGAACGGGTTCCGCCTTTATATCCAATCGGGCAAATGCATGGGACGTATATTATTGCCCAAAATGACAAAGGGCTCTATATCATTGACCAGCATGCCGCCCAGGAGCGAATCAAATACGAGTTTTATAAAGAAAGAGTCGGCGACGTCGCGAGCGAGCTGCAAGAATTGCTAGTTCCGCTCACCTTTGAGTATTCCGCGGATGAATATATCAAAATCGAAGAATATCAAGATGAATTGGAAAAGGTCGGCGTTTTTCTTGAACCGTTCGGCAATAATAGTTTTATTGTCCGTTCCCATCCGCAGTGGCTTCCAAAGGGAGATGAACCAAGGATGATTGAAGGGATGATTGAACAGCTGCTTGCGATGAAAAAGGTCGACATTAAAAAGCTCAGGGAAGAAGCAGCGATCATGATGAGCTGCAAAGCTTCGATTAAAGCAAACCATTATTTACGCCATGAAGACATGCAAGCCCTCCTTGACAAACTGAGGCAAACGACAGATCCGTTTACATGCCCGCATGGCCGCCCGATCATTATTCATTACTCCACCTATGAAATGGAGAAGATGTTCAAGCGGGTGATGTAGCAAGATTGCGGAGGGTAGGAAATGGTCTTGCCCACCATTTGCCCTCCTAACCATTCACTACAACCTAATATGTTAAATCATCATATTCAGTAAGAGTTGCACGCATCCATTAATTGGGTGCTTTTTACTTATCATAAATTAAAAACGAACTAATGTTCTAAAAATACTTGAAATAAAACGCATGTTCGTATATGATTAGGAAAAAGGAAGATAATCAGTGAAGCGCAAGCCCTACATTCTTCGAAACAGTATAAATGATAAGTACAACAAGGCTTTGTGCTTTTTCTAAACGATAGCTATGAACAATTCAGTTTAATTCAATACTCGCGGTTGCAGCGGTCAAATCAAAGGGAGGAACAATTTTATGCATAAGTTATCGAACAGACAGAGGCGTATAGTAGGAGCGATCAATCTATATATGAAAGCCCATGGATATCCACCAGCGATACGGGAAATCGGTGAGATGGTTGACCTTGCATCACCGGCAACGGTGACAGGCCATTTAGTCCGTTTAAGAAAAGCCGGGTATATCGCTTGGGAGGAAGGACGTCCAAGAACGATACAATCACTACAAAATGAGAAAACCGCCTGATTACGGGCGATTATTATATGAAAAAATTGACTAAGTTGCTTTGTGTCCACTTGCCACCTTCTGCCCAATCAATTGTTCAACTGTTGTGATTAAGTAGTCCAAATAAGGACCTCGATTGGGGTCCTTTATTTTTACAGAAAAATCGATATTATTGTTTAACAGAGCCTTAACGTTATTATTCCAACACCACATGAAAAGCTTTGATTCCGTGACATTACGGCACCTGTTTAGATGGAGTACATATTCAAGGTGCGCGTATTGTAGCGATGATAGTCTATAAATAATCGTCTTTCTGTATAGCGGGGAGACGCTTTTTTAGTTTTTTTGTAATAAAAGACTTGGCGATAGTTAACCGTACAAGCAATTATTCTAACTATCAATATAATATATCAGGAGGAGTTGCAGGCTATTTTAAAGTTTTAGTGACACAGTAGATCCAGACAACAACAGTGATTCCTCCATGAATGCATGGGGGTTTTATTAATTTTACATGATCCTGAATAAGAAGGGAGGGGCAATCGGGAGTGAAAAAAGAAGATATCGTAACCTGGCAGGACACGATAGAAAATGATATTGATGAAATCAGAGGTGACATTCGCAGATTGCAAGAAAAACAGCTGATTCAAGACCAGATCATCCAATCTATTCAAAGTGACCTGGAAGAGATAAAGGAAGATACAAAGTGGCTGAGACGGACATTCACGAATGCAATTGTCACTTCCGTTTTAACAGCAGTCATCGGCGGTGCAATCACTGTTATTTTCTCTCTTCTTATAGAGTAAAATGCTACATTTCGTGACACTAAGTCTAATCTAGAGAAAAATCGGAAAAATAAGCTGGTGTCTTTCCACATATAAGCATATATTTAAATTAACAGGAAAGCATGGGGGTGGATCATTGGTCGTCGTCAGTATGCTTGGCATTTTGCTTTCGGTGTTCGTGATCATCTTATTTGTGATCGTTTATACTGTGAAAAATAAGGAGAAGGGGGAGGAGACTGTGATCAGGCATTTATATACGAATCTCGTCTCGTTTGCGACCTTAATGATGGTTCTGGGCGGCGGTATATCCATTTTTATGGCTGCTGCGGACTTGATTGCTCCACCAAACTATTATCAGAGTTTTCAGGAATACACACAAATGAGGGAATATGAAAAGGGAGCGGAGCAAAAAACTAATCTATCAGAGCAAGAACTTCGTGAGGATTATAAGCAAGTAGTCATTGACGAACGCCATCGAATCAGGGAGAATGCCAAGAATCAAATCATTAAAAGTCTCGGCTTTATAGTGATTCCACTGCCGGTATTTTTGTATTTCAACAGATTGAGAAAGAACCCATCATGATAGAAATGCACATTGAAGTTCCCTTCTCCGACTCTCTGGATGAAGGGTTATATTTTGTAAAAAATAAAAAAACACCCTTGAAAAATACAGGTGTGTCTGCTAATCTGAATATTGGTCTAACTTTTTTTGCGCATATAAAAAATATGTATAAAAATAGTCTATAATAACATTATCATAATAAAAAATGATTGTCAATGGTTAGACTAAAAAACTTTACCGGGAAGTGACCTGAGTGAATAATCGCAATATGGAGTGGCAGCAGGAACAAGCAAGAGTCAACCATGTAGTTAATAAAATCAACAGGCAAATTGAAAAATTAACTAAAGGGTCAAACCGTGTTAAAGCAGATGCTTCCGAAATTCGCAAGACGTTTTGGAATGATGTCACTGTCAACTTTGATGAAGCCGATGACATTGCTGAAACATATACGAGTATAAAGCAACAGGCTGAGCTTTTGGCAGAACGCGAAAGAAGTGAGCGACAATTTAGCGTTGCTGAAAAAACGCTTGAAAGATTGCGGAATTCACCTTATTTTGGGCGTATCGACTTTAGTGAAGATGGTGAACCTGCAGCCGATGCGATCTATCTCGGGATTGCTTCTTTTCGCGATGAAGACAAAGACCAATTTCTCATTTATGATTGGCGCGCACCCATTTCAAGCCTCTATTATGATTTCATTCCCGGTCCAGCCGAGTACGAGACGCCGTCTGGATTAATTGCAGGCGAGATAACGTTAAAGCGCCAGTTTATTATTCGCGCCGCAGAGCTGACCGGCATGTTTGATACCGGGCTCACGATCGGCGACCAGCTTCTCATCGAGGTGCTCGGCAATCATGCTGATACACAAATGAAAACTATTGTCGCAACGATTCAAAAGGAACAAAATCAAATCATCAGGAATGAAAAAAGCAAACTATTAATTGTAAAAGGTGTTGCCGGAAGCGGGAAGACCTCAGCAGCACTGCAAAGGGTCGCCTATTTGCTGTATCGCCATCGAGGAACGCTAAATCCGGAAAATATACTGCTGTTTTCTCCCAATCCTTTATTTAATAGCTATGTTTCTTCCGTGCTCCCAGAACTGGGTGAAGAAAACATGGAACAAACCACCTATCAGGAATATGTGAACAGCCGGATGAACCATGATCTTCAAGGTGAAGATGTTTATACACAAATGGAGTACTTGCTGGCCGACTGTGATGATCCTGATTATGATGACCGGGTCAAGAGTATCCGTTTTAAATCTAGTCTTGATTTTAAGGAGATGATTGATGAATATATCGGGTCTCTGGCAAATGAAGGACTTGTTTTTAAAGACTTGAATTTCCGCAAACAAACATTAATCAGCAAGGAACAAATTTATCAATATTTCTATTCTTTCGATTGCGGTATGTCGATTCCAAACCGCGTAGAACTGTTAAAAGCCAAGCTTCTAAGAGAGCTCAGGAAAGCGATGCAACTGGAAGTGGAACAAGAATGGGTAGAAGAAGAATTGCAATACTTGGAAAAAGAAGATTATCTGGAAGCATTTAAACACCTGCAAAAGAAACAACGTTTTTCGGAAGACAGCTTTGATGATTTTGAAAGAGAGCGGCAGCTTCTCGCTCAATCGATCGTCAAGAAGAGGTTTAGACCTTTGTTTGCGCAAGTGAAACGCTTAAAATTTATTGATATCCTTGCCGTATACAATAGGCTGTTTCGCCATGATGTTCCCGGGGGCATCAAAGTTCCGGAGCAATGGCCGGCCATTTGTTCCATGACAATCAAAAAATTGGAGGCGGCCCGCGAAATATCTTACGAAGACACAACCGCGTTTCTCTATTTACAAGATAAGATCGAAGGTAAAAAGTCCAACACCGCAATCCGCCATATCTTTATTGACGAAGCCCAGGATTATTCTCCATTCCAATTCGCTTTTTTGAAGGATCAGTTTCCTTATAGCAAAATGACGTTATTGGGAGATTTAAACCAGGCGATTTATGCCAATGCGACAGACTCCATATCGATTCTTGCTGCTGATATCGATGGTGATGATGCGCAAGAAACGATTGTTCTCAATCGAACCTACAGGTCGACTAAAGAGATTGTCGAATTTACAAGCGAAATCATTGACGCTGTGAACATTGAACCTTTTAACAGGCATGGCCGCAAACCGGTCTTGACTGTCGTTCGCAGTTTTGATGAGCTTTTCCATTCGATGACTAACACGATACAAACTCTTTTACAACTAGGGCATAAGACGATTGCCGTTATTTGTAAAACGGTTGATGAAAGCCGTCAAGCCTATCAAAGCTTGGACGGGATTGAGAAACGGTTAATTGAAAAAGGTACGTCCGGGTATGATCAGGGAGTACTGGTTATTCCGGCATACTTGGCAAAGGGTATTGAATTTGATGCGGTCATAATGTATGATAGCTCAAGCTATAAAAGAGAACGCGAGCGGAAGCTGCTATATACTGCCTGCACCCGTGCGATGCACGAGCTTCACATCTTTTCATTAGAGAAAATTAGTCCATTGCTCGAAAAGGTTAACGAACAGAGGTACACACTTGTTAGTAAAGATCAACAGTAAAGAAAAGTCACAGTTGATCTGAAATAAATAAAAACGCCTCCAATGAATATGAGGCGTTTTTTCCTGTTATTTTGATTATCTAACCGCTTTTTGAAGCTTATGAATGAATTGCAGCGCTTTTCCGGTTCCGATCGCTACAGATTCAAGCGGACTGGGCGCAAGGTGGACGGGAACGACGATTTCTTTGCTCAGCCAATCTTGCATTCCTTTCATCAGCGCACCGCCTCCGGTGAGGATCACGCCTCTGTCGACAATATCACCGCTCAATTCAGCAGGGCAATCCTCGAGGGTCGCGCGAATCGCTTCTAAAATATGTGAGAGTGATTCCTTAAGGGCATCACGAATTTCATAGGATGATAGGGCGATTGTTTTCGGCAGCCCGGTCACAAGATCGCGGCCGCGAATATCCATAGTGAGCTCATCATGGTCAATCATGGCGTAGCCGATTTCCATTTTGATTTTTTCCGCTGTCCTTTCTCCAATCAGAACATTATATACCTTGCGTACATATTGAACAATATCATCATCGAGCCGATCACCGGCAATCCGGATTGAATGGCAGGCAACGACACCGCCGAATGAAATAATCGCAACTTCTGTTGTTCCGCCTCCGATGTCGACGATGACATTGGCAACAGGCTCATCAACAGGCAGTCCCGCACCAATTGCTGCAGCAACCGGTTCTTCGATTAAATGGACCTTTTTTGCACCGGCATTCCTGACCGCATCGTGAATAGCACGTCTTTCAACGCTGGTCGAGCCTGAAGGTGTGCAGACAACCACATTTGGCTTACGAATCGTGAGACCGATCTTCTTGGATGCTTTTCTCATAACGTTTTTAAGCATTTCAGTCGTCACATCAAAATCGGCAATTACACCATCTTTTAACGGCCGGATTGCGACAATCTTACCCGGTGTTTTTCCGATCATTTCTTTCGCTTCTTTTCCAACTGCTAAAATATTTTTTGTTTCTGTATCAATGGCGACAACAGAGGGTTCGTTTAAAGCGATCCCTTTATTTTTGCTGTACACCAAAATATTTGCAGTTCCTAAATCAATTCCAATTTCTGAAGTTGACAGCATCAATCATCACCCAGTTTCTGTTTATTAGCTTTTCATAGGATAAATCTACACATAAAGGTACCATGAAATTGGGCCCAGGCACGCCATTGTTAACAAAACGTTAACGAACTGTAATGAAAGATGAAAATTTTATCATGTTTGGTAAATTAAGAACCGAAAAATCCCTGAATAGAAAGCGACATTTATGGTCATAATGCTTAGATGTTCAACTGCGGAAAATAATTGTGGTACGATAGACAAAAAGGATAGGCCCGTTTTTTGGTTATCCTCTTTAAAAGCATCCGAAAAAGGCAGTGTGAAAAGATTCATGAAAAAAGAGAAGCTTATTGTTCTAATCGGGCCGACAGCAGTTGGAAAAACAAAGCTGAGCATTGAACTTGCAAAGAAATATAATGGTGAAATTATCAGCGGTGATTCGATGCAGATTTATAAGGGGATGGATATTGGGACAGCGAAAATAACGAAAAAAGAAATGGATGGGATTCCCCATCATTTAATCGATATTAAAAACCCTGACGAGCCCTTTTCGGCAGCGGAGTTTCAAGTGCTTGTCCGCGCCAAAATCGCTGAAATCTCTTCCCGTAACAAGCTTCCAATGATTGTTGGAGGGACAGGACTTTATATTCAATCCGCCATTTTTGATTATAAATTTTCCGATGCACCTTCTGATGAACCATTCCGAAAACAGCTTGAAGAATTTGTTAAACGCGAAGGGAATGAGGCACTTTTCGATAAATTACATCAAGTAGACCCGGACAGTGCGGAAAGGATTCATCCGAATAATACGCGGCGTGTCATCAGGGCGCTCGAAATCTATCATTGTACCGGAAAAACAATGTCCGACCTTCAAAACAGCCAACTTCCTGAAGTTTTGTATGAAACCGCGTTGATTGGTTTAACAATGGAAAGGGTCCGTTTATATGACAGGATTAATCAGCGTGTTAATGAGATGGTGAAAGCGGGGTTGATAGACGAGGTCGAACTCCTCTATTCACGGGGACTGCGCGACTGTCAGTCAATACAGGCAATCGGATATAAAGAGCTTTATGACTTCTTTGATGGTAAGGTGACGATCGAAGAAGCGGTTGAGAATTTAAAGCAAAATTCCAGGCGATATGCGAAAAGGCAGCTAACTTGGTTTCGAAATAAACTCAATGTGGAATGGTTTGATATGACGGATGTATTGGATAATTCCCAACTCGCAAAAAAAATCGCGGAAATTTCAGCTTTTATTGAAGGAAAGCTTGAAATAAAATCGAATACATACTAATAGAGATAAAAGAGGAGGATCCCAATGATGAAACAGTCGATCAATATTCAGGACCAGTTCTTGAACCAGCTTCGCAAAGATGGCGTGCACGTAACGGTGTTTTTATTAAATGGTTTTCAAATAAGGGGGCAGATTAAAGGCTTTGATAACTTTACGGTTCTGTTTGAATCGGAAGGTAAGCAGCAGCTCGTTTATAAACATGCTATTTCCACATTCGCGCCACAGCGCAATGTTCAAATTGATATGGAAGCACCGCAGCAGTAAGTTTAAATCTGAATACTATACCAGCGCAGCCCGTGTTTATGCGGGCTGATTTTTATTTTAATAAGGAAAACCCCATGTAATCCGCCATCCAATAAAATTGCATTAATGAATTGTAATCAAGCTGAATACATATAAGATGATACGCCAAAGCCACGAGTCTCTTGTCGAAACGGCCTGAGTCAGTTTCTTTGGAAATTTAAGAAAAGTCAGAAATTATTTCTCGGGAAAGCGCAGGAAACGACAGCACAGGCGCGGTCATTGTAGATTCGTAAATATTTATGTCGGTTTTTAGGTACTTGGTCTGTATCTGCCTAAAGACCAAGGAAGCATATCAAGCGAGACATCGACGTTTTATCGGGATAACTGGGCTTTTGTCACAACTGTTTTTTTTTAGCGTATACTGTTTTGAGATGGTGAGGTGATAGCTGTGGACCAACCTATGCGCCTGAAAAATAATGGCCAAATAAGTATAGTTCTGAATAATCAAAAGCGAAAAGCTCTTGCAAAAGAACTGCCTGACACCCAACAAGTTCATCAAGCGATCCCTTCCGAGCATACTGCTTTAATAGAAATTGAAGATGAGCTTGCCGGACTGGTTGGCATGGATGAAATGAAAAGAATGATAAAGGAAATATACGCCTGGATTTATGTGAACAAGAAGCGGGAGGCGCTTGGGATGAAAGCGGAACGGCAGGCTCTCCATATGATGTTTAAGGGCAATCCCGGCACTGGGAAAACAACGGTTGCAAGACTGATTGGCAAGCTGTTTTTAAAAATGAATGTTTTGTCGAAAGGACATTTAATCGAAGCGGAACGTGCCGATCTCGTCGGGGAGTATATCGGGCACACCGCCCAGAAAACCCGGGATTTAATCAAGAAATCGATCGGTGGCATCTTGTTTATTGATGAAGCCTATTCGCTCGGCCGGGGCGGGGAAAAGGATTTTGGCAAGGAAGCGATTGATACGCTTGTCAAGCACATGGAAGATAAACAGCATGAATTTATTTTAATACTGGCAGGCTATTCCCGTGAAATGGATTACTTTTTAACATTGAATCCCGGCCTGTACTCGCGGTTTCCGCTTGTTGTTGACTTTCCGGATTATACGATTGAGCAGCTGATGGAAATCGGCAGCAGAATGTTGAAGGACAGAGAATACACTTTAAGCCATGAAGCGGATCGGAAGCTGCGCGAACATTTAATCTGGGTGAAATCCGTTCTGAATCCGGCCAGTTTTTCAAATGGCCGTTACGTGCGGAATATTATCGAAAAGTCGATCAGATGCCAGGCGATGAGATTGCTGATGCAAAGCAGCTATGACCGCCATGACTTAATGACAATCCGCAGCAACGATCTTGTTTTTGAAGAAGATTAACGATGAACAACCAAGCGTTTAGGAATTGAATCATAAAGAAAACGGCCGGAGATCGAGTTTCCGGCCGTTTGTTTGGTTGTAATCAAGATGAAATTAGGATTAAAAAATTTTTTTTGGTATGATATTTAAAAGAAAGAACATGAGAGGGGGAATATACATGGAACAGCGTACAGAGTTCGAAAAGGTTATTCTTCTCGGCTGCCAAACCGGTGACAACGACGATCTCCGTTTTCAATATTCAATGGATGAGTTAGCCGCATTAACGGAAACAGCGAAAGGCAGGGTGCTTGTTTCCGTCGTTCAGAAGCGGGAAAGAATCCATCCTTCTACATATATAGGAAAAGGGAAGATCGAGGAACTAAAGGCTTTGGAAAAAGAGTTTGAAGCAGATATTATCATTTGCAATGATGAACTGTCGCCAAGCCAGCTCAGGAATCTGTCTGCCCAGCTTGATGCGAGGGTCATTGACCGGACGCAATTGATTCTGGATATTTTTGCACAAAGGGCCCGATCGAAAGAAGGGAAGCTCCAGGTCGAACTTGCCCAGCTTCAATATTTGCTGCCGCGCCTTGCCGGTAAAGGAATCGAGATGTCCAGATTAGGGGCCGGGATTGGAACGAGAGGGCCTGGTGAAACAAAGCTTGAATCGGACCGACGCCACATCAGACGCCGCATTGATGATATAAAATCACAGCTGGACACCATCGTTCAGCATCGCGACCGTTACCGGGAACGAAGGAAAAAGAATAAGACGTTTCAAATTGCCCTCGTTGGCTATACCAATGCCGGGAAGTCAACCCTGTTTAACCGCCTTGCAGAAGCTGACTCTTTTGAAGAGGATCAGCTGTTTGCGACGCTCGACCCGATGACGAGAAAATTGATTTTACCGAGCGGTTTTATGACGCTGCTTACTGACACGGTCGGCTTTATTCAGGATTTACCGACAACACTTGTCGCAGCGTTCCGATCGACGCTTGAAGAAGTAAAGGAAGCCGATTTGCTCCTTCATGTTGTCGATATGTCAAATCCCGATTATTTTCAGCATGAAAAGACGGTCAACCAACTGCTGGAAGAACTCAAAATTAAAGATATCCCACAGTTGACCGTCTATAACAAGAGGGATCTGCAGCACCCGGATTTTGTGCCGACTGCGAAAACGCAAACTATTTTTATCAGTGCGTTTGAAAAAGAGGACCGCGACCAGTTAAAGCTGAAAGCAGAGGAAATCATCCTCGACCTGATGGAGCCGTATCATGTTCATATTCCATCGACCGAAGGGAAGCTGCTTTCGCAGTTAAAAAACGAAACGATCCTCAGGGAGCTGTCTTTTAGTGAAGATAAACAGCATTACGTATGCAAAGGGTTCGCACTTGAAGACCACCATATAGCAGGGCAATTAAAAGAATTTCAGATTAGTTAGGAGAGGCAGCATGTTTCAGCATTTACAATCAGGGGAAAAGCTTTATCCGCTCGTCAAGGAAATAGAGAAAAAAATTGCGGACGTTCATAAAAGAATCGATGAGCGGATCGATACGAATCAGTTTACAGTGCTGCAAAGTTTTCAAAAACATCGTGTCAGTGATTCTCACTTTATCCCAACGATCGGTTATGGGTATGATGATGCAGGGCGGGAGACGCTCGAAAAAGTATATGCGGATGTGTTCGGCGGCGAAGCAGGCCTCGTCCGGCCGCAAATCATTTCCGGAACGCATGCGATCTCAATTGCGCTATTTGGAGTCCTGCGCCCTGGTGATGAGCTTCTCTATATAACGGGCAAGCCTTACGACACTCTTGAGGAAATTGTCGGAATCAGGGGAACCGGAAACGGTTCTTTAAAAGAATTCGGCATTAGCTATAACAGCGTTCCACTTGCTGAAGACGGAAAAATTGACTTTCAAGCCGTTGGCAAGGCGATCAAGCCGAATACAAAAATGATCGGAATCCAGCGTTCCAAAGGATATGCGACAAGGCCTTCGTTTACAATCCGTGCAATCGAAGAAATGATCCGCTTTGTCAAAGAAATAAAAAACGATGTAGTCGTATTTGTCGACAACTGCTATGGGGAGTTTGTTGAAGAGCTGGAGCCGTGCCATGTCGGTGCCGATTTGATCGCCGGGTCACTGATTAAAAACCCGGGAGGCGGTTTAGCCAAAACCGGCGGCTATATTGTTGGCAAACAAGAATGGGTGGATGCCTGCTCGTACCGGATGACTTCGCCCGGAATCGGTGCGGAAGCGGGCGCTTCCCTTTATAGCTTGCAGGAAATGTACCAGGGCTTCTTTTTAGCGCCGCATGTAACAGGCCAGGCATTGAAAGGAGCTGTTTTTACAGCAGCCTTACTGGAATCGCTCGGCATGAATTCTTCGCCGAAATGGGACGCGGAGCGAACTGATTTAATCCAGGCCGTTCAATTTGATGATCGTGTAAAAATGGTCGCTTTTTGCCAGGCGATTCAATTTGCTTCACCGATCAATTCTCATGTAACTCCATACCCCAGTTATATGCCGGGATATGAGGATGACGTAATCATGGCGGCTGGCACTTTTATCCAGGGAGCGAGCATTGAGCTTACCGCAGACGGCCCGACGCGGCCGCCGTATGTCGCTTATGTGCAGGGCGGATTAACTTATTCCCATGTGAAGATGGCCATTTGTATCGCAATAGACCATTTAAACAGAAAAGGTTTAATTCAATTATAATAGGTAAATATATAACAGGGCAGCTAGATCGCTAGTTGTCCTGTTTATTTATGGGTAAAAATTTTATATGTTAGAAAATCTAACATTTGATTGACAGAAAAACTTACATGAAATATAATGACGGTATAGTGGAATACGGAAAAGGAGGAACCGTCTTGAGTGGAAGAGAAATTCGTCGTTCGATGCCGCTTTTTCAAATAGGAACTGTCATGCAGCTTACCGATTTAACCGCGAGGCAAATTCGATATTATGAAGAGCATGGATTAATTTCTCCGGCAAGAACCGATGGGAAAAGACGCCTCTTTTCTTTAAATGATATTGATGTTCTCTTGGAAATCAAAGATTTAATTGACCAAGGTGTGAACATGGCCGGAATCAAGCAGCTGTTTTCCGTGAAGGAACAGCAAACTTTAACGGCGGAAATGGAGCAGCAAGCGGAAAAAGTGCGGCGTGATCTTTCTGATGACGAGCTTAGAAAGCTGTTGAGAAGTGAGTTGATGCAGGCGGGCAGATTTAACCGCTCATCGCTTCGCCAGGGGGATATGTCACGCTTTTTCCATTAATAATAAATAAAAATATAGAGCATTAACTAAGGGAGGAACCATTTTAATGGCTAAGTATTCAAAAGAAGACATCGTACGCATGTCAAAAGAAGAAAATGTTAAATTTATTCGTCTCCAGTTTACAGATATTTTAGGGACGATCAAAAACGTTGAAATTCCAATCAGCCAACTTGATAAGGCATTGGATAATAAAATGATGTTTGATGGTTCTTCGATCGAAGGATTTGTCCGGATTGAAGAATCTGATATGTATTTATTCCCTGATTTGGATACTTGGGTCATATTCCCTTGGACTGCTGAAAAAGGTAAAGTTGCCCGTTTAATCTGTGATATTTATAATGCTGACGGCACCCCATTCGAGGGAGATCCGCGTAACAACTTGCGCAGAATCCTTAAAGAAATGGAAGACCTGGGCTTCTCTAATTTTAATCTAGGGCCAGAACCGGAATTTTTCCTCTTCAAGCTTGACCAGCACGGGGAGCCGACGTTAGAGCTTAACGATAATGGCGGATACTTTGATTTGGCACCTACAGATCTAGGCGAAAACTGCCGCCGTGACATCGTACTTGAACTTGAAGAAATGGGCTTCGAAATTGAAGCATCCCACCATGAAGTGGCTCCAGGCCAGCACGAAATCGATTTTAAATATGCTGATGCAATCAAAGCATGTGATTATATCCAAACGTTTAAGCTCGTTGTAAAGACAATTGCCCGCAAACACGGCCTGCATGCGACGTTCATGCCGAAACCTTTGTTTGGTGTTAACGGATCAGGAATGCACTGTAACGTATCATTATTCAAAAACGGCGAAAACGCGTTTTATGATCCAAGCGGTAATCTTGAGCTAAGCGACACAGCGCGTCATTTCATAGCCGGAATCATTAAAAACGCAAAGAGCTTTACGGCGGTTACAAACCCGACTGTAAACTCATATAAGCGTTTAGTGCCTGGTTATGAGGCTCCATGTTATGTAGCTTGGTCAGCACGCAACCGTTCACCATTGATCCGTATCCCGGCTTCACGCGGAGTCAGCACACGTGTTGAGGTGCGCAGCGTAGACCCGGCTGCAAATCCATACTTGGCAATGGCAGTGCTTTTAAAAGCAGGCCTCGACGGAATCAGAAACGAACTGAATCCTCCAGCTCCAGTTGACCGCAATATTTATGTGATGAACAAAGAAGAGCGTATGGCTGAAGGAATTGATGACCTGCCGGCAACATTGGCACAGGCTCTTGATGCGTTAAAAGCAAACGAAGTCATGACCTCTGCATTGGGTGAGCATATTCTCGAACACTTTATCGAAGCAAAAGAGATTGAGTGGGATATGTTTCGCACTCAGGTTCATCCTTGGGAACGCGAACAGTATATGTCGATGTATTAAGATTGACGAAACCCTTGACACTAATTTGGTGTTGAGGGTTTTTTTAATTATAGATACTCGGCTTGTCGATAGCTGCTCGATAAAATGCTCTTTATTATGAGGAGAATGGCGATGAGTACACAAAAAACCGGGATCACTATATATACAATTGCTCATTTTAATAATTTTTGCAGGGAATTTCCTCCTTTTATCGAAATATTTAGACGAAAGGGGGAAAAACATGAACGTAGCTGATGTTTTAGAATTATTGAGCGGACTAAATGACGACGACTTGGATATAAGATTATATTTTACAAGGAAAAGACCTAACGGCAGATATTTATCATTTTCTCCAACTATAGGAAGCCGGCTACAAATTGAATTAAAGAATTTAGTTACATCTGCTTTAGCAAAAGTTAGCGAAGTTGAACAGCGTCCTTTTAGCCCTGTTGGAACAATTGAAGGGTTTATAGAAACATACTCCCCTAATCAAGTAGCTAGCTTTAATGGCATACTCGAAAGTATGAATGAGGATTTAGTAACGCGAACAACAATTGATCCCGAAGAAGTAAGTAAATTAACGTTTTACTGTCTTAAAATACATATTGACAATAGAGGGGATGTCCTTTTTTTTAGACGAGTTACCAAGTTCAACAAATTAGCTAAGGGTAACGGGTTTATAGGCAGATTTGCTGCAGGCGATTTTGAAAAGTTAGACGATACATTGTTAGGGCTTGACCCAAATATTGATATTGTTATCTTCGGGGAAGATATGTTAATACTTAATCATATATCTCTGGAGAGAATCTTTTCAATTCAAGACCAATATCATGAAAGAGCTACTCAAACCCTTGATCTAGTTGGACGAGCATATCGAATTAGAAATTTTGATCAATTCAGAGAAGATTGTCTATCCGATGGGAGAATTACAAGGGCATTAACAAAATTACTAACAGAGGAGGATAGAATTCATCAGGTTTTCGAGAATTTCGAAAACGTAATTCATGTTATTGATATATTTGACTTAAACATTGAACTAGTAGAAGAAAATACAATGCTAGTATATGAAGACAAATCTCAATTACTTGATATAACCAGACTTATGAGGGACTCGTTTTATCGGAGTTTGATTAACAACAGAGAAGGTGTTGATGAAGGAGTATAACAAGGTAAGGGTGATTGTCGATGGTTTCAGTACTGTTTAGAATTGGTTTATACGTATCATCGTTTTTTCCTCTTTATGTTTTACTAATTATTGATAACTACAATTATTATATATCTTGGACAAGAATAAAAAGTATAATCCTATTCGAACATGTTTTACCCTCTCTTTTCAGCTATTCGATCTTAGTTTTGATAGCTATATCTGTTTCTTCACTTTTTATTATTATGAAGATTAATCTCAATGAAAAGCATCAGTTTGAAGGGATCAGCAAAACAGAAGATAACTTACTTAGTTATGTCGTAACCTACCTGGTTCCAATATTGTCTATAGATATAACAAAAGCAAATAGCTTGCTAGTTAACGCTGGGCTGTTTTCTTTATTGGGATTTATCTATGTGAAAAACAGCTTAGTTTACCTAAATCCACTTTTTTTGTTTTTTAGATATAATATTTTTCTGACAGAAAAGAATGAGGTATTAATTTCTAATTTAGATATTTATGAGCTTAAAAGTTTGGAAGGGGAAAGAATTAGAACGAGGGTACTCAGCTATAAAATATATCTAATAAGAAAGAAAGATTCTGCAGTAGTCGAAGGTTAGCAGCCACCTTTGGGGTGCTTTTTGTGCCACGGGCAGTCGCATGGGTTTGCAAAATGTCCACACGAAATTTTGATTAATCGGATAAGTTGAAATACCTGTAATAAAAATGTAATAAAATATTAGCGAAAAACGATTCATACACCCATGAACCGAAAATTATAGTTAAAAATTCTTGAGTTACCAATGAAATATTTTTGTAAAATATGAGGCATTTTTAACCATAAACTCGTCTATATATGTAAAGAGAGAAAAGGGGAGTGATCAATTTGAAAAAAAGGTTAGTGGTAATGAGTTTTAGCTTTGCCTCGATTTTTTTAGCTGGTTCTTACCATTATTCTGCTGAAAATGGTTCCACGCGGACAGATTCTTACGAGACGAGAGTAATGGCAGATACCAATTCAACTCATTCATTAATAAAAAGTCAACAAAAAGACTATTCTGCACGTTTTTTTCAGGATGGCGTCAATAATCAACCTGGTGAAGTGAATTCCTCAGAGTTAACTGATGATAATAAAAGTAGCGTGGCAAAGCCTGATGCGATTAACAATATAAATGTTAATGAAGAAAAAGCGCCCGCAGTTGTGAATACCTCAACAGAAACTGTTAAGGACACCGTATACGTTGAGACCGAAATTAGGAAGTTGATCGATTCCTCACATTATCATCTTAGCAAGGGTGGGATCATTGGTTTGTTTGGCGTTGATTATGTAGAATTAGAAGGGGCCATGAATGGAAACAAGCTCTGGAATTTCAGCATTGGCGCGGTTGAAGGATATGAATACACACTGGATGGCGATGCTGTTGATGTAGAGGCACTTATGACTGATCGTGTTAAGTTCATCATCGTCTTTCATTTTTCAGACGATGCTGATTCGGTAAGCTATATTTCCGGTTACTATAAAGATAAGTACGGCGTTTTTCATGAATATGGCGTCTTCCCGGACGGATCATTTAAAGATTTATCAGAACACGGAAGTTATTTAGTGAATGCTGGTGGGGGTATAGAGCAAACTGGTTACTAAAAATCAATTCTTAGTTTGATAGATTGAAGAAAGGTGATTCTGAACATGCGGAGTCATCTTTAATTTAGGTAAAGGCTCAAATTTGAGTTGCAATCTTGATGATAAGATCTACTTTTTTTCATTATTGGTTTCAAAAAAAAATCCGTTGAAAACCTCAACAGATTATAGTTCAGGCTATTATTCTTTTTTGCAGTTGTCCGGTTTTTTTTCGGGCAAAGAGTCTTGCTGCTCCTGCCATTGTATTAATTCTAATTTTCTGATCAGCGCTTCTCCACCTAACCCGGCGACAATCGAAATAAAGAGAACGTTCAACACTGAATTGATCCCCGAAGATAAAACGAGAAGAGCTGCCGACATTGCCCCCGTTAGAAAGTCCTCAAAAAACCCTAAATAAATAAATTTCTTTGTTTTCCGTGGCATGATCATTTTGCCCTTGCTTTTAACATGTCCAATAACCCCGGCAAGCCCACCAAATAACGTTGCGAAGACAATGTTTTCATACATACTTCCTTCACACTCCCACGGTCGAATATTTGGAAAGACCCTAGGTTAATTCTTGCTGTATATTTATTATAATTGTTTTCCTTTCTTGATAATATATGTAAATATATCGAATTTTCTGATTAATTTTTGTG
The DNA here is from genome assembly GCF_002860125.1 of Bacillus canaveralius. Lineage (GTDB taxonomy): Bacteria > Bacillota > Bacilli > Bacillales > Cytobacillaceae > Bacillus_BJ > Bacillus_BJ canaveralius. The sequence goes on from NZ_PGVA01000031.1 coordinate 22,041, forward strand.
GTCCATGATTACTATAAATGGCAAGAGACTGGATACAAAGATTCATTTCTGCCTTTTTTGTAACCTTTTGCACTAAGATATATTTAGTTGGCAAGAATAGTGTCACCAAAAAGCTAAAGCAAGCCATTCGGCTTGCTTTCTTTAACAAATAAATTAATGGATATGGCGGTATACACCGATTACCCTTCCAAGTATCGAGACATGGCGGAGGATGATCGGTTCCATGGTGGAATTTTCAGGCTGGAGGCGAAAAAAGTCCTTCTCTTTAAAAAAACGTTTTACCGTCGCTTCATCTTCTTCCGTCATTGCTACGACAATGTCCCCATTATTTGCGGTTTGCTGCTGCTTCACAATCACATAGTCGCCATCAAGAATCCCTGCTTCTATCATACTATCACCCATGATTTCAAGCATAAATACGTGATCATCCGCCGGAGCAAGCCGTTCGGGAAGTGGGAAGTATTCCTCAACATTTTCAACGGCTGTAATCGGCAGACCGGCTGTTACTTTACCGACAATCGGGACACTTCTCACATTAATCTGCGGAATGTGTGCTGCTTCATCTAACTCAAGTATCTCAATTGCACGCGGCTTTGTAGGGTCGCGGCGAATGAGTCCTTTGCTTTCAAGCCGTGCAAGATGACCATGGACGGTTGAGCTGGAAGCAAGTCCTACTGCCTCGCCGATTTCCCGTACGGAAGGGGGATATCCCTTTTTTTTCACTTCTTCTTTAATAAAAGAAAGTATATCTTGTTGGCGTTTCGATAGTTTTGGCATAACTATGCACCTCGTTATGGTTATTGTTGAATTAAGTATAGCATGTATGTGGACAGTATACAAACATAAGTTCGAGTTTTTTTGTTGACATGAAACAAACGTTCGATTTATAATCAGTTTAACAAATACGAACATATATTCTGAAATGGAGTGTTTTGAAATGGAAACGATGAGAAAACTATGGTCCAACTACTATTTTGCTATCCTGCTTATTTTGTTTAGTTTTGCTACAGCTTTATTAATTAACGGACCCGACGAAGGCGAAAACTATATGAAAATTAAAGTGGCGGAAGGCGACACTTTATGGACGCTATCGAACGAATTCTCAAATGAACACTCATTGTCGCCACAACAATTTGTCAGTTTAGTAGAAACGCTTAACGGAATCAGCGGGGATCTAATTTATCCTGGAGATGAAATTGTGATTCCCGTAGGTGAATCACCGGCGGATGATATTAAAATTTATGCCGGTGAATAAGGAGCATTAAAAAAATGAATGCTATTCTTTACAGCCGGGTCAGCACAACCAAAGAATCCCAGGAAACTTCCTTGTTGAGGCAAGAAGAAGAGTTAATCAATCTTGCTGAAAAATACAAATATCATATTATTGCTTCTATTAAAGAACGAGCAAGTGGTTATGAACTCGACCGGGAAGGAATCCTTCAACTACTCACCATCATCAAGCACAGCGATATTGACGCAGTTCTTATCCAGGATGAAACGAGGCTTGGGAGAGGCAACGCGAAAATAGCACTCCTGCACTGCATCTTCAAAGAAGGCGTGAAAATTTACAGCATAGCTGACAACGGTGAACTGCAATTGTCAGAGTCGGACTCAATGGTATTAAAAATAGTTGGCATGGTTGAGGAGTATCAACGGAAAATCCATAATATAAAAATAAAAAGAGGGATGGTCCGTGCTGTCAGCAAAGGGTACCGTCCTGAAAAGAATTTGAAAAACCTTGGCGTGAACTCAGGCAGAGACCGAATTGAGGTACCTATTGAGGAAATCGTTCGTCTGCGGAAAAACGGGCTGACTTTCGCTGAGATTGCAGCTACACTAAGGGGATTCGGTTATGAAGTGTCGAAGGCTACCACCCACAGACGATACCAGGAATATAGTCAATCGACAGAGTCGTAGGGGCTTTTGCCTTGTCAAAAGTTCTTGTTTTTAGTATTATGACCATTAGTCTACAATTAAAAGCTGCTAGCCGCTGGAGTAAATGGTATTTCCTCTTTAAAGAACTTTTGTAAAGGAGTTTTTCCATGCTGTCAAAAGATAAACTTGCCCGAATCAATGCACTGGCCAACAAAGCGAAGCAATCAGGATTAACAGAAGCTGAGGCAAGAGAGCAAACAACTTTGCGCAAAGAATATTTACAGTCCTTTCGTTCCGGAATGCTCAACACATTAAAAGGTGTCACGATTATGGATCCGAAGGGCAACGACGTAACACCTGCCAAACTAAAAGAGCTCCAGAACAAAAATCGCCTTCACTAAGATATAGATCAGGGATGCAAAACAATGCATTCCTTGTTTTTATTTTTTTAGGTTGTGTGTATTACCCTGCAGAAGCTGAGCAATGTGGAAATGATATAATCGAAAGTAAGCATAGTGCATATTCAGATTAATTGTGTCAAAAAATAAGAAATAGTTGTTTTTTTTGAGAAACCGATGAACAATTGGTTGTTTAAAAATTTCAATCACTATAATATTAAGGTTGGGAATCAACATACAAGGAAGGGATGTATCACATGTTTGATAAAATTGATGAGTTATCAATAAACTCTATTCGCACACTTTCAATTGATGCTATTGAGAAAGCAAATTCCGGTCACCCGGGCTTGCCAATGGGCGCAGCACCGATGGCTTACACATTATGGACAAGGTTTATGAACCAAAATCCAGCGAATCCGGATTGGTTTAATCGCGACCGTTTTGTTCTGTCAGCTGGACATGGTTCGATGCTCTTGTACAGTTTGCTACACCTGGCCGGTTATGACCTATCGATTGACGATCTGAAACAATTTCGCCAATGGGGCAGCAAAACGCCGGGACATCCTGAATATGGCCATACAGCTGGGGTAGAGGCGACAACAGGCCCGCTTGGACAAGGCATTGCGATGGCAGTTGGTTTGGCCATGGCTGAACGTCATTTGGCTGCCGTTTATAATAGAGGAAACTATGAATTAATTGATCACTATACATATAGCTTATGCGGTGATGGGGATTTGATGGAAGGTGTTTCGGCAGAGGCGGCATCGCTTGCCGGGCATTTAAAACTTGGCCGTATGATAGTTCTTTATGATTCAAATGATATTTCGCTTGATGGAGACCTTAATCGCGCGTTCTCTGAAAGTGTTGAAAACAGATTCAAATCTTACGGATGGCAGTATTTGCGTGTCGAAGATGGAAATGATCTTGATGCCATTGCAAAAGCTCTTGAAGAAGCAAGGCAAGACACAGAGCATCCAACTTTAATCGAAGTTAAAACGATTATCGGGTTCGGATCGCCTAACAAATCCGGGAAATCGGACGTGCATGGTGCACCGCTTGGACCGGATGAGTTAAAGCTTACGAAGGAAGCCTATAAATGGACGTTTGAAGAGGATTTTCATGTACCGGAAGAGGTTTATGCCCACTTTAAGCAACATATTGCTGATAACGGCAGCAAAAAAGAGAAGGAATGGAACGAGTTGTTCTCCCAATATAAACAAGCGTATCCTGAACTTGGAAAACAGCTTGAACTAGCAATAAAAGGAGAGCTTCCGGAGGGCTGGGATAAAGACCTGCCAGTTTATGAAGAGGGATCAAGCATAGCAAGCCGCGCATCCTCGGGAGAAGCATTGAATGCCATTGCGAAAAATCTTCCTTTCTTCCTTGGTGGTTCAGCTGACCTTGCCGGTTCGAACAAGACGATGATTAAAGGGACAGGCGATTACACGCCTGACTCATATGAAGGCCGCAACATTTGGTTTGGTGTACGTGAATTTGCCATGGCAGCAGCACTGAACGGAATGGCGCTTCATGGCGGGCTTAAAGTTTTTGGCGGAACGTTCTTTGTTTTCTCTGACTACCTGCGTCCGGCGATTCGCCTTGCAGCGTTAATGGGATTGCCTGTAACCTATGTATTCACTCATGATAGCATTGCAGTAGGCGAAGACGGTCCGACGCATGAGCCAGTTGAGCAGCTGCCTGCACTTCGGGCAATGCCGAATTTATCTGTGATCCGCCCGGCAGACGCCAATGAAACTGCTGCTGCCTGGAAGCTTGCTGTCGAATCAACAGACAAGCCGACCGCGCTTGTCTTGACGCGCCAAAACCTGCCGACGTTAAAAGGTTCTGTTGAGCATGGATATGAGGGAGTTTCAAAAGGTGCCTATGTCGTCTCTCCTGCTGGAAAAGATGTGCCCGACGCACTCTTGTTGGCTTCAGGATCTGAAGTAGCCCTGGCCGTGAAAGCCCAAGAAGCACTGGCTGCAGAAGGCATTGACGTTTCCGTTGTAAGCATGCCGTCATGGGATCGTTTTGAATCACAAAGCAAAGAATACAAACAAAGCGTGCTCCCGAAAGAGGTCAGGAAACGCCTTGGCATCGAAATGGCTGCTTCTTTAGGATTCCACCGTTACACAGGCGATGAAGGCGATGTATTGGCGATTGACCAATTTGGGGCATCCGCGCCTGGAGAAAGAATTATCGAAGAGTATGGTTTTACGGTTGAAAATGTTGTCGCACGTGTAAAAGCGTTGCTGCAAAACTAATTTATAAGTGCATCCTCCATCGGCGAGAATGCACCAAATATAAAAAGAGCGTCGATTTTTGTCGATGCTCTTTTTATGTCCTTTTTGATATAAGTTATTCCCTCAAATTTAACTCTTCAGCTTTTTTCCTCATGTAAAGACCTAATTTGACTAATCCCATCGCGATAATCGAAAGAACGGCGTTAAAGAAAATCACGAACAGAGCTAATTCATTAATAACCTCAAAATATAAAGTATAAAAAAAGCCTGCCAGCATGCTCAATAAAACTACAAAAATAAAATGCACCCTTTGACATATAAACGTAATCGCCCCGCTAATCAAGAGGACCAAAGAACCCATGATAAAAAAATGAAGACTGAAAATAATCATAAACTCCATAAAATTTCCACCCCTTTTTCTATAAAAAGGCAATTGCTCATTTTAATTATACTAGACTTCCACCAAAAATTTCTCCAAGCTTTGCTTTTTTGACCTTTTTCCTTCCAGCAAACTTATAGCTCAATGTAAAAATAAATGAATAGAAGTTTCAAAAGCTGCTGCAAAATTTTCTATTCTTTTGAAGGTACAACTGGTTTCAGTTGCAAATTAATCTTCTTGAACATTCAAAAGCTGACACGAAAAGATTCGGTGTCAGCTTTTGAATGTTAATAGGATTACAAGACATAATCTTTAGGAGGGTTTCAGACAATTTGTCACCAGTATGGGTAGTAATAAGGGAACGGTACAAAAAATGGGAAAACAAAGAATGAATACGGATATCGGCGGCGCCGATATCTTCTGTACCTTCGTCTGCCATATCCTCCAAATTGTCTATCATCATCTTCAACATCTTCTGGCACTAACATGGTTATGCCGCCATCGTCCATACTATCGAGAATTCCGTCCATACTGGAACCGTCACTTCTATGTCCAATAACATGATAGCTCATGTATTTCTTGCATAGGCTTTTGATATCTCTATAATCTTGGTCTGCCAGGTGCCCAAAGTTTGGTTGTTGGTATTCTAATCGAAAACCGTTGTTGTGATCCATAAGCATTCCTCCTTTTCATTCCTAAATTTATTCACCTAGTTTAAAAGTGTTACTGGAGGAATTGACATATCTTTGGTTCAACAAAACACAGCGGAAAAGTACATTACAAAGCTTTTTTCTGTCGTTTTTGCACCTGATTGTTTCGTTTTAATCATTTAATTCTTTTTTCATGAGGCGGTTATGTAATTTTGAGAAGAGGAGTAATGCAAGAATGGAACCAATCAAGGCAAACGACATATCCCATTGTGAATCCCAGATGTCGCCCTGATTACCCAGAAAGTCTTTAGATGCTTTTCCTCCCTTTGTTATCACAGAAACTAACCATTCAATGATTTCATATAAGGCAGCGAGTGCAAGGGAAATACTTGTCACAATGGTAAATAACCAGGCGCCTGTTGTTAACGGTGTTTTTCGTAATAATATTTCTCTTATGACTATCACAATCAAACCCTTTATTAAATGTCCAAACCGGTCGTAGTGATTTCGTTTTAAATCATAAACGTCTTTTAACCAATTAAATAGGGGAACTCTTGAGTAAGTATAATGACCGCCGACAAACATGATGATTGCCAAAATTGCGATAATGATATATGAGAGGGTAGTGAGACGAAATTTATTATATGTCGCAATCGCGATAATTAGACCCACAACGGCAGGTCCCACCTCCATTGCCCACGTCAAATAACCGCCTGTTGGTTTAATCATTGACCATATAAAAATTGCCGTAACCAACAATAATAGAAATAAATGAATCGAAGTACCCTTACCTTTATTCACTTCTTTCACTCCTTTATCAAATGGCTATTAACAGTATTTGATAATTAATCCTATTCAATACAAGAGCATGATGAACTTATTAAGAAAGAGAATAAATATACTTGATAATAGCCTTGAAGAAAAACGAAAAAGTCCTTGAGAGTGTTTGAAGTTTAACTAACATAAAGGTAATACATAACAGGTTCAGTGGATTGTTAGAATTACCCGATTGCTCGAAGTTCACTTTATTGAATTAACGACAAAAGCCAATCCTTTATATCTAATGTGCGTAAGTACTTTGGTGTTGACTCGGTACCTGCAATGATCATTGAAATAACAGAATCTTGTTTGTGTAAGCCTCCGTGACTTGCACCACCCACATGAGTAGGAGAACCTTCACCTATGAATTCATAGCCAGGTTTCGCACTTGCAATCATGTATTCACCTTCATGTGAGAATAATGATGCATATAACCTTGCAAAAGCATCGGGGTAATCCCCAAATTCAATTTTTTTGTTCGAAATGGTGAGATCCAATATTTCTTTATTCCCTTCAAAAGACCAGGATTGTCCATATTGATCCACAAAGTCTCCTTCAGGTTCAAAATGAAGGTGTCCATTATGAATTCCGGATGTAACAGTTATCGTGTTTCCTTTTTTAAATGCAATGACATCAATTCGGTTATCTTTTTGCAGGATATTTGCTATATCACTTAAAGGTACCTTTTCAGTGTTAAGAGAATAAATATAGGACATCCTCTCGTTAACACCAAGAACAATTTGGTCTTGTGGCGTAATTCCTTTTTTTAACTTTACTATTTTGTATGAACTTAAAAGCTTTCTTAAATCAATTAAAGCTTCATGACGATTTTTATCGATCCATGCTTGACCATTATCTCCAAGAATAATCCAAATGTTCTCGGTCAGAGCATCATTCCATGTTTCATATTGATTTAAAATTTCTTGCAAATTCTGGTCAATCTTATGGATACCGTTTATATCTTTTCTTCCGTTCTTATGTATGCTTTGATCTAAATTGGGAAAATAAGCAATCGTGAAGGGCGGAAGTTTATGCTCGTTTATAAGATATTTCAATTGGTTTGCTGAAAAGTTATCATTAAAGCCATATTTTTGCCAAAAGAAAGAGTTCTTTTTTAAATGATTAAACCGGTGTAAAGCTCCATACGAAAACAACTCTGGAGAATAAGTTATTTGCTCTTTTTTCATGCCTGTTAACAAAGATAATAAAAAGGGTACTTTCAATATGTTAGGTTGACTTCCCCTATATATAAGCGTGTTGATTGAAGCCGTCTTGATTCCTTTATCTTTTAAAATTTCATGGATCGTTTTATGCTGCTTGCTTAAATGCTTATTATTCAAATTATAAAGGATATCTTCCATGGATTGCGTCAGTCCCAGTTTTAAAAGCTCCCTTACATGACTTCCGTAATTAATAATTCTTTTTTCGTTTTGATCATACCAAACCAAGCCTGGGACTTTATGTTTATTGCAGTACACTCCAGTTAATAATGTGCTGTCGACATTGACTGACATAGTTGGAAATGGACTGACAACATCGGGAAAGTAACGGCCGTTTTCAATAAAAAATTGTAAAGCAGGAGCTTGTCCACTCTTTACGGCAGCTTGTACAGTCGAACCCATTAATGTGTCAATCAAAAGCAGGATCACTCTTTTTTTCTGAGAAAGGGGTGATGTCATCATTTATCTCCTCACTAAAAAACATTAATTTCTTGTTTTATTATGGATTGTCGCACATAAAATTATTTGAGCATTTTTTCATAGTCGTCCATAGAATTCGTTTATTGCGGCAATATTCTCTTCATTCTATTGACTGAATAAAAGCGTTGCTTTTAATGGCAAATGGTCAGATGCATGCGGTAGATTTGATATCACTTCTGCATCAACAACCTGAAAAGAAGGGCTAACGAAAAGGTAGTCCAATCTTAATTTTGGTCGAAGAGATGGATAAGTAAATCCAGTTCCATTACCCGCATGATCCCATACATCGTGGAACTCAGTAGTCATTTTTCTCCAACCTCTTGACCCGGGCTTCATATTCCAATCACCCATGATAATCATAGGATGAGAATTTTTATGTAACTGATTGACAATAAAATTTATTTGTTTTCTGTGAAGAATGGGATTAAGACTTAAATGCGTGACATTAATATCAAATAACTTTTTGTTGTGCTCAACAGTGGCGGTGAGCAATGATCTTCCTTCAATTAACCCGGGAATGAAATTAAATAAGTAACTCTTTTCTGATACGATCGGAAAGCGGGACAAAAGAGCATTTCCATACTGTCTCTTTGTGGTTGTTTGTTTAGACGTCAAAGTGAGAGAGGGGCTGAAAGCATGATACATATTTAATTGTTGTGCAAGCCACATACTCTGGTCTAGATAATCATTTCTCTCAGAATAGTGTTTATCAACTTCGTTCAGGCTAATGATATCTGCATCACTTTTTTCAATTACTTTGGCTGTTCGGTGAAGATCTATTTGCTTATCCATACCTTTTCCATGGTGAATGTTATATGTCATGATTTTAAGCTCCAAAATATCTCACCTCGAATTTACATTAGTTTTATAAAATCAAAAAATCTCAAGACGAAGATAATACGTTCTAAAACCCGTTAAGAATCAAACAGAAATTTTAAGAAGCCTGTATAGCAAATACTTTTTTTGATCAACTTTAAATGATTCCATATTTTCAATAATATGGACAGATAAACTTCAAATCAAAGAAAGGGGTGTTCAAACAGATCATGATTGAGATTATTAAGGGGTTTATTCAAACAATAAACCGAATGTTCGTGGCGCTAGTTGAATTTGACTATGACGAAGCCTTGGAAAAAATGAAAAAAAATAAATAACTTTTAGCGAAGAAAGCCCTAATTTCAGCCTTTGATGAAACACGGGTTTAGCCTCTTTATACGTATTCTCTACAAGACGTATAATGCGCATGGTTTTATTGTAATTCGGGCAGGAGTTTGTCCAATTACTTCGCCATCCCCGTGTACCAACAATGCCGAGGAGGAATAAATCTCTAACTGCTTTCCTTTAATGATCTTTATCGATGGGGAAGAGGTATGTTTTCCTTTAAAAACTAATGGAAATATACAAAGGAGTTCCCACTTGGACATCTCTTGAACAATACATACATCAAAAAACCCATCATTACTTTCTGCCTCTGGACAGATCACAAGTCCTCCTGCGTAAAAAGGTAAATTGGCTACGGCAATTAGCCATGCCTTTGGAATGTTGTGGAGTTTATTATCAATGATTAAGGACATATTCATTGGTTTATAGCGAAGCAGCACATTTAATGCACTAATAATGTAGGAAATGCGACCCATTCGGATCACATTAAAGAATTTTTTGTATTTAGATTCATTCGCTAATCGTGCTACTTCCCCGTCAAATCCTATTCCTGCAACTGTACAAAATAATGTGGAATTTACTTTTCCAATATCGATAATTTGGGGTTTTCCGCTTAATATACGTTCTAAAGCTCTATCATGTTTGAGCGGAATGCCCAGTCCTCTAGAAAAATCATTTCCTGAACCAGCTGGGATAATTCCTAAAGGTATATTCGTGCCGACTAATCCATTGACCACTTCATGGATAGTCCCATCCCCACCAACTGCCACCATCACACTCACTTTTTCATTATGAATCAGTTCTCGAACTAATGCTGTGGCGTGTTTTGGCTTTTGAGTAAAATGAACACAGTAAAAGACGTTTTTTTCTTTGAGCATTTTTTCTATTTGATACCAAACTTTAAGAGCTTTTCCATTACCCGAAGCTTTATTAACAATAAAACAAAACAAAAGTCTCACCTATCTATGGTTTTTAACAAAATTATAGCCAACTTTACTTGTGAAAATACATTCTTTAAATAGGGAGTTTTATTTATCAGTTGAGCAAAAAACACGAAGGTGCTGGGGCAATACTTTAAAATGCAGGCTTTTCACATAAGCTTTTTCTCCATCAAGATTGAGGGCGATGCACTCTGGTATCGTAAAGCAACCCGATTTTATTTTAGTATGATTTATGACTGATGAATTGTCAGGAATGTTAAGCATTTTTGCAAGTAATGAAACAAGCAGCTGTAACCGATTGGTTTTTTTACACGTAATCAGATGAAAATAACCATCATTTTCAGTTGAATTCTTAATTAGATGTTCAAATGGACCGACGGAGTTTCCATTCATAATTAAAAATAAACAGATATCCGAAATCACTTGGTCGGAGGAAACATCAACGGATATTGCATCCGACTGTTTTGTCAAAAAAAATGTTTTAAGAAAATAATAGCAATAGGCCCATTCACCAAAATACGATTTGAAAGTTGGAGGTGTTCGATAGGTTATATCCGACAACCATCCTGCTGCTGCAATGTTGGCAAAGTAGCGGTTTCCAAATTTTCCGATGTCAACTTGTTTAGTATTACCTCTTTCAATAATTGAAAGAGCTTCCATGGGGCATGACATCCCTAAATATTTTGCAAGCTCATTGCTCGTTCCAAATGGGAAAACTCCTACAGTTGGTCTATATTCTTCTTCAGCTAACAATTGGATTGTTTGGTTTACTGTGCCGTCTCCTCCGGCAATAAAAATCGCATCCCATCTGCTTTGGCATGCATTTTTAATAGCTTTAACCACATCTTCGAACTCTGCTGGCTGCTGAATCGTGATTCGATAACCCATTTCTGTAAGTCTTTGTATTAGTAAAGGAAAGTCTTTGTGAGTTGCCTTTTTCCCGGAAAAAGCGTTATAAACCATTAAAGCCTGTTTGTGTACTGTATTCATTGTCCAACCTCCGACCAAGAGAAAACTTCTTTGACCAATACTTATTTTTCTTTTTTTCCTTCAAAAATACTCAGAAGTTCTTTCCATATTTATCAAAAACATGAATAGCCAGATACCGATATGGAAAAATTATTGTCTATAACGTTTGAAGAAACTAGGTGATTAGTGTTGAAAGCTTTGCAATTCGATTATAAAGTCCCTCGCTACATCTTCAGTAAAATAACGGGAAAGTTATTTCCGTCTGTTTATTGGGATTCCCGGCTATCCTGTTTACAATTTCTTGAACAATCGGAGCCGGGGCTTCCCAATGAACATTGGGTTAAAGTAAAGGTGAAATATGGCGGTATTTGCGGCAGTGATCTTAATCTTATTTCTTTAAGGGATAGTCCTGCTACCTCACCATTTGTTTCGTTTCCTTTTACGATTGGGCATGAAATTGTAGGAACAATTGTGGCAGCGGGTTCACAAGTTACTGGTTTAAACAGGGGAGATCGAGTAGTAATAGATCCAATCTTGTCGTGTGTGTCACGAGGAATAGCCCCTCCTTGTCCCGCTTGCCTTAAAGGAAATTTTAGTTTGTGTGTCTATAAAACTGAAGGAAATTTATCCCCGGGACTGTTAATAGGCACCTGTCATGACACAGGTGGGGGATGGGGTTCATATATTGTGGCTCACAAGAGTCAAGCTTTTAAGCTCCCTGCAACCGTAGATGATTTAAACGGAGTGATGATAGAGCCTTTTAGCTGCGCTTTACATAGTATTTTAAGGAATCGACCTGGTAAAAGCGACACCGTCTTGGTTATAGGAGGAGGGGTGATTGGGCTCTGCGTTATTGCTGCTATTCGAGCACTGGAAATCCCGTGTAATATTGTTGCTTTGGTGAAGCATAATTTTCAAGGCGAGTTGGCATCCAAATACGGTGCAAACAAAATAATCTTCTTGCGAAAGCAAACTTACGTTGGGGACCTAACAAAATCTATTAAAGGACAAGTATTAAAGCCGCTTTTTGGACCTGAAGTAATACAGGGAGGTGCGGATATTGTATTTGAATGTGTTGGGAAAAAACAGAGTATCAATGATGCACTGCGGTTTGCAAAAAATGGTGGGAAAATTGTGCTGTTAGGTCTTGCCGGGATCATGGACGGAATTGATTGGACCACAGTGTGGCTTAATGAGTTAAATGTCAAAGGAAGCTTCGCTTATAGCACAGAAGTATTTCAAGGGAAAAGAAAACGAACGTTTGATATAGCCATTCAGCTACTGAATGTCGGAAAATTGGATCTATCACCATTGGTCACTCACAGATTTCCATTAGAAGAATACCAAAATGCTCTTAGTACTGCATCAAATAAGAAAAATACTGCAGCAATCAAAGTAGTTTTTGAACCGTAAACGATGATGATCTTAATAGAAATTTGGAGGAAGACAATATGAATAACTTTGCGATAACAGGTACCAAAAAAACTCCTTTCCTCACATGGTTTACGGAAGGATTAAGAGAAAACTTTTCGAATGAAGGATATACATATTGTAAAGAAACAGTGGATGATCTTAGGATTGTGTTTAATGTAATCGATCAAGAAAAACCACGTCCATTTCGTCGAAAAGCACAGGCAACTTTTGTCATATCAATACTTGAGGAAAATGAAGAACCTGAGAATATATTTGAAGCAGCTTATCCATATCTAATCAGGTCATTAGCCAATCATTTAATGTTTATCATAAACACTAAGGAAAAAATAGATGTTTATTTTATTACTCCTGAACAAGGATTTTACAAATTAAGTTACCAAAATAACGCGGAAGACTTTTTCCAAAAGATTTATGAAAGATTGGAGCCGGTGGCATCAGCTCAATTAGTCATTGACAATGAGTTTGCAGAGGATCTGGATTACAATTTATGGAATGGCAACGAAGTCACACAAACCATGTACATATCAGGAAAAAAATTAGATGAAATGAATTTATTGCCTGCACCATTTCCACTTGAAAAATATTTATCATATCGTGATATGCGTCAGTTAAAAAAATTATATGGGATTGGCGGTCTAAGCTATGGTAATCTTAGCAGTCGTCACGATGACAGGGGATTTTGGATGAGCGCAAGTGGTGTCAATAAAGCGAATATGCGCGTAATAGGACAAGATATTTTATATATTAAAGGATTTAATCCGAAGAAAAATGCGATGGAAATCAGTGTTCCACCTTCTATTTCTCCAAAAAGAGCATCAGTTGATGCCATTGAACATTGGATGATTTATAAAGAACATCCAAAAGTGGGGGCTATTGTTCATATTCATGCATGGATGGATGGGGTAAAAGCCACTGACATGAATTATCCTTGTGGTACGATACAACTGGCAGAAACTGTAGCCGACCTGGTACGAAATGCCGATGATGCTTCAAGGACGATCATTGGTCTTAGAAATCATGGTTTAACCATTACAGGGCGTGACTTAAGTGACATTTTTGAACGTATTGAAGGAAAAGTCATTCCCCAAGTACCGATGGGATAAAAAGTTTAAGGAGGCCAAACAAATTATCTAGCTGATATTATAATTAGAAACTTTATCATCTGTGTTCGACCGGGCAGGCATGAATGTCTTTTGTGAAACAGATGTGTATGCTTCAGTATAAACCAGGATGTTAAATGTCAGACAAGCCATGAATGCCGTTTAACCCTAATTTCAACTACAAAAACGATTTGAAATGACCAAAATTGTAAAAAAAAGGGTGAGAATATGGAAGTAACGATTGAATCGATTGATAGGGTTGCAATCGATCTCGGTTTTATCCAACTTTACTGGTACGGTGTTATTATCATTTCCGGTGTTCTTCTCGGCCTGTGGCTCGCCATGCGTGAGAGCGAACGACGAGATTTACCAAAAGAAACCTTAGCTGACCTCGTCATTTTTGCCGTTCCGATTTCGATCATCGTTGCCCGCGTTTACTATGTGATATTTAAATGGGATTATTATGTCGAAAATCCCGGCAAAATAATCGCTATCCGGGAGGGTGGGTTGGCCATGCACGGTGTACTAATCGGTGCAGTGTTGACGATATTCGTGTTTTCGAAGCTACGGGATATTTCCTTCTGGAAACTTGCCGATATTTTGGCACCAAGTCTGATTCTCGGTCAAGCAATCGGACGCTGGGGAAATTTTATCAATCAAGAAGCTCATGGAGGACCCGTCTCGCGGGAATTTCTCGAAAGTATGTATTTGCCCGATTTTATCATTAACCAAATGTATATTAAAGGGACTTATTTTCATCCGACTTTTTTATACGAGTCTCTTTGGAATTTTGCTGGATTTATTGTGTTGATGTCCCTCCGCAGGACAAATTTAAGGCGTGGTGAATTGTTTTTAACATACATCATTTACTATTCATTCGGCCGTTTCTTTATCGAGGGAATGAGAACAGATAGTTTAATGCTTACAGATTATTTACGGATGGCACAAGTCATTTCTGTCGTTTTAATCTTTGCGGCCATAATGATAATATACTACCGCCGTAAAAAAGGATATGCCGATATACGTTATTTAGACAAAAGCATGTAATAGACAAGAAACAAACGAAAGAAGTGGCCCGTTGTTGTTATACGGGTTCAGACATATGTTGAAAGCATAAAGCAGGAATTTGGATATCCTGCTCTTTTGCATTTCTGTTGAAACCTGATTGCTTTCACCTATAATGAACAGAACATTAACCTCAGAAATGCCTTTTTCTTGTGAATTTAAAAATACGATCCTCTTACAATTAGACTACAGATCAGGTAAGAGTGATTCAATTCATCGTTGACAAAATGCTTCCTTCTCCCTGGAACAATAACATTAATTTACCTTTTATTTCAACACAACCTACAATTTCCACCTATATTTACTCATCGACTTAGTCAAAATAAAACAGTTATTAAAGAACTATGTAACATATTTGCAAGGAGAATGACAATGAGGCTGAGACATTACTTTCTATTGGCATGGAGTATAATTGATCCGGTGTACTTTTTCCTTTCTCGCTTAAATTATCTTGACCGAACGGAAGAAAAAGCCGCCATATTTCGGGTAAGGCTAACTCGCTATAAAGGTCGTGAAGTCGTTTTGGCGGATGGAACAAAGATAAAGAAAAATGATGTTCTAATAAAGATACATTTATACAACGTTCGTTTATTAAAAGAGCTGCAACATATTGAGAATGATGTTAAAAAGGCGGTGATCCTGTATAAAAAAGTAAAAGAGTCGCTGCCTTATCTTGCGCTATATGTTCATCAGCATAAAAATAACCGAGAAATTAAAGGAATCATCGGCATTACAATGATAAACAAAGGGTGCGAACGATTAGGATTTGAGCCTCATGCAATTTCGAGTCGCCCGTATAAATGGATAAAACAACTGGCACTCTACCCAATTTATCTCCTTTCAAAGTCGGAAATTCCCAGGGGTAGTAAAAGGCCTGATCCGTTGTATTTATTTATTTCAAAGGACAGTTTATTAAAAAAATACAGAATCCATAATCACTTGATGGAAGAATCTCCATTAATCGAGACGAAAAAAGTAATGACCGGTGTACAACAATGCCAAACGAAAATGGTCAAGCCATGATAAGCGACAACATTGGAACCCGATATGGAAAGAAAAAATGCTGATGGGGTTCAATTTAAGGGTATAAGACATTAATATTTGGCTTTTAATTAGTCGAAATATCCGAAATTCTCTACTAACATCCTTATGCTTGCTGCATTCAACTCTTATTTAATCAATGATGGAAAATAATTTCCCCCCTTTCCTAACAACAAACCCATAAGATATAGTTAAATTAATCACAATTTCCGAATTCGACAAAAAAATCGCTATTTTTTAACATCTTCAGACAAACAGCCCCTTTTTTATTCATTATAATGAAAGAAAAAGTTTGTCCTTGAGGAGGGCAGCAATGCGGAATTATAGCCTTTATTTAATTGAAGATGAATTCGCCTGTCATTATTACGGAAGAGAACGAATGTTCTATGAACTTTTTAAGGATTATGAGCAATCACATGGCCAACTGCGGTCGATACTGCATATGCAAATCGATTATATTACGAAAAAGATTCCTGCAATCAAGCTTCATCAGCTTATCCATCAGCAGCTCGTCAAGAACCGGGGATTCCGTATTGAGCAAAACTCCTATTTAATTGAGAAAAAAGGAAATGCAAGTGTTGCCAAGCTAGCCGTCTACGACCGCCTGGTGACAGTGGAGTCATACGGCAGCTTTGATTCGGAAACGATTTTTTTCGAAGTGCTTCGTAAATGTGAACACTCTTTTTTGGCGGTTGATACTTCGCAAAATCGGTATGGATGGCTGAAACCGATTAAAGAAAGAAATTTTGTATAAAACGAGGAAAACACAGCGCAAATATTGTATAATAACGTGTGGTCTAGTACACTGTATGGTAGACAACACGAAGGAGGAAGTTAAGCTATGTGGGATCTTATTCTAGTTGGTATACTGGCTCTATTGGCTGGTGTAGCGCTAGGATTTTTCATTGCTCGTAAATATATGATGAGCTATTTAAAGAAAAATCCGCCAATCAATGAACAAATGTTAAAAATGATGATGATGCAAATGGGCATGAAGCCATCCCAAAAGAAAATCAACCAGATGATGTCTGCCATGAATAAACAAACAAAATAATCAAGGACAAGCACTCAGGGAGAGTGCTTTTCTTATGGCCTCGAACCAAATTAAATCAGACGAAGCAGCACCAACTGCGCAGTTGCCGCAACCAAATACATTTACCTTCCTTATTTTGTGAATATTTGATAAACTATTTTTACATTTGTTTTGTTTCCTATAATTTGGCTCAAGCTCTGGGGAGGCACCATGAAAGTATTTCATGATTTAATGTGGTTTTTTAAGGAAGAGAAAAAATCATATATTTCCGGAATTATTCTATTACTATTCGTTGCGTTTCTTCAGCTGGTGCCACCCAAGGTAATTGGAATCGTCGTTGATCATATCGAGAACGGAACATTATCAGGGCGCATTCTTCTCCAGTGGATCGGTATCTTAATTGTTGCCGCGATGATGATGTATATCTTGCGTTATTATTGGCGAATAATGATTTTTGGTTCGGCTGTCAAGCTATCACGCTTGCTAAGGAATCGGCTTTATCACCATTTTACAAATATGTCGCAATCCTTTTACCAGCGGCGCAGAACAGGGGACTTGATGGCACACGCGACCAATGACTTGCAAGCTGTGCAACAGACAGCCGGTGCCGGTGTGCTGACACTTGTCGACTCGCTCGCAACAGGCGGCTTTGTGATTATTGCGATGGCGGCGACGATCAGCTGGAAACTTACGCTTATCGCGCTAATTCCAATGCCTTTAATGGCGATGCTGACCAGCTGGTACGGAACCCTTTTACACAAGGAATTTCACAAAGCCCAGGAAGCTTTTTCTTCGTTAAATGATAAAACGCAGGAAAGTATATCCGGGATTAAAGTGATAAAAACGTTTGGGCAGGAACAAGAAGATATTGAGGATTTCCGGAAACAGTCTGAAGATGTGGTGCAAAAAAATATTGCTGTGGCGAAAATAGATTCTTTATTCGATCCGACGATCAGCATTATCGTGGGAATCTCCTTTTTCATGTCGATTGCCTTTGGGGCAAGATATGTCCTTAATGGAGAACTGACGATCGGACAGCTGATTTCTTTTACGACATATCTCGGGCTGCTCATTTGGCCGATGCTTGCCTTTGGTTGGCTTTTTAATATTGTCGAGCGGGGCCGGGCTTCCTATGACCGCATTGCCGCGCTGTTACGTGAAACGGTCGATATTGTGGATGATGAACATGCAGTTGATCGTCTGCCCTCTGGGAATATCACATATGCGATTGATTCATTCCAGTATCCAGGTGAATCTAAACCAATGCTTTCAGACATTCAATTCAATCTGAACAGGGGGGAAACGCTTAGCATTGTTGGGAAAACCGGCGCCGGCAAAACCACCCTTTTAAAGTTGTTAACGAGAGAGTTTGAAGGCTATGATGGACATATCAAGTTTGGCGGCGAGCTGTTAAGCTACTTTAAGATTGAAAAGTTACGTGAAGCAATTGGCTACGTCCCGCAGGACCATTTTCTATTCTCTGCAACTGTTGCAGAAAACATTGCATTCACGAATCCGAATGTACCGCGTGAAGAGATTTATAATGCGGCGAAAATGGCTCATATCCATGAAGATATTCTCCAATTTTCTGATGGATATGAAACAGTCGTCGGTGAGCGGGGTGTTTCTCTTTCAGGCGGGCAAAAACAGCGGATTTCAATTGCCAGGGCATTGCTCATGGATCCGGAAGTGTTGATTCTGGACGACTCCCTGTCAGCCGTCGATGCAAAAACAGAGGAGGCAATTTTATCCTCTCTAAAACAAAACAGGCACGGTAAAACAACGATCATTACTGCGCACCGGCTCAGTGCGATTCAACATGCCAATCTGATTATTGTTTTGGACGAAGGGCAAATCATCCAGAGAGGCACCCATGAAGAATTAATGCCCCAAGAAGGCTGGTATAAGGAAATGTATTTGCGCCAGCAGCTGGAAGAACTTGTCGAGCATGGAGGATAACGAATGGAGAAAATAACGACCCTAAGCGGGAAAGAGCAGAGGCACGTGCTGTTCCGCCTCCTTTCCTATACAAAACCGCATATGAAAACAATCAGCCTTGCCTTCGGATTGCTTATTTTAACAACGGTAGGGGCTATATTGGGCCCGATTTTAGTAAAAATCTTTATTGATGATTATTTAACACCGGGAAATTTGATGAGAAGTGCCCTTGTTGGTCTCGCTTCTGCTTATATTGGCATTCAGGTTGCCAATGTTCTTGTTTCCTATTTTCAACTGTTAACATTTCAAAAAATCGCATTAAAGATTATCCAGCAGCTCCGGATCGATGTTTTTTCAAAAGTGCAGGCTCTCGGCTTGAAGTACTTTGATAAAACGCCAGTCGGAAGTATTGTCTCGCGGGTGACCAATGATACGGAAGCGATTAAAGAGATGTTTGTGACCGTACTAGTAACATTTATTCAGGGCTTTTTTCTGCTCGCTGGAATCTTTGTGGCGATGTTTATTCTGAACGTCCAATTAGCAGCGTTTTGTTTATTGATTCTTCCGATCATTTTAATGATCATCAAGTCATACCGGAAATACTGCTCCCTTTTTTACCAGGATATGCGCGAAAGGCTGAGCCAGCTAAATGCCAAACTTAGTGAATCACTGCAGGGAATGGGGATCATTCAAATGTTTCGCCAGGAAAAAAGGCTGCGCGCTGAATTTGGTGACATTAATGAGAAACATTATGTGTCCGGGATGCGCAACATCAAGGTCGACGGTTTACTGCTGCGGCCTGCGATTGATTTGGTCTATGTCTTTGCCTTGATCCTTGTATTGAGCTATTTTGGCGTTACTTCGTTAAACAATACGATAGAAATCGGTGTCCTCTATGCGTTTATCAGTTATCTGGACCGGTTCTTTGAGCCTGTTAACCAGATGATGATGCGCCTGTCATTATACCAGCAAGCGATTGTTGCCGGGTCGAGGGTTTTTAAGCTGCTTGATGAACAGGAAGTTGCGCCGGCACAAGCAGGTATTGAAAATCATAAAGTATCAGCTGGGAAAATTGAGTTTAAAAATGTCAGTTTTTCATATGATGGCAGGAGGGATGTACTGAAAAATATTTCCTTTACCGCTAACCCGGGTGAAACCGTTGCACTTGTTGGCCATACGGGAAGCGGGAAAAGCTCGATCATTAATCTACTGATGAGGTTTTATGAATTTGAACGAGGCGAAATCCTGATTGATGGAAAAACAATCAAGTCGTTTTCAATCGAGGAACTGCGTGATAAGATGGGGCTCGTTTTGCAGGATCCTTTTATGTTTTATGGAACGATAAAAGATAATATTCGCTTGCACAACGCGGACCTACCAGAAGAGGAAGTGGTCGAAGCGGCCCGATTTGTTCAAGCCCATACATTTATTGAAAAGCTGGAAGACAAGTATGACCATAAAGTGGTCGAAAGGGGAGCGACGTTCTCAAGCGGACAAAGGCAGCTGCTTGCTTTTGCCAGAACGATTGCTGCCAATCCAAAAATTCTCGTTCTCGACGAGGCGACGGCCAATATCGATACAGAAACAGAAGAAGCGATTCAAACTGCTCTTTCAAAAATGAGAAAAGGCCGAACAACGATTGCGATCGCCCACAGACTTTCAACAATCCAGGATGCTGAATTGATTCTTGTCATGCACCAGGGGGAAATTGTTGAACAGGGGACCCATCAAGAACTCCTCGCAAAGCGCGGCCTTTACCACAAAATGTATCTATTGCAAAATGGTTCAGCGGAGCGCCTCGAGGATGTGGTCAGCTAGACACCAATAAAAAAGGGAGCAGGCGGATGAAAAATTCCGGCTCCCTTTTTTTATTGGGAATAGCTGAGAACTTGGTGAATGACTGTGGAATCAAGGAGATGGTTCTAAAACCTAATAGGTTTGCATTTTCTTTATAAAGGAACGGCTATACTCATTGAGAAGATGGTCAAGCTCCTGGCTGTGGCGGATTGCTGCTGTCGAATTCAATCCTGTTTTGCTCGCGATTTGAATGAGTTCAGCACGCTTTTGTTCAATTAGGGAAAGCAAATTTTGTTTCGACACGGCTGATACTCCTTTCATGAAAAATGGAAGAATTGGTGAGAGAGATATGTATAATGATGAAAGATAATAGCAATAAATGTTTAAGTCTTTTAACAGTATAGCGGATTAAGGTCATTAATTCAAAAGAAAAACCAAGATATTTCAAGTAATTTAATTAACAATTTTTACCGTGGAAAAAAAGTGATTTTACTGCCATAAATCTTTCGTTGTTAACTGCCGTCTTTGTTATCAATGTTACAGACATAGCAAAAAAGATAGGGTCTATTCAAAAATTGTTCACATCTTGTCATTATCATTTAAAGAAAAGATTTGTTAGAATGAATACGAATCGATTTAAAACGGAGTTGTTGTTATGACCGACGTAAATATTTTTCTGGCGCTTGGTGCAGGTTTTTTAAGTTTCATCTCACCTTGCTGTTTGCCACTGTACCCGGCCTTTCTCTCATACATAACCGGAATGTCCGTTGGGGATTTGAAGAGTGACACCGCCAAGCTACAAAAGCGGAGCATGCTTCATACGTTGTTCTTTCTCATCGGATTTTCCAGTATTTTTATAGCACTAGGCTTTAGTGCCTCACTAATCGGAACTATTTTCAAAGAATATCAGGATTTAATCCGCCAAATTGGTGCGATTCTTATCGTATTGTTTGGCTTGATTATTGTCGGTATCATCAAGCCCGAATTTCTGATGAAGGAAAGAAGATTTGAATTTAAAAACCGGCCTCCCGGTTATTTAGGTTCAGCTTTAATCGGTGTTGCATTTGCTGCCGGATGGACTCCCTGTACAGGCCCAATTTTAGGCGCCGTTTTTTCATTGTCTTCAACGAATCCTTCCTCATCAATGATTTATATGATTGCATATATTCTTGGTTTTGCTGTTCCGTTTTTCGTATTATCATTTTTTGTCGGCAGAATGCAATGGATTAAGCGAAACAGTGTTAAGATCATGAAAATCGGCGGCTACATCATGATCGTTATGGGTGTCGTTCTGTATTTTAACTGGATGACAAAAATTATTGCGATTTTTTCTGGCTTGTTTGGCGGCTTTACTGGTTTTTGATGAACAGTGTCCTCCTGCATTTATCCCTTCTAAATTCGTTGACTCCATAAGAACTACGAAATTTGTCGGATTCTTTCAATTGAAATTTAGATCAGGTTTCGATATATTTGAAGCAGTGTTCATTTGAAACGGATTAATATATTTTTCATGATTTTAGCGAACAATTCAATAGACTTTTCATCCGTTGTGCGTATCAAGGAGGAAGCAGAGTTGGCAAAAATATTAATTGTAGATGATGCAAAATTCATGAGAGTGACCCTGTCCCATATTTTAACCAAGGCAGACCACGAAATCGTCGGAGAGTGCGGAACCGGTAAGGAAGCGGTCAGTTTATATCGTGAATTCCAACCTGATTTAGTCACAATGGATATAACAATGCCTGAAATGAGCGGACTTGAAGCTGTAAGGGTTATTAAAAATGAATTTCCCCAGGCAAAAGTCATTATGTGTTCATCGATGGGTCAGCAGAAAATCATCGTCGAAGCGATCGAGGAAGGCGCCAAAGACTTTATAGTCAAACCATTTGATGAAGCCCGTGTGATAGATGCTGTTAACAGAGTGTTAAGTTGATTGTTTAAATGCAATAAAAGGCTGGCAGCATCGGAATCATTCTTCCATTGCGCCAGCCTTTTTTAAAAGTTTAAACAACCTGTGGAGGAACGATTTATCCACGAAAATCATAATATATCGCGAAATCAGCGTATCCACAAACAACCTCAAGCGAAAATGCCTTTTAGACAAGCTTCTTTTAAGTTATAATGATTCAGACAACAATGAAATTTAGGTGAGGATGAAAATTTATGAACATGGTCATTGCTTCATCGATTGGAGCGATTGGTATGGCAATTCTCGTCATGTTCGTCCGGATAAAGGCTGCAAATAAACCGGTCACAGCGAGAAAAATTATTCTGCCGCCAATTTTTATGAGCACCGGAGCCTTGATGTTTTTATTTCCTTTTTTTCGGGTCACCCCTTTGGAAATAGTAGAAGCGTTAAGCGTCGGGATGCTCTTTTCAATCCTTCTAATAAAAACCTCCCGTTTTGAAGTACGGAAAAATAAAATTTATTTACAGCGTTCAAAAGCATTTGTGTTTATTTTGATTGGCTTGCTTATTATCCGTATTATCGGAAAAACGGTGCTGAGCGCGTCGATCGATTATGGGGAACTAAGCGGGATGTTCTGGATTCTCGCATTTGGAATGATCGTGCCATGGCGTGTGGCAATGTATTTAAGCTATAGAAAACTGTATACGGAAACGCATGGGCCGCCAAGACCGGTCCGCTTTCAATAAAAAAAACATCAGCGAGACTGATGTTTTTTTATTGGAACAGATGGTCATATGGTGTAATATCAATTTGTTTTTCAGCCAGTTTTTTTCTTAAAAATTTATGGTCACGTTTCGGTGTCGCTAAAATATAGCCGCGGATGACGAGCTCTTCGCTAATTTGTTTGGCATTGTCCTTAAGTGCCAGCTCGCCGATCTTTCCTGCGATTTTGTGCCTGGCCACATCCCTGAATAATTCCGGGACCGGACTTACCAAATCCTCAAGCAGCTCCTTCTCGCTGTCGTTCCAGAGCTTCCTCGTTTTATTCACATAATGCTCTTCCCAATCCATATCCGATTTGCCATCTTCCTTCGGCAGTTTCTTCAGGAATTTGCGGAACATAAAAAATCCGCCAATGGCAAAAGAACCGATCAATATAAAAATCCAAAATAAAATAAACCATAAGAACCAACCATCAAGCATAAATCCTCACCTGCAAATCTATTTTTAAGCAGTTGCCCGCTCACGCTTTCAATCCTATTATAATGTTTTTAAAGTCAGATAGACAAGCCGCAAATTTTACAGTGTCTAGCTGACGTCCGCAATTTTGGAGAGAATGATTGGAGCAGCGTGCGGGGGAATGTTGCTCTTCATAGCTTATCTAGGCTTGCGCCCGCAGTATTCTCAAAATCTCTTATGTAATTTTTGTCATCGTCTAATTATCACGATAAACAAGCCATATTTAAAAGTCATCCATATATATAAAGTAAAGGAGATGAAACATATGGTTAAATTTTTTATAGACCCGGGGCATGGAGGAAGGGATTCTGGTGCTAGTGCAAACGACATTGAAGAGAAACAGATTAATTTGCAAATTGCCTTAAGAGTCCAGGATATTCTTCTGTCTGAATACGAAAATACAGAGATCAAAATGAGTCGCACCGGTGACCAAAATTTGTCTCTTTCTGAACGGACAGCATTGGCAAATAACTGGGGCGCGGATTTTTTGCTCTCGATTCATGTGAACGCTGGTGGTGGAACAGGATATGAAGATTATATCTATCCCGGAACAGGTGCCCCGACAACGACCTATCATAATATCATCCATAATGAAGTAGTATCGGCGACAGGTTTCCGTGACCGCGGCAAAAAACAAGCCAATCTCCATATGCTGCGGGAATCGGCAATGCCGGCGCTGCTGACAGAGAACGGTTTTATCGACAATGAGGCAGATGCAACCAGCCTAAAACAAGCTTCATTTATTGAGAGAATAGCACGGGGACATGTGAATGGACTTGCACGATCGTTCAACTTGGCTCAGAAACCGGATGGAATTGCCACACCTGTTGTAGAGATGTATACGGTAAGAGCAGGGGATACACTGAGTGAACTTGCAGTGCAGTTTGGGACATCGGTGGGAGAGTTGGTAAGGTTGAATCATATTAGGAATCCTAATCTGATTCGGGTGGGGGAGAGGATACGGGTTAGATGAGGACATATAATAGATTTAGGAGGGGAACAATCATTTAGACGATTTGTTCTCTTGATTTATTTTAATACATAATACATGGTGTTATGCCAAACATTTTCGATTGAGGACATTAAAATTGTCCGTTTTCCGGTCAAGCCTCTGTATGAGTAAAATGTTTGTAGGAGAATTATTTCCCTTCTCATCCAGATAATGGCGTAGC
>NZ_PGVA01000032.1 GCF_002860125.1 Bacillus canaveralius
CACTTTTCCGCACTGACTGGCTCAAAACTCCGCACATGTGGCTCAATTCATATGCAATAATCAATTTTTTCATAAGCGATTTCATTTAATGTTACCTTTTTTTTCATGGTCTTCTCCTATGTTGTATTCATCTTGAATTCAAGTTGAATTCAAGATAACAACATATTAACATTGAAAACCTTACTTTGTAAATATGGATTTTTAAATTTTCGAACTCTTTAGAAATTTACTGAACAATAAATTGTTGAAATTGATGTTTCAAACACTTTGTATATCTGTTATAAAGTCTCTGCAGTTAAAAGAGGAGTCCCAAACTAATTATGGAGTGGAGTTATGTTGAAAAACAAAGGAGAAAAAAATTCACATCAGATAACTTTTCTATGGAAAGTAAAGAGCGGACACGAAATCTTATTGATTCCTGTCCGCTTATTAAGTTCTTCAAATTTATATTATAGTGACTGAAACCAACTTCTCATTACCCTCAAATATTCCTCAGGCTCTTCCAAATATGGCATGTGTGCACTCTTCTCAAACACATGGAAGCTTGAATTCGGAGTGAGGCTGCTATAATACTCTGTTGTTTCAGGAGTGGCCTCATCATAACGGCCACATGTGTAAAGCGTTGGACAGGTGATGTCCTTTAATTGAGCTGTACAGTCAAAGGTTTTAAGGTTCCCCTGAACGGAAAATTCAGACGGACCCCACATGGTTTGGTATACTTCTTGATTGCGGTTTTTGGCGTTTTCTTTTACCCACTCAGGATCAAGTTCAATTCTACAAACAAATTCTTTATTAAACGCTTTGATTGCTTTTTTGAATTCTTCTGAATCAGTCGTCCCGTTTTCCTCACAACGTTTGATGGTTTCCTGAACTTCCTCAGGAAGCTTTTCAATATTCTTTTTTTGGTCTTGAGCCCATAATGGAGCACTCAGGCATGGACTGGAAAAGATAACGCTTTTCACTCCGCTTGGCTTAGTCAGACAATAAGCGGCAGCAAGTGTAGTTCCCCACGAATGACCAAGAATATGGATTTCATGCAGCTTTAAGACGTGTCTTACTTGAGCAAGCTCCTCCACAAACCGATTAATTTGCCAGAGGGAAGTGTCCGATGGCCGGTCCGATTTTCCACACCCCAGCTGATCATAAATTATGACAGGACGGTCCACACTCAGCTCTTTCAAACCCTCAAGCGAAAAAGATGATGAACCTGGACCTCCGTGCAGTATAAAAACAGGCGTACCAGTGGAGTCCTTATTATAAAATTCGTACCAGACTTTTCCTCCGGTTACATCTATGTAGCCTTCTTCGTACATCGTGCTCCTCCTAATTCTTTATGAAAAATCCTCTCTTATTCACCTTTCAAAAGTGGAATGTCCACCTCGACTCCCAAACGCTTCAGAATTTTCTCTAGAGTTTCAAGCCCGGATTTCGGTTTGATTTTAGTTTCGAGGTAATAGACTTCACCTGCGATTTATAGCTATGCAATTGAGTAAAATGCCTACCATCCCGGTGAATTGGTTGAAGGGCGATAGCATACCGTTTTCCTGAATCAGTGGAGCCGAGGATAATGCCCTCTTTAACCAGCTCATGCAACGGTAACTTCTGATCTTCAATCCATTTCAAAGCCTCTTTCCAAATGGAAGGTACACTTTCCCCTCGAATCACAGACTTAACGTTCCCAAGTGTTACGTTTACCCACAATGATTCCCACTTTTTATACTCTTTTTATTTTCCTCGTCTATATGTTCTGCTTCACTGGCGACAGTCTTTTCTTTTGATTTGGCCTTCAATTGTTCAAACAATTTTTCAACTGTCTCGACCCCGACATTTTCATATTTAGCCAGAATAACCAGTTCTTTTGGAAGCTGTCCAACTGTTTCAATTTGATCTTCGTTTAATTATCGTAAAAGCTAGGAATTTCCAATGAATTCTTCAGCAGTTAGAGGTACTTTTGATAGTTCCTCCGTTACTACAAAGCCACAAAAAGAGCCGAATATTACTAAATAATTTTGTGATCCACATTACTGAGAGAAAGTGTTTCATCCATGGGGTGGGAGTAAAAAACTCATTTGTTATTTGTTAATTGATTTTATTACGTTTAAGATTCCTAAATAATTCCACCTTAATTTCAAATCAAATTAACTAATAAATGTTGATTAATATGATTAGATTGGACTTGGCTAAATAATGGCGGTAACGCATTGCCAATCATCAATGCAATTGAGCTCCTAGGTATGTCAGTTGGAAATTCATAATTAGCTGGGAAAGTTTGTAGTAAGGCTGCTTCTCTGGCAGAAATACAACGATCTTCTTCAGGGTGTAAAAACCTTCCTTTAGAAGGATTTAAACAACCACCTGTGATAGTTGAAGAAACATCGTCCCATCTTAGGCGCCCATAAACATCGTTAAAACCAACATTCTCTTTTTTATGACATGCTAATATATACTCGTCTGGAAGATCCTTTCTACTCCCGCCATCCTTGGGAATTTTTTTTATCATTTCTTTTATTCTTTTAACATGCTTAGGGTAAATTTTATGAACAGGATCATAAGTGTTTTCAGTACTTTCTAATCCCCCTATCACGTCACGCACTGTTCGTTTTAAATCGTTACCTTGAGCAATAGAGATATTAGCAAGTCGTGAACCTAGCATTACAAACCGCTTTCTTCTTTGTGGAACTCCATAATTAGCAACATCTACAATACCAAAATCAATATGGTAGCCCATCTTAATTAACTCTCTGTGAACCTCATGAAATAAATGATAATTTACTATAGCCGGTACATTTTCCATCATTATTGTCAAAGGTTTCAGTTCTTTTACAAACCTTAAGTATTCGAGTATTAAATCATTTCTTGAATCTTCAACGGGATTGTTTCTATTTAATCGTCTAATTGAGGAAAACCCTTGACAGGGTGGGCAGCCAGAGAGTAAGTGGAGAGTCTCACCGTCTAACAGTTTCTTGATTTCCTCTACATCTAGCTGTCGAATATCTTCATCGAAAAGTTTAGTCTCTTTATGATTTAAACGGTACGTTTGTGCCGCAAACTTATTAATTTCAACAGAGGCAATAACATTAAAGTTCGCTTGTCTTAAGCCTTCGGACAAACCTCCACATCCTGCAAATAAATCAATCGCTGTAAATGCCATAATTATCATCTCTCTTGTAAAAATTACGTATTTATCCAGTTGCTATAAAAACCAAGTTGTCTATCCTCAAAGGTTCCCACTACTAGTCCTCTATCCAAAAATACGTTGTACTCTTCGCAACTTGTTTCGGGTAATAATCCACATGAATGACAAGCTGCCAAATTTAAAGCATCCCTTCCCTGACCTTGGCTAGATATACACACCGGGTCATTAGCGCATAATTCACCGAATTCTATGGCCTTTCTAAAAGTTAATGGAAAACAATCCCAATATCCTTGCCTAACAAGGCCTCCTAGTGTGCCCTCTGAATCTCCGCTCGCGGTGTATATTAAAATTGCTGACATTTCAATGCCGTCTTCTAACTCACTACAGTAAATTCTTTCTCTTAATGACGCGGCAGTATAGCCACATTCATAGCTTAATTGTCGGATTAATAAATGGGCTACTGTATGCAGCAGAATATACTTAGGGGTTATGTCTCGTTCAGAAATACCACCTTGATATGAATCTCTATAATTTTGATTTAATATTTCAGATCGTTTTAAAACGTTTGAATTATTTTCCAACCAATTGGAAATGTCGCTACTATTAAATTCTATAAAAATTCCTTCACCACGTACTTCATAAGCCGGATACCACCTAGTTTCAGGTTCTTTAACTGATATAAAACCTGGTATTTTATCACCCATTTCGAAAGTATCCGGAGGATTAATTCTTGTGAAGCCAGTTAACGCACGTACCTCTCTAATTTTATTTATCAAAGAGATGCTTTTCACAGATGGAATACCATACCTATGTATATCTGTCTCTTCACGTACAAAATCATTACCATTAATACTGTCTTTTGATATTAATCCTGATAATGCTTGAAACTCTTCGAATCTATAAATAACTCCATTAGCATTAATCCTTTCGGATTCTCCATTAGTTGGTTTAGAGAACCTTCTGATTAATATGTTCTTAATTATATTTGTCTCAGCTGAAATTTCTCTCGCAATTTCCTCGGACCACCTATCTATCCTCGCTGCTATTTTCCCCTCCCTTTCTTCTTCATCACATTCGGCAATAAAATTTAAAACACGTTCAAAAGCTCGAGACTTTTCTATTTGATTATTTATTTTCTCCGAATAGGGAGGTATTACGAGAGAACTTATAACTTTAGGGAAATATAGCGAAGATGCACCTCGTTGCATAGCACGGGGGAATTCACCACAATCCACAGTTTTATTTTTCCAAGGCATTTTACCAGTACATCCATAACCAGGGCCGTGTTTATGCTCCATATTTTCCATAGCATCCTTGTCGAATGCACCAGCCAATGTAGCTCTTGCATTACAGTTTTTACATCTAACTATTAAACCTTCTAGCCCAGCAGAAGCAGTTGTCCCTGTTTCAAATGTTAATGTTGGATTGGAGCAGACTTGCTTTTTACCTCCCACATTTTTATCATGTACCCATTTAACCCATGGAAAATCATCTATATGCCCACTTTCACAAGCAACCACTATCCTGGTTGGTACAAGGTCTTTCTTACATTCCAAGCAACGAGGTTTTTTCATATACGGATCTTGGTCTTTTCTTTTCTGCGTTGCCTTCCTATTGTATTCAGATAACCAGCTCTTTAATGGCTGGAACTTCCTGCATTTTGGGCAAAAATACCACTCAGGAAATCTTGCATATGCAATTCCCCAATCATAGTTACTACTCCCAGGCATCCCAAAATAATCTACGTTTAAAGCCTTTTCGAGTCTCTCATCATGTATCTTTATTACTTTTGAACCCCAAAATTCTGGTGCCGCCGTCATAAGAGTTTGATCCGGAAAATCTACCATTGCTCCAACACCATACTGCAAAATAGCTTGGGCACTTCTTATACTATGTGTAATTTTATTTAATCTTTGTATATCCCTTTGTCTCCCTATATTGGACATTTTCTTAGTCACTCCCAGATAATTAGACCAGCGATAACGTTTTTATCAACATTGCGCATGGACGTTAATGTTTCCTTTGCATTGTCACTACTCTCATTTCCGTATACTTTAAGTAACCTTTTACTGTCAGTAGGAGGATCAGTAACTATAAACCTATCGCCATAAAAAAAATTGTTGCTTCCCCTGGAAATCCGATCTTCCCACTCGTCCCAAAAATCTTTCATTTCTTGTATTACTTCATTATTTTCATCTTGGAGTTCAATATCTACTCGATCTCTGATTTCTGACATTCGCTGGGTGATAAATTGTTGTATCTCTTTTACGCCGTCCGCGTCTTTTTGAAACAAGGCTGCATCTTTATCTTGAGATAAGCCAAACTTATGTCTCATTAATGTCACCATTACTGCATGCAATGCTCTATCTCTTGCGGGTTTTGCAAATGGTGTTACCCCTGTGGGCTCAACAAATTTATAAAAAGATTGATGATAACCATTAAATTGTTCATAATGCGACCTATCTCTGCTTTTTGCACCATCGTATAATACAAACGCTACTCCTGGATATGTTCTTCCTATTCTACTTGAAGCTTGAATATATTCACTTGTCAACTTCGGTTGTCCAACCAATAACATAACATTAAGCCTAGCAACGTCCACCCCTACTGATAACATATTGGTTGCAAGTAAAACGTTTATTGGGTATTTCTTATCTCGCTGATTTTCCTCACTATATACTAGTTGTTCTAACTTTTCCAATGTCTCATTCAGTTGTGAAGTAGATATTCTACTAGTAAGTTCATGAGCAGATCCAAGAGGTCTCGTCAAGTTCCTTTTCCCAAAACGTTGTGCGGTTCTCCTCAAAAAATCCTTAACATCATCATCTACCAAGGTCATACATTTGCTTAAATCGCGCAAACTATTGAAATATACGGCCAATGTCCAGAATTTATCTTTTATGTGATAAGGAATTTCCATCATATGAACACGTTGAAGA
Organism: Bacillus canaveralius; assembly: GCF_002860125.1. GTDB lineage: Bacteria > Bacillota > Bacilli > Bacillales > Cytobacillaceae > Bacillus_BJ > Bacillus_BJ canaveralius. The sequence goes on from NZ_PGVA01000032.1 coordinate 6,076, forward strand.
ATCGCCGCTATTGAACGAACTTCCATCATAGCTTTTGTTTTACCCGATGGCATGAAACCGACATACAATCTGCCAGGCTTGTCTTGTATATTCGCTTCTCTCGCGAAAAATGAATCAGTTGAGTCTATCCCTGGAGCTGGGAATTGTCGCACATCTCGGTTAAATAAATTAGAACACTGATCTTTAGCTCGACGGATTGTTGCGGTGGAAGCAATAATCTTAGGTTTAATTCCTTTTGCACTGCAAAGTGCATCAATTGCTGTTTCATAGAGTCCAACCATCGTACCAAGGGGGCCCGAGATTAAATGTAACTCATCTTGAATGATTAATTCAGGTGTTCTATTTTCGTCTGAAGTGGCAAAAAAACTACCAATATCATTTTTCCAAGGTAACATAGCAAATTTATCAACAGTTCCAAATAATAATGTAGGGGGGTTAATATATAATTCCTCATCAACAACTTGAATTGGGAGAACACTTTCAAACTCACAATTTTCTTGAGTACAATTAATTTGGAAATGGTTTTTATCCCGCATTGAATAGCCCCATTGACCAACTAAGGATTTACCTGAGGAATCTTGATCTTTCACAAGTTTTGTGCCACACCATGGGCATTTCAGTATCTGAAATCTATTGTTGATATCTTTAACCTCTCTTATATCACTGCTAGTGGCTTTATGGAGTTTATTAACTAGTTCTTTTGCTTTGTCATTTTTATTTGGTGTATGTGTCCCTCCTATCCATAAACCAATAGTAATTTTTTCGGTTCCAAGCTGATAAGAAGGGTACTTGGATTTTCTTTTCATGCTGTCTTTTCTGATTGATTCACAGGCACATATTAAAGTTCCTGCTCTTAAAAATTGTTGTGCTGCAAGTAATCTTAAAGTATACCTCATTATAACTGTTGTCCCTTTGGAAGTTTCAAGATGAGCTAATCTCCTATAGAAAATAGTAAATGCCGTAAGCCCTAAATAGGCCTCCGTCTTCCCCCCTCCTGTCGGAAACCATATTAGATCGACAAGATCTCGCTCGTCGCTGGTTTCGTTTGTTATTGATTTCAAGCTCATAAGTAAAAAAGCAAGTTGAAAGGGGCGCCATCTATGGGTACTATCGTCCTCTAAATAATAATTTAACTGTGACATTCGTTCTTGTAGGTGTTGATCATCTGGGTAATGATCTTCTTTTTGAAAATTTGCATGAATACGTTGCATAAACATAGACCGATTCGCTAGTTGAAAAGCATTAAATACTTTAACATCGTCTTTTAGTAATTCTAATCCAACGTACATCCTTTGAAGTGATTCTTCACAATCGTGAATATGCTTTTTTACCGCTTCTTGGTATCTTTCATCAAGGGTCTTCCCTTTTTGACCGATTTGAACTATCCATGCTGCATAAGCATCTACTAACTTTTTCATAGAATTTAATTTATCCAGTTTCTCTGTGGAATCTATATCTGATAAATATTTCATGGACAACACGTTTGTATCAAGGCCTGAAATATTAAAATCCATTTGAGGTACTTCATAAACTGGCACAAATTCTGTCCATACCTTACCGTTATCAGACTCAGTTATCTTCCAATCAGCAGAAACACCATGACCGGTGGCATAAACTTTTTTATCCCTGTAAAGAAGGTCAAGACTTTTTTCTTCACTATCCTGTTTTTGAGAATAGTATCTTTTTGAATAAGCGTGAAATATTATATTTGGATTTTTTTCTGTATCAACAACAATCATTGGTTGAAAAAAAGAATTAGTGCCGTTATACCCCCCCGAATTTGTGTTTACAAGCATAGCGGTAATGGCATTTATTCCTTCTTCTGCGCGTTTACGTAGTACAACCAATTTTATATTTTGATCATTAAGATTTGGCTCCTCATAAAAGGATTTTTCATCAGTGAAAGCTAACTTAATAGTAAAATTATGTGGTTCTCTAACGAACCCCTTTTCAAACTGATTGCTCAATCTGTAAAGAGAATCAATTAAATAAACATCATTCACCTCTTCATTTTCTAATATTTGGTAGACGTCTTTTCTTTTTAAGGGGTTTTTTAAGACCAACAGCCCTAACTCCTTTGAAGATTCAACCAAATGAACAACTTTGATAGGCAACACATACTGTTCAGCATTATCTGGATTGAAAGGTAACTTGCAATCCTCAACAGTGGCTTTCCTATAAGTTGCGAATGAAATATCAAAGATTAATTCATCGATATTACTATTTATAAAAAATGTATATCCCATGGAAGAAGGCATATTTTGCATTGAGAGCCCAATATCTTCGTCCAAAGTTCCAATGTTAGGTTCCTCTCCCACATTTCCTCGATATTGCTTCTGAGAATCATTATCTTCATCAATCTTTTCTTCTTGGTTTGTTTCATTATAATGATCAGTATCGTGGCCATTTATTTTAGTTGGAACCTCGTTATTGTCTGCATTAATTAGATTTTTTTGAGGGAAAAGTATGCCGACACTATATCTCACTTCAGGCAAGTCGGTAATTAATTCATTATCTTCATTCGGTATTGAATACTCTGATCCGGGACCTAAAAGCTCTTTTTGGATTTTTGATACCAATTCTTTTCTTGTTTCAAACAATATATCATTCATATTTCTACCTCCGGTTCTCATAAATTCTGAGGCCTGTTAGCAAAATGTGATGGTATAACTAGATTTTCAACATCGATCATTTTTTCAATTTGTACTACATAGGACATATTAGAAACGTTTATGGGTAATGCAGATAAAATGTCATCATGTGGTAACTCATTACTATTATTAAGTGTTTGGATAATATTTTTTCCTATGTATTTTAATATCCTTGTTCTCATAGAGCGAATTTCCCTGCATGAATTGTAATAAGAATCTGGATCAGCTAACATCTTTAAATCATTAGTGATTTTAGCTATCAAATGATAAGTTTCTCTATCCCGCGGTCCTACAATATGACTCTCTTCATCTAACCAAGATCTTAAAGTGACTTCATGTTTTCCCTTTCCATCATTTTTCATTTTGTCAGATAATTGCTTGAAAGATAATTTATTTTTTGTCATAAACTCTTTTAATGCTTGTTTCCAATAGAGAGATTTCTTGTAACTCTCTCTAAAAACTTCATCACAATTTTTGCTCTGCAATATTATCTGAATTATTTTTTCTACGATATCCTTAGTTTCACTGTCATAGTTTGTAAATACAAGAAGATCCCCGGACACTATTGAGGACACATCTGATTCAATTACTGATTGACTATCTTTGCTATAAACATATGGAGTGTAATATTTCGTAAAGAAAACTTTTTCTCCTGTCTCCAAAATTGCAATTCTTTGAATTTCTGATGTTTGTATTCCAACTGAGTCTAGTTTTTTCATTTCTGTAACTGCAAAATTAAAAGAAATCTGGCTGGTGAATGTATCTAATTCTGTCTCAATAGTTATTTCTTCAGATTCCTCAGTTAGTTCCATTGATGCTTCCAATTCTGAAAGGTTCATGTCTAACATACTTGTTTTGTCCAGATTCTCTGTAAGAGAGCAAAGTTGTTTCTTTGTTTGAGCTTCTTTTTGTATTAATTGTTTTTTTTCATTTGGATACAATAAGAATGTTACTAATTTGGTGTTAGATATAAATAATGGATTCATCTTATTCCAATCTTCAACTCCTGTTAATATGACTTCATCGACTAGATTGTGTGAATTGAAGTTATTGTGGGTATAAAACTCACATTTTTCTATTATTCCTTTTAAGGCAGTAGGAGATGCATGTAAAAAAATTTTTCCGTAATATGTTTTAGCTGTAACTATCGAAACTTTCTTCTTTTTATGTTTTATTTGTTTAAAAAATTCTATAAGGAAGTTATATTTTGGATTCCGGTGATCCATTTCATTTTTTATCCTTCTAAGAATAGATGATATGGCAAACATTTTCTGCCCAATTGTTGTATTGTTAAATTGGTTTGCGATATTATATATACTTTCTAATGCTTTGGTTGGGGAAAGTGCATTTATTCGTCCCTCCAATATGAGACGCTCCATAGTAGTTAAAGGAAAGAAAGATTTCTCTAATAGATTTAATAACCAATACGCCTTGATTATAAATATAGTAATGTTTTCATTATTGCTCTTATATCTAATTAAATGTTGTAAATATTTCTTACATTCTAAGAAATCACCATGATTGAAAATAATGTCTAAATCTTCAACATTAATCTTTATGTTAATAAAATTATCTATCATTTTGTTTAACTGTTTACTTTCTTCACATATCTTAATACCATTATTCTCCTTGTCCTTACCGATGCTACTGAGTCTCTCATTTATCCACACAAACTTCTTTAGGTTCTCAAAATTATTGTAAACTGGCAAATCAATACCTTTATACAATTCTCCTAGCATCACAATACTTTTCAAAGAATTTCTATTATAAATACTTGCTAATTCTGATATGTCCTCTGAAAAATACTTAGAACCGGATATTATTAATGTTTCAATATTTTTATCTTCTATGATTAACTCGCGCGCAACAGATAGTTTATTGGTAAACTTTAATAAGGGTTCAACTTTAGCTGGATTACCCGAATAATAATGTAGATCACTATTGGTATAATAGCCTGCAGGGAACAGGTCCCCTATTTCTATTGCTTCTTTATTAACAGAAATTTTAAGTCTTTTCATTAAACCATCAGCTTCTGACTTTTCACATACAATTACAACTGATTTATTAGTGATGCTGTTTACATCTTTGTTTTTTATATCAAACAATGTCGAAATGACTTTCTGCCTTTTAGTTGTCTTTCTTATACCTCTTCCATCAAGTGTCTTTGCAGTACCGAAATATGGTAATATCGTATTTGCAAGTGAAAACGGAACACGATTAACTGTTAACGTTCCTCTATCACAATTTTCTATAACTATCCTGCCCTCATTATCCGTTCCCTTGAACTTCCCTCTCTTATTTTGGTATATAACAAGATCTCCAATTGTTAATTCATTTATAAATGACATATCTTCAGTATCATCTGACAAAAATGATTTAAAACTTGCTATTATCGTAGCTACGTATAAGGGCAAACACGTACCTGGGTGAAGAATAATCCCACGTTCCTTTTTTGAATCTGTGAGTAATTTAATAACAGTTTCCGAAACATTGCTAATGAAATCACTTTTTTGTATGGGTTTATTATCTATTAAGAAAAAGGATCTATCATATGCTTTGCGTATCTTGTCACTCAACATTTTATATACACTTCCTTTAAACAAGGTGATGCTTTTCTAGTATAAATTTGTTTTGTTCTACCTCGTTTTATTATGTCAATGTGTTTTCTGAAATAGTACACAAAAATAAATATATATTTTCGCTCTATTTCTGGGAACCGACTGTATTGCCAGTTATTCCTGGGGCAAAAATCTTCAATGTGTAGCTATAAATTACACCGTATTTTCGAATTATTATATGTACTACTGAATCTTTATCGCATCCCTATCTAATAACCATGTAGTCTTCCCTACATTTTACCATTAGAAACAACAACTAGGAACCTGTATATGTTTTTTTGCGATTTAGTAACCCTAAAAATTGTACATTTATCTATGTGCATAAACCCCACTAAATGGGTTCTTCAAGCTAAAAGATATAAAGAAGGAACATGTGGATAGCAACGCGCTGAATCTTCATAAACAGTATGCAAAATATACTAACAATATAATTTTCGATTAAAACTTCTCCGATTTTTTAATAATCATCAACTAGCCGGATCCTTTATTTTACACTGCTTGCATTACGATTTTGCACTATTAAATCTATGTGTATATGGCACAATAAAAATGTAGGGGATGGCACTTAATTTGTGCAGTGCCCGGAGGGCGCTGCACAAATTAAAAAAACCACTTGCCAACATTCCTAAATAACAATACACTTCCTGTTGGGATAAATCGCAGGAGGTATCAAGGAGATGTTGGCAGTGGCCGAGATTAATTATATCAGACACGAGGTTAACAGAAAAGATTGTGATTATACAGGTTATCCAATCTTAACAGAGGCTGTCATTGACCGGTTAATTCACCACTCTCATCTAGTGGTTTTCAATGGGGATAGTCATCGCTATAAAGAATCCTTACTACAAAACTAGGAATTAATGTTGCCAAGTGGTTACATTTTTATCTGCGTTTAATGCATTTTTCACTTGCCAAATACAGATTTAATCTAATTAATAAGAACCTACTTTCTCTGCCTCCATTTTGTTCTTATTTTGCATTTCTTCGTCAGTTTTATGCTTTATCAATCCAGCAAATAAATCATCATAATCCTTTTCATTGTTTATTCTACGAAATCCCACATCTAAAGTTTTCTCTTCACCACGGTTTATTATTTGGTCAAATAAATTCTCTACTATCCTTCTAGATTTAACAAACTCATCTGTATCAGAGGTTCCATGTAATATTTGATAAATTGTTTGAGTTTTTTTATGATTTGATACGTCTCCGATATCGATAGCATTTTCAAAATTTGCTATTGAACAGAAAATTCTTATGCTACTACTCTCTTTAAGTTTAAATATATTTTTACAATTCGTAAGTTGAGCTTTTAATGTAGAAGAGGAGTGCTTAGTATGATTGTCCACATCATGTAAAACATCATAACTAGAGTTAAACTGATTAAGAATTTTCATCAAGGTTCCAATTGTAGCTTTACCTCTAGCACGAATTATGTGTACATTCTTATTCTTTAATTTAGCAAGGTGTTTAAAAGCAATATACTCAGTATCCCCTTCAACAATCACTATTTTATCCGCAAAGAAAAATTCGTTCACATAAGAGTCCACATAGTTTAAAATCTTCATATTTTTTTTATCATCATCATCAAAGTGCTCACTAATAGATTTATATAATTGAATTGCTTCTTTTTCACCAACACGGAAAACTTGAATAGAGGTATGCCTCTCAGACAAATCTATAAGTATTGGCGAATGAGTCGAAATCATTAGTGGCATTTTTCCCCCAATTTTATATAGAGAACGACTTAATGCTCGAACTGCTTCTGGGTGCAAGAAAGCTTCTGGCTCATCTATCAGTAATAATTTATTATCATTTTCACCCATGAGTTTTTTTTCTATCATGTTTTGAATAAGGTATATTAGACTCATTCGTTGTAAACCAGTCCCTTGGTTTGCTAGTGGCATTTTAGATTGTTTATTATTGTCAATATAAACACTTGAATTTGTAGACTTTAATATGTCTGTTGAGGAAAAGCCTTCACTCTCTCCACCTACTACATTTAAGGATAAATGTTCGTTAGAAAATAGAACACGCAAGTTATCGGAAACATCATTACTTACTTGTTCAAGAAGTTTATCCGTACTTAACTTAAGCTTTCGTAAAAACTTAGGGTAAGACTTTCTGATTTGAGAATATTCCTGTGCTAATTGGAACATTTCTTTTTCTTCTTCAGGGTCTCCATTAAAACCCTCAAGCTTTTGTAAATCATTTTTGATTATCTCAGAATATATATTTTGAATTAAATCGTTAATATCATCAGGTAACATAGATGGGGTTATGTAAAAAGGTTTATTATTCAAGATTTCTTCTAGTGTATCTTTCAATTCGTGTTTGTTTTTAATTTCAACATCATTTTCATCATAAAAACTAGGAGCAGACTCCTCTTTATATTTCTTTTTGATAGTGATTTTATCTTCATCAGACTCAAATACCGCTTTCAAGACAATCTCCTTACCCCGTTCAGAGAAGCAATCGTTAGAGATAGTTTTTGCTTTAGTCTCTTTTTGAAAGAAACAGTTTATAGCTTCTAATATAGTCGATTTACCAGTATTATTTCTTCCAGTTAAAATTGCAATTGAGTCTTTAGAAAAATCAATGGCAAAGGTATCTTTAAAAACCTTATAATTCGTAACACTAAATTTTGTTAATCTCACCAAGCATTCCTCCTAAGTATATTAGTTTATATTTTACCATATATACCCTACTTTTTGAGTGCTTGTTTTTACAAAAAATAACTTAATTCTTGTAAATTCAACAAAATCCATGAGCCAGCTCCTCAGTAGTAAACAAAATAGGGTTAAGCTCTGGCTGATCTTACTCATACCTTTCTAAGATTAATAATGACTGGATCCATATTTAGGGGGGGAATGAAGATGGCGAAGGTCACTGCAGGGGAAGATTTTCTTTTTCAACAGGTGTTTGATTGTGTGCTGAACCGGATCGAGCGCAAGGAGTGGAAGGAAAATGAGAAGCTCCCCTCCGTCAGACAGCTGGCCGCTGAATTAGAAATCAATCGGTTGACGGTTTTGAAAGCCTATAAGCTGCTGAAACAGCATAACAAGATCTATGTAAAGGATAAGGTCGGCTATTATGTTCAATCAGAGGAACCTGTATTTGAAATCTGCGATCATCCAATCCTTACCGCGAATGTATCAAAAAGTTCTTTATCTGAAATCCACCAGGCACAGGTTGATTATAACTTTTCCCAGGCACTAAAAGATCCAAATCTTCTTCCGAATCATTATTTCTCCGATTACGTTAAAAAGGTGTTTGATCTGTATCCAAAGGTCCTGGCAACATACGCCACTGTGCAAGGGGATGAGGAACTGCGTGAAGCTCTTTCGCATTATTTTACGAAAAAATATAAGACTGTACTTACGCCAGACAATCTATTAATCCTATCGGGTTCACAGCAAGGGATTCACCTAGTTGCCGAAACGTTCATCAAACCGAGGGACACCGTTTTGTTCGAACGGCCGAGTTACAGTGCTGCCATCGATATTTTTAAGGCAAGAGGTGCTAGGATTCAAACCATTGACATAACCCCGGATGGATATGATCTCGATCAGCTTGAACACTATATGAAGCTCTATCGACCAAGATTGTTTTACCTGAATCCGACATTTCATAATCCAACTGGCTATACCGTACCTGCTGAGCAGCGAAACAGCTAGTGCAGCTGGCGGAACAGTATCGCTGCCTGTTGATAGAGGATGATGCCAATCATGATATTACTTTGATGAGAAGCCGCCCGCTCCGATTTACACCTATGAGATATTAAGTAAAACCCTGTGTCTTTAAGCTAAGTAATCAACAGCAAGCTTAATATAAAATTTAATTGAATCAATATATTTTTGTAAATCTACCCACTCATCTGGCTGGTGCGCGATTTCCGGCTCTCCTGGTCCATAGATTAATATGGGAACGTGGGGAAGAGCCTTGTTGTAAATGGAACCATCGGTATAATAATTGACCCCTCCAGCAGGTTGATCATTGTTAAGCAAAGATTTATTCGTGTTTTTTGCTAGTCCAATAAACGGGTCTTCATTAGCAGTATGCACGCATGCTAAATCATTAATTGTTTCCATCTGAAAAGACATGGAATTTTGTTTTGTTGTCTTTTCTACTAAAGTTTTTATGTCTCTTTCAATATCTTCATGGTTTTGTCCTGGTACAGTTCTTATATCTAAATAGATGGTACACTGGTCGGGAACTACATTTGTACTTACTCCACCTTGAATCATGCCAATGTTAATCGTTGATTCTCCTAATATAGGATGGTGTTCATATTTCAGGGAATAGTTTCTTAATTCATTAATGAAATGGTTCATCCCCCAGATGGCATTTACCCCTAATGAGGGCATAGATCCATGTGCAGTTTTACCAAAAATTGATATTTTCAACCAAAGTACGCCCTTGTGTGCGATCTTCACTTTATTTGCCGTAGGCTCTCCAATCACAATGGCTGTGGCATCCTCAACTTGGCCATTTCTTATTACTCGTTTTGCACCAAAGCAATCAACTTCCTCACCCACTGTGCCAACAAAACGAAGATTCCCATTTAATTTTATTTGTGCTTTTTCAATACATTCGATTGCCATCACCATGGCCGCTACGCCGCTTTTCATATCGGTGGTACCACGGCCAAACAGTTTGTTTTCCTTGATTTCCCCCTCGAAAATTCCATAATTCCAAGTTACATTTCCAGGCGGTACAGTATCAAAATGTCCGCTAAAAATTAGTGTTTTACAATCTTCATCTTTCATTTCATGATTATAGGATACAATCAGATTTTCTCTTTTTTCTGATATCGGGTCAGGAAAAAGAGTTAAATTAGATCTTTTTAATCGGTCCTTAATGACATCCGAAACCGCTTTTTCACTACCAGTATTTGTGACACTATTGATGTTAATTAATGAACGGAGAAAGTTTATTGCCTCCCTTTCATCAATTAACTCAATAGCCTTTAAATAATCAACCAATTTAAGTTCCCCCCAAGAAAAAAAAGAAGCAGTCTGGCACAACTACTTTAAATAAAATACAAAAGCATAGGAACTAATGTTACGAAATGATAAAGCTTCCCAATGAACGCGTAGAACGAAAGCAGATCTTCCTACCCTTTCCTTGATTTCTGTTGTGGTCGGTCAGGTCATCAGCCTCACTCTTTAGCTCTCTCTGTCAAAAACACGACGAGGATTATCTATTAATATTGTATTGATTTCTTGCTGAGAAACTCCCATCCTTTTTAAACGTGGAACAAAGTTTTCTAGTATATGTGAGTACCCCCAACCTCCGTAAGTTTTCAATAAGATTTTCAAGAACACATCTTGGGAAAGCAATATTGATTCTCCAAATCCTTTTTCTAATAAGTTAATGATTGCTTTGGCATTATCTTCATCTGAAGGAGATTGGCCTTCTGGAAACAATAGATCAATGCCAATCATGTCATATTCCAAAAAAGCACCGCGATCCGCAAGAGACGTTTGATATGCAACATCATTCATACTTGGATTCATATGGTCAAGAATAGTTTTATGAACGGCTCCACCTTCTTTTTCAACAATATTTAGAATTTGATGTCCATATCTTTCCCATCCTGGCAGATGAATGGTTAAAACATGGCCTGTTTTTTTCTGTGCCCGTGCGGCTGCACGTAATACTTTTACTTCAAGTTCTGTCATATCAGGGCTTATCCCGATTTCGCCAATTATCCCTGCTTTTATTCCAGTCCCATCCACCCCCACTTCAAGATCTGAAATAATATCATTTTCAATTTCTTCAATCGACCAGTCTCTCACACGAGAAGGTATCGTATCCTCCAGGTAATACCCACATCCCATAATAATATTTAATCCCGTTCTTCTTGATAGCCGATATAAGGCATTTGGGTCTCTTCCCAGGGCAACTGGAGTAACATCTACAATGGTTTTTCCCCCAAAGTTGTAAAATTCCAGTGCCTCTTTTACGGCAACATCTTCATCAACCATTAAGCCGTTATCCTGATTTGCATAAGGATTTAACCTTAATCTGCCTAAAATATCCATTGAAACAGTTTGATTCGCAAAATACTTTAATGGTCCGTTTGGCTCTTCCCAAAGATGGGACCGATCAATATATAAATGCTCATGCATCAGTGTGATTCCTAAATCTTTACTATCGATTTTCCCTTGTACTGTTTGCACTAAAGCCATCAGTATCACAACCTATTTAATTATTTTTTCTAAATCCAAATACGCGAATATTCAATATTACAGCAAGTAATAATACAAATCCTTCGATGATTTGAATAATATAAGGAGAAACTTGCAATAACGTCAAACCATTATTGATCACTCCGATGATGACCACACCGATTAAAGAACCAATCATCGTCCCTTTTCCCCCCATCAGTGCGGTGCCTCCAAGTACAACTGCGGCAATAATATCCAATTCAAACATCATCCCGATATTGGATGAGCCAGAAGCTAATCTGGAAGAAATAATAAGCCCAGCAAGTGCTGCTGCTCCACCACTCATCATATATGTGATTAATTTTACTTTTCGTGTATCCACACCGGAGCGTCTCACTGCCTCTTCATTTGCTCCAATTCCGGTTACATATATTCCGAATCTGCTATTCTTTAGCGCGACCGCTCCTAGTCCAGCAATAATAATAGCCAGCAAAGCTGAAACAGGAACGCCAAATAATGTCCCAAGTCCGATATTAGTCAATCCATGTTCTCTGGAAATCGCAATGGAATAACCACCTGTGATTAATAAGGCTATACCACGAACGAAGATCATGGATGACAGCGTTACGATAAATGGAGGGATATTTTGAAAAGCGGTTATATATCCGTTTACTATTCCGATCGCAAGTCCAGCAGCAATTACGATCGTTAACGTGACTGGACTGCCAATTCCTGCTTGTAAAGCTGTTGCCGTTACTGCACTTGATAGTGCAACAATCGAGCCTACTGATAAATCAATTCCTCCAGTGGTAATAATAAACGTCATTGCTACCACTACGATTAGATTTGGCGCTAACTGTTGAATTAAATTAAAAAAGTTCCCGTAACTAAAAAATGCATTTGCAGCGAAACTAAAATAGGTGGATATAATTAACAAAATCAGAAAAATACTTAATACTTGCTTGTTTTCATTTATCCATGCAGAAATTTTGATAGCAGGATTGTACTGTTCTAGATTCACATTATTTGTCTCAATTTTCACCTTGCTCATCACGATACCTGCACCCCCTCTGGATTTCCCATAATGGACTTAATAACTGATTCCAGCGTGTATTGTTCAATCGAACGGTTATCAATGCATTTGCCTTCATGTAAAACCATAAGTCGGTCGCAAACTTCAAATAAATCCTGAAGACGATGCGTTATTAAAATTACACTAACGCCTGTTTTCTTGACCTTATTAATTAACCCTAATACCATATTGACTTCCTTTACACCAAGGGCAGAAGTTGGCTCATCCAAAATTAATACCTTCGGTTGGAACACCATTGCTCTGGCAATTGCAACAGCTTGACGTTGTCCCCCTGACATATTTTGAACTGTCAATTTGGTTGAAGATATATTAATTCCTAACTTTTCTAATTCTTCACGAGTTCGTTCATGCAGTTTTTTCTTATCAATTAATCTCCCGGCAAATTTAACTGGTTCTCGGCCAAGAAAGATATTATTTGCCACATTTAATGTATCGCATAGTGCTAAATCCTGGTAGACTGTTTCAATTTGTAAGTCTTTAGCATCTCTTGGCTTTTTAATCGAAACTTTTTGGCCATCAACATAGAACTCTCCTTGGTCAGGGATGATGACTCCACTTAATATTTTCATAAGTGTTGATTTCCCAGCGCCATTATCACCAAGTAAACCAAGACACTCTCCTTTATATAAAGTCAAATCTACCCCTTGTAACGGTTTGACAGCACCAAAACTTTTCTGGATATTTTTCATTTGAATCCGAATATCGTTTTTGGTCATTATTAGGTATCCCCCCTTAATTTTCAAAAAAGCGGAAAAGCTGGATTAACTACTTTTCCGCAGGACATCATTTATTCAAAAGAACCTCTAAATTCATCGACATTGTCTTTTGTAACAATCGTAACCGGTACATTTAGTTGTTTCTCTACTTTTTCTCCATCTATTAATTTTTTTGCTGCTTTGACTGCTTCACTGCCAAATTCATAAGGATGCTGTTGTAGAACGGCCTCTACAAATCCTTCATCAATGCCTTCAATTACTTGCTTACTTAGATCCCATCCAAATAGTTTAACTCTATCCTCTGCTTTTTGAGAACGGACTGCTGATACCATTCCTATAAAAGCAGGTTCCCCGGTAGCAAATGCAAAAGTTAAATCTGGAGATCCAGTCAATAAGTTTTCAGATGCGGCAAGTGCTTTTTCCTGAACATTCTCCCCGTCAACTGTATTGACGATTTGAAGATTGTCATTTCCTGAAACAGTATCCTTAAATCCATCTTCACGCTTAATTTGAATTTCCGAATTTAAAGCACCTACAGTTCCTAACTTAACAGGCTTTCCATCCCATTCACTTTTTAGATAGTCGTTGAAATATTCGCCAAGCTCTACACTAGATTCATAGTTATCCACACCAATTTGTACATCGACTGCGTCACTTTCAATCACAGAATCGACTGAAATAATGTGAATTCCTGCCTCTTTTGCTTGTTCAACAACAGATTCCATTCCCTTAGAATCAATGGCATTTACAATAATCGCATCAACACCAGAACTAATAAAATCTTCCACTGAATTATGCTGTGCCACTGTATCATTATTCGCATTAAATACTGTAAAATTAACCCCTAATTCATCTGCAGCTTTTTCAGCACCCTTGACCATATCAGTAAAAAACAGTGCTTCCTGGTTAATAACTGTCATAGCAATTGTAATACCATCATCTTTAGATGAATCCCCATCCGGCTTAGTACTTCCTGAAGTATCATCTACTTGCCCACAAGCTGCTAAAAATAACAACAACATCCCGATTAAGCTACAACTAACCAATTTTTTCATTTTTCATAATCCCCCTTTTTTATAAATCCTTCTACTTCCTTTTGATTTGGAAGAGATGGTTGAGCACCTTTTCGTGTTACAGAAATCGCAGCAGCAACAACTGCTTTTTTAGTGGCTTGCAGTAAATCTTTTTCTTCTAGCCAATACGTTACGAGCGCACCGCAAAAGCAGTCACCAGCAGCAGTAGTATCAACAGGATGGACCTTTGGAGAAGGCACTTGATAGATTCCGTTTTTGTCACCAATAATGGCCCCTTCAGCCCCTAAGGTTAAAACAACCTGTGAATGGCCTTCTTCCAGCAATTGTTTTACGGCTAATTTAGCATTTGCGATGTTCGATACACTAAAGCCTGTTATTTGTCCGGCTTCAACTTCATTTATAATAAGAAAATCAACTAATCTCCTTATCTGAGGATCTATGGCAACAACAGGTGCTAAATTTAAGAAGATAGGGATATTGATTTTCTTTAACGCAAGAATAATGGTATTGGCGACATCTAATGGCATCTCTAATTGCAGCAGGGCAGCTCCTGCACCGTGTGCAGTTTCTAGAGAAGCAAGCACCTCTTCCTTCGTTAATTCTTTGTTCGCATTTTGGTTGGTAATAATCATGTTTTGCCCTGCATGATCAACAATGATAAGAGATGAACCTGTAGCAGTTTTCTCAGAGGAAAAAACATAATCGAGTGAAATGCCTTCTTCTAAAAATTTCTCCTTCAATAAACTTGCATAAGGATCTTTTCCGACCTTTCCAACCAGTGCTACCTGTTTTCCTAAACGTTGAGCGGCTACAGCCTGATTAGCTGCCTTTCCCCCAGGAATCTGGCGGAAGTCTATGGAAGCGAGTGTTTCTCCGATGTCAGGAAAACGGCTAACGTAAGCAACCAGGTCTATGTTGATCGTTCCAATAACGATAACATCTGTTTTTATCAAGCAAACCGACTCCCCCTTTATCGAACTTTTTTTACCTCACTCATAAATTTTATTACTTCCTCCTTGGACACAGGATTCCACCACTCTCCCCCTTCTTTTAATGAGCTTCCTATAATACATCCATCAGCTAATGAGAGTATCTTTGCAGCATTATTTACTGTCATTCCACTTCCAACTATAACTGGAAGACTGGTATGATATTTAATGCCTTCTATTTCAGTTAATTCTGTTTC
Source organism: Bacillus canaveralius (assembly GCF_002860125.1). Taxonomy (GTDB): domain Bacteria; phylum Bacillota; class Bacilli; order Bacillales; family Cytobacillaceae; genus Bacillus_BJ; species Bacillus_BJ canaveralius. The sequence continues at coordinate 21,544 of NZ_PGVA01000032.1, forward strand.
ATTACCAGTACGTGTACCTGTGGCTATTAAAACATCCGCATCAAAGAAGATGTTGTCATGTGTTTGATCGGCCAGGTTCCTATCAGCTATAATCGAATGGCTTCCATGCTTTACATGGACATCAACAAACATCCTGATATCCTCGCCTTTTATTTGTGAGCGATATCTGGCAGCCTTTGCCGACGCTCCTTCTACAAACCCTTCATTTGCGATATACGCGTTTACCCATTGGTTTACCCTTACAAATGTCAGGTCTGCTGCTTTAGCAACAGCAAGTGCCTGGATCGCTCCATTGGCCAAGCAATTAATCCCGATTGGCAAATCCGTATGTGTTTTTAATCGATTCGCTACAGAGGTCATGGCTGCAACAGTTTCAAACCCAATGTCTTCTGGTTTTGAGAAAGGGATATCCCATGCATTTTCAATGATTAAACCGTCAACACCACCCTCCTCGAGGGCAGCTGCATCTCTTATCGCCCAATCATACACTTCATCTAATTTGCCCCCTTTAAAATGGGGAGCCCCTGGCAATGGCCGAAGATGAACCATTCCAATTACCGCACGATCCTGGTTGAAAATTTCCTTAATATAATTAGGTTTGGCAGGAAAGATTTTATTTGACATATTTCCTCCTTTTTGATTTTCTACTTGTTTGTTAGTTCTGTTTTAGATAGTTTAATAGACGCACCCAAATTGGCTGATAATACTCCCATTCCATAAATTCTGTAGTCCCCCAATGTGGAGCACAATCACTCGCAAATGCAGCTGTTTTCCCTTTCCCATAACTTCCCAGTACAATAAAAGGGTCTTCTTGGATTTTAACTAACACTTCTGCTTCTTTTTTTGCTTTGAATTTGTTATAGCCAAGGAAGGCAGGCCAATTTTCAATATTTTCAGTTATTTTATGTTTCAAAATGGTCTTGGGGTTGGCGCCCTGAGGGATTTCAACCCGATCATCAGCATCCAGCATTTCAACAGGGAGTACTTCAGCTAATACTGTATTTTTATAATTTGCTTTGCCCTCGATGCCCATAAAGGACAAAAAGCCGCCAATCATCAGTAAACCTCCGCCATTCTCGACATATTCACGAATTAACCCTAAAGCATTCGGAACAACCTCCATTTGATAAAAGGTTGGGTTCTGCAGGAGAAACGTATTGCTGCCAATATCACTAAGTACAATAGCATCATATTTCTTTAATTCTTCAATCTCCTTCGGAAATCGAACTTGGACTTCGTGTGCCGGCATATAGTCAACCTCGATACCGGCTTGTTTTAAACAACTTAATAAGTATGTAGCACCTTCTTCGTATTTTGTTGAGGTAAAGCTATCATATCCTTTTGAGTGAATCATATGAATCACCCAGGATTCCCCTATAAATAGTATTTTCATTGTATAAACTCCTTTCATTTTTTATAATTTAGATTTTTTTCAAACTCACGAACATCATCCAATGTAGGCATGCTTGATTGAGCACCGTATTTAGAAACAGACAATGCTGCTGTTTTATTTGCTAATTTAATGGCATCAGTAATGGAGTCCCCTCTGCCTAATGCAAAAGCCAGTGCGCCATTGAAACAATCCCCTGCACCAGTCGTATCTACAACAGGAACCTGGTAAGCCGGAAATGTTATCAACTCTTGTTTAGCCGCTTTATAAACGGAACCCTCAGACCCAATTGTTGTCACAACATGCTGAACTCCTTTTTCCAAAAGCATATCTATCCGCTGATTAAAGTTATAGCCTTCAGTTTTTTTGTTTGTAAGAAGTCTTAATTCTGTGTCATTAGGTGTTATGATATCAACTTTTTGTAATAAATCGTCTGAAAGCTCTTGGGCAGGAGCTGGATTCAAGATTACTGTTTTATTGAATGTTTTGGCCATACTTACCGCATAATTAACCGTTTCTAAAGGAACTTCCATTTGGATAAGAATAATGTCAGACTCCCTTATTTTGGCTTGATTTAAATCAATATCTTCTTTTGTGCAATGAGCATTTGCACCTTGAATGACAATAATTCGATTATCAGCATTTTCCAGCAAAATAATCGCTAACCCGCTTGATTCCCCTCCAACCGTTTTGATTGAAGAAATGTCAACCTGATCTTTCTTTAAGATTTCTTTTAACCTATCACCGTATAAATCATCACCGACAGCTCCGATCATCGTTACCTCTGCTCCAAGTCGTGAAGCTGCAACTGCTTGATTGGCTCCTTTCCCACCTGAAAAATATTCCACACTTTCTCCAAGAATGGTTTCTCCCCTATTTGGAAACCTGGAGGACTTGACCAATAAATCCATATTTAGACTGCCTATAACCGTTATTTTAGGTTTCATCATTTCTCTCCAATTTTTGCGTCGATTCACGTACTACCAGCGTTGCATCCAGCTTGATTAGCTTTTCCCGAAAAAAAGAATGCTCTATGTAGTGAATGAGGTTTTCAGCGGCTAATTTTCCTATTTCATAAGTTGGCTGCACTACCGTAGTTATTTCGGGAGTTGTAATTTCCGTTAGTTTTATGCCATCAAACCCACATACTGCAACTTTTTCTGGCACTCTTATACCTTTTCGGTACAGTACCTTTAATGCCCCAATAGCATTCATATCATTTCCGGCGAAAATCGCATCTAAATCCGGATGATCATGCAATAACTTTTTCGTAGCTTCCATCCCTCCTTCAATTGAAAAATTCCCCGGGGCCAGTAAGCTTGGAGTATACCAAGGGAGGTTTTTAACTGCATCTTCATAGGCCCTGAGGCGTTGGCGTGCTGTACTAATTTCCTGCGGCCCATATATATGGGCGATTTTTTTGCAGCCAATCTCAACTAAATGCTTCACAGCTTTTTTGGCACCTTCGTAATTATCAACAAGAATTTCGCACTCTATTTCCATTTCAGGAACTCGATCTAAAACAACCATTGGTATTTTTGATTGCCTGATTTTCAATGCGTCTTCTGGATTAAGTGCGCCCGCAGCAAAAATAATCCCATCAACATATTTTTGTTTCAGTAAATCAACATACAGTTTCTTTCTCCCACCCATCTTTTCATAATTACATAAAATTAAAGTGAAACCTTTGGAATTAGCATAATCTTCCGCACCCTTGGCCAATGTAGAAAAAAACGGATTCGTTATATCTGGAACAAATAAAGCAACTGTCTTCGTTTTCTTAACAGTTAAACTTCTTGCAACTTCGTTTGGTTCGTAATTCAATAACTTGATAGCTTCTTCAATTTTCTTCTTTGTTTCTAAACCTACATAACCTTTAGAATTAAGCACTCTAGAAACAGTAGCGATTGACACTTCGGCTAATTTTGCGACATCTCTTATGGTTGCAGTCACTTTTTCCAACACCTTTTACAAGAATAGTAAACCGGTTACACATTGGTCATATACTCACTATTTTTATGTATTACATCTTATTTTGAAATATAGTAAACCGGTTACACATTGGTTATATACTCATTATTTTTATGTATTACATCTTAATTTCGAATAATAGTAAACCGGTTACACATTCTACTAAAAAATAAGTGAGAAATTATTGTTAAGATAATTATATTTTTTAGGACTGGTTACGCCCAGCACTTTGTAAGATTTTATGACAAAGAATTTAAAATTTTCCTACTTTTTTGAACTTATACCATAAATATATGAGTTAGAAATTAATTTGTCAACGCTTACATTAATAAAAGTATAGATTAAGAAATTACAGGAAAACAAATTTATGCTGTTTCGTCGGGGAGGAGGACTGGAATTAAAAAATCCCAGTAGTGTTGGAGAACGAACCTTACTACCATACAGACAGATTTTTAATAAAACGAAAGTGTCTCATTCTCCGGAAACTTAGTTTCAGAAGTTTGAGCTAGCAATGAGATTCACACAGTGACGCTGATACTACAAGCCCTGCCTGATTTGCATAAACATACAACAAGGAACAGCAAACAAGCCGTCCCTTGTCGTGACATATTAGTGTTACTAATAACTTGGAAAATCCACCTCGTGAATATTCCCCGGCTCTTGTCTTTCAGGTATTTCAGCAAGAGCCGCCTCTAACACTTTCCTTTGTGTTTCTTTATCATGCGGCTTTCCTAACGAGTGCCCAAATTCAAAGCCTTTTGGATGAATAGCCCGCGGAGGTCTCATCAAACTGGATTGTTCAACATCCAGCGTGATTAAAGTTGTTGGAATTCCCTGTGATTCAATACCACGCTGCACTGTAACTACAGTGCGATGACAGAGCGGTCAGCCGGCCGTTAAAAGGACCGCATCCGCTTTTGAGCGAACCACTTCTTTTACGAGCGCTGGAATGGTTTCTTTATTAATCTTATTCAATCTCATGGAATATCCCATCATGGTTAGATGTTTTTCAGCTACTCCGCCAAGGTCTCCATCGTCGACCATTTCTCTTAAACGGTCGATTGGAAAGACGGTGTTAATATCCTCTTTGGGAGCATCTGTATTATAATGCTCCTTTGGTGCTGCATGGGTAACGGTTAAATCCTTTGAGTCAACATCTCCAGGAATGATGCGGAACGTTGCATCCCCTTCGGCAGGATCAGTGTTATAAGGCTCCTGATCCTTCAGGTGTACCCCGGAGGTTGAAACGATCATGATTGTCATTTCATTCAACGGTTTGCTGCTGGGTGTATATGGGATAGCTTTTCTTGAGAGTTCCATACACAGCCTCCTTATTTTCTGCTTTTTAAAAGTACTTGCTTAGAGTTTGCGTAAAACATCAAACAACTCTTCATTATCTGGCTGCCTGTCGATTGGATGAACATCAATCCACTGGATGATACCTTCTTTATCAATGATAAAGAGGGCACGTTCTGAAGCTCCGTATGCTGGTTCATTTTTATTTTTGCGAAGGACACCGTATTTTTCCGAAACTTCTCCGTGCGGATAAAAATCAGAACAGAGCGGATAGGACACTCCGCCAATTGATTTTTGCCATGCCTCATGACTGTGCACACTATCAACTGAAATACCCAGGACCTGGGTATCAAAATCTTCAAAACGAGGAAGATCATCCTCGTATGAAGGCATTTGCGCGCCTCAAACCGGGGTCCAATCTAGAGGGTAAAAACATATGAATACATTTTTGGATCCGCGATAATCACTCAAAGTAACCGTGCGATTACCATGGGCTTCCAATGTGAAATCAGGTGCTTGATCACCTACTTTTAAGGTGCTTGTTTCAGTAGCTCCTTGTGGCATATTAACTCTCCTTTCTTGTTATTCTTTCATGCTCAACAATGTTTATTATCGGCTACTGCTTTCAGCTTTAACCTCTAAAATATGCAAAATTTACATCCGGCAGGTGCTCTTTAACAGAAAAGGATGTCGGTTCAAGAACCGACATCCTCCTACTTTCCTTCACCGTTAGCTTCCCATCTTGATATTTCTTCTCGAACCATTGGCGCAACTTCTTTTCCGAGCAGTTCTATCGCTCTCATCACATCGTCATGCGGCATTGTTCCAACCGGTACGTGCAGCATAAACCGTGTGACACCGACATTCTTCCGAAGGTGAATTATTTTTTCGGCAACTGTCTTCGGATCACCTACGTACAAGGCACCTTCAAAACTGCGCGCGGCGTCGAAGCTGGAGCGGTCATACGGCCCCCATCCACGCTCCCGGCCCAGTTTATTCATTGCCTGCTGGGTAGATGGGAAAAATTTATCGGCCGCGGTTTCCGTATCCTCGGCAATGAACCCGTGTGAATGCGACGCTACCGTGAGCTTCGATACGTCATGACCTGCGTGCGCTGCTGCCTTTTTATAGAGCCTCACAAGTGGTTCAAAATGCAGCGGGCTGCCACCAATAATCGCCAGAACTAATGGCAGTCCAAGCAGGCCTGCACGAGCAACGGATTCGGAATTACCCCCGCTGCCAATCCATACAGGCAAAGGATTCTGAACAGGGCGCGGGTACACACCGAGATTTTGAATCGCAGGACGATGGCGACCTTGCCAGATGACTTTCTCGGACTCGCGTATTTTTAACAACAACTCCAGCTTCTCTTCGAACAGCTCATTGTAGTCATTTAAATCGTAGCCAAACAACGGAAAAGATTCGATAAAAGAACCCCGCCCTGCCATGATTTCTGCACGTCCGTTGGAAATCGCGTCGAGTGTGGCAAAATCCTGAAACACTCGCACTGGATCGGCAGAAGAAAGAACCGTTACTGCACTTGTCAGCCGTATCCGCTTTGTTTGGGACGCAGCCGCTGCCAAAATGATAGCAGGAGCTGATGCCGCGTAATCTTCACGATGATGTTCCCCTACACCGAATACATCCAATCCTACCTGATCTGCCAGTACAATTTCCTCGACCACTTCCCGAATTCGCTGGGCATGACTGATGACCTCACCGGTTTCAACATCCGGCGTTGTCTCTACAAACGTGCTTAAACCTATCTCCACTGAATCTTCCTCCCATTCTAGTCGTAGCTACATGTCTCTTGCTGATCTTTTGATATACCTTTTCTAAAAGATACCACTCTTATCCAATCTGTGCACAATACACTGCTTTTTCGATGATATGTAGAGTTGCTGTTGATTAGTGAAAAAATGGAAATCTGAATTTTATTCATTTTTTCTATAGACTTGGCCACCCATTTCATTAATCCCTTTTGGGTTCATCTGAAAATAAAATGTCTGCAATTTTTAACTGATATATTGTTTTCTAATCACAAAAAACAACATTCCATATTTATTTTCTGACACATCTATGAAAGGATGTCGGCACTCGAAATAAAGCACCGGTTTTTGATGATCTAGTTTGGGGAATAGGAAGAATGACAATACAGGATGGAGGAATTTAGTTTAAATGAAAATACTTTTGATTATCGCTGTGATTGCAGTTGCGTTTGTGGTATATAAGAAGTTTGTTAAACGTAGTTAAAATAAAGGGGCTCTTCTGAGTCCCTTTTTGAGATATGGGGTGCCAACCGTTATTGAAGAATGCACCTGTAGTTCATGATCTATATATTTATTCAAATAACTTCATTCGAGTGGCATTTTTCTCTACTTCAATGAAGCATGCTCCCACAATCCCAGCCTTCCTTTCGCAGGAACAAATTCATCAAGCATCTTCCTGTCATTAACTTCCCAAGCATAGCTTCCCACATCAAAGTCACCCAATATATAATCATTGCCCGATACGATCCGTCCATCCTCAAGGATTGCCGATGTCTTCTTGTCTTCCGTTACCTTTAAACAATTAATAAGCTGACATGTACCAATAATCATCCCGGTTGGAAGAGTATCCTCTGTGTAGCCATGCTTGCCAAGCAAATACAGTATACCCTCATGACTGCAGACTGCCTTGTCCACTTTCTTGCTAGTATGAATCGCCAACGGCCCACGATAATTTGTCCTCCATGTCCTTGTTTCATATTGGGCTTCACCAAGGATGAATAGACTTGCCCAAGGCTGGATCATTGATAAAACCTTCAAATACAGTCCCTCCAACCTGAAAAAATACTTTGTCTTTAAAGTATCCAGATGGAATAATATTATTAGTACAGGCAGTTCCTCAGAATTTCCTTACGCCCCCATAAAATGAGAATGACAATACAGGGGAGGAAATTAGTGCAATGAAAATACTTTTGATTATCGCTTTGATTGCAGTTGCCTATGTGTATATAAGAAGTTTGTTAAACCCAGTTAAAATAGAGGGACTCTTCAAAGTCCCTTTTGGGTTGAGCTAATCTGCCCAAAAGTTTTAAAAAATCGTTGCCCTCCCTGTTATTTCACGTTTTTTGCTCCTTAACAAATTGTTTCACCCACGATATTTTCTCCAGTAGACTAAAAATGACCTACCCTTTGGGCAGGTCAAGTGCTTGATATGCTAACTGATACTTTCCTCCATCAGCTACTTCTGAATGGTACAACGCCTTTAGGGCAAAGTTTTTCTCAAGATCATGCTCTTCCATCAGAGTTTTTAAGTGCGTCTGCAATTCTTTATTCTCTTTGACCAGCTGTTTCATTTGCGTCTTAATGTACTTCACGAGATGTGTAACTCCTTTCTTCCACCAAATCTATCCACTGAACTTTTCGTCAATTTAGAAAAAAAGCCTGATCCTGTACTGTGTTAACTCTAACATACCAGGGGTCAGGCACTGAAGTTTCTCATCCTCACAAAGACGACACTTATAACTTTATTGCCGTTTTAAAGTGTTCATGACTTTATTAGTTTATAATTTTTATGATTGACCACAGTTTTTATTGGAACGTCTTTTTTTACATCCCTGCCAATTTCCGCAATAACAGAGTTTTCCCGTGTCACTAATACTTTCCCCTTCTGTCCTTGTCCATTCCCTCTTGATATTTGGATCATATCTCCAATATTTGCTTTGTTAATGTTCTCTGTCTGGTTCTCACTTTTTTCTTCTGTCATTTCATGTCCCCCTCGTTATACCATATTTATGCGATGCGATTTTTCATTTCACCAAGTTAGTATTACCCTTCCCATTAACTATACAAAACTAAAATATAATAAAATGGATGGGAAAATAGGGTAATCCTACAGTTAGTATATAACAGATCTTATTTGTTTCTCATCTTCTACAAAAAGAAGTCCCTTAAAAAATAAAGGACAATCGTGCTCAGCATTTTTTCCACCGCTGAGATGGAGTTTCATAATATCTTTGTTTATTCGTGGGGTTTTATTATTATGAACGACTCGGCGGCCACTGATTTTATCTTCGAACGCGGCTTTTCCTCTAACAACTTCATCCTTTTTTGGAGCTTCCATTTTAGGTATCTCGAAGCCGATGTATTTTTCAATTGCAGAAATGAATTTTCCTTTATTGCCAGCTCTTCCTGTTCTTCCTGTCCGGTGGACATAGCTCTCTTTTTCCATTGGTACATCATTATTCATGAAAAGTGTGACATTATCAACGTCTATGCCTCTTGCCTCTACATCGGTGGCGATTATGCCTACGTTTCATGCCTAAAAAATAAATTAATAAGTACTAATTTTACATTTGTTATATATTCCCTTCTTAAAACGAAACTATATAAATCGTACTATCTTCATACCCCGTATTGCGTATACTACTGTATATAACGAAAAGGATGCCCCAAACGCGAAAATTTTGGGACACCCTATACATTATTGACTGCATACTCCTTTGTAGGCTTCCTGTATCAATTGTTCCATTTCATCCACAAATATTTTAAGCATCTTTTCCCCTTTTTCTTTAGACGCTTTTGTTGCATCACCATAGACGCCACTTTTACTAAGGTCCCCTAAGGATATTGTCGATTTCCCATACAACATTGGCTTACAAGGATATTCACTCACAGCCTTCGACATATCTACCAGTTCAGGTTTTAGCGCTAACATTAAAGAAGTTTCGAATTCACATGCATGCACCATTCCATGCCAGCTTGGAGTCTCACAATGCTCCTCCATAATTTCATTTAGGTTTGGATAGAACAGGTAGATCACTGGTATATCAAGTTCATCCATCAATTCTCGTGCCGCATACTTCATACTTGTGTTATTTGCATCATGGCCATTTACCAAGACTAACATTTTAACTCCGTATCGGGCTACACTATAAGCAACATCCTTTATCACTGCCTCAACATGGTGCTGCTGTAAGGATATTGTACCTGGAATGTCTCGCCAGACCCAGGAATATCCAAAGGGCATAGAAGGCAATAATATCGCACCGGTTCTTTCAGAGAGTTTTTGTGAAATGCCCTCTGCTAAAAAAATATCTACACCGAGAGGTAAATGATGGCCATGCTGCTCTGTGGCTCCTATTGGCAAGATTGCAACAGGGAATTCTTCCACTGCCTTACTTGCTTCATCCCTTGTCATATAAATTAGCTCTTTGGCCTTTTGCATGCTCATTACCCCTCATTCTTTAATACTGATACATACTCATATGCTTTTGCCCTGATTTTTTCTTTATCCTTTTTTGTTGCTCCCCATGGAACTAGATCACTGCCGATTCCAAAGGAAGAACATCCAGCTTGATAAAACTCCATTATGTTATCCAAAGACACTCCGCCTACAGCCATCAAATGCAAGTTAGGAAAAGGACCCTTTAGATTTTTTACATAATCAGATCCGAGATTGCCTGCAGGAAATAACTTTTGCACCTTTATATTTTGATTGATGGTCTGCATTACTTCCCCTGGTGTGAATACACCCGGGAAAACATTTATATTCAACTGTAGAAGCTGCTTAATAAGTTCCTTGTCCCAACCTGGAGTAATCACGTATTTTGCTCCCGCTTCTATTGCTTTTTTCGCTTGATCAATATTTGTGACTGTTCCTACCCCAAGGTTTATTTTTTGTCCAAATCTTTTATTTAATATTCTAATGCATTCAAGGCCTTTTTCTTCTTCACTCAAAGATACTTCCACCCAGTTGATTCCGCCTTCAATCAAGGCTTCTTGAACATCGATAACATTAGATGGGTCGACTCCGCGAATTATAGCAACGATGGTTCCTTTATCAACAATCATGATAACACCTTCCTAAAATTGAGCCAGCCAGCGGGCTGGATTTTTAACAAAAATCATCTCAATATCTTCCTGGCTGACACCCTCATCCAATAAGCGAGGGATAAACTTTTGGAGTATATACTCAAATCCAGGTCCGCCGCCATAAGCATGAAGATAACTTTTTCTTCCCATATCAGCGGATACCAACAATTGTTTCACATACCCATGGTCGATCATATTTTTTATCAGCTCAACCCGTACACTATCTGGATAATATTTAATCTTACTTGCCCCATCAAATTGCACGTATGCCCCTCGCTTTGCCAGTTGCAAGTGATAATAAGGGTCTGCGTTTCGGTCGCTATGGCCTACCGCTACTTTTGTGAGGTCCACACCCTCTTCTTCAAGTATATCGAGCATTTCCTGGCCCATCGTTCCAGCTTCAGTGTGAAGCCATACCGGTGCCCCCGTTTGGAGTTGGGCTCTGGACATTGAACGAGTCACTTTTTCTTCTAAGGGATGAATAAGTTGATCCCAGGAGCCGGATTTCAAAAATCCTGCTTTAGCGGAAGTCCCATCCATTCCGATGGTAAGGTCACGCACTAATTTCTGCGTTATTTCCTCAATTGTTAATGCTTGGACCCACGTTGGAAAATAAATATGCTTATTAAATCCTGTAGTCATTACAAGATGTACACCCGTTTCCTGAGCCATTCTAATTAAGTGCTTTGCGTCACGGCCATAATCTAAAGTTGTCGCATCAACAAGAGCATTCCCGCCTGCGTTTTTAAATCTCCATAATTCGCTGACGCTTGCTTCATAATCGGTTAATTCTAAATCGCGGTCTTTTTGGCTTGCAGGGGGATTTGCCCACAAGTGTTCATGACTATAAGTAAATCCGAGCTCCTTTGCTTCTATGTCACCTAAAACAGTGCGAACTTTCGCCATTTCTATCACTCCTACAACAATTTAAAGATTAAAATAGTTAGAGGAAAGAATGCTGATTTCTTTCCTCATTTTTCTTTTAATTAAATTCCAAATCCAAATAGCGATCCAACCAGGCGAATAAGAATAATCACGATAATCGCATCAGGGGAAGCAAACCAAAGTCCTTCAACACCGTATTGGGTTACATCGACTAGCGGATATGCAAGTGCGACGAGCAATGTCCAAGTAAATCCGAGGAAAAATCCGCTGAAAACAGCTCCCCTTCTTCCGCCTGTCGCGTTCCCAAATACGCCTGCAGCTCCACCCATAAAGAACAAACCAATAACAGATGGGAGTACTACTACTGGCAGAAAACTAGAAATCAATGTTACTAGTAAACCACCAACTAATGCAGCCAAGAAACCGAGAGTCACTGCTATCGGTGCGAAAGAGTAGAAGATTGGAACATCCAGGGCTGGTTTCGCTCCGGGTACAATTTTTTCACCGACGCCTTTAAACGCTGGGACGATTTCACCCAGGAACATCCGAACCCCTTGCAATAATACAAGGATACCGACAACGAAAGTTAAGGCAGTCATAATCGAGAATTGAATCATGTTCTGCCCGCCTGCAATCTCCTCCATTTTGGCAGGACCGACAAATAATGCAGTAACCACATAAATGATCACCATGACAATCCCCATTAAGACACTCATATCTTTCAGGAAATCCAGTGACTTTGGTACTTTTACGTCTTCAGAAGATTTTTCTTTATTTCCAACTAAACCCCCAACCCACCCAGATAAACTAATCCAGGAACTTCCCCAGAAACCGAAGGCCACATTATCATTGCCAGTTATTTTACGGATAAACGGCTGAGAAATAGCAGGGAATAAAACCATCGATATACCCTGGATAATGGAACCTAGAATAACTGTCATTGAAGTTGAGAAGCCCATTTGGCTGAACACAATTGCCATTGTTCCAGCAAAAGAGAACATCATATGTCCAGTCAAGAAGATATACTTCCATTTTGTCAGTCTTGCAATCACTAAGTTAATTAAAAAAGAGAATATTAGTATTAAAGCAGTTTCTTTACCCAATACTGTTTGGACAGCGGCAACAAGGGCGTTATCTTCAGCAACTATTCCTGTTAGTCCAAACGCTTCCGTAAACATTGTACTAAACGGTATTAAAGCGTTTACAATAATGTTCGCACCTTGTTGCAGAATCAAAAATCCAAATACCGTTTTTAAAGTTCCCTTAATAATATCCGAGGTCGACTTTCTGAGAGCGATCAATCCAACCGCTGCAATAATTGCTAAAATGATAGCCGGGTTGCTTAAAATCGAAACAATAGCATCTAACATTTATTTCACCCCTTTGGCAACTCTTTCGATAACTGGCATTACTTTTCTTTCAATTTCTTCTTTGTCCAGTAAATTATTAATTGCAACCACTTCGACAGACTCTCCGTCAAGTTCTGAGGCAATTTCACCTGAAGCCACCATAAAATCACACTCCTTACCTTTTGCAGATCCTAAATCTACCGCTTCTCCCTGGATGTCATAACCATGTTTTTTTCCAATAGCCTGAACATCCATCAGCAACATGAGCGATGTTCCAAAACCCATACCGCATACCGTCACAACCTTCATTCTCCCCACACTCCTTAATTAAAGATTGAAATAATTTCTTCTTTATTATTTGAACTTAAAATTATTTCCAACTTTGTTTTATCGCCTAAAACTGAAGCCAAGGATTGCAGCATACCAATATGACTGGTGCTGTCAATTCCAGAGATTGCACAAACCAACTGGACTGGATCGTTTGTTGGATGCCCGAATTTCACTGGGATTTTCAACCTGACAAGGGAAACACTTTGCTGGAGAACCCCATGCTCAGGCCTTGCATGGGGGATTGCAATGGACGGTGCAAGGACAATATAAGGCCCAATGTCCTGAAAGCCTTTAACCATTGCATCAACATATCGTTCCTCAACAATGTTCTCTTCCACTAGTAAGGCACCGGCACTTCTGATTGCTGCTTCTGCAGACTCTGCTTCAACATCCAAACTAATTAATTTCTCATTTAACTGCAGCATCCTGTCAATCACTTCCTTCACTAAAAGACTTAAATTTATTTCTTCCAAATAGATCAATATCATACTGATAACGATCTGATCGGTTAGCCATTTCAACTAATTCAAACGGTGTGCCATCAGACAAATAAGAAACCCTCGTGATATGAAGGATTGCCGAATCTGGAGAAACTCCCAGCTCAAGAGCTTCCAAATCGTTAGCGATTCTTGCCTGGATTCTTTCGTGCGCCTTTTCTAACTGAATGCCGTAATCCTCTTCCAGGACTTCGTATAGAGATTCTTTGTTTAGCCCTTTTTCAAGAAAACCCGGTACAAATTTTGAGCGAAAATAGTTAATCATGATAGCAATAGTCTCTCCATCAGCACACCGGAGTCTCTTTAAACAGATGACCTTTTCACCTTTAGACAATTTCAATTCTTCAGTCAATTTTCTTGAAGGTTCAATCTCATGCATTAACAGATTTTTAGTTTCGATTATTTTACCTTTTAATCTCATCTCTTCAGTCCAGCTTGTAATGGTCCCCGCTTTTTGTACGATCTTTCGCGATTGAACAAACGTCCCTCTTCCTTGCTTTTTCGAAACAACTCCCTCATTTACAAGCTCATCAATTGTTTTTCGAACGGTGATTCGACTTACTCCATACATTTTTTCAATTTCGGACTCAATCGGAAGCGCGTCACCTTCCTGTAAATTTTCTTCTATGAACTCTAAAAGAGCAGTTTTGAGTTGCTTGTATAGCGGCTCTTTAGCGTTTTTATTTAGGGGTATAATAGCTCCCACCTCTTCCTATAAAAGGTTATCATCTTTTATTTATTGTAACCGTTTTCTTTATAATAACATTATGATGTTTAATGTCAATAACATAAATTAATTCACTAAACATTATAATGTTTAGGTGTTCACCTTACATGGTTTCACCACTTGCATGTGACCACTCAAAAAAAAGTTCGATTAAACTCAACTAAGTTAGTAGAATGCACTTTTGTTTTAATGTTTCTAGAATCTATCATCGTCCCACTTTATGTGTTTTTATGAATAAATTATGGAAAAATAAAAAGCCATTAAGACCTATATCTCAACGGCTCCAACAGTTTATATTTTTAATTAGTAAAATGGTAAACTACATAATTTAAGTTAAGAGTATAATTGATCTTCACAAGTTTCTGCAGCCAATAACAGGCTTCCGATAACCCCTGCATTATCTCCCAACCCAGGAGCAACAATATATTCATTCAAATCTGGTATTGTTACATAGTTAGCCATTAGCTTAGCAAACTCATCACGAATCAGCGGAAATAGTTGCTTTTGCTTCATAACACCGCCGCCGAGGATGATTTTCTCCGGCCTTAAAGTTAGTGAATAGTCTACAAGTGCTTGTGCTATGTAGTAGGCTTCAATTTCCCAGACTTTATCCGCTTTTTCCAGCTCATCCCCCTTACTGCCATACCTGCCTTCAATTGCTGGTCCTGCTGCTAGCCCTTCGAGACAATTCCCGTGGTATGGGCAAGTGCCTTCGTAAGTGTCTTCCGGATGTAATCTAACCAAGACATGTCCCATTTCCGGATGTCCATAACCTTCTAATAGTTTACCGTTAACAACCGCCCCGCCACCAATTCCTGTGCCTACGGTTAAGTAAAGGCAACTTTCACAACCTTGTGCATTCCCTTTTTTCAGTTCGCCATATGCGGCTGCGTTCACATCTGTCGTCCAGGCAACCGCAACCGGATAACGGTCTTTGATCGTCCCCACAAAATCAAAATTACTCCAATCCGGCTTTGGTGTTGTCGTGATATATCCATATGTCTTGGAATTCTTATTTACGTCAATCGGCCCGAACGAAGCAATTCCAATTGATTTCAAAGAATATTGATCAAAAAATTCAAACACCTGGTTAAGCGTTTCAGCAGGGCTTGAAGTTGGGATACTGATTCTGTCTTTAATCACAAATTGATCATCGCTTACCGCACAGACAAATTTTGTGCCGCCGGCTTCTATTGCTCCGTAATACATTGTTTCACCTCCAATCAGAATCAGTCGCTATTTCCACACAGAATCGAACTTCCACGATTCAATGCTGTTTACACGGACTTTACCGCCTTTTGTAAAAATATTAAACTGCGTGCTGTTGTCATCCGGGTAGATCCGGTTTGTGATGACTTGTTCCCCGTCATTGACAAAAAGCTCGACAGATGTTGTGTCCATAAAGATACGCAGGTTGATCCTGCCATTTGGCCTCACTGCCATCGGAGCTTTGCTGGTTCCTTTTTCACCACAGCCGGAATTGTTACGGTCCATGATGATTTCTTTCTGATCAAGATCCAGCAAAATTTCGGTTCTTTGTTTTCCATCTTCTGAGCATCTTAGCTGAATTCCGAATAATGCAGCATCTGTTTCGTTCATGTCAAAATCAATGATTATTTCCGAGACGGGTTCTTGTGATTCATTGATCGTTGTTCGTTCAGCTACTTCGAAGCCATCCAATCTTTTGTAATCGGATCTTAATTGAGCCAACTCGGGTACAGGCTTTTGCTTAACGATGCCGTCTTCCAAAATAAGTTCCCTCGGAATTGTCATCGCTCCGGCCCAGCCGAACTGTTGGGAAGGCATTTTTGTCAGCCACTTTTCCATCCAGCCGATCATGATTCTCCGGCCTTTATCGTCAATCAATGTCTGCGGTGCATAGAAGTCAAATCCATAATCCAATGTTCTATAAATCCCTTGTGTGAAAATGCCTTTATCATAGTCCATGTCACCAATTACATAAAACGGCTTTTCGTTTTGCGTTCCATACATTGGCGAAACAAGCAGGACATGAGAATGATTTAACGGGAATAAATCTGGACACTCCCACATATCTCCCTGGGTGCCATTGCTTTCTGCGGCAACCCCTTTGTAATCCCAATGCTTTAAATCGTCAGAGACATATAGAACCGCTTTTCCTTTTCCATCCTTGTTTGAACCAACGACCATGTACCATTTATCTTCATGCTTCCATACTTTTGGATCTCTAAAGTCTTTTGAACCATCAACCGGAAAATCAGCTATCACAGGGTTTTGTTCATACTTTTCAAAAGAAATTCCATCCTGGCTTGTTGCGATACATTGAACTTGTTGCGGCGAGTTGCCGTCTACATGTCCCGTATAAATCAGAACGAGTTCTTCATTGTCTACCACTGCACTGCCGGAGAAACAGCCATATCCTTTCACGTCTCCGGAATCGTAGGACTCGGAAGGTGCCAGGGCAACCGGCAGGTGTTCCCAATGGACCAGGTCTTTGCTCTTTGCATGCCCCCAGTGCATTGGACCCCAGCTCGAAGCATACGGGTAAAATTGATAAAACAAATGGTACTCGCCCTTATACTGCACCAAACCGTTGGGATCATTGATCCATCCAGTCGGTGCCATGAAGTGATATTTTAACCGGTAAGGACTTTCCTTGATGTTGTCTTTTTTATCCGCTATTTCTTCGTTTGCTTTTTGAAGAGCTGTGAGATGTTTCGTATTTACCATATTCATTCATAGCACCCGCTTTTGTTTGATAATAGCTTCGTAAATACACATGTTAAAAACGTAACTTCTAGATTTATTTGCTTAAAGTACCCTTGACACGTTTAGCATGCTCGATATTTCCGAAAGAAGATTCTCTTGTTTTTTTGTATTTTATGTCCGCCTGGTTTTTCTTCTCCGCCACATAGACCGCTTCTCTTTCTTTCGCGGATGCATAAGCTTTTTGTTGCTCTTCATTTAATTCCTTTTTCGCTTTTTGGACCACGGCAGGCATTTCCGCAACATGAGGAATTCTTTCTTCTACTGGGAGAATATCAAGTTTTGGAGATGGCAGAGTTTGATACCAGTAAGCAGTAGAAGACCAGTCATCAGATAAATGGTTCGCATGTCCATGCTCCAGCGTAACCTTGATGCTCTCAGAGAAATGGATAGGGTCTGCGATGTGAAATCTGTAAGAAACCTGGTAGCCCGGTTTTTCACTTTCATGAATGATTGAACCGTTATATAAAAAGGCATTTTTCTGCATTCCCCAGGCATGTCCGAAATAATCTTCACTGCCTGTTCCGTTAATGCTTGGCTGTTTTTCTCCATCGATGAAAATCATGTCATCGCCTTCGCCCCACCAGCTGCCCTGAAAGTGATTTACCGATAAATTGCAGCCGACATAATGACCCTTTCCTTTTATATCCAGGATTACATAGTTATCTTTACCGGAAAGGTTCGCTACGCGTTGAACTTCCGGACTGTTTACTTGTAGATCATTTCCCCAGCCTTGACAAGGGTTTTCACGGTGCCAGCTCGCATGGAAGTAAACTGTATCCTCAGGCAGTTCTTCTTTATACAGCTCATAATCAATATAATAATAGAGGCCAAACGGCAAAGAGTTTTCGTTCACGATTTCGATTTTGGCTTTTTTATTAAACGGCATCGGGAAGTAGCAGTTTAATGCGGCAGGCGCACCGAACTTATTAGCTTCTTCCGGTTTGACAGAGACGTTGAATGGGACTGATTCAAAGTTTCCCGGCAAGGAATGGCCGACACAGAAGAAATCTCCGAAGGGTGCTAAAACGCTTGGCGTGTCTTGATCGTCCCAAGTGATTTTAATCAATGCTTTCCGGTAATAGAAAGGATCTTGCTCCTCCCATGTAACACCAAGTGCATTGTGGATTTCATTGACAGGTGCGACATTGCTTCCTAAAGCTGGGTCAACAATACTCGGGCCCATAATTTTTCTGCAGAAAGAGGTCATCCAAAAATGCGTTAAACAGCCCGGTCCTTCAATTTCCCCCAATACAACAGACTCGTTTGGCGGAATTAGCCAGTAATCCTGGTTTCTTCCTGTTTGATCCGAACTTGAAATTCTTGCCGATCTTACATCCTTATGTGTTGTTAAGTTTTGCATTAATCCATTTGATAAAGTCATAGTTTTTTCGTCTCCCATTCTAGTTTTTTATCCTTTTACTGCACCGGCAGTCATTCCTTTAATGATGTGCTTTTGGAATATTCCATAGAACACTAACTGTGGAATGATAAATAACAAGCTGGCTGAAACAATGCCGCCGTAATCGATGTTATACCTTCCTTTAAATTCGGATATGGCCAGCGGGATCGTCATGTGTGACGGGTCACTGATTAGCGTTACCGCGAACGGAAATTCATTCCATATGTAAAGAATATTGAAAATGAAGATCGTCATCACCACTGGCTTCACAACCGGAAACACGACTTTTGTACAGAGTGTAAACAGGTTACAGCCATCAATGACCGCAGCCTCTTCAATCTCAGTGGGGAAATCCTTCAGAAATCCTGTAAACAACAGCGTATTAAAAGAAATTGACGTTGCGATATAAGGTAGAATCAGAGATAAATAGGTATTTTCCAGTCCAAGCGAAATCGTAATCCGATAGATTGGAAACAACAAGATAAACGGAGGGATCGCAAGTCCGATAATCAGAAAATAGTAGAGACCATTTCTGAGCTTCCTTCGTTTAAATATCAATCTGCTGATCGCATAAGAACTGGCAAAGGTAATGATCATTTCGATGAATAGCGACACCGCAGCAATGATAAACGTGTTCTTGTACAACAAGGCAAAGTCCAATGTTTCAAAGGCGCGCTTATAGTTATCCAGGTTTATGTTGTCAGGCAATGAAAAGGGATTTGTCAGGATTGTTTGGTTATCTTGAAAAGACAATACGACCATCCACACAAAAGGAATCATGACAATCAGAGTAATAGCATACGTAAGGATATATGTGAGACTGTTCAGTCGTCTGTCTCTTCGGTTCAATGATGCTATAGAAGTATCCTTTGCTTTCATCCACTTTACACCCCTTCCTTGTTGTACAGCCTTCTCCCTAATGAATAGAATCCCAGGAAAGCACCTGAAAATACGATCGTTGCGATCAGCGATGCAACTGCAATGGCCATGCCGTAACCATACTCCCCGGCAATAAAGGTTGTACTGTACATATAAGTGACCAGTACATCAGATAAATGGTTTGGTCCCCCGTTCGTAAGCTGGAGAACGGTTTCAAAAATTTTAAAACAAAGAGTAATCACTAAAATGATGTTTAGCTTGAACGTTTCGTTTAGTAATGGAATCGTGATATTGATCAACTGTTTGAATTTACTCGCGCCGTCCATTTCAGCCGCTTCATAAAGCTCTGACGGTATCAGCGTTAAGCCTGCTAAAAATATCGTCGCGATGTAACCCAGGCTTTGCCAGCTCTGGATAATCGCAACCGAAAAAGGTGTCAATGTATCCCCGCCAATCCATTCAAAAGCGAGCCGGCCGAGACCAATTCTTTCCAATAAAGTATTAATCAGTCCAATTTGGGGATCGAGAATAAATACCCAGATCAAACCCACCATGATTGGCGCAATGATGGAAGGCGAATAGTTGATCGCCCTTAATGAACCAACGCCTTTAATTTTTTTGTTCAATAACAATGACAGTAAAAATGAGCCTGGAATCAGAAGCAATAAAGTGACTAATAAAACAATAAAGGTATTTTTTAATGCGATCATAAAAATCGGATCGTCGAACAGTCTCTGAAAGTTCGCAAGCCCCACGTACTTTGGTTTCCCAATCCCTGAAAAACTGGTAAAGCTGTAATAGGTTGCGATGACGATCGGCATCATAATATAAGTTAAATAGATTAGGAGAGTCGGCAAAAGCAACATTATCTTATTAGTATTACTGCTAAACCATCTCATTTTTCCACCTACCTTTTAGAATTGGCTAATGAGCATATACATTAGCCAGTCTCTAAAAAATTATTTGACAGTCGAAATTTTATCTTCAACAACTTTTACTGCTTGTTCAGGGGTGTAAGTTCCGTTTATGACTCCGTAAATGCTGTCATACATAGCGTTTGCAATTGATTCAGGAACGACAAGGTCCGGCTGGTTTGGCTGGCTCTCCCAGCCTTCAAGCTGCATTTGGTCAACCAGCTTTTTAAAGACTGGATGCTCCGCTTCATTAATTTCAACTGAAGCATTTGTCATTGGCGGCACTTGGTTCTCGACCATGATCTGTGTTCCTTCTTCACCGTAGTAGAATTTAAATAGTTTTAGGATCGCTTCTTTTTTCGCTTTATCTTCACCGGCTTTTTTGCTGGCAAGCAAAGGTGCAGCCGGGACGATTGAGCTTATCTTTTGGTCACCTGTACCATCCGCAAAAGTAGGTCCCCACCAAAATCCAACGTCCTTGCCTATCGCGCTTTGTTCAATTTTTTGGACATCCCACATACCGGAATCGAGCATCGCTGCCTGACCACCCAAGAATTGTTCCACCGCTTGGAAGTAGGTTTGAGTAGTTACGTTTTTAGAAAACGCTCCCAATTTTCTTAATTCATCGATCTTTTGGTAATATTTTATAAAGTCAGCGTTGTTATAGCTTTCATCTCCGGCAAGAATGTCGTCAATTTTATCAAAGTAGCCATATCTGGACAGCATCGTTAAAAATGCCCATACTGAGTATTCATCTTTGGCTCCCTTGGCAATTGTTGTAATGCCATTCTGTTCAAATACTTTTGTTGCCTCGGCAAGATCCTCAAAGGTCTCAGGGATCTTAACCTCATATTGATCAAAAAGTGCTTTGTTATAAAACAAACCTGTAATCAGTGGCTGATAAGGCAAGCCATACTGTTTGCCATCTTTGTTATAGGTATTTAACATGTTATCGTTTAGAGAGTCTTTGATGTCCGGATTGTCGTCAATAAAACCTGATAAATCCATTAGCATATCAGCCTCCTGTAATTCTTTCGCTGAAGCGGGAAGCATCCAGAACACATCCGGAAGTTTATCAGATTGCGACATCATTTTAATACTTTTCACATGCTCCTGTTGTTCTTTTCCAATCAGATTAACTTTGATATCCGGGTTTTCAGCCTGGAATTTTTCAATCACTTTATAAAAGGCAGGCTCTTGATCCTTTGCATTTGCTACATGAATCGCAAAATCAATGGTCGTGGTGCCGTCTGATGATGTGATAGATTCTTTGCTGTTGCAACCGACTAAAAAGGAACTAATAAGCAATATCAAACTCAAAAGAATACTAAATTTTTTCATGTGAGACCCCTCCGGTTATTTTTTTATTTAAATTTTTAAACATGTAACCTTACAAAGAGTTTCTAATAATGATAGATGATTCAATACAAATTTCCGTTGGCTCTTTTGTCCTATCCCTTAACTTTTCCAGCATGAGCCTGGCCGCAGCCTCACCCATCTCAAATGATGGTTGCCTTATAGTCGTAATCGCTGGTTCTGTCAGTTCCATCCAATCGAAATCATCATAAGAAAGGAAGGAGAGATCATCTGGTATTTTGATATTCTGTTCTTTTAAGTATTTGAACACTCCCATGGAAATCGTATTATTCACAACTACAATCCCATCAATTTCATGATTGGATAACAGCTTACTTGCTATTTCATATCCAGATTGAAAGGAAGATTCTACTTCAAAGATAAGCCCTTCATCCAAATCAATCCGATATTTTTTCAAAACATCTTTATAGGCTTCAAAACGTTCAATGGTACTTGACACATCGATCGGACCAGAGATAAATGCAATTTTATTTCTTTGTTTCTTTAACATCAGTTCAATTGCTTCGTAAGTTACAAAATAATTATTAGTGTAGATCGTATCTACGTTATGTAGTGTGTTTGGCTTTCGATCTACATAAACTACTGGATAATCAATATTCCAAGAGTCATTTACTTCACTTCCAATATTTGAAGTTGGCGCAATGATTAATCCATCCACATAATCAATAAACTGTGTCTTAAACATATCAATCTGGTCTAGTTCACTACTTAAATTTTCATGTGAGTTGCCAATTACCAGTCTATAGCCTTCATTGTTTAAAACGCTTTCAACTCCATTTGAAAGAGAGATGAAAAATTGTGCTGACGTGTCTTTATGCTGGATTGGTATGATTAGGCCGATGACCTTCGTATCTTTGCCCTTTAAAGATTTTGCAACTGTGCTGGGCCTGTAATTCAACTCTTCCATTGCCTCAAGAACTTTCTTACGAGTCTCCTCTTTTACAAATCTGGAGGAATTCATGACATTTGACACTGTTGCCGTTGAAACATTGGCCTTTTGCGCCACAAGCTTTATATTTGGTTTTTTTTCCAACAGGCACCCTCCCTTCTACTTTTTCGATACTATCAAAATTAAAGAGGACTAATCATCTTCTCATTAAATCGATTAAATTAAGGACAAATACATCTGAAAGACTTACTTTTAATGTACTATTTAATCGATTAAATCAAACATGAAACTATGAAATTACAACTTGTGAGTAAATCCATTTAATCGATTAAATCAAATGTTAAATAAAAATTCCAGACCTTTTTCTCCATTTAATCGTTTAAATGAGAATTAAAATAAAAAATATAGCCATTCCTTTCCATTTAATCGATTAAATAATAAGGCAGTGCTATATTTTTTTGAAAACGCTTAACTAATTAGTAGTCTAAATTATTTAAAAATTAATGTCAATACTCTTTATATTTATTTTTTTCACAGTCCTTGCAACTGTAATTAGCAGGTATACGCTAAATATTGAACCGGAGAACAGAAAAAATAAACCCGTCACCTTTGCTGTGAGAAAAAGTAGTAATAACAACCCTGTCAGAATATATAAGTTAGTCATAGGATTGTTTAACAAGATATACAGAGATCCTTTGTATATCTCCTTGTTGCCAATGCTATCACTATATACGATAAGGCTATAAAAAAAGAGCATCGTTAATAAAAAGAGAAGTAAATAAAATAAATAGACCACAAAGCTGCTATAAGGAAAATCCATCAACGAGAAGAAACGGATATCCGCAACTATGATAAAACCGCATAGACTAAATGGAAAAAATAAATGGTTACTCTTTTTAAACTGACTCTTGTATAGGCGAACAAATTCTTTTTTAATACTAAACTCGTTTTTTTCCACCAATAATTTTTTTATTATTAAAACCATTGCCGTTGTCGCAGGAAAAAATCCAAGTAGTATGCCGCCGAAAACCGTGAAAACCAGCCAAAGGATATTGATGAACACTAAATTGGAAATCCATACAGATAACCCGTGCAATTTGTTTAATACACTATTATTCATCTATTTTCACCTGCTTTATATTTAGTTACATGGCTTTCGGGGTAATTAGATACAAAGTTTAGCTCAATATTACGATTCACTTTGCACTTTGTAAAGGTTGATATTAAGAACTTATTCATTTTCGCAAGGGTTTTTACGGATATTCCCCGATTCATTTGCTGGTTACGCTGTAGCCGTTGTAAAAATCCTGGTATGGATGTCACCTATCTTTTTTAAAAGCATTGTCACTACATAGTGACCCCATCTTTAAAAATTGCAATCTCTTTAAATCCAAATACTTCATTATTGGTAAGTTTTCTACCAGAAGCTACATCTAGAATATACGAAAAAAACTCATCAGCTAATTTGTCCATAGGCATGTCCTCAATTAGCTTCCCGGCATTAAAGTCAATCCAATTCTTCTTCCGCTCAAATAATGGTGTGTTAGTAGAAATTTTAACAGTAGGAACCGGACCGCCAAACGGAGTTCCTCTTCCAGTTGTAAACAAGACAATTTGACATCCTGAAGCAGCCAGAGCCGTTACCGAGACTAAGTCATTACCCGGTCCCTGAAGTAAATGCAATCCCTTTTCACTAATCCGATCACCGTATTGCAGCACTTCTTCAATTCTTGAGAAGCCTCCTTTTTGGACACAGCCGAGGGATTTTTCTTCAAGAGTTGTGATGCCGCCCTTTTTGTTTCCGGGAGAAGGATTTTCGTAGACCGACTGATTATATTTCACAAAGTAGCGTTTGAAGTCATTGACGAGATTGACGATTTCCGTAAACGTTTCTTCGTCCTTTGCTCTTTCCATCAAGATCGATTCTGCGCCAAACATTTCGGGAACTTCTGTTAATACAGTGGCGCCACCGCTTTCCACAATCATATCCGAAAACACGCCAACTAAAGGGTTTGCCGTTATACCAGACAAGCCATCCGAACCGCCGCATTTCAAGCCAATTCTTAATTCGGAGACGGGTACTTCTTCTCTTTTAAATGCGGAAGCATATTCTGCTAACTCCTCGATTAATTCCAGTCCCAATTCCATCTCATCCTCGACTTGCTGGACATTTAGAAACTTAACGCGCTGCTGATTATAGTCGCCGATTTCCTCTTTGAATAAATCAATGTAATTATTTTCACAGCCGAGTCCAAGCACTAAAATGCCGCCAGCATTTGGGTGATGGATAAGGTCTGATAATATTTTTTGTGTGTATTTCAAATCATCGCCCAACTGGGAGCAGCCATACGGGTGAGCAAAGTGATAGATTCCATCAATATTCCTATGCTTAATTACTTTTTCAGAGACCTTGACTAGATTTTCGGCTACTTTGTTAATGCAGCCTACCGTATTTATAATCCAGATTTCATTCCGGACTCCAACATCGCCATTTTCACGGCGATATCCCAATAACGTCTGGATGTTTTTGCTTGCAGATTGCTGTTTTATCTTTGGTTTATATGTGTATTCAAGTTCGCCACTAAGATTTGTTTTTACATTATGGGTATGGACAAATTCTCCTGGTTCAATGTCTGTTATCGCATGCCCAATCGGAAATCCATATTTGATGATATACATCCCCGCTGCGATTTTTCTGTTCGATATTTTATGTCCTCTATCTACATCTTCTTTAAGTTCTACGGTAGAGCCGTCTATTTCAAGAAGTGTCCTCTTTTCTAAGTCTTGTAGGCTGATCCAAACATTGTCGGATTCATGTATTTGAATAACGTCTCGTAACATTGCTGATCCCCCTCCATAAAAGAAAGAGGTTAACCTCGTATTGTTAACCTCCATTTTCCCCTTACAATAAACCTGCCTTTTTCAATAGCTGGGCCAACTGCTCTTTTTTCTCAATTGATAATGCTCTAGCTGGTGGCAGCACGTGTGTAGAAATGTTCAGTCCTGTCAATTTCATTGCTTCTTTCACTACATTTACGAAAGGCGAATCCAGCTTGTAGATAAGGGGAAGATGAGCCAATCTTTGATGGAGCTCTAAAGCCTCTTGCATGTTACCTTCCTGGAAAGCGCGATAAATGCCAATCGTAAGCTGCGGTGCAAAGTTTGCACTGGCAGAGATCGCTCCATCCCCGCCAAGTGCCAGTGTATTTAACAAATGGTCATCAAATCCACAGAACACCTTAAATTGCGAGTGGTTTTCTTTTACCTTTAAAATCATTTCCCTAATATGTCCTGCCTGATCGACTGTTTCTTTAATCCCTACGATATTCTGATTTTTATCTACCAGCTTTAAAACAAATTCAGGGCTTAAATCCTGGCCGGTCAGGTTCGGAAAATTATACAGCAAGATCGGGAGATTGATAGATTGTGCGATTTGGTCATAATGCAGAAACAGATTGTCTTCCGAAAGCGACCAGTAATACGGGTTAATCATTACGACAGCGTCTGCCCCTGCCTTTTCTGCATGTTGACTCAGTTCAATCACTTCGTTCGTGCTGGTACTGCCCGTCCCTATCAAAACGGGTACCCGGCCGTTGACATAGTCAACAGAAAATTCAGCAACCCGTTTGCGTTCTTGAACGGACATTTGCGAAAACTCTCCTCCAGTCCCGAGGAAAAAAAGTCCGTTCACACCCGACTCTATTAAAAAGTCTATTAATTTACCCATCCCTTTTTCATCAAGACTGCCGTTTTCATTGATAATCGTCGATACTGGCGGAATAATGCCTTGAAATGTAACTGCTCTTTGCAAGATCGTCTCCTCCTATTCAGTAAAGAACTCCAATGGCACTGTGACGATACCCGGGAATAACACCAATAGAAATAGAATCGCCATTTGTACGAGCAAGAACGGGAAAATCCCTTTTGTAATATCTATGATACTTATTTTACTAATTCCGCATCCTACATAAAGGACGGTTCCTACTGGAGGGGTTATTAATCCAATTGAAAGGTTGATAACCATTAATAATCCAAAGTAAACTGGATCGATTCCAACAGCCTTTACTACTGGCAACAGTACTGGAGTAAAGATCAGAATAGCCGGAGTAAGGTCCATTACACATCCTACAATCAATAAGAAGAGCATGATAATTACCAGCAATAGAGTAGGGTTTGTGGTGATATTGGATAAAAACTCACCTAATTCCCTTGGAACTTGGCCAACCGTAATCGCATACCCTGAAACAATTGCTGTAGCAGCAACGAACATAACAACACCCGTTGTTTTAGCAGTTTCAACAAACACTTTAGGGATTTCAGTCCACTTTAATTCACGATAAATTAAGGAAATAATGAAGGCGTAAACTGCCGCAACTACCCCGGCCTCAGTAGGGGTAAAGACGCCGCCACGCAAACCGACAATAATGATAACCGGCAATAGCAATGCCAGGAATGCCCGCTTTAAAGCGACCCACCGCTCTTGTGAAGTTGCTTTCGGAAGAGTATCACTATTGTCACGTTTGGAGACAAAGTACCATACAACCATTAGTCCCACTGCCATTAGAAGACCGGGAACAATACCGGCCATAAACAATTTGGAAATGGATACGCCGCCAACTACCCCAAATAAAATCATTGGAATACTCGGAGGGATTATTGTACCGAGAATACCTGTTGCAGCAGTCAAACCTGTTGCACGATTTTTGTTATAGCCCTTTGCAATCATCATTGGGATCAGGATGGCACCCAGTGCTGCTGTATCGGCAACCGCTGAACCTGACAACCCTGCGAAAATAACACCGGAAATGATGACAACATAGCCAAGTCCGCCACGGATATGCCCAACAAGTGAACTGGCGAAATCAACGATACGCCTGGATACTCCGCCCGCATTCATGATCTCACCCGTTAAAATGAAGAATGGTATGGCCATTAGCGAGAAGCTATTAGCCCCTTTAATTAAATATTCGCCAAGTATTCCTGTATCAAATAAACCAAGTGAAACCAGCATAACGACAGCACTTATAAGCATGGAGATTGCGATAGGCACTCCAATCAGCAACAAGGAAAACAGGGATGCAAGAAACAGCCAAATCATTTGTTATTCCTCCCTTCAATTTCAGGCTCTCCTGTTAAAGGAGGTTCCCCATCTTTGGAAAATATGAATTGAATCGTTTGGATGGCCGTAATCGCAATCATTAACACCGCGAATACAACTCCTGCCAGATAAAAGAAGGCTACTGGAATCCCTGTAGCAGGACCCGAAATCATACTATTCAGGTTGATCATTTTAAATAGCCCGTCAATAAACAGGATAAGGACAAAAATAACAAGTGTATTGGCTACCAAAGATAAAACCTTTTGCACTTTGCGGGGAACATTTGCAGTTAAAATGTCTACCCCGAGATGGCTTTTGTCTCTTGCAGCAACAACAGCTCCCAAAAAGACAAGCCAGACGAACAGATAGCGTGATAATTCTTCAGACCAGGTAATCCCTGAATCAAAAGCATAGCGAAGGACTACATTTATAAAAACTAAACCGACCATGCCCACCAGTATAATCACTATTACTGAATTTAAAATACCGTTAAGGACTTTTAACACTTTGCTCATTTTCCCACCTCACCCCAGGTATATAAACCTTATTTTTGTTCGTGAATTTTATTGATAAACTCCTCTGCCCAATCATATTTTTTATATAGATCCTCATAAACTGGTTCCATTGAGTCTCTCAATTCATTCATGAATTTTTCATCCGGAACTGTAAACTTGATCCCGTGTTCTTCAAGGAACTGCTTTGTTTCACTTTCTGATTCTTGAAGAAGCTCCCATTCATAGTTAGCTGATTCCTTAGCCGCAGCCAAGATGATTTCTCTCGTTTCATCGTCAAGGCCATCAAAAAACTCTTTATTCATCAGATATACATTGGGACTGAACATATGCTTTGTTTCAGTCACATGGCTTTGAACCTCATACAAACCTGATTCCTTCAACGTGGTGATCGGATTTTCCTGGCCGTCAATAACCCCTTGTTCTATTGCCGTAAAAACTTCGGAAAGTGCAAGCGGCTGGACGTTCGCCCCCAAGGCTTTTCCTGTATTAATAAAGATAGGGATATTTGTCATCCGTAACCGGAAACCTTTGAAGTCTTCCATGGAAGCAATTTCACGATTGGCAGAGACCGATCTGAAACCATTGGCTGTCCATGCCAGCGGCTCTGCGCCAAGTTCGCGGAAAGCCTCTCCAATTTCATCCCCGACTTCCCCATTTAAGATGCGGTTCGCTTGCTCATAATCATCAAACAAGTATGGCCACTCCACAGCCCCTATCTTTGGATTTGCTGTCTGCAAGCCCATTCCCGTAATCGCCATCTGAATGGAGCCTATCCTTACGCCACTTGTAAATGAATCTTCATCCCCAAGCTCGTTACCCGGATAAATTTCGACTACATATTTTCCGTCTGTTTGTTCTTCAACCATGGGCTTGAATTTTTCTCTTAAAGCAATGTTCTGCGGGTGAGTCTCAGAAAAATAGTTGGCAATTTTAATAGTAGTAACACCGTTTCTCTCTTTGCCAGCCGTTTCAAGCGCATTGCAGCCGGTTAATACGACCAGCATTAATCCTATCATCATAGTTAAAAACGCTTTCATTTTCATACAATAAACCCCCTTGTTTGAACTAAGGTAAGGGACAAAGTGATGTCCCATCCTTTTAAAGTGAAAACCTTGCTTCTTTTACTGTATCCACAAACTGGCGCGCTTTGTTCTCGAGATTAATAAGGAATTCCTCATTTACTTGCTGTTTCATGTTGACCAACGAACTTCCAATCCCTGCAGCCACGGCACCATTTTTAATATAGGCGCCTACATTATCTACATCGAGACCGCCTGTCGGCATAAGCGGAATTTGCGGCATCGGGCCATGGATATCCTTAATGTAACTTGGGCCAAAAACATTAGCCGGAAAGACCTTAATAATATCAGCGCCATTTTCGTATGCTGTTAAAATTTCAGTTGGCGTTAAAGCACCTGGTATGCTTACAACTCCATATCTTTTGGCAACTTTAATAGTTTCCTTATTTACAGTAGGAGAAAAGATGAACCTGGCACCGGCCATGATCGCCGCTCTGGCAGTTTCCGGATCTAATACCGTCCCCGCTCCAACAATCACTTCATCGCCCAACTCTTCTGCAACCTGTTCGATCAGGGAAAGAACCTTTGGGGTCTCCACCGTAATCTCAAGTGTTTTCACTCCGCCTTTATGCAAAGACTTTGCGATTGCAACTATATTGTCGGGAGAAGTTCCCCTAATAACTGCAACAATACCATTCTCTTGAATTTGATCTATCAATCTCATTTGTCTTCCATCCTCCTTAACGATTTACATCTTCACCTGACTGACTTGAAAAACGCTCAATCTCTTCTCTTTCAGGAAGACCCTCGACATCACCATTGACCATCGTGACGAATGCACCTGTGATATTTCCGCGATCAACTGCTTTAGCCGGTTCGAGACCATCCAATAGACCTGAGATAAAACCTGCGGCAAACCCGTCTCCCGCTCCAACCGGATCAACTACCCGTTCTACAGTAATTCCAGGCACCATTGCTTGTTCGTTATTTGTCATATACATTGCGCCTTGTGCTCCAAGCTTTAGTACAACGGTTGAGGCTCCCTGGTTAAGAAACAATTCACCCAGTTTACTAGGATCACTTTCCCCAAACAAGAATTGTCCCTCTGAAACTCCTGGAAGCACGATATCTGCTTTTGAGATCAGTTTCAATAATATGGCTCTTGCCTTTTCTTCACTCCATAATTTCCTTCTAAGATTGGGATCAAAGACAACCTTTACGCCATTTCTCTTTGCCACTTCTACGGCTTCAAAAATGGCTTCTTCACAGCTTTCACTTAATGCAGGAGTGATTCCCGTTATATGCAGATATGTTGCTTTTGCGATATATTCCTCATTAATATCTTGTTTCGATAGAGTACTAGCTGCAGACCCCTTTCGGTAATAATAGACACGAACATCATTTTCTCTTCGCGGTTCTTTAAAATAGATTCCCGTTGGTGCGGATCCGTCAGTTTTCACCTGACTGACATCAACTTTTTCACCGCTGATAAAGGACAGCATGGCCCGTCCAAACTCATCATCTCCGACCTTGCTGATCCAGCCAACTTTATGTCCGAGTCTAGAGAGCCCGATCGCTACATTGGACTCTGCTCCGCCAAACTTCATTGAAAATTGCTTGGCATATCTCATTAATCCTGTTGTATCAGGAGTAAACAAAACCATTGTTTCACCAATTGTGACGACATCCATTTCCTTCACTTCTTTCCTTATGCCTGTGATAAATAGTTATAAACCGTTTCCGTTACCGGAATCCCGTCACGAAGTCTGGCTTCTTCTTTCAGTTGCTCTGGCTCGCCAGGAACCATTACTTTAGAAAAACCTTCAGCAGGCTGTGTTTCATGAATTTCATTAATCATTTGGTCCATATTCGCCAAAAACTGTTTTGGATCTGTGAATACAGCTGGATTTATCGCGCAAAGAAAATGTCCAAGCTTACGTTTTTTACTGTAGTCACCATACATTGTCGCGATATGCGGCCCGAATGCTGCGCCTGCCAATAATCCTGATAATACATCCACTACCATGGCTAAGCCGTATCCTTTCGGGCCAGCAAAAGGAAGCAGCGCGGATACTGCATGAGGATCGGTTGTTGGCTTCCCGTTTTCGTCCACTCCCCAATCAGCAGGAACCGCCGCATCAGCCTCTCTTGCGTGCAATACCTTTCCGAAAGCAACATTGCTTGTCGCCATATCCAGTATTACCGGTTTGTTTTCCTTGGCAGGGAAACCAAATGCGATTGGGTTTGTCCCAAAATATGGCTTCGCTCCGCCGAAAGGCACGACCACTTTGTCGGTATGTGTCATCGCCATTCCGACCATATTCTTTTCAGCTGCCTGCTGGACAAAATATGATAGAGCCCCACAATGGCTGCTGTTTGTCACGACAACCATTCCAACACCATTCTTTTCTGCCAGTTTAATAGCATAATCCATGGCTTCTTTCGCAATAACGTGACCCATTCCGTCATCACCGTCAAAAATTGCTGTAGATGGGGCCGTATCTTTTACATTGAATGTTGGATTTGGATTTAACCCGCCTTCTGATAAGCGTTTAACGTAATGTTCTGTACGCAAAACCCCGTGTGAGCTTACACCCCGCAAGTCAGCATGGACAAGAACGTCAGCCACCGCTTGTGCATGGTCCTCACGTAAACCCGCTTTTGTTAATTTTGATACAACTAAGCCTGTTAACTCTTCACTCGAAACAATGATATCTGCCATTTATAAACACCCCATTAAGTTAATTTTCAATCTATTCAAGATTTGCATGCCGCTTTCGCATGGCTTCTTTCACTTCTTTGTTCACCTGCAGGCTATGGATAATGATGCCGTCCAGAAGCAGGTGCACACTTTGGTCAAATTGATTCCCTAAAGGCTGAATAGTTTCCGGTTCTTCAGGCCTGCGGTACTTAGTAGCCGCTGGAATTACCAGAACCGCGTCACTTATTCTCGCAATTTTGGAATCCCGGTTTGTAGTAACCAAAAAAACGGTTGCCCCCAATTCCCGGGCCTTTACACAAAATTCATGGATCATTCCAGTTGATCCGGAACCCGAGATCGCGACAAGCAGGTCTCCTTCGTCAATGCTTGGAGTTGTCGTTTCTCCGACCACAAATACAGAATAGCCTCCATGCATAAGACGCATCGCGAACGCTTTACCCATTAACCCGGAACGGCCCTCTCCATAGACAAAGATGCGCTTTGCTTCCTTTATCTTTTGGGAAAGTGTTAAAGCTTCTTCTTCCGCTACCAATGAGAGAACACTCGTAACTTCTTTTCCTATTGTTTCAATAATGGTTTTCAAATGAGCATCCTCTCCTTTATTTTTTGACGCCGGGTTGAATGTAATCATTGCGTCGCCAATTGTGATGATATCCGCCATGGTGCAGCCCTCCATTCCAATGTCATCAGCATGATTCTCGAACCACTAATTCCGGTTCAAATCGATATACTTGTATCTCTTTCTCTGTGTCGGCTTTTTCTATTTTTTCTATCAGGAGTGTTGCTGCTTTTTCACCCATCGCCAAAGTCGGTTGCTTTATAATCGTCAAAGCGGGACTGTAAATGCTGGCGAATGATACTTCATCAATTCCGATTAATGCAAAGTCTTGCGGAATCTGCTTTTTGTGGTCCCTGGCGTATCGCAGCACTTCCATTAACGATAAATCGTTCCCGGCGAGAATCGCCTGGGGCGGCTTTGGAAGAGAAAACATCGCTTCTAATGAAGCTGTAATCTCTTTTATTTCAATTCCTCTTACGTATTCATCTTGTACAGCGATACTTCGTTTATTTAAAGCTTTTTTATAACCTTCAATCCGTTCTATCCGCGGGGTTATTTTTTGGATAAGAGAAGTTGTAATAATCCCAATCCGTTCATATCCCTTTTTAACAAAATGATTGATCGCCAGTTCGGAAGCCTTTTCATTATTAAGAATGACTGTATCCACCGGAACATCAGGTACAATTCGGTCCATAAAAACAAGTGGATATCGGTTCTTCACAAGTGATTCATATAATTCGATATTGCCTCCCGTTGGGAAAACTATTAATCCGTCAACCTGCTTCGCCATTAACATCTCAATATATTTCTTTTCCTTCTTAGGTGAATCATCCGCATTACAAACAATCACATGATAATTATTTTCGTGGCAAATATCCTCTATCGTGCGAATAACCTGAGTGGAAAACGAGTGCAAAATATTCGCAACAATTACACCAATGGTAAATGTCTTTTTTTGCTTCAAGCTTCGGGCGACAGCATTCGGCTGGTATCCGAGCTCAAGAATCGATTGTTCAATCCTCTTCTTTGTTGCCTTGCCCATATAATCAAATCGACTATTCAAATATTGAGAGACAGTACTCTTCGAAACATTCGCATGCTTCGCAACATCTGCCATCGTAACTTTTCTCATCTCAATGCTCCTTTTTTCATAAACCGATTTACTAAACCGGTTTAGTGATATTATAAATAAAATGAAAGCGCTTTTCAAGATAATTTTTTCCCTTCTGATTGACGATTCTTGATATCTCATTTGTCCCACAGTCGTACAAGTCGCTTTGTCCACCCCCTAAAGTAAAAAGAAACCTTGGACGGCAATGAAGCCAATCAAGGTTTCTATAAAAGTTATTTATAATTTAGGAATATCAATGTTGTTTCCTGGTGATGCGCTAAAGAAAATCTCTGGAATGTCAGGGTTATTTTTTTCAATTTAAATACTTGAATTTTGAGTCAGCCCCTTGTTGTTGATTACATTAAAAACCATCAAAAGTTAGAGCTAACGAGGGTTAGTTGTATTCATATTCATATATGTCAAAGATTTTTATCCTTCAATAATTTTTTTTGGTCTTTCTCCTTCAGTTATAAGCCCCAAATTCTTGTACTCCCAAATGATCTGTTGCTCATATGAATCTACTTCAGACAAGTCATCATAATTGTATTCGATATTAAAATCTCCGGTATGGTCAAGTGTGAATGTTAGATTTGTCCATTTTTCTTGTTTTTGGTTACCAAACTCTTCCCAAATTTCAGTAAAACAGTCATATAGTTCATCTTCTAACTGCTCAAAGTCATCCTCTTGAAGATTAAATTTCTTTACGATATCAAGACTATAGACAGGCACGGTTTCCCCTTCTGGATAAAAATAGAAATATATTTGTCTTGAATCTTCACTGACTTCTGCATAAAGGTATATTTTTTCCCAAGGTACCGGAATCATGTTATTCAGTATTTCAACCGCATTTTGATACAATTGTTCCATTCCCTTATCGTCCCTCTTTATTTTACTTTAACATCATCTCCAGTTTATCAAGCTCTACAACAAGGGGCTCTTCATAGCTTTCAATTAAATTAGTGTCAAAGTATGCCCGCAAAGCCCCTTTTATCTTAGGATCTTTACTTAAATCCCCATAGTTATTTGCATCTATTGTTTCCAATAAATCTTGTAATCTCTTTAAAAGCGTGTCTAAAAATGGGTGTTCCCTTTGTTTCTTTTTTGCAATAACAAGATCTATAACCCTTTCGACTTGATTTCTAAGTTGATCCTTTGGTTCATTTTCCATTACATATCTCCGTTTTAAAGTTCTGGATAACTTCTAATTTCTTAGGAAGAATGAAAGAGCGCTTTGGAACTGTGCCCTATAAGATTTCGTGTTGAATAAGAACTTTCTTATTTCACTTTATATACTCGGCTTCCCATCTTTCTTGTTTTTCAACAGGACCAATTTGGGAAAGATCCTCATAGCCATAATTTATTTTCATCTGACCTGTGTTATCTAGAATAAAAGTTAAATTCGTCCACTGTTCCTGTTCTTGTATTTTAAATTCTTCCTGCAATTCAGAAAAAAATCCATACAGGTCATTTTCTAATTCATCAAACTCATTTTCATTAACAACAAATTTCTCAGTAATATCAAGGCTATATATTGGCTCAACACCTGATTCAGGATAATAATAGAAGAAAACTTTTTTATAGCCTTCTCTTAACTCAGCGTATAAGTAGATTTTATTCCATTCTTCAGGGATCATATTCACTAATGTGTTCGCAATTTGCTGATAGAGTTGCTCCATTTTCTTAGTTTCCATCTTGCGTGCCTCCTGTATAGTTAGTTAGCCTATCTGAATATTTTTTACCATCTATTGTATAATTAATTTTAAACGCACTCGGTCGCAATGATTGGCCTTCATATATCGGTTTTACTTTAATATTAACATCTTTACCTTCTTCTAAAGCCTTTTTCCAGGCATTCTCTAGCGTTTTATATTCGCTCCTATTTAGTGTAGCATTCATAGGCACTAAATTGTCAATTTCACCAGACCCTTTGTTTGAGTCAAGCATTTGTTGGCGGAATTTATTTCCACCTAAAACGTGTAAGCGGATTCA
>NZ_PGVA01000033.1 GCF_002860125.1 Bacillus canaveralius
CGGCTACGCCATTATCTGGATGAGAAGGGAAATAATTCTCCTACAAACATTTTACTCATACTCAATTTTTGCCGCACTAAAAAACGGAGACGAGCTGTCTCCGTTTCATTTTTTCTTATTTAATCCAGCCGAGAATCATTTCACGAAGCAGCTTGCTTGCCGTATTGGCTGTTTGTTCGGATGGGTCATAGACAGGGGCGACTTCGACAAGGTCTGCGCCAACTACACGAACATCTGATCCGGCAATTTCGTGGATGGACGCCAGCAGTTCCCTGGATGTGATTCCGCCAGCATCGACAGTACCGGTTCCCGGGGCGTGGGCAGGGTCCAATACATCAATATCAATTGTGACGTATACAGGGCGGCCGGCGAGCGTCGGCAGGATTTCCTTTAATGGCTTATGGACTTCAAATTTTGAAATATGAAGCCCTGCTTGTTTGGCCCACTCAAACTCCTCCTTCATTCCTGAACGAATTCCAAAGGAATAGATGTTCCCGGGACCGAGCAATGCTGCTGCCTTCCGAATCGGTGTCGAGTGGGAAAGCGGCTCACCTTCGTAATGCTCCCGCAAATCTGTATGGGCGTCCATATGGATAATGGCAAGATCCGGATATTTTTTGTACATCGCTTTTATGACCGGCCATGATACTAAATGCTCGCCGCCCATTCCGAGCGGAAACTTTCCGTCGGCAAGAATCTTCCCGACGAACTCTTCAATCGCTTCAATGCTTTTTTGCGGATTTCCGAATGGAAGCGGAATATCCCCGGCATCAAAGTATTTAACATCCTCAAGCTCCCTGTCGAGATATGGGCTGTATTCTTCGAGACCGATTGACACTTCCCTGATCCGGGATGGGCCAAACCGGGAGCCGGGGCGATAGCTTACCGTCCAATCCATCGGCATGCCATAGATGACGGCTTCGCTTTCATTATAATCCGGATGACTCTTAATAAAGACATTGCCTGAATATGCTTCATCAAAACGCATGGAAAAACCCCACTTTATATGTAATCTGGACAGCCCTGCAGCTCATGGCCGTCCTGCCTGAAAATTACTTTGTTAAGTCACTGACGAATTTTGGCAATACGAAAGCTGCTTTGTGAAGCTCTTTCGTATAGTACTTCGTATCGATATCATGAAAGCGATCGTCGCTTACTTCGAGTGGATCATACTTTTTCGATCCAATCGTAAACGCCCATAACCCGCTTGGATATGTCGGGATATTTGCAACATAAAGCCGGGTAATCGGGAATATTTCTTTGACGTCCTTTTGCACACTGCGGATCAAGTCTGCTTTAAACCACGGATTATCTGATTGAGCCACAAAAATGCCATCCTCTTTCAACGCCTTTGAAATTCCGGCATAGAACCCTTTTGTAAACAGGTTCACGGCAGGTCCGACAGGCTCTGTCGAATCAACCATAATGACATCATATTCGTTTTCACTTTCGGCGATATGCATAAAGCCATCTCCAACCTTGACGTCGACACGCTCATCATCAAGCTTGCCGGCGATTTCAGGCAGGTACTTTTTCGAGTATTCAATGACTTTGCCGTCAATATCAACGAGTGTCGCTTTTTTAACGCTCGGGTGCTTTAAAACTTCGCGAATGACGCCGCCGTCACCACCGCCGACGACAAGAACATTTTCAGGGTTCGGGTGTGTAAATAAAGGTATATGCGCCACCATCTCATGGTAAACAAATTCATCTTTTACAGAGGTCATGACCATATCGTCAAGAAGCAGCATATTGCCCCATTCTTCTGTTTCGACCATATCGAGCTTTTGAAAGTCTGTTTGTTCTGTATGTAAAGTGCGTTTTACCTTCATCGTAATCCCAAAATTATCTGTTTGTTTTTCTGTAAACCAAAGTCCCATATTTATCATCCTTTCGTTATTACGCTGCAATCTATGTATAACACCGATTCTGATTCACTTTATAATGTTCCCCAACCGGTTAATTACAAACATGAGAAAAAGTATAGAGGAATCTAGCAAAAATGCAAGAAAAAAATTGTTTTTTCATAGGCAATGTTTAAAACCCGGCTGTTTTTTTCATACTGATAATAGCTTTGTGGCTGAGCATTTTATTAATGGAAAAACAGGGGGTGATTCCTATCGAGATTATGACCGATCGTCGGTTTCGCAAAACAATCAAGTACGTAAGAGCATTTTTGATCATCAGTTTAATAGGAATTGCCTTCATGGTTGTCCTTATTACCGGTATATTGGGATATGCAAAAATATTGGGAGCGCCGCCGCTCGCAGTTCCGCAATCGACATTGTATTACACGGATGACGGAACCGTTCTCGGTGAAAGCAACAGCGGCCAGAAACGCTACTGGGTTCCGCTTGAAAATATTTCCCCTTCGTTAATTGAAGCAACTGTCTCGATTGAGGATAAAAGCTTCCATGAACATCATGGCTTTGATTACAAGCGAATCGCCGGTGCTGCCCTGGCTGATCTAAAAGCTCTTTCTAAAGTGCAGGGAGCAAGCACAATTACTCAGCAATATGCGCGTAACTTGTTTCTTGCGCATGAGAAGACGTGGAAACGGAAAATTCTTGAGGCCTTTTATACGATTCGTTTGGAAATCAATTATTCAAAAAAAGATATATTGGAAGGATATTTAAATACCATCTATTATGGAAACGGCGCTTATGGTGTTGAAGCAGCAAGTCAATTTTATTTTGGCAAAAGCGCCGGGGAATTATCCGTTGGCGAAGCCGCTTTGCTTGCGGGCATTCCGAAGGGTCCCGGTGTTTATTCCCCGTTCGCTTCAATGGAAAAAGCAACGGAACGGCAAAAGGTGATATTAAATTCGATGGTCGAGGACGGCTACCTGAAGAAACAAGCAGCTGAACAAGCTGCAGCAGCGCCGTTAACGCTAACTGGACAGCATCTTCATTTACAAACCGAAACCGCTGCATATTTCCAAGACTCAGTCAGAAACGCGTTGAAAACCGAGTTGAAGCTAGATGACCGCACGATTGCACTTGGCGGTCTCAAAGTGTATACAACCCTAAATCTCAAACAGCAGGAAATCGCGGAAAAGACCGTTAAAAACTTGATCTCAAAGGATTCTGAGATTCAGCTTGGTCTTGTCGCGATGAATCCAGGCAACGGCCATGTTAAAGCAATGGTTGGGGGCAGGGATTATCGCCAAAGCTCTTTTAACCGGGCCGTCCAGGCTATACGCCAGCCTGGCTCAACGATCAAGCCATTGCTTTATTACCAGGCACTTGATGAGGGATTCACACCGTCAAGTACAATGAGAAGCGAAAAAACAACCTTTCAATTTGAAGAGGGAATGGCTGATTACACCCCGCATAATTATAACAACCTTTACGCAGAAGATGATATTACGATGGCCCAGGCACTTGCGGTTTCAGATAATGTATTTGCCGTAAAAACTCATCTCTTAATGGGTGAAAAATCGCTTGTTGAGACGATAAAGGACTTTGGCATTTCTACTAAAATGTCGGATGTGCCATCCCTTGCGCTTGGCACCTCCGGGGTGCGCGTTATCGACATGGCAAATGCATACAGCCTGCTTGCCAATGGCGGAAAAAAGGTAGCCCCAGTGTTCATTGAACGAGTCGAAAACCACCGCGGTGAAGTGATTTATGAGTATAAAAATTCAAAGGAAACGATTCTCCGTCCGGATCTTGCGTTTGTGATGACCCATATGATGACCGGTGTGTTTGACAGGAAGCTAAACGGCTACACAACCGTAACAGGGGATACGATCATCAAAGACATGACGCGATTGTATGCAGGAAAATCAGGTTCCACCGATACGGATAGCTGGATGATTGGCTTTGCCCCGCAGCTCGTTACGGCCGTTTGGACAGGGTATGATAAAGGAAAACCGATTGAGCTCACCGCCGAAAAATCGTATGCGAAAAACGTCTGGGTCCATTTTATGGAACAGGCACTGGAGAATGAACCAATCAAAGCGTTCAAACCTCCAAAAGGGGTTGTCGGTGTATATGTGAATCCGGTCAATGGAAAATTAGCGACGGAAGACTGTCCGATAAAACGGTTAACTTATTTCGCGGCAGGTACTGAGCCGGTCGACTATTGTACAGAGCATATCGAGGATGGAAACAATCGATCCACGGAGCCGAAACATCCGAAAGCAAAAGCACCATGGTATAAGAAAATATTTGAGTGGATTCCGTAATTTTTTTCGTATAAAAAACCCCCGGGGGCTGATTCCCGGGGGTTTTCCTGTCCTAGTTCTAACGTGTTCACGTTGTTAAATAGTTTACTTTTTTTATCAGAATTGGACAAGTACTTATCACAAATAATTCACCAATTTGTCACAAATCCATAAATAAAAGGAAATTACTGTGCGCTGCGCGTTAAGCCTTCCCGCAGCTCAGGTTCCGAACGATTCCACATTCCTTGATCATGGTTTTGCAGAAATTTTGCTAAAATCTCTTTTGACCTGTTGTCCATATGCTCAACGATGATGTGGCGCTTAATCGATTTATCCAGACGGTTTACATGCTCCGGCAGCAATTTGTAACCCCTTCTAATCGCCCGGTCAACCGTCATTTCACAGGCTGTCACCCCGGCATAGTACGGTCCTGTTTCTTTCCGGTCTATCGTTACCCAAACAAGCCAGTATGGTTTTCCGTTTGGAACGTCTTCCTTGTTAGCAAGAAACTTGATCCCTTTTTCGACAACACTTCTGGCATGCAACGCTCCAACATCTACAACGGCTTCGCCTTCTTCTACATCAACAATCACCGGCGAAACATTGTCAAGGCTTAAAGATCCTCCACCAAAACCGCCGTGTCCATCAGTTGGGTCACTTTTAATAATATTAAAACCGATCGATTTCTTTTTCTTTTCTTCCATATGTGCATCCTCCTTGTAACAGGTCCCTTATCATAGAAATAACTGGTAAAAAAACTGGTCAAGCCCGTTAAAAATCACCGGAAAGAAGATATTAAAAACGGGTTGAATCGTATAATCGCCTAGCGGTGTAATTACCAGGATAATAAATATTAACGAACCGTATGTTTCGAACTGCGTCATTTTAGCCCGAAGCTGCCGCGGTGCCAGATCTTCGATAATCCGGTAACCGTCCAATGGCGGAAGCGGCAGTAAATTGAATACAAACAGAATTAAGTTTAGCCGGATAAACATTTCCAAAAACTCGGGGATGAACTCCGGCAGACTATTGGCCAGGCCGGCTGAGGCCAATCCATATAATAAGGCAAAGCCAATCACTGTGAGAACGAGATTGCTGAGTGGACCCGCAACTGAAACAGTGATGCCGGCCAGCTTTGGATTTTTAAAGAAAAACCGGTTCACGGGAACAGGACGAGCCCAGCCGAATCCCGCAATAAAAATCAAGATGGTTCCGACCGGATCCAGGTGCTGAATCGGGTTTAAGGTCAGTCTGCCTTGTTTTTTTGCGGTCTCATCACCAAATTTGTAGGCTGTATATGCGTGGGCGAATTCATGTACCGTAAGTGCGATGATAAGCGTTGCCGCCACATAGGGAATTTGCTCAAGTGGAAAGGCAAGAAATTGTTCCAATGATCCTGTCTCCTTTATGAAACGCTTCGTTTTTTACTTATATCGTTCCTGTCTGCAATCATATGGTTCGCTCTGATCTTGCTCTAAGTTGATACAGATAGGAATCGCGAGTATTAAGTAAAGTATACATGAAACCGGCGTTAAAGTGAAAAATGGAGATATTGAAAAAAGCCTGTGCGAACTTTAAGATTCCCTGCTTTAACAAGCGTCAAGAGGGGGATAATCCCGTTTGATATGGTAAAATCGTTAAAACGGACAATATCCCCCGTTAATAAACGAAATTTGGAGGAAATCAACCATGCCTTATGTAACCGTTAAAATGCTTGAAGGAAGAAATGAAGAGCAAAAAAGGGCGCTAGTCGAAAAAGTTACCGAAGCCGTTAGCGAAACAACCGGGGCTGCACCAGAGAAAATTGTTGTTTTTATCGAAGAAATGTCTAAAAACCATTATGGTGTGGCTGGAAAACGGTTAAGCGACGAATAGGCTTGCAGATAAAAAAGCTAAGCATCCTTATGTACGGGCGCTTAGCTTTTTCGCTAAAGTTAAAGATCCTACTGAAGTTTAGCTTTTTGTTTCAGTTCTTCAATATACTGATAGGCACTTTCAATTTCTTCTTCTGTATAGTGCTGCTTGCTTTTTAGCGTAAATACTTTTTCGCTGACCTCAGCTCGTGAAAGATTATCAAAATACAATACAGTGGAAACAAGCTCGAGAAATCTAGCATTCTGGCTGTTCATATCAATTAGGCAATCCTCAAGGCAAGGTATGACCACTTGATTGGAACTCAAAAATTCTTTCCCTGACTCTGTCAAAGAGTAGCGGTATTGAAAATAGCCGCCCGTTTTTTCTTTCTGCTCATGCAGAAACCCCATATTGCACAGTTCTTCGACTCTTAGAGTAAGCTCCTCCGAATATGGGCC
Source organism: Bacillus canaveralius (assembly GCF_002860125.1). Classification (GTDB taxonomy): domain Bacteria; phylum Bacillota; class Bacilli; order Bacillales; family Cytobacillaceae; genus Bacillus_BJ; species Bacillus_BJ canaveralius. The sequence continues at coordinate 6,481 of NZ_PGVA01000033.1, forward strand.
GTAAAAATGAAATTGGAATCTTTCCTGAAAAGGAAACGATACTTTCTTGGCAATATAAATGATTTTCTGCAGCTTTTTTCTGCCGACTATTTCCTCAGCAGCCGCAACTGCATACATTAATTTAGCATGGTCTTTTAGCAAAATCCGTCATCTCCTACCCCAATTATTACAGATATCCGTTTTAGTCGTTATGTAGTGATCCAGTAATTACTGAACTCCGGGCATAAGATACCGGGTTCTGCTTACTGTAAGTTATATTGTCAATTCCGCCCCATTTTCCCTATAGTTCGAGAAGCTCCCGAATATGTTGTTTAATATTATGGTTCACAGAATCATCCATTAGCATATCTTCCGGAAAATAGAGCTTATGGTCGGTTCTTCTTTTTCCCGATACAGATTCGACAATTTCCGATAGCCTTGACAATTCGCGGATATCACCGTTTTTCAACTGCAGGTGAATCGGCAGCCTTTCCTCCTCTTCACCCGGGCGATAGAAATCATAAGGCAGGTCTGAAGAAGAGTCGACCACCAAATAATATTCCGGATCAATTCCTGCCTTAACGAACAAAGACGACAACTCATGAAGCTTTTTGTATTCTTTTGCCGGATCGAATTCGATGTATTTAAAGAGGTTCCGATTCATAAAGCGCCTGCAAAGATCGCTTAAAATTTCATCCTCTTCATCCTGCCATATTTGAAAATAATAAAGGAATACAGCTTCATCCAACCTCAAGTAATCTTCAAGAGTAACTTTCCCATCAAAAAGGGAATAGAAATGGAAGGGATCGAACTTAAACGAATAGGATTTTTCATGAAGATCCTTGGCCCGGTGGAGGATTTTTGTGAGGACCACTTCAGCACTTCGCGTTACTGGATGAAAATAAACCTGCCAGTACATTTGATAGCGGCTCATAATATAGTCTTCCACCGCATGCATTCCGCTCTGTTTAAAAACGACCTGATCCTCGCGCGGACGCATGACCCGGAGGATTCGTTCCATATCAAAATGGCCGTAGCTTACTCCAGTATAATAGGCATCACGCTGCAGGTAATCCATCCGGTCAGCATCAATTTGACTTGAGATCAAACTGACAACCAGTTTGTTTTTATATGTTTTCGCAATCACTTCAGCGACTTTTTTCGGAAAATCGCTGGCTACTTTCGCTAAAACTTGATTGACCTCTGTACCTCCGAGGAGAATCTCCTGGGTAAATTGTTCATGATCGAGGTCAAAAACTTTTTCAAAAGAATGGGAAAACGGACCATGTCCCAAATCATGCAACAGTCCGGCACACAATGAAAGCAAGCGCTCATCGCTGTTCCACTCCGGCCTGCCATTAAACACGCCATCAACGATGCGGCGGATAATCTCATAAACTCCGAGTGAATGATTAAAACGGCTGTGCTCAGCACCATGAAACGTTAAATAGGTTGTTCCAAGCTGTTTAATCCTGCGGAGGCGTTGAAACTCCTTCGTACCGATCAAGTCCCAGATCACGCGGTCACGGACGTGAATATAGCGGTGAACCGGATCCTTGAATACCTTTTCTTCGCTTAACTTCTCAGCCGAATAAGCCATTCTGTCGCCTCTCTCTATTTATCCCTTCTATGGGGCGAACCCCATGCTCATGGAACACTTATATATTCATATTATATCCGGTTTCTTCCGGCAAATCACCTTGTATTTCTGCAAAATTCGACGCATTTCTCGTAAAGTCTAACAAGCGCTTTGGAAATAGATCGGGTGATATACCCGCGCTGTTGGTACATCACGCCATACTCCTGGCCAAATTCGTTTAACCATAAAAAATCACCTGAGGACGAATATCCAAAGGTGATTTTATTTATTCAGCTTCTTTTGTATTTTTTCGATTAATTCAGGTTCTGTTAAGGCAGCCAAAGGCCGGTTATTTACAAAAGCGAATGTTTTTTTTCGGCCTGGTCCACAATAGGACTGGCAGCCAATCTCTATTTTCGCTTCAGGATCCACTTCTTTTAACTGGGGGATCAGCGTCTTTAAGCTTACTGCCTGACAATCGTCGCAAACACGAAATTCGTTTGCCATTTATTTTACAACCCTTTCCGCGGTATGCATAAACCTCGTTACTGGCTAAAGGGTATTTTACATTTTATCGCATCTTAATGCAAGCCGAAAATATATACAGAACAGCGTGGAATTGCTATTTTTCCCAGCATAGTTAACCATTTCTATCGAAACGGAAAAATATTTTATAAAAAATCTACTATCCTTGCAACTGCTTTGTATAAAAACAGAAAAAGTCGGAAAAGATTAGATTAGAACATTAATTAATTTTCAAAGATGTAAAAGGGAGTGTAGAAATGAAAATTCGTCAAGATGCATGGACAGAAGAAAATGATTTATTGCTGGCGGAAACCGTTTTGCGCCACGTCAGGGAAGGCAGTACTCAATTAAACGCTTTTGAAGAGGTCGGAGACAAACTTAATAGAACATCCGCAGCGTGCGGCTTTAGATGGAATGCAGTCGTCCGCCACCGTTATGAAAAAGCGCTTCAGATCGCAAAAAAGCAGCGTAAACAAAGGCAAAGAATTCTCGGAAAAGACCAGAGCGGCAAGAAAAAGCTGCTGTACAATCCTCCAGCCCCGACCATAGAAGTGTTTACACCTATTGAGACGGGAGAGCCGGTTGAAACAACTGATTCTACTGATTTTGTTGAAACGGTCGACGCCCGCGAAGCATACGTTCCTGAATTTGATTATGAACCTGCCATTCCAGCCGTAACAACCACTGCACTTAATCTTGATATGGTAATTGCCTACTTGCAAAACATAAATACCTCGAACTTGCATGGTGACATCCTGAAGAGCGAGAATGAAAGATTAAAACGCGAAATTGCCGAATTGAAAAAGGAAAACGAAGAGTTGACCGGAAAAATCGAAAGTCTTGAACAGGATACGGTTATGATTCAGGAAGATTACGAGATGTTAATGAAAATTATGAATCGAGCCAGAAAACTCGCGTTATTTGAAGAAGAAGAGCGTCCAGCCACTAAATTTAAGATGGATAGGAACGGCAATCTTGAAAAAGTGGCAGAATAGCGCCGAAAAGGAGCACGTTATTTTACTTCTAAACTTAATAGAAACGTGGAGAAGGAGAGAGGCAGCACATGCCGATTCCAAGAAAAGCCGTGAACTTTTACTGTTCACGGCTTTTCTGAGCTTCATTCAATCGGGAAAATTTTGAAAATTGTTTGGGATTTCAATGTCCAGCTCCGACGTACAGGACGTACTAGTGCCGACGTTGCCACAGGACGTGGCGCTCTTAGTCGGCCAGCGCTTGTCGGCGCTGACCAAGGCGCTTCCGCTTTTCTTATGGGTTTGCGAGAATTTTATCGTTGCGTTCAGCCACTCTCATGTAGTAGCCTTCAAAGAGTGGAATTTCTTCCGGGCTAAGCTGGCCGCTGGCGAGCTGTTCACTGTGCTGCTTTAATACTTTCATAAACCGCAGCATTACCTCAGGCACCGTCAGGCTTACGCCGAGCAACTCCGAAAGGGAGGCCATCACAGCAGGAACAATTTCAGGATACTGAAACTTTGTTGATTCGTCTTTTTTTGCCTTTGCATAGAATTCTTTCAGCAGCCTTGCCCTTGCAGCACCGCTGCCCGAAATGCATAAATAGATTTGAACTGCAACTCCGTTTTGAATGCGCCGCTGCGAAATTCCTGCGAACTTCTTGCCATCAATGCTTAAATCATAGCTGCCAGGACAATAAGAACCGGAAATTTCTCCTGCTTCGATATTTTTGTTAAAATCAGCAAACATTTCTTTGACCAGGAACCAGACCGCCGCATAACCACGATTGATATCAATCCCTTTTTCAGTATCCGGGAAAATAAGCGACAGGTTTAGGACCCCTTCGTCAAGAACAACTGCCAAACCTCCCGAATTCCTAACAATAGATTGATAACCTGCCGATTCCAGATATTCGATGCCAGCCTCCAGAAAAGGAAGCCTGCTATCCTGTATTCCTAAAACGACAGTATTATGATGGACCCATGCTCTCGCTGTTGCCGGAGATGAACCTGATCCAACAGAAGCACATAATGTATCATCCATACCAAACGATTGGAGGGCATTAAAATGGACCCCAACACTCGATTGGTCAATTAATCTCCATTGTTTTTGACGCAATAATCCAAGCGCCTCGTCCATGTCTGTTACTCCTTCATAAATACATACTATCATCCTGTTTATTATAGCATAGACCCCTGTAAAACCTTGTAAGGAAGGATCTCGTCCGGTTTAAATAAAAGAGCCAGCCTTCATAAGGACTGACCCGGTTTGGTTGTTATTTGCTATTTATTGCAGTGTCTGGGCAGCCGTAATCAAGGCAAGTTTATATACATCTTCCTCATTACAGCCTCGGGACAAGTCGTTTACCGGGCGGTTCAATCCTTGCAGGATCGGGCCGATCGCTTCAAATTTCCCTAAGCGCTGCGCGATTTTATAACCAATATTTCCAGCTTCAAGGCTTGGGAAGATGAACACGTTCGCATCTCCTTGCAGTGGAGAATCAGGAGCCTTTTTCTCGGCAACCGCCGGAACGAATGCAGCATCAAACTGAAATTCTCCATCAAGAACAAGTAAAGGGTCACGCAGCTTTGCCTCTTGAACCGCTGCTGCTACCTTTTCCGTTTCAGGAGATTTGGCCGAGCCTTTTGTAGAAAAGCTTAGCATTGCGACGCGAGGTTCGATATCAAACATTCTTGCTGTTTTTGCACTTTCAATCGCAATTTCAGCTAAATCCTGGCTGTCGGGAGCAATGTTAATCGCACAATCGGCAAAAACGTACTTTTCATCGTTGCGAACCATAATGAAAACACCCGATGTTTTGCGCACGCCTTCTTTCGTTTTAATAATCTGCAGGGCAGGCCTTACCGTATCCGCTGTTGAATGGGCCGCACCGCTGACAAGCCCATCCGCCCGATTGGCATAGACGAGCATCGTGCCAAAGTAATTTTCATCATGAAGAATTTTGCGCGCTTCTTCTTCTGTTGCTTTACCTTTTCGTCTTTCCACGAAAGAAGCAATGAGTTCATCCATCATCATAAAGTTGTTTGGATCATAAATTTCTACAGCATCAAGAGATACACCAAGATCCTTTGCCTTTGCCTGGATTTCCTCGATATTTCCGATCAAAATAGGGGTTAATAGTTTTTCTGAAGCTAGTCTGCCTGCTGCTGTCAGGATCCGCTCATCCAAACCTTCGGGAAAAACAATTTTTTTATTTTGCCCGCTTACTTTTTCCTTTAAGGAAGTAAATAAATCGCTCATATGTATTCCTCCTTCATTTCTCTATCCTTTTAGAATACTGTAACCCGCGCAAATTTCAAGAAGTTAAGTCACTGACAACGGTTCCAGCCCAAATGTTTTTGTATTCTAAAAGTTTCTAATAATCACTAAACTTTGACCGAATCATCTTTAATATTTGTACTCTTTTACAAAATATCCTTTTCACGACTTTTCTAAACGGAAAATATTGTCTTAGTTGAGGTTTTGTTCACACGCTTCGCGGAGAAACTGTGGTATAGTATTCTTTGAATTTAGTCTTTTTAGGAGTGATATGAATGAGTGAAGCAGCACAAACTCTCGATGGCTGGTATTGCTTGCATGATTTCCGCACGGTCGATTGGACTACCTGGAAGATGCTTTCAAGCGACGAACGTCAGGCAGCCATTCATGAATATTTAGGCCTTGTTGAAAAATGGAGTGCTGCCCAGGAGCGCAAAGAGGGCAGCCATGCTTTATACACAATTGTTGGCCAAAAAGCTGACTTTATGATGATGATTTTAAGGCCGACCATGGAAGCGTTGAATGAAATTGAAACAGAATTCAACAAAACGAAATTAGCTGAATTTACAACTCCGGCCCACTCTTACGTATCTGTAGTCGAATTAAGCAATTATTTACCTGCCGATGAAGATCCGTATCAAAACCCGCAAGTCCAAGCCCGTTTGTATCCGATTCTGCCTAAAACAAAGCATGTTTGCTTTTATCCGATGGACAAGCGGCGGCAAGGCAATGATAACTGGTACATGCTGCCGATGGAAGAACGCCGCAGCCTGATGCGCAGCCATGGCATGATTGGCCGCCAGTATGCCGGTATCGTAAAACAAGTGATCACAGGCTCAGTCGGCTTTGACGATTATGAGTGGGGCGTTACATTGTTTGCAGATGAGGTCCTGCAGTTTAAGAAGCTTGTTTATGAAATGCGTTTTGATGAAGTAAGTGCGCGTTACGGTGAATTTGGCGCTTTCTTCGTTGGTAACCTTTTAGAAGAAGAAAAAATTGAACAGTTTCTTCATGTAAATTAATTTTTCCTGAACTCCCGGCCATGCTGGGAGCTTTTTTTTGCATTAATCTTTAATGCCGCTCATATGAATGAGATAGTGAGGATGTTAATGCCGAACTCATCTCACCATTCTGGACGGGTTACAAAAGAGAGATGAAAGGATGGCAGCTATTTCCCACAATTGGAGTTATCTATATCGATTATAAATGAAAGTCACAGGAGGGAAAATGATGAAGCCTACAAACTCTAACCCATACGAACATTATGGAGGCTATCGGCAAATTCAACAGCCTTATTACGGAAACGCCGGCGTCGGGCCCACACAGCCTTACGGCGCCCAAGGTTTAGTGTCACCGGGGGTCTATCCGCAAATGACACCAGGCGGACCGGCTCAACCAGGAACAGTACCAACCGGGGGACCTCAAATTCCTGGTATGCTGCCTCTGGAGGAATCATACGTTGAAAATATCTTACGGTTGAACAGAGGAAAGCTGGCAACGGTTTATATGACCTTTGAAAACAATCCTGAGTGGAATGCGAAAGTTTTCAAAGGGATCATTGAAGCGGCTGGACGCGATCATCTGATCCTGAGTGATCCCCAGACAGGCATGCGCTATTTGCTGCTTATGGTAAATCTCGATTATGTTACTTTTGAGGAAGAAATTGAATATGAATATCCATTTGGCGCTGCACCCGGAATGGCCTCGTATTCGCCGAGGTAACAAAGCAAATACTTAATGATCAAAAAAAGCTTTGCCATTTTCGGCAAAGCTTTTTACATTTATAAAGATTTGACGGCGAATATCACCAACAGGATCCACGCGGCTAAAAATGATAACCCGCCGAGCGGCGTAATTGCACCAAGCATGCCAATGCGGGTGACACTGAGGATGTATAAGCTGCCTGAGAATAATATAATTCCGATCAGCATAAGCCAGCCCGACCAGGTTAATAAGGAGCTCGCAGGTACCCTTCCTAATAAAATAGCGATGATCAACAAGCCTGCAGCATGAAACATTTGGTATGTTACCCCTGTTTTCCACGTTTCCAAATACTTCGGTTCAATCTTCCCTTCAAGCCCATGCGCGCCAAACGCTCCTAAAGCGACAGATAAAAACGCATTAATTGCACCAATGATAATAAAAAGTTTCATATACTATCTCCTCGTATCTCGACATTTTAGAAATCAAACAATGAATCACCATTTGACCCGTCTTCCATCGCGATTTTTTTTGTCTGCTGGATCGCCATTGGCATCGGCTGTACATCACGCCGATTATCTGCCGGTTCCTGGCGGTGATGCCGCTTCGGGGCATGGTCATCATCTAGAATGATTTCGCATAAGGCTTTTATAGCATAAATTCGTTCACGCACGCGAGCATCAGCACCTTCCCGTTTTGCCAGCACTAATTCTTCCTCTATTTTCCCGATTAACTTCTGAATCGATATATCGTTCATCGCTACACCTCTATATTAAAAAAGATCAAGCTTCTGTTACTATTTCGTTTCATGGCGAAGACATGGTTTTCCGGAAGCCCGGAACACTTCAAGGGAGGGCAGGTTCCTTGATTTAAATTCGTATGCTTTACAGCCCTTTGGAAATTTCGGGTCCCATGTCACATAATAATAACGGCACTTTATACAGTTTATCCGTTGTTTCTCCAAAAATAACCATCCCTTATTTTTCAACTTTTTCTCTTATTGTAACGTATAATCGATGATCTTAACACCGCGCAATACTGGTGACAGTTTCACGTGAAACATGTCGTTTCTTATCAAATATTGTCAATTTTCCAGTCTATTTCTTTTTCTCCCATTTGTCTTAATATCTGGTTCACTTTTGAAAAAGGACGGCTGCCAAAGAAGCCCCTTCTTGCCGACAATGGACTTGGATGGGATGACAGAATAATGTAATGCCTGTCCGTATCAATCAGCTTTTGCTTCTCTTGAGCGGGACGCCCCCACAATAAAAAAATAACCGGTTCCTCCCGTTCACTTAATAACGTAATAATCCGGTCAGTAAACAACTCCCAGCCTTTTCCGCGATGAGAGTTCGCTTCACCGTCGCGAACCGTTAACACGGCATTTAGCAGCAACACACCCTGGTCGGCCCATTTTCGCAAATAGCCGTTGTTCGCAATAGGACAGCCGAGATCATCGTGCAGTTCTTTATACATATTTTTCAACGAGGGGGGAATTGCTACTCCGGGTTTAACCGAGAAGCTCAAACCGTGCGCCTGGTTCGGGCCATGGTAAGGGTCCTGTCCGAGCAAAACCACTTTCACGTTTTGATAAGGTGTAAAGCGAAGCGCGTTAAAAACGTCGTGTTGATCCGGGTGTACGGTTTTCTGTTGATATTCTTTCTTTAAAAACTCGCTCAGCTTTATATAATAGGGACTGTTAAATTCCGGTTCAAGCAGCTCGGCCCAGTCATTATCCAATATTATTCCCATAGCTTAAACTCCTCCTGATCACGATATAAAGTCATGAAGACAACTCTTTCATAAGATACTATCAAACTACCCTTTTCTTTATTTACAAAATCATCAACTTAAAACAAGAAGTTTATTTTTATGTACAACGGTTATAAACATACTATACGAGGAAACAGTTCATCAAGTTTCCCACTATTAATGACAAGGAGGAATTTTTTATGTATAAAGTACAATTAGTCGAAAACGGTGTTCAAGCCACTGATATGATCGGAGCATTGCAATCAGAAGGTTATTCGAAAGAAGATATTTATATTTTCGCCCACGATAAAAACCGTTCAGAGCACATGACCGATGCCACTGACACAGGAGACGTCGGTTTACAAGAGCAAGGCTTGCTTGATTCGGTTGGCAATATGTTTAAATCTCGCGGTGATGAGCTTCGTTCAAAATTCCGTTCACTTGGTTTAAGTCAATCAGAAGCTGATCGATATGAAGTGGAATTGGACAAAGGAAAACTAGTCATTGTCGCTTCAGATGAAACTGTTCATTAAAACGAAAAGCGGAAGCGCCTTGCGGAAACAAACCAAAAGCCGTTTGTTCCTATCGTTCAGCCCCGACAAGCGCTGGCCGACTAAGAACGCCACGTCCTGTGGCAACGTCGGCACTAGTACGTCCTGTACGTCGAAGGGCCTGACGGTGAAGTCGTTCTTTGACTTCATTGGCAGGACCGAAGCGACTCGAGGGGCTAGGCGCTGGCCGACTAAGAGCGCCACGTCCTGTGGCAACGTCGGCACTAGTACGTCCTGTACGTCGGAGCTGGACATCGAAAAGCGAGGGTCACAAAGAAAGTTTTGTGATCCCTCGCTTTTTGATTGTGCAAATCTCTATTAACCAAGCAGCCGCTGATAAATGGTCTTTGCCTGTGATAAATCTTTTGTACCGTGGATAAGCGCCCGACCATCGTGAAAAATGACGATGCGCTTTTCGTCCGCTTCAGCCGAAATCAAATATGGATTGCCATTTATACGGTATCCAAGGCGTTGAAGCTGGCCTGCCAAGTCGTTTAAGTTGATTTGTTGTTGGTGCGGCGGCCGAATTTGTACCGTATCCCTTCCGCAAAGCACCGTTGTTTTGGTGTGGTTTTCACTTTCCAAATAAGGAAAGGTTTTTATGTCCCCGCACGACAGGCAGCCTTTGTCTTTCGCCTTTGTCATTTTCATGCTTGTATATTGATTGCGCCATAAATCAAAGCTGACAAACGAGGTTCGGATCGCTCCCCAATCCTCAACTAATATTTTCAGGGCTTCAGCTGTCTGATGGGCAATGACCATCTGGACCGCAGGAGCAATAATTCCGGCCGTATCGCAAGTAAGTCCTTGAATTGGGACGGTTTTAAGCAAGCAGTTCAGGCATGGAGTCCGGCCAGGCAATATCGAAAAGCTCATGCCAAAGCTGCTGACGCATGCACCATAAATCCACGGGATATTATATTTTTGCGATATGTCATTAAGAGCCATCCTGGTTTCAAAATTATCAGTGGAATCAAGAATTAAGTCGACTCCCGCGATAAGTTCTTCGAGCATTTCCGGTGTAGCATCACCAATGATCGAACGAATTGACACTTCGGAGTTAATCGCTCTCAGGCGCTTTTCTGCCGCTACTGCTTTCGGAAGCTTTTCAGCGGCATCTGCTTCTGTATATAGCTGTTGACGCTGAAGGTTGCTGGCTTCCACGTAATCCCTGTCCACAATTGTCAGCCTGCCAATTCCAGCGCGTGCCAGTGTTTCAGCATTTCCTGATCCCAATGCACCGGCTCCAATAATCAATACATGTTTTTGGCTGATTTTTTGCTGACCAGCTTCTCCAATCGAAGGAAATAATACTTGCCGCGAATACCGTTCTGACATGATAACAACTCCCAATATTTTTGCGAGACGCTTCCTTGTTTGTTATTTGTGCCAGGCAAATTGCCTGACTGTTTTAGCCGCCGCTGACCGGAGGGATGAAGGCAATCACATCGCCCTCGTAGATGATTTCTTCATTGCTGGCGAATTCTTCATTAATAGCCGTCATGACCGTATCGAGCTTTTCGACTAAGTACTTTTCAGCGATTATTTCTTTTAACTCGGACACCGTTTTTCCGGCTACATTTAACATAATCGATTCTTCCCCGGCAATATCGCGAAGATGGGCAAAGAACAGGATTTTATTCATTCAAATCACCTTCCTCTGGCCCCCCTGCCGGATATTGAACAGTTTCTAGCTGATTGCCAATCCATTTTTCGCCATCTTCCCAATACTCTTTTTTCCAGATTGGGACAATTTCCTTGATGCGCTCAATTGCATAACGGTTCGCCTCATAGGCGTCTGCCCGGTGCGGGGTCGATACTGCTATCACAACGGCAACATCGGTAATGTCAAGGCGGCCGATCCGATGGGTGATCGCTGTTTGTGCTTCGGGCCAGCGCTCTGCAATCTCTTTGCCAATTTGCTCAAGCTTCTTTACCGCCATCGTCTCATATGATTCATAAACGAGGTAAAGAGTTTTTTTGCCGTGTGTGAATTCACGGACTGTACCAATAAATGTCGTGATCGCACCGGCTTCCCGCTGGACTACTTTATCTATAACCGATTGGATATTAATCGGTTCCTTCGTCATCTCGTATTTCATGATTGTCACCTCTTCCATTGCCGATTGATATTTATATTATAATCGGTTTTGCATCCACTTGCAGTGAATAGCCGCCAATTCTGTTGACTTGTTCCTCGAATTCCTTTGATTTAATAATCGAGATTAACCATCTGCCCTGTTCACTTTCAAAAAACTCTCTCGTCATCAGCAAATCATAGCTTTCATCTGATAATGGAACAAAATCGAGACCCATTGCTTTTGCAGCCGGGTAAATACCCAATCCTGCAGCGTTCAGATTATTTTTGACTTCTGCTGCTACGCTCAGATGTGAGAACATTTCCCGATCATAACCGTTTACCTGTTCAGGGGAAAAGCCCGCATCGTTCAAAAGAAGATCGAATAGGACTCTCGTACCGGCACCATTTTGCCGGTTCACATAGTCTGCCTTTTTTTCTATTATATCGTTTATCGTTTGAATAGACAGTGGATTGCCCGGAGGGAGAAGCCACCCTTGCTTCCGTTTCAGAAAAGGGTAGAGAACAAGCTCATGGCCGGGCAGGAATCTTTTAATATAAGGAAGGTTGTATTGTTTTGTTTCCGGGTCAAGAAGATGGGTCCCGGCTATATGCGCTTCCCCTTTTTTAATCGCGATTAAACCGGCCATGCTTCCGACATGGGAAGAGACAATTTTCATGTGGGGATTGTGCTTCTTAACTGCAGCTGACAACAAATCAATCGTTAAATCATGGCTGCCATTAAAAACAATTGCTCCCGCTATTTCGCTTACCGGCTTAAATAGCTCCACTTCAACACTCTCCCCCTGCTCGTAGCCGAGCTGGTTTGGGGGTACGACAAGGATGCCATCGGCGCGGACAAATGACATGGTTACGCCCGCTGCTCTCGTTAGCGGGTTGGCGATATACTTCCCGTTCACGTAACCGATATTCATCCTGATAAAATCTTCGGCACCCATTGTTGACACAATCCGCCTTCCAAGCGTGACCAGCAGTTTCGGGCGTTCAGGTTCATGTATGTGCAAATGCTTGCAGATGAGCGGCCTGACAAACCACTCAAGTGCCAAATAAGCTGAAACCGGATACCCCGGAACACCGACGACGATTGTCCCGTTAATTTCACCGAGAATCACTGGTTTTCCCGGGCGTGTTGCCACCCCGTGCGTGTATACTGTGCCTAATTCCCCGATAATATGGACGGTGTAATCGCGCGAACCTGCTGAAGATCCGGCGTTAATGACCACGATATCAGAACTTGCGACAGCAGTTAATAACGCTGTACGGATCAGGGACGGGTCATCTTTGACGATCTTTTCAATCAGAGGCTCTCCGCCCCATTCGCGAATAAAATTGGCAAAAACCGTCCCGTTAAATTCGATCAGTTTTTCCGGGACAGGAGCAAGCTCTGGCTGGACCAGCTCATTTCCTGTCGGAATAATTGTCACCAACGGCTTCTTTATAACCGGGATTTCAATCGCACCTGAAGCCAGCAGGGCACCGATATCTGCCGGCCTGACTGCATGTCCTTGCGGAAACAGCATCTCCTCCTGGACAATATCCTCGCCGATCGGGCGAATATGCTGCCATGGTGCGGCAGGCTCAATAATTTCGACAGTCTCTTCATCGATTTCTTCGACATTTTCGATCATAATGACCGCGTTGTAAGGCGAAGGAACAGGATTGCCTGTATCAACAAAGACAAAGTCTTCACTTCGGTTTAACTGAACCGGGTTTGATTCATGGGCGGAAAAAGTTGCTTCAGCTTTTACTGCAATCCCATCCATCGCGGCTGCATGAAAGTGAGGCATCGAAAAACGGGCGAAAATAGGCTCTGCGGTAACCCGGCCGAGCGAATCTGCACTTTTTACATATTCGGTTAACCTGTCAGGTTCATATTTGTCGAGCAATTCCTTTTTTGCCTGTTCGCGAGGCGTGTTCTGGAGATATATTTTTCGTTTATAGTTGTTATGTTTAGCCATTCTTCTCACACCTTATTTAAATAATCTGACTGGGACGGTCTCTCCTTTTTGAACCCCTTCACTCGGTGCAGGAATTTCAATCAGTCCTTCACTTTTTATAAGTGTCGAGATGAGGCCTGATTTACCAAGAATAGGCTCTGCCTGCCATTCTCCATCCTTTAGAAAAAGGGAAGCGCGGATGTAATCCGTGCGGCCCGGTGTAGATGCGATATTTTTTGTTGCTTTTGCATAAATAAGCTGTTTTTCTGAAGATCCCTCCCCTTGCAGACGGGCAACCACTGCTTTTCCAAACAGATCAAAAATGATTAGCGCCGATGCAGGATGGCCCGGTAAACCGATAATCGGTTTGCCGTTCGCATTTGCAAGAATTGTCGGCTTCCCGGGTTTGATTGAAATACCGTGAACAAATATGCCAGGAGCGCCAAGAGATTGGATAACACTGGCTGAATAGTCTTTTGTTCCGACCGAACTTCCTCCGGAGATGACTAAACAATCGGCCTGTTCAAGCAGCTGGCTTAATCTCTTTTCAAGCTCTTGATAATCGTCCTTGACAATGCCGCCATAGTGAAAGTCCAATCCCCATTCAGCCGCCTTGGCACCAATCATAACTCCGTTCATGTCCCTTACCTTGCCATAGCCAGCCGCTTTGGTTTCAATTGGAACAATTTCGTCCCCTGAAGACAAATAGGCAACTACCGGCTTCCGGTAAACCGCGACTTCGGTTATTCCTTGTGATGCGAGTGCCCCAAGCTCCTGGGAGCGAAGCATCGTTCCTTCAGCAAGCAAAAGCTCACCTTTACTTAAGTCTTCCCCCACAGAAATCACATTCTCCCCGGGAGCGACTTGGCGGTACAGGTTGATCAGGCCATCGAGATTTTCACAGTTTTCAATCATGATCACTGCATCGCTGCCTTCTGGAAGCATTCCTCCTGTTGGAACATAGATCGCTTCCCCGCGCTTGAGGGGAAAAGGAGGTACCTCACCCATCTGCACCTCAGCTGTTAATTTTAAAAACCCCGGCATGCTTTCGGACGATCCGAAAGTGTCCCTGGCGAAACAAGCAAAACCGTCCACGGAGGAACGGCGAAATTCCGGGACATTTTCTTTTACATATATATCTTCAGCTAAGACGTAATGAAGTGCTTCCAATAACGGCTTAGTCTTTTTATCGGTAATTGGTTGAATATTTTCGTGAATTGACTGGAAGGTTTCCTCAACTGATTTAACCTGGAAAAATTTCATCGCTGATCGCTGCCTTTTTGTCCGTCTTGCTTGAATTGTTTTGCTAATTGTAAAGCTTGTCTGTACTCATCAGGATTATTCATATTATATAATGAGGCACCATCAAGCCCCAGACCGGAGAGTTCATCTTCTTTAAGTATTTTGGAATTGACCCTGTGGAGAAAACTTCTAATTTTGAGCTGATCTTCTGATAATGATTCCTGGATCGACGGCACAGTCTCTTTGCGGTAAGCAGCAAAAAGGGGATGGAGCCGGCTGTTTATTTCCGGCACAGCTGCTTCGTACTGATTAAGCTGTTCCAGCAAGAATTGACCGAGTTTAACTGATATGAAAGGCATATCGCAAGCAACGACAAGATTTTTGTCATGCTTTGATGCCAAAAGGCCGGCTTCCATCCCTGCAAGCGGCCCTTTTCCTTTCCAGTTATCCTCTGTCATCGGCACACCTAAAGATTGGTATTCTGCAAAGTGGTTCGTCACCACCACAAGGTCACTGACTATTTTCGAAAGCTCGGCAATAATCCGTTCGATAACAGCCTGGTTACCGACCTCCAAAAATGCCTTGTTGGTACCCATTCTGCTTGATTTCCCGCCTGCAAGAATAATTCCGGTCGCTTGCAAATCGATCACCCCATTGCTTTTTAATGTGTTTCAATAGAACCGGGAACCCCATACCCTCTTTCCTGCGCTATATAATCAAGATGGATCGACTTCAAGTCCAATATTGCAGGGTGATCTTTCTTCAGCAGCCTTTTTGTATCGACTACTTTTGTATACCCATTACAGGCTTTACACACATGAATTTGCATACTTTCATCATCTTCAATTTTAAGTATGAGCATTTGATCATGATCGTCATTTCCACACTGGGCACAGCTGATTTTCTTTTCTTCCCAACTATAGCAGCAACGCGGGCAAGTTAGCTCTTTTTTTCCTTTTTTCCCGATGACGGCAAGCCGGGCCGGCTCTCCGCATGCCGGGCAGCCATGTGAATGATCAGCCAATTTCAGCTGCTCACGAAGCTCAGCGGCAGCTTTCTGTAAATAAGGGCGCACAGCATGCTCCGCTGCAAAAAAAGGCAGCCATTGCGGAATATTATATTCAGATGAAAATTTTTCAAAATAAAAGCTGTTCATTGAAATTGCCTGATGAAACCAGGACTCTGCCATTTCCTCTGTTAAAAGAGCAGGAAGGCCCTTTGCCGCCTCCATCGTTTGCGGCTGCTTGCTGTTAAGGAGATCCAATAATTCTATTATAAACTGTTTATATTGTTGGTAGTTTATCGAAAGTGCCAATCCGGGAATTACCGGGTATTCATATTTTGCTGGATGCGGCTCCGCAATCATTTGATTTTCGGATATCCGCTCGAGCCACTGTTCATGCAAGGTAATAATATCAGTCTGGAGCTGTTCATAATCGGCTGTCAGCACATTTGTTTTTCCCATCGTTACCCCTCTTTTCTTTCTAATAACTATGAAGGGCCGCCCATGCGGGCAGCACCTTCCCTGTTGTCGATGAATTGTTTTTGATAGATTATCGTTTTTTGTTACGCCTGCTTTTTCTTTGGTGACCCATCTTGCTTCAGATCATCGTACCAGCGGCCGTGATGGTCTTTTGCATATGTTTCGGGGATGTCTCCCTTTGTCATCCCGCGCAGAGAGACACGGGAATTGGGATGGCCGACCGATAAATAGATATGGCCAACGACGACAGCAATCGACAGTCCCAAGCCGATATTGTGAAGCGGGTATGCCCACATAATCATACTTTGAGAAAAATAAGCTGGGAACCACATAATGAACCCGGAACCCATTAACATGATCGTGGTTATAATCGCCAGCAATGAATTGAGCTTTTCACCGGCATTATAAAAGTCCTGCTTCGGAACTTTCGCATGTCCGCCGAAAAACTCTTTCGGAAACTGAAGAAAGAATTGAAAGTCATGAGACTTCCAGGTCAGGATCTGCTTGATCCAGTAAAAAAAGCTTTTTGGGTCGGCCAACAAAATATAGACAACCGGCAGAATAAACAGGACTGCGCCAATCCGGTGGACCAGCCTTGCTCCCGCCGGCCCGCCAAAAACAACATAGACCCAGTCGAACAATTCGGTGTACATAGGCAGGCCCGTTAGATAAAGAAGAAAGAAGGCTCCTGCATTTAGCCAGTGGGCAATAATAACCGGCTTGCTAAAACGCTTTACCATTTTTTGATTATTCTTAGTCATGGTCATGGCCTCCCTGTTCAGGATCTTTCTTTTTCAAAAACGAGTTCGAAATGACTGCCCCGATAACCGCCATTGTTGTCGCGCCAAGCATCGCTTTCCCGATTGGCTGTGCATAATCTTTCCAAACCACCTGTGAAAGCGGGATTTTCGGATCCTCAGGAAGACCGTAAACAGCCGGTTTATCTGCAAGTAAATAAACCGTCATCGTTCCATCAATTCCTTGCGGATTATAAATATTTGCATTCGGATAGCGCTCCTTGATGTTAGCAAGACGTTTTTCAGCTTCTGCTAAAATCTCTGCCTTGTCCCCATAAATGAGGCATTCTGTATGACAGGCTGTTACGCAGGCTGGCTGTAGGCCCTGCTCAAGCCGGTCCGTACAGAGCGTACATTTTTGTGCTTTTTTGTATTCCTTGCCATTCTTATCTTGATAGGTTGCCAGCTTTACTACATCAAACGTACAGTTTTGCACACAGTATCCACAGCCTACACACTTGTCTGCGTCAATCACGACCGAACCAAATTCGGTATGGCTGATCGCATCCTCCGGACAGGCTTTTTCACAGGCCGCCTGAACACAGTGCAGGCAGGATGAATGCCGGAATAGCCAGTCAAAGTCGCCATCAGAATTTTCCTGTTCGTTGAAGGTCAGGACGTTCCACGTGTTTGCTGTTATCTTTTCATGAGATTGATAGCTTCCTTGAAAGTCTTCAAATTCTGCAGGAAGGTCATTCCAGTTTTTGCACGCTACCATGCAAGCCCGGCACCCATCGCATTTCGTCACATCGACGAATTTAATGTAATCTGCCATGATCACGCCCTCCTTACATCGCACAGGAATGCTTTATATTCCGGTATATTCGTATTAGCATCACCAATATGAGGAGTCAGGCGATTGGCCGTCTCACCGGTGACGATACCCTTGTAGCCAAAATGCCATGGCATTCCAATCTGGTGCACCTTTTTGCCTTGCAAGGTATAAGGCTTAAAGCGTTTTGTCACCATCGCGAAAGCCTCGATTTCACCCCTGGCTGAAGACACAATAATTTTGTCCTTATTGCTTATCCCTTTTTCTTTGGCAAGCTCCTCGCTGATTTCAATATACATGTGGGACATCAGCTCTGAGAGCCATTCCTGGTTCCTGGTCATCGATCCGGACTGCCAGTGCTCAGAAACCCGGTACGTTGTCGCAATATACGGGTATTTCGCTGGATCGCCCTTAGGATTCAGTTCTTCCAAGCCAAATTTCACGGCAGGATTTAGCTGTATACTTGAGAAAGCGTTTGGAATCGGGCTTTCGAACGGTTCATAATGTTCAGGGAACGGCCCTTCGTTCACCCCGGCAAATATCCCGCCAAGGCCAGTCGGCAACATAAAGAATGCATCTTTTCCGCCTGCTGCATCGGGAGCGCGGTCTTTCGTGAAATCGGGAACATCGTTTCCTGTCCATAGATTTTTCGAAGCATCCCAGTAAATTCCTACCCTGTCCCTTGACCACGGCTTGCCGCTCGGATCGGTTGATGCCCTGTTATACAGAATCCGCCGGTTCGCCGGCCATGCAAACGACCAATTTAAGAAGTTGCCCATGCCCGTATCTTTATTATCGCGGCTCTTTGCGAGATTTTTTCCTTCTTCAGGATAAAAACCGCTGTATATCCAGTTGCCGCTGCAAGTAGATCCATCATCAGCGAGTTTCGCAAAGCCCGGCACCAGCTTTTTCGTTGCCATATCATACCCGTTGATTTCGCGGCATACAAGATCAATGTCGGGATGGTCGCCATGCCCATAATCCCAGGTCATTGCTTTAATTGGCTCGTCTGCCGGATTGGTGCTGTTTTTGTACAATGCCTTGATGCGCGTTGCGAGCATATGAACAATTTCCAGGTCGGCTTTTGATTCATGCTTTGGTTTAATTGCCTGCCAGCGGTATTGCATCCAACGGCTGCTGTTTGTAATCGACCCTTCTTTTTCAAAAGACGAGCAGGCAGGCAGATGGAAAACTTCGGTTTGAATCGAAGCCGGATCAGATCCAGCCTCTTTTTGCCAGAAGGCGGATGTTTCCGTTTCCCAAAGGTCGATCGCGACCATCCATTTCAATTTGCTCAGTGCCTCTTTTTCTTTGCCTGCGTTCGGTCCGCCGACAACGGGGTTTGTGCCGAACAGGAACAAGCCCTCAAGCTCGCCTTTATACATCGCTTCGAATAGTTTCATATGCGAATAATCTTTTTTCGGTGTCAGCTTTGGTAAATACTGATAGCCAAACTCATTATTCTGATTGGCGTTATCCCCGTAGTAAGCTTTCAGCATACTGACATAAAATTTCGGTTTATTTGTCCAGTAACCCGCCTTTGGAGTTACCTTTTCAAGAAAACCCTTTAAGGTCGCTTCTTCTGGCGCGGCTGTCGGAACTTCCATATAACCGTTTACGTTATTGTAAAGCAGTGCAAAATCGGTCGACCCCTGGACGTTTGACTCGCCGCGCATCGCATTGATGCCACCGCCCTGTACACCGATGTTGCCAAGCAGCAACTGTAAAATCGTATACGCCCGTACGTTTTGCGTCCCAACCGTATGCTGGGTTGCTCCCATCGCATACATAATCGTTCCCGCTTTGCCTGGCTTTCCGGTTGACGCGAATGTCTCAGCTACCTTCAAATATGCATCCTTCGGTGTCCCGGTTACAGCCGTCACTGTGTCAATGTCATATCTCGAATAATGCTTTTTCAACAGCTGGAAGACAGAGTGGGGGTCCTGAAGCGTTTCATCCCTTAAATACTTGTCATCCGGACCTTTTTTGAATGTCCATTTGTTTTTATCATAGCTTCTTGTTGATTGATCATAGCCGCTGAATAATCCATCATCAAACGAGTAGCTGTCGGCCACGATTAAAGAGGCATTCGTATAGGCTGCCACATATTCTTTATGGAATAGATTATTTTCAAGAATATAATTGATCAATCCGCCAATAAAGGCGATATCTCCACCTGAACGTAATGGTGCATAAACATCTGCCTGCGTTGATGTCCGTGTATAGCGCGGATCGACAGAAATTACTTTTCCGCCTTTTTGTTTTGCTTTTAAAATCCATCTCATGCTGATCGGATGATTTTCAGCAGGGTTCGCACCGATAATCATTGCCACATCGGTATGCTGAAGATCGTTCCAGTGATTTGTCATTGCTCCTCGACCCAATGTTGGTGCCAGACCGGCAACCGTTGAGCTGTGTCATATTCGGGCCTGGTGTTCAATATAGGTTAATCCTAAACCGGCCCGCAGCAGTTTGCCGATTAAATAAGTTTCCTCATTATCCAGAGCTGCACCGCCAAGGCTTGCGATCGCTTCCGTTTTATTGACAGTCAAGCCATTTTCTTTCGTTTTGAACGTGCGATCCCGCGTTTCCTTCGTTTTTTCAGCGATGCGGTTCAACGCCCAATCCCAATCGACTTCTTCCCACTTGCTGCTTCCGGGCGCACGGTACAGCGGTTTTTTCATCCTGCGGTCCGAAGTATAAACCTGGCGGACCGTTGTCCCTTTACTGCAAAGGCTCCCTTCGTTGATCGGATGATCGGGGTCCCCTTCTGTATAGATGACATCGTCCCCTTGCGAATAAACAAGAATCCCGCAGCCTACCCCGCAGTATGGGCAAATCGTCGGTGTCGGCTTCAGCTCTGCAATCTTAAATTGCTTCGAATCTGCCCAGGCTTTTTTGTCATCAAAGCCAAGTTCCACTACTGCAATCGTAGCTGCCATTGCACCGGACAATTTTAAAAATTGCCTTCTAGTAAACTCCATTTACAATCCCCCTCTTCTTACTTGAATAGAACATCTATTAATTAATCCTAAAAATTGGATGAACCCCCATCAGTAACTTCCCGTAAATCTTTAATAATGCGGCCACATGAAGTATAAGGAATCGCCATTTTCCCCCGCAAATAGCCGACTACTTCTATATTTAAGAACTTGGCGAGCTGGACAGCCTGCTTTGTGGCAGCCGTTCGCGAACCGATTATTGCAAAACCAAATCGCGCTGCTTTTGAAAGCATTTCGTACGAAATCCTTCCGGTCGTCAGCAAGATGAGCTCTTCTGGATTTAAGCGCTTTCTTAGTGCATGACCAATCATTTTATCGACAGCGTTGTGGCGCCCTATGTCTTCGCGGATCGTGATCTTCCCGTCCGCCTCAATAAGGCATGCCCCGTGCATACCGCCTGTTTGCAGATACAAAGGTGAGTTTCGGGCGAATTCACTTTGTTTTTTAAGTAAGTAGCTTAAGTGATATGTGACAGAAGAATGAACTTTTTCAAACTTCTTCACATCTGTCATTGAAAAAAAAGTTACACCTCTGCCGCAGCCTGCGGTATAGTGTTTCTTTTTTGTAAAAAAAGCTTCTTCTGCAAACTCATTGTTCAGTGAGGCATACAGTGTCAGCGTTTCTTCATTGATCTGAACTTCTTCAATATCATCTGCCGACTCAATCAATCCCTCTGAATACAAATAACCGTATACCCAATCTTCAAGATCCTGGTTAGTCAGCTGGAATACAGCTATCTCATTACCATTGACGATAAGGGTAATCGGATATTCTTCAGGACAGCCTTTCCCGTTCATACTTCCACCCCTTAGACTCTTTAGAATACAGGTAAAAACACCTTCTCCCCTCTTTCATTTTAAGAGACTTAAAAACAAACAATCTGCGACATTTGTCACAATGGATAATTACGCAGTATTTTTATAGTCAAAATGAGAAAAAACGATTTTTACGCATGATTAACATGGTCTTAATGAAAAAGAACAAAAAAAATTTTGTCGCAAACGTGACAAAATCTCTTAATCAGTGTTAATTTTTTGTGACCGCTTATCTTAGAGTTTTCTCAAAAACTGCAAGCCGGTAGTATGAATTTATTGTGATATTCCCTGTTATTGTTATAATTTCTATAAGACATGCGATGATCTATAATCTCCAAGGAGGAACATAAACAGATGGGTATGAAAAAAGTACTAACGATTGCCGGATCGGATTCGAGCGGCGGTGCCGGAATCCAGGCGGATTTAAAAACATTCCAGGAGCTCGGTGTGTATGGGATGACCGCGTTAACGACGATTGTGACCATGGATCCGAAAAACGACTGGCACCACAATGTTTTTCCGATTGACATCAAGACGCTTGAAGCGCAGCTCGAAACGATACTTTCCGTCGGGCTTGATGCGATGAAAACAGGAATGCTTGGTTCGGTAGAGATTATTGAACTGGCTGCAAAGACCATCGATGAGAACCAGTTTACGGGCGTGGTGATCGACCCTGTAATGGTTTGCAAAGGGGAAGATGAAGTGCTGCATCCGGAGACTGCAGAAGCTTTGCGTGACATTTTAGTGCCGCGGGCAACGGTTGTCACTCCCAACCTGTTTGAAGCATGGCAGCTTGCAAAGACAGGCCCGATCAAGACGGTTGACGATATGAAAGAAGCGGCTCTAAAAATCCACGAACTAGGGGCGAAATACGTCCTGATCAAAGGTGGAAGCAAGCTGGAGCATGAAAAAGCGGTTGATCTTCTTTTTGACGGTTCGGACTTTACGCTTTACGAAACTGAACGGATTGAAACCACCTACACGCACGGTGCGGGCTGTACTTATTCCTCAGCAATTACGGCTGAACTGGCAAAGGGAAAATCGGTTCCTGACGCAGTTGCAGTGGCGAAAGACTTTATCACTGCAGCGATCAGCCACGGGTTCCAGCTGAACCAATATGTTGGGCCGACAATGCACGGAGCCTACCGTCATTTTGGCGCAGGAAAACACTGAACACAGATAAAATCAGTAAGTCAGACAGGGCCGTTTATGTGGCCCTGTTTTTTGAGATAATTGTTATTACATAAAGAAGCGCTAAGCAATCATGTTTCAAAAGCGGCTGCTTCGCAATTCTCTCTATTATTTAGTAATATAAAGTAGCACTCGCGTTTAAAATGATGATTTTATATACAGCTTATATTGAGGAGTTTTTTTGAAAGGGGGAGTACACGTGGAGGTTGTCAGTCAAGAAGAAGTCCAGAAAGCGATTGATCACTTTGCCAACAAACCAGTGTTTGTCCATATGGAGACGACAAACGGAGCATACGCTTCCCATGTTGACCAATCGTTTTTCTCGGCGGGAGCATATATCCGCAATGCGAAAATTCAGTATGAACACGGGAGGATAACTGGACCCGGGCCATTCCGTGTCGGCTTGAAGCTTGAGTACGGCTGGGTATATGCGGAAGGAATTACCCACTATGAATTCGATGGCGCAGACCGTTTGTTAATGGCCGGTCATGATGCGAACGGGAAGCTGGCTGTTGCCCTGCAAATTAGCCAGTCTCCTTTTGAATAGAGCGATTACCGCCCAGAAAGGAATGTATCTAATGGAAAAAGAAAGACACGTACTTGTCGTATTCCCGCACCCGGACGATGAAGCATTTGGTGTGTCCGGAACGATTGCCACCCATGTCCGACAAGGTTCCCCGGTAACTTATGCATGTCTGACGCTCGGCGAAATGGGGCGGAATATGGGGAACCCCCCATTTGCAACGCGGGAAACACTTCCGTTGATTCGTAAGCAAGAGCTTCAAAATGCGGCGAAAGTCCTTGGGATTGCCGATTTGAGAATGATGGGTCTGCGCGATAAAACGGTTGAATTTGAGGATGAAACAAAGCTGACAGACATGATTACATCTCTGGTTGATGAATTAAATCCATCGCTAGTGATCACGTTTTACCCAGGCTATTCGGTACATCCGGATCATGACGCGTCCGGGGCAGCAGTCGTTCGTGCCCTCGAAAAAATACCTGCGGCCAGCCGCCCGAAGCTTCACTGTGTAGCTTTCTCAAACAATTGTGTTGAAGAACTCGGCCAGGCTGACATCATCAACGATGTAAGCAAAGTCGCCGATATCAAAATCGAGACGATAAAAGCACATCGGTCCCAAACGCAACTGATGGCTGCAGAAATGGAAGAAAAGCTAAAGCATAACGATCCGCAAGCGTTGGCATGGATTAATAACGAGCGGTTTTGGATTTACAAGTTTAAATAGTCAAATTTAAAAAAGAGCCGGCCGGCTCTTTTTTAATTTGTTTTATTTTCTTCCATTACATCTTTTA
Organism: Bacillus canaveralius; assembly: GCF_002860125.1. Taxonomy (GTDB): domain Bacteria; phylum Bacillota; class Bacilli; order Bacillales; family Cytobacillaceae; genus Bacillus_BJ; species Bacillus_BJ canaveralius. The sequence goes on from NZ_PGVA01000033.1 coordinate 30,468, forward strand.
AATACTGAAGCTGGTTGCCGTCTTCACGTTTAATCATTTTGACTAGCAGCGGTTTCGTCAGCTTCATAATGAAGCCGCTCGTCTCAATAGTTGCGGCGAATTCTATCCGGGTCGCTTCGTCCACTTCTTGAAAGTTATAATCGAAGACGACGCCGAGCCCGTTTGTCTCGCTTTTGACCGTATATGACCGGTTCTCGTTAAATTCGGTGAAAACAACCTCCGCCACCGTCTGCCGCCCGCTGATATATCTTGTCTCCAAATACTTGGTGCCGGCGCTTATCGGCCCATCGGTTATTTTTTCCGACTTTATGAGGTTCGGCATAAAGTCCGGGGAGTTTTCCAGATTGACCATAAAAGCAAATACTTCGTTTAAAGGCTTGTCGATCGTAATACTTGTTTGGAAATCAGCCATTTGGACAATTTCTCCTTTATTGCTGTCAACGCGCTGAATGAGCACTGTCAGTTATCTGCTTATATTATACCCGATTGTGACATACCGGCACAGTTGTGCAAACTTTTTGCTAAAAAAATAAAAGTCCTGACAAGAGTTCCGTGTCAGGATTGATTGGCGGCGAAAAATAGAACGGTGTATTCAAAGATTAATATTAAGCTGCACCAAAGTATATACTGCTATAACCGCGAATGAAACAATGAGCAAAACCGGCACCAGTCAATGATAACGATTTCTTTACTGCGCACATCGATAATGCCATCCTTTCTAAGCTTGGAGAAAACGCGGCTGACACTTTCCCGCGATGTTCCTACGAGAGAAGCAAACTCCTGGACAGTAATGGGCAGTTCTATATGCATGCGATTACAGCGGGTCGCACCAAATTTTGCGGCAAGCCTTTCGAGCGTTTTTAACGTTTTTGTATAAACATCCAACAGAGCAAGGTCCCTCATAATCGAAATCATTTCGCGAAGCTCCGCGCTCATATAGCGGATAATTTCAATAGAAAGCTCCGGGGACAACATCAGCTCATATTCTAAATCAACCGTATTTAAGAAAGAAATTTCACCATCCTTGACCATTTTCGCTGTGGCCGGGTAATGACTCCCCGCCTGGTTGAATAGACAAGCTTCGGCAAAAATATCCCCTTTCTTTTTCATACAGACGATGATCTCGTTGCCTTCTTCGTCCTGCTTCGTTAATTTTACGATTCCGGAATGAACAAAAAACACCCCTTGTGCTTCATCATACTCGGAAATAATTTGCTCGCCTTTTTTATAGCTTTTCTTGATAATCTGCTTATCTATCACTTGGATTGATTGTCTCGGAAAATTTTTAAACACTTCTATTTTCCTCAAAAAATCTTCAATATCCGTTGGCCGGACTGCATGGCTGGACTGTATTCTTTCTTTATAATTGGTCATTCTGTCTACCCCCTTCGACCAATTTCCTTATCCTTTTCATTCTAGCCAAGTCTGGATGTTTAGAAAGTGAGATTTATCACGATCAGTGTCCATGCAGCATGTCAGTTTGATCGCTTTGTACGTCACAGAAGTTTCACAATCGGCCCTGTAAACTGTGCTTTCTATCACTTTGCCCACGAAGGTAACGAGATAGGATAAAAACTGTAGAAACATAAAGGGGGGAAAGCAATGCAAAAAGCGGCAGCCAGTTTCGTTATATTTGCATTATTGGGGCTTGGACTCGGTTATTTAGTGTTTGATGTGTTTTCCGGAAAAACGACGGATACGCCTGAATCGACAGCCCCGACCGAGCAGCAGGAAGAGGCATCGAGTGAAGGCGATAATGCCGCGAACAGCAATCCGGACAGCGAGGGTAACAAGGAGGCGGAAACCGTTGCAGCAGAAGGTAATATCCTTCAAACAAAAGGCTGTCTTGGGTGCCACTCCGCAGCTTCTCTTGATCTTAAAGGCGGAGCAACAGGCCCTGATTTATCCCAGGCTTTCAATAATGTTGAAGGAAAGCATGGAAAACCGCTCGAAGAGTTTTTAAAAGAGCCAACGTCGGCTGTTATGTCGGGTGTCATTAGTGGCAACCCATTAACAGACGAAGAAATCAGCCAGATTGCAGAATTATTGAAACAAGCTTCAGAAAAATAAGATGAAGGTGGTGCAGCCTGAATGAAAAAGTGGATTCCTGCCGTTACGGGGCTAATAGCTGGTTTTATGGCGGCGATGGTATTCTTTGCTGATTTTTCACCCGGACCGCGCAGCGAAGCAACAAATGACAGCAATAATAATAGCAATGCTGAAAAGGTGTATGTACCTTTTGGCAAAAAAGATGAGTATTATTTGTTCGCCTCCGGCGGCCATTCCGGTCAAATGTTTATTTACGGGGTGCCTTCGATGCGCCATATTCGGACGATTCCGGTATTCTCCAAAGATTCAGCAACCGGTTATGGCTGGGATACTCATACGAAAGAAATGCTCGGCGATTACACATGGGGCGACCTCCATCACCCGGCTTTTTCCGAAACGAAGGGTGAATATGACGGAAAATATATGTTTGCCACAGATGTAGGCAACAGCCGTGCAGCCGCGATGAATTTGGAAACGTTTACAACAAAAGATATTATCGATGTTCCAAATACCAGCGGCCCTCACTGTGCAGCATTTGTAACTGAAAACACCGAGTACATGTTCCTGCCGACCCGTTTTGCCGTACCGATTGGCAGAGAGTACGCACCTCTTGATGAATACAGCGAGAAGTACCGCGGTGTTATGTCAGCAGTCACATTTGACCAGAGCAGTGAAAAGTTGAACATTGCTTATCAGGTGGCTCTGCCGCCTTGGTCTTATGATCTATCGGATGCCGGGAAAAAGGGATCGGCTGATTGGGCTGTCTTGACGACTTACAATACCGAAGAAGCGACAACAAACCTTGAAATCAACGCCTCCCAGGCGGATCGCGATTATATCGTTCTGTTTAACTGGAAAGAGCTTGAACAGAAGGTCAAGGACGGACAGTACGACGAAGTAACCGGACAAAAAATGATTTTCCCGGAAAAGCATAAAGGCGGAATTTATTTAGTCCCTGTAGCGAAATCGCCTCACGGAGTCGATGTTACGCCAGACGGTAAATACTTTATTGCGTCAGGCAAACTCGCACCTGCGATGACTGTTTTTTCCTTTGAAAAAGCGTTCGCAGCGATTGAAAAGGGTGATTTTGCCGAGGAACGCAATGGTATTCCGGTCCTGAAATATGAATCTGTCATGGAAAGAGAAGTCAACCCGGAAAATGCGCTTGGGCCGCTCCATACCCAGTTTGATGATAAAGGATTGGCCTATACAACGATGTTCATCTCCTCTGAAATCGTCAAATGGGATCCGGCTACAGGAGAGACATTAGACCGCGTCCCTGTCCAATATTCACCCGGGCATGCTGCCGCAGCCGAAGGCGATTCTGTTTCTCCTGATGGAAAATATATTGTCGCATTAAATAAAATTGCCAAGGACAGCTATCTCTCCGTCGGTCCTTCCCATCCTGAATCAATGCAGCTGATTGATTTACGCGGCAAGAAGATGGAGGTCATTCAATCGGCTCCAGTAAACCCTGAGCCGCACTATGCACAGATGATCAAAGCCGACAAAATTAAAACGATCTCCGTTTATCCAAAGGATGAGAAAAATAAAGATGCCGTTTATAAACAGGAGGATACGAAAATTGTCCGAAACGGCAATGAAGTACACGTTTATGGAATTGCGATGCGTTCCAAATTTATCTTTGATGCAAAAGCAGAGCGCCCTGATGAAATCGCGGTTAACGAAGGGGATAAAGTGCTTATCCACTTAACCAACATCGATTTCGATCAGGATATCACTCACGGTTTCGCGATTAACGGCTATGACCTGAATATTGAAGTGCAGCCTGGACAGACCAATACAATCGAATTTACGGCCAATAAAGCCGGAACATTCCCGCTCTATTGTACGAATTTCTGCTCGGCCCTGCATCAGGAAATGACCGGTTACTTTCTTGTAAAACCGAAGAACTAAACCAGGAAAAGGGTATCTAATGACACTTGGATACCCTTATCCCGTTTTCAGAAAGGTGTGATTACCCTGAAACAACAGCGATTATCCGGAATCTCATCACTGTTTGTTGTGTGTGCGGCAATACTGGTCGCTGCTTCAATTTTCTTTCCGTGGTGGAGAATGGAGTTCTTTGCTCCGCAATATCCGGAAGGATTGAATATCATCGTCTATCCAAATAAACTGGATGGACAAATTGACATTGTCAACGGACTCAATCATTACATCGGAATGGCCGAATTCAGTGAAGAAAACTTTCCTGAGTTAAGCTATTTAGCTTATATAATCGGCGGCCTGGCGATTTTAACGCTGGCAACAGCATTGCTGCGCAGAAAATCAATCCTCTATGGGCTGATCGCCGTCTTCATGGTGGGCGGATTGCTTGGTGTTTACGATTTATACCGCTGGCTTAACAATTTTGGTACGAACTTAAGCCCGACGGCTCCGATTAAAGTAGATCCTTTTGTCCCGCCTATGTTAGGAGAAAACCAGATTGCCAACTTTATTACAACGAGCTATCTAGGGATAGGATCATACCTGATCATGGCGGCGTTTATTCTGATTGTGATTCCTTTATGGAAGGATCGCCGAAGATGAGAAAGCTGATCGCCTTTTTCTTTATGACCGCCATTGTCCTATTCGGATGGCCTGATGATCGGGCTGCAGCCGCAGAAGATCTACAGGCGCTGATTGATTCAGCTGAAGAAGGCGCCGTCCTTCAGCTGGAAAATAAAACTTACCAAGGCAATATCACAATTTCCAAGGCGCTGACGCTGATCGGTTCGACTCGAACGAGCATTAAAGGGGACGGCACAGGAAATGTTGTTTCAATTCATGCCTCTGGAGTTGAATTACACGATCTTACTGTTAGTGGAAGCAGCATGAATCGAAACTCAGCCGAGGAATATGCTGCCGTTAAAATCTATTCAGATCACAATGTATTGGACAATTTAACGGTTAAAAATTCGTATCACGGCGTTTATTTAAGCAAAGCAGATCATAATACGATCAAAAACTCCGTCATTTCCGGCAGCGGAAACGGGGAAATTGCCGGACAGGGCAATGGCCTCCATGTTTATTACTCAAATAACAATATATTTGAAAACAACCGGATCTCAGGCTCAAGGGACGGAATGTTTTTTGACTATGCAAACAATAACCGAACCATTAACAATCATATTAGTGAAACACGATACGGGCTCCACTATATGTACTCTGATGATAATATTTTTAAAGGCAACATCTTTACCCTAAATAGCGGCGGTGCCGCGGTGATGAATTCCAACCGCCTGACACTGACCAACAACGAATTTATTTTCAACTATGGCCACCGGTCCTTCGGTTTGCTGATTTTATCAGCTAACGACAATGAAATTGAGAATAACACTTTCTATCTGAATCAAAGAGGGTTATATATAGATCAATCGTCACGAAACATGATTACCAATAACCGCATCATCCAAAATCAAATTGGTATTGAACTGTGGGCCAGCTCAAGCGAACAGGTTTTTTCAAAGAATCAAATTCACGGTAATTCCATTCCTGCGCTCACCCTGGGCGGGAGCGCCGATAATTCATGGAATGCCGATGGAACAGGAAACGATTGGGGATCGCAGTTTCCGTTAGCTGACTTGGACCAAAACGGGATTGGCGATCAGCCGGTTTCCTATTATTCTTCACTTTATGAACAAATCGAAGATCAAGAATTAACCTATTTATTTTTAAAAAGCCCGGCAATAAAGCTGTTCGACAGAATCAACGGCCTTTTACAAAAAAATGACAAAATGTTTGAAGACCACTATCCGCTTGTGCAAACCACAAACAAAGAGTTTCAAAAGGGTTGGCTCATTTTCGCCGCAGTGATTGCTCTGCTGATTTTAATAAGAGGGAGAAATCGACTATGTATTACATTTGGAAGGAATGGAAGGAAAGCTTAAGAGGAAAAGGATTCTGGCTGGCTGGTATCATCATTGTTCTGCTTTCGGCCGCCTTGCTGATCCAGTCTTCTGTTCTTTCATTCGACCAGGGTTTTTACGTCCTCCTGATCAACCTGTTTGATGCACTTATTTATGTAATTCCCGTACTCTGCCTGTTTTTCAGTGCCTTTTCTGTTTATCAGGAAAAAGAACAAAAAACAATGATCATGCTGCTCTCCAAACAGGAAAGCTATTTCACGTTTCTCGTTAAAAAGAGCGTGGCCATTCAAGTTGTATTAACCGGCTTGATATTGATATGGTTATTTGTCTATTTACTGCCGCTGAAAATTTATTTTCAACCCGATTTCAGCGCCTATTTAACCTTTATCATTGCTGTTCTCAGCTTAATGATCGTATTCACACAAATTGGCGCCTTTGTTGGCAGCATTGGCAGGTCGAAAATCCAAATTGTTGGCTTTACCGTTCTTATTTGGTTTTATTTTTTCTTCTTACACGATATCGTCCTGCTCTCGCTGCTCCCTGACGTATCCTATGAAAATATCAAACTCTTTTCGGCCGCCTTTTTTCTAAACCCGATTCAAGCTGTGCGCGTTTACCTTGAGTCAGGGCTTGGCGTCTACTCATCCGGGCATATGTCCAAACTGTTTGAATCGTTTCTATGGACGAAACCCGCAATCTTTTTAACAGCAAATCTGGTGATCTGGCTGACAATTTCTATGACAGCCTCCGTTACGATGCACCGCAAGGAGGGATATGAATGATTGAAGTAACCGGATTAACCCAGGGATTTGGCAAAAAAATCGTCCTTGCCGATATCGACCTGCGGATTGAAAAGAGTGAGATTTGTGCGCTTGTCGGAAGAAATGGAGCCGGGAAATCAACATTTATCAATAGCCTGCTCGGCCTCCTCCCTGTTAAACAGGGAACGGTGAAAATTAACGATATAACCCGGACGGGAAAGAAGCGGACATTCCAAAACGAAATTGCCTTTCTTCCCGAAAAATTTATGCTCTATCCTGCTTTAACAGGCATGGAAAATATGTTGTTTTTCGCCGGGACGGCAAGCGGAAAGCCTGATGTGGCGGAAATTGAAATTTCGCTAAAAGCAGTGAACCTTTGGGACGACCGCGATACTAAGGTAAAGCAGTATTCAAAAGGAATGCTGCAGCGGCTCGGCCTTGCGATTACACTTTATCAGGATGCAGATATTCTTATTCTTGATGAACCAACGAGCGGGATAGATCCGATGGGACGACAAGAAATTCTCGAGGTGCTGAAATCCCTGTCCGGGAAAACGATCCTCCTTTCATCCCATCACCTCGATGAGATTAGGCAGGTATGTACGCATGTCGCATTCTTGGAAAACAGCATCATTAAAAAGTATACGGTAACTGAATTTATGAAGGCACAACGATTGGGGGATTACGATAATGAAAAAGTTGTTTAGCGGATTGATCATCTTCCTCTTGATCCTGTTATCCGGCTGCAGTGAAAGTAATGATTGGGAGGTGAATTTTACAAAGCCGCTCTATTTTTCAAAAGAAAAAGCGGTCCCGTTTGAGATCAAGGTAACCGATGGAGATAAAGCAGTCGAAGGATTGAAGGTCTCGGCCGCTCTTTCGATGGTTAATATGGATCACGGCAGCTTCGATATTGCCCTTGCCGAAAAGGAAGATGGCATTTATGCCGGCGAGGCGGAACTGCCAATGGAAGGCAAGTGGGAAATCGTATTTACGATGGAAAAGGACGGCAAAGAAACGGAGAAAGTCGTTCAATATGAAGTGAAGGGCGCCAAGGGAGTTGCCACCTTAAACGGTGAGTGGATCACCAATGATGACCTCGAGTTTTACCGTTTTATTAACAAGCTTCATATCGAAATCAGCCGCGAAGCTGATAATGAAAAATATAAAGGAAAAGCTTTGGAAGAGGCAATGGCCTATTGGGATGCCCAGGAAAAGTTGAATGAAGACCAAAACCAGCTGTTGACACAAATCATCCGCCTTCGTTCCATGGCGCTGCTTGCGCTTGAAAAGGGGCATGAAGCTGCCCCGGATGAAGTAAAGGCTGAGATTGACCAAGTCCGGGAGCAATATCAACAATCGGAAGCAGCACAAAAGTTAATCAATGACTTTGGCGAAGATAAATTTTGGGATACCGAACGGACGCAATACGAACTGATCGTTCTCTCGCAAAAGGTTCAGCAGGATTTGATTGAAAGAGTAACGAAAGAAAACCCTAAAGCCAGCGAGCAAGAAATCCAATACCTTGCACAGAAACAATACGAAGAATTGCTTGTTTCACAGGTTAATTCGATGGAGATTGAGTTTTTATAACAAAAAAATGCCTTTGGGCATTTTTTTGTTTTTTAACGAGTGAGTGATTACTCACTTTACAAATAAGTCATTTCATTTTAAAATAAAAATGAGTGATTACTCACTTTCGTAAAGGAGATGATCTTCGTATGGAAAAGAACATTATATCGATCCAGAATGTTTCCAAGTCTTTTGGAAATCAGCAAGTGCTCGCCGATATTAACCTGGATATCAAAATGGGTGAAATTTTTGGGTTTCTTGATCCTTCTGGGGCAGGAAAGACAACACTCGTAAAGCAGTTAGTGGGTCTTGACACTCCAACAGAAGGAAGTAATTTTATTTTCAATCAAAAAATGCCGTCATTGTCCCTGATTGAAAGGATTGGGTATATGGCTCAGTCCGATGCGCTGTATGGTGAACTGTTAGCAAAGGAAAACCTCGAGTTTTTCGCTTCTCTTTATCGTTTAAAAGGGCGTGAGCGCCAACAAAGAATGAATGAAGTAATGGAAATCGTTCAGCTGTCAGAACACATGACAAAGCTCGTATCCAATTATTCCGGGGGGATGAAGCGCCGCTTGTCGCTCGCGATTGCATTGCTTCATGAACCCGAGCTGCTCATACTCGATGAACCGACTGTCGGCATTGACCCTGTATTAAGAAAAAATGTTTGGAAAAGCTTTTATGCGCTTAAAAGAAAAGGAACGACCATTATCGTCACGACCCATGTCATGGACGAAGCGGAAAAATGTGATCGACTCGGAATGATTCGCGAGGGACGGCTGATTGCGGTTGGATCTGCGGCAGAATTAAAAGCCAATACGGGGACTGCCACTATCGAAGAAGCATTTTTAAGCTATGGAGGTGCAAAATCGTGAGAATCGGTGCATTAGTGATAAGAATTTTGCGGCAATTTTTGCGTGATAAGCGGACGATGGCGTTGATGATTTTAGCCCCGATCTTAATATTATCAATGCTTCATCTTGTCTTTAATGGTGATGATTACACTCCGAAAATCGGGTTGGTTGGCTTTCCCGAACAAGTTATCAATCAAATGGACTTGGAAGATGCCAAAATATCAGAATATGAGTCTACTAAACAGGCAAAAACAGATTTATCGGAACAAGAAATAGATGGATATCTAAAACTCGATGGGCAAACACCTTCTGTCGTTGTTGAAGGAAGTGACCCGAGCGTAAATGGAGCTGTTATGAAGTGGATGAATAGGGCGCTTAAACCTCTCCAGCAAGATGGCGCACCTGAACCGGAGGTTGATTATTACCACGGCTCCAGTGAAATGGGACAGTTTGATTATTTTGGCCCCGTGCTGCTTGGTTTCTTCGCTTTTTTCTTTGTTTTTTTGATCGCCGGTGTTTCTTTTCTGCGCGAAAGAACAACCGGGACATTGGAGAGGCTTCTATCCAGTCCACTCCGACGCTGGGAAATTGTCGTTGGCTACGTCCTTGGCTTCGGGATCTTCACGATGCTGCAGGCGGGAATCATCGCCTGGTATGCGATTTATGTCTTAAATATGATGATGGAAGGATCCTTCTTATACGTGCTATTGATTACCCTTATTTTATCTTTATCAGCACTTACACTCGGAATTTTATTATCGGCCTTTGCAAACAATGAGCTGCAAATGATTCAGTTTATTCCAATCGTCGTCGTTCCGCAAATTTTCTTTTCCGGTCTATTTAATTTAGAGACCATTTCTGATTGGTTAAGCTGGATTGGCCCTTTCACGCCCCTATTTTATGCAGCTGATGCTTTAAGGGACGTCATGGTGCGCGGGTATGGGCTCGGTGAGATTTATATAGATTTACTAGTGCTGGCCGGATTCTCTATCCTATTTATGTTCTTGAACATCATTACATTGAAAAGATACCGTAAAATATAAAATCAACTCTGATTCACTTTTAAAATGAATTCCTTTACAATGTTGTTTAATGGACAAATAACGGATGAGGGAGCAAAAAATGTCGGACCAGGATTCTATCATTGAAGAATTTTTTGAAGAGGAAAAGGATGGTTTAACGGACAAACAAAAAAAAATCATCGCCGCCGCGATTGAGTCTTTTTCAGAAAAAGGCTTTGCCGCCACTTCAACGAGCGAGATTGCCAAGAAAGCTGGTGTTGCGGAAGGAACGATTTTCCGGCATTATAAAACAAAAAAAGACTTGTTATTGTCAATTGTTGTTCCGATGATGGCCAAATTTATCGCTCCGTTTGTGATCAACGATTTAAATAAAGTTCTGAATACAAGATATGAGAACTATGAAGATTTTTTAAGGGCGATGATCGAAAACAGGGTCATATTTTTTAAAAATAATTTGGCGCTTTTCAAGATCCTCTTCCAGGAAATACCTTTCCATCCAGAATTAAAGAAACTTTTTAAAGAGCACTTAGCAGAAAAGGTTTACGAACGATTCACTGAGCTTATCCATTACTGCCAGGCTGAAGGGCAAATCATCGATCTCCCTCCTTACAGTGTAGTCCGGCTTACAGCATCAACAATATTCGGTTATATAATCGGGCGCTACCTGCTGTTTCCTGAAGAGGACTGGGAAGATGATTTAGAGATTGAGCGGACCATCCAGTTTATTATGCATGGCTTATCACCTAGATAGTAAAGGCCCGGATCTGTGCGATCCGGGCCTTTTACTCCAGTTAAAGCATAAATTATTAAAACTTTATCTGTCCCTTGGTCCGCATTCTGACTGGCTTGTGCTTTTTTTGCCTTGCGTGTCCGAACACACCCGCTTTCTGACTGGTTTTCGCTTTTTTGGCCTTGCTCTGTCCGAACCAGACCCGCTTTCTGACTGGATTTCGCTTTTTTGGCCTTGCCCTGTCCGAACC
>NZ_PGVA01000034.1 GCF_002860125.1 Bacillus canaveralius
TTATAAACCCTCTGATATCAATGTATTTGCTTGATTTATATATTTAATTTTTGACAATACGTTGAAGAATGAAGGGGTGGGGAAATTTGAGTTTACGTGAAGAAGCATTGCACATGCATCGCGTTAATAAAGGTAAACTAGAATCGAAATCCAAAGTTGAAGTTAAGAATGCAAGAGACCTTAGTCTTGCGTATTCACCGGGCGTAGCCGAACCTTGTAAGGAAATCTACGACAAACCGGAAACGGTCTATGACTATACGATGAAAGGCAACATGGTAGCGGTTGTTTCCGATGGGACTGCAGTTTTGGGACTCGGAAATATCGGCCCTGAAGCTGCTTTGCCAGTAATGGAAGGGAAGGCCGTTCTGTTTAAAAGCTTTGCAGGGGTTGATGCTTTTCCGATTTGTCTTGGGACAACAGATGTTGAAAAGATTATTGAAACCGTCAAGCTTCTTGAACCGACCTTTGGCGGGGTGAATCTTGAAGATATAGCCGCGCCAAATTGCTTTGTGATCGAAGAACGCTTGAAAAAAGAAACGAATATTCCCGTCTTTCATGATGATCAGCACGGCACTGCAATCGTTACCGTTGCCGGCCTTGTGAATGCCCTGAAGATTGTCGGCAAAAAAATGAACGAGATCAAAGTGGTCGCAAACGGTGCCGGAGCCGCTGGCATTGCGATTATTAAGCTGTTATACAGCTATGGGGTCAGAGATATTATCATGTGTGATACAAAAGGCGCCATATATGAAGGCCGCCCTCAAGGAATGAACAGCATTAAAGAAGGTGTTGCCAAATATACCAATCGGGCAAAATTAGAAGGAACTCTTGCCGATGTGTTAAGCGGTGCCGATGTGTTCATTGGTGTTTCCGTTGAGGGTGCTTTAACGATCGAAATGATCAAACAGATGAATGCCGATCCAATCATCTTTGCCATGGCCAACCCGAATCCGGAGATTATGCCCGCAGATGCAAAAGAAGCCGGGGCAAGGGTAATCGGAACCGGCCGATCCGATTTTCCTAACCAGGTGAACAATGTCCTTGCCTTTCCGGGTATTTTTAGGGGTGCGCTTGACGTCCGGGCTACACATATCAATGAAAAAATGAAGGTGGCTGCCGTCGAAGCGATTGCCGGCCTGATAACCGGGGATGAGCTTCATGCCGACTATGTAATTCCCGGCCCATTTGACGCAAGGGTAGCACCCGAAGTGGCAGCGGCTGTAGCCAAAGCGGCAATGGAAACGGGTGTTGCGCGAATTAAAGTCGATCCTGAAGAAATAAAAGAGAAGACCCGACACCTTGCCATTATCGGGAAAAGCGAGTGAGGGAAAAAGTGAATCCCTCAGAACGCCATTCAAAGATTTACATTGAAATCGTGAAGCAGCTTAGAAAAATGATTGAAGAAGACGGGCTTAAGCCTGGTGACAAAATTCCTTCTGAACGCGAGCTTTCGGAGCGCCTGAACGTCGGGCGCTCTTCCGTCAGGGAAGCATTGCGGGCAATCGAACTGTTAGGCTTGATCGAAACACGGCGCGGGGAAGGCACATTTTTGCGCGATTTCCGCGGCCATCAGCTTGTCGAATTGCTCAGCACATTTATTCTTCAGGACGATAAAGCTAAGCGGGATATTACTGAAACGAAGCATCTAATCGAAATGGATTGCCTGCGGCTGATCCAGCAAAGAAATCCGCTTGAACAACTTCATGAGCTTGAAGCATGGGTAAAGAGCTCAGATGTTACGGACGACGATTTTTTTTCAAAAGTTGTTAAGCTTTCTGATAATCATTTGTTTTGGCGAATGTGGACAATCTTGAAGGATTATTATAATTCTTTAAATTTATCGCATGATCATCTTAGCAAAAGTGATTATCTTTCATTAGTTAAAGCAATGATGAATAAAGAACAGAACCAATCTGTTGCTGTATACAGGCAGTTAAGAAACTTGTCGAATGACTAATGACAAGTTCCTACACGATTCAAACAGCTATTTATATATATTGTAGACAACCTTGGGGATACTTAAGGCTTTAGTGGTCTGGCCACTTAATCATTTTTTATTGCTCATTTTAAATATTTTTTTATTCATCGTTTATTTTACTCCGCGCTTTGACCGGATTGCTTGAGCGTTACGAACAAGGGAGGTTTCATTTTGCTCAAAGAGATTTTCACAAAATCAAAGAAGAAAAAATATGCGACTATACCATCGGAAACAGCAAAGCAGGATGTTCCGGAAGGAATCATGACGAAATGTCCGAAATGCAAGAAAATCATGTATACGAAAGAGCTTGTGAAAAATTTAAAGGTGTGCACACACTGTGGTCACCACCACCAAATGAATTCTCAGGAACGGATCGAAAGCTTTCTCGATGAAGGAAGCTTTCAGGAATCAAATAAAGACATGGTCTCGAATAATCCGCTTGGCTTTCCCGATTATATAGAAAAACTTGAAAAAGACCGCCAAAAGACGAATATAAATGAGGCTGTCATTACAGGGACCGGTACTGTTAACGGGATTAAGACCGTTGTCGCTGTCATGGATGCGACCTTTCGAATGGGAAGCATGGGTTCGGTCGTCGGGGAAAAGATTACCCGGGCGATTGAGCAAGCAGATGAACTTTCGCTGCCGTTTATTATCTTTACGGCTTCAGGCGGTGCCCGAATGCAAGAAGGGGTGCTCAGTTTAATGCAAATGGCGAAAACGAGTGTCGCTCTAAAAAAATTCAGCGATAACGGCGGTTTAATGATTTCGATCATGACCCATCCAACAACTGGCGGCGTCTCAGCGAGCTTTGCGTCCCTTGGTGACTATAATATTGCTGAGCCTGGTGCACTGATTGGTTTTGCCGGCCGGAGAATTATTGAACAAACGATTCGCGAAGAATTGCCTGAGGACTTTCAAACCGCAGAATTTTTATTGAAGCATGGTCAGCTTGATGCTGTCATCCCAAGGGCAGATTTAAAGGACCAAATCGGGGTAATCCTTGATATCCATACACCTGGAGGTGACCTGAAGTGGTAGGAGAGCTCGAATTCGAGCGGCCGGTTATAGAATTAAGGAAAAAAATAACCGAGCTAAAGGAATTTACGCAAAGCACTGATGTAGATTTGTCTTCGGAAATAGACAAGCTTGAAAAAAGGCTTGAAAAGCTTGAGAAGGATATATACGAAAATATAAAACCTTGGGACAGGGTTCAAATTGCCAGACACCCAAACAGGCCAACAACACTTGACTATATTCAGCTTTTGTTCAGCGATTTCTTTGAAAGCCATGGAGACCGTACCTTTGGTGATGATCAAGCCATCGTTGGCGGGATTGCAAGGTTCCATGGAATGCCGGTCACGGTTATTGGCCACCAGCGCGGAAAAGATACGAAGGAAAATATTCGCCGCAATTTTGGCATGCCCCATCCTGAAGGCTACCGCAAAGCATTAAGGCTAATGAAGCAGGCCGAGAAGTTCAACCGGGCAATTGTATGCTTTATTGATACGAAGGGAGCTTATCCCGGCAAAGCCGCTGAAGAACGGGGTCAGAGCGAGGCAATTGCCCGCAATCTTTTTGAAATGGCAAGTTTGTCAGTGCCGATCGTATGCATTGTCATCGGTGAAGGAGGAAGCGGCGGCGCGCTTGCACTCGGTGTCGGCAACCATATCCACATGCTTGAGAACTCGACCTATTCAGTGATTTCCCCTGAAGGAGCTGCCGCCTTATTATGGAAAGATGCATCCCAGGCAAAACGGGCAGCTGAAAGCATGAAAATAACCGCCCCTGATTTAAAGGAACTTGGGATCATTGATCAGATTATTTCCGAAGTCAGAGGGGGAGCCCATAATGACGTCAAGCAGCAGGCAGCGGAAATCAATTCTATCCTAAAAAAATCATTAAAAGAATTATCCGGACTCAGTGGTGAAAAACTTGTCGCCCATCGTTATGAAAAGTATAAAGCAATTGGTGATTATTCGTTTTTAAATGAAATGGCCGGGGTAAACTAAAAACGTGCTCTTTTATAGCACGTTTTCTTTTTTAGTAAAAATGTATTATTTTCACTAGGAATATGTAGGTAACAGGGACTTTTCAGTGAAATTTTCTCGAGAAAACGCTTCCAGTTAACCGATAATTCCGTCTATATCAGTTATGTTGAGGATTCTGTTGAGATAAGGGAATCTTCATGTTATTTTAGAAATATTCAAGGGTGTTCTGTAGATAATGGAAAAGAGGCTGTGGACCACTAATAATCGGTCAAAGCACCCTGCATATTTGGGACTCGTCAGGCTTGGGATGAAGAGCCTGCAGTTGCCTGGCATCTGATGTGGGTAATTACTTTTACATATTTTTTAATTAATATCGGGGTGATGACAGTGAAGAGAATCGGAGTATTGACAAGCGGCGGTGATTCGCCGGGAATGAATGCAGCTGTTCGCGCGGTTGTCCGGAAAGCTATATACCATAATATTGAAGTTTACGGTGTTTATGGAGGATATGCAGGGCTTATCAGCGGCAATATTAAAAAGCTTGAACTTGGTTCAGTCGGGGACATTATTCACCGCGGCGGTACAGCTCTTTATTCAGCGCGCTGCGAGGAGTTTAAAACGAAGGAAGGCCAGCAAAAAGGAATTGAGCAATTAAAAAAGCTTTCCATTGACGGGCTTGTTGTCATTGGCGGAGACGGTTCGTACAGGGGGGCAAAAGCGTTAACAGAGCAGGGCTTCCCATGCGTCGGTGTTCCCGGCACGATCGATAATGATATTCCGGGAACTGAATACACGATTGGCTTTGATACAGCTTTAAATACGATCATTGACGCGATTGATAAAATCCGTGATACTGCTTCCTCCCATGAAAGAACATTTGTCATTGAAGTGATGGGACGAAATGCCGGGGACCTCGCTTTATGGTCAGGCTTGGCGGGCGGTGCGGAAACGATCCTGATTCCTGAGGAAGATTATGATATAAGTGAAATCGCAAGTCGCCTCAAAAAAGGCCAGGAACGTGGCAAAAAGCACAGTATTATCGTGGTCGCCGAAGGCGTGATGAGTGGAGAAGAATTTGGAAGACAAATAAAAGAAGCAATTGACTTTGATACGCGCGTTACCGTGCTTGGACATGTGCAGCGCGGCGGCTCACCGACCGCTTTTGACCGGGTCCTGGCAAGCCGTCTTGGAGCGCGTGCCGTAGAGCTTTTAATAGATGGTAAAGGCGGACGTGCTGTCGGAATAGAAAATAACCGGCTTGTAGATTATGATCTCATTGAGGCATTGGCAAAGGAACATACGCTGGATCTTGACTTATATAAATTATCAAAGGAACTTTCAATATAATAAGTCCCTCATTTTACAGGAGGTTTAATGAAGATGCGAAGAACTAAAATCGTTTGTACGATTGGCCCTGCAAGTGAATCGGTCGAAAAGCTCTCTCAATTAATAGAAGCGGGGATGAATGTAGCCCGGTTGAATTTTTCACACGGCAATTTCGAGGAACATGGCCAGCGGATCAAAAATATTCGTGAAGCAGCAGAACGCAGCGGGAATACCGTGGCGATTTTGCTTGATACAAAAGGTCCTGAAATTCGGACCAATGATATGGAAAATGGTGCAGTTGAATTAACGGCCGGCCAGGAGATCACGGTATCAATGAACGAGGTTCTCGGAACAACACAGAAATTTTCGGTTACATATCAAGGGTTGATTGACGATGTTCATACGGGTTCAAAAATTCTGCTTGATGACGGCCTGATCGCTTTGGATGTTATCAGAATTGATAAAGCAAATAATGAAATCCGGACAAAGGTGTTAAACGGCGGAGTATTGAAAAACAAAAAAGGTGTGAATGTTCCTGGCGTAGCAGTTAAGCTCCCGGGTATTACAGAAAAAGACGCGAACGATATCCTATTTGGCATTGAGCAGGGTGTTGACTTCATTGCGGCTTCTTTTGTGCGCAGGGCGACCGATGTTTTGGAAATTCGCCAGCTTCTTCAGGATAATAATGCTTCGCACATCCATATCATCCCGAAAATTGAGAACCAGGAGGGCGTCGATAATATTCATGAAATCCTCGAGGTTTCTGACGGCCTAATGGTTGCCCGTGGTGATCTTGGAGTGGAAATTCCGGCCGAAGAAGTGCCGCTTGTCCAAAAGCAGTTGATCAAAAAATGTAATGCTCAGGGAAAACCGGTTATTACGGCAACACAAATGCTTGATTCCATGCAGCGCAATCCGCGGCCAACCCGGGCGGAAGCGAGCGACGTGGCGAATGCCATTTTTGACGGAACTGATGCGATTATGCTTTCCGGTGAAACGGCGGCAGGCTCATATCCGGTTGAAGCGGTCCAAACAATGAATAATATTGCCCGCCGTGCGGAAACGGCTTTAAATCATAAAGAGATCCTGTCGAAACGAAGCAAGGATAACGAGCATAATATTACCGATGCAATTGGAGAATCGGTTGCCCATACGGCTCTTAATCTGGATGTGCATGCGATCATTACCCCAACTGAAAGCGGTCATACGGCAAGAATGATTTCCAAGTATCGCCCGAAGGTTCCGATTGTTGCGGTTACCTCGAATGATTTTGTCTGCAGGCGCCTGGCACTTGTTTGGGGTGTGTATCCTCAATTGGGTAAAGAGTCAACAACGACAGATGAAATGCTTGACCGAGCCGTAGCAGAAAGCTTGAACAGCGGAATTGTTAAAGCTGGGGACTTAGTTGTCATTACAGCCGGCGTACCGGTCGGCGAGGCTGGTACTACGAATTTAATGAAAATTCATGTAGTCGGTGATGTTCTCGTAAAAGCGCAGGGTATCGGCCGGAAGTCAGCATTCGGCAAGGTTGTTGTTGCCCACAATGCCCAGGAAGCACTTGCAAAGGTGAAAGACGGTTCAATATTGGTGACAATCGGATCGGATCGGGAAATGGTGCCTGCGATTGAAAAATGCAGTGCGTTAATTACTGAAGAAGGCGGCTTAACAAGCCATGCCGCTGTCGTGGGATTAAGCATTGGCATACCTGTCATTGTCGGTGTCCAGGACGCCACAAAGATATTCACAGACGGCCAGGACATCACCGTTGATTCTGCCAGGGGAGTCATTTATAACGGTCACGCAAGCGTTCTTTAATAAATATGGGAGAGGCGGAGGAAGCCCCGCCTCTCTTTTTGTTTGTTGTTTTTTACAAAGAGATCGTATAATAAATGAAACGGACTTGTGTTTATGCAGATTGCTGGAGGTAAAAAAATATGCGTTTTATTCTCTTATTAGTGATCATTATACCTGCAGCGGAAATCGCTGTTTTAATGCTGTCAGGCCAAATTTTGGGCGTTTGGCCGACGATATTTTTAATCTTGTTTACCGGAGTTCTTGGAGCTTACCTGGCAAAGAAGCAGGGACTGCAAACAATTCGCAGAATCCAGGAGCAGCTTCGCTATGGTCAACTTCCCGGAGATGCCCTTTTGGACGGGGGCTGTGTGTTAATCGGCGGCACCCTGCTGTTGACTCCTGGTTTTATTACAGATGTGGCAGGGTTGCTGTTGCTGGCCCCGCCAACAAGAAAGGTTTTAAAAATCTACTTGTTGAAAGCTTTTAAAAAGTGGATTGACAAAGGGCATGTCACCATTATCAGATAACGATCGCTATTTGCTTGAGCCTTCAACTCGCCAATCGGCGAGTTTCTTATTTTTGAGATTAACAGTGCATCAACTGGTCATAAAGAAAGGGGAGTCTCCTATTAAAGGCTGAGCTCCCCAAAAAGTTTATTTAAAAATTATGCAGGCCGATGCTCGTCATCACCCTTTATAAAAGCCCAGAGGTCGCGAAAAACATTGGCTTTATGCAGAGTAGTTAATATGACAAGGGTTACGGGACCGATGATCAGGCCAAGAAAGCCGATCAGCTTGAAGCCGACGAATAAAGCAACGAGTGTTGCGAGCGGATCTATTCCTATGCTTGATGAGAGAACTTTGGGTTCCATTATCTGTCTTTGAACGATGACGATCAGATAAAGGACGCCAAGGCCTATTGCAAGACTGACATCTCCCGAGATGATCGAGTAGATAATCCATGGAACAAATACAGCTCCTGTACCGAGATATGGGATGATATCAACTAGCCCGGTGACAAGGGCAATGGTGATTGCATAGTCCACACGAAGGATAAGCAGGCCGATTAGAATAATAATGGTTGTAATCGCGATCAAGGTGGCCTGGGCTTTGGCAAAGCCAAATAAAGCCTTTCTCAGGTCTGCAAAAACTGTTTTGCCGCTTGTTTTGGCGCGTGTCGGAATAAGTTTTCCGAACCATGCAGAAAGCCGGTCCCAGTCTTTGCTGATAAAGAAAGTTGCAAGCAAGGAAAAAATTATTACGGTTGCCGCATTGGGAATCCACGAGATAACCGCGGGAATGTTTTCGAAAAAGCTTTTGATAAAAGTTCCTACGGTTGTCCCGATTGTTCTGCCGGCATTCTCGATATTGCTGATGATCGTATCCTGTTGACCTGCCCCCAGGTTGTTGAATAAGCCTGTCAGCTGGTTGTATAAAGGGATGAGTTGAGCAACGAAAAATTCTTCAATGTAATCAATTAGCTTGTCCAGATGTGTCGGTACCATGTTTGCAAGATAATCTGCTCCGGAGACGATTTCGGCAACAAGCAAAGTGATGAGACCGGCAAAAATGGCAATAATTATCGTTAAAGCGAGAATAACAGCAAGTCCTCTCGGGATACGTCCTTTTTTTTCAAAAAATCCAACGAGCGGATTAATGAAGAGCGCAATCAGAATGGCAATCAAAAAAGGATAAGTAACTTTTGATACGTGATAAACAGCAATCACGGATAAAACGATGATTGCGACAACAAAAATAAATCTTAATGATCTTTGTATGTATAACGGATTCAAAAATACCCCCCCTATATGAGCTGATTGTATGTAAACAACAACTGGTGCAATTTTAATATTCGTATTTATCATTTTAACATTTATTCTCAACAACCGCATTTTTTTCCTTCCAATTGTGAAGGCTAAGCGTCGATGGTGTGTGAAATAGTTATGGCAGCGGAAGTTGAAAATCCCTTGTTATGTTGCAATAATATTAACAGCGGAAGGGTGATCCATATGTCAGGGCCTTTAATATTTATGATTATTCTATTGGTCATAGGGTTTATAGCAAAAAACCAATCGTTAATGTTTGCTGTAGCGGTTCTGTTAGCGTTAAAACTGGTTGGTGTTGACTCGAAAATTTTCACTTATATTCAGTCAAAGGGAATCAACTGGGGAGTTACCATCATTACGATTGCCGTTCTGGCCCCGATTGCAGCCGGGGAAATTGGCCTGAAGGATTTAACTGCTGCTTTTAAATCGCCATACGCCTGGATCGCCCTGCTTTCTGGAATGGCCGTTGCTTTGATTGCAAAAGGAGGAATAACCCTGCTGGCGGAAGACCCTCATATTACGACGGCCCTTGTGCTTGGAACGATTTTGGCGGTTTCTCTTTTCAAAGGCATAGCGGTAGGTCCGCTGATTGGAGCAGGTATTGCTTATATAGCAATGAAAATATTTGAGCTATTCAAATGAAAGCAGGGATGCATTCAGTCTTTTCTCATTCGGCAATTTTAGCCTTTATTTTTTTTATAAAATAATAATTTTTTCACATTTTAGATTCTTTTCGTTCACAAAAATCTGATAATTGTTTATAATAGGACTTGTAAGCGCATGCTATCAATTTATTGTTTTGTTTATTTTTTAACTATCTGGAAATGTAAGCATTTTCTTTTTAGCCGTTTTCTGAGCAAGCGCTCGATTTGGCAAATAATAGCGTAATAGATGCAAAATTTGGTCTGTCGATCGGCCCATAAAGCCGGCTTATTGGGCCATATTCCTGGCCTTATATTACAATATCAGAAAAGCTTAATTTCTGATCTGCTGGAAATGGTTGGTTTCCAGCTCTATTATAATGTTTACAGACGAATGGGAATGGGGAATTTTTAATACGTAAAGGAGAGATTCTTATGACAGTAACAAGAGGTCTTGAAGGGGTAGTTGCTACAACTTCCTCAATTAGTTCCATCATCGATGACACTTTAACCTATGTTGGTTATGACATTGATGATCTGGCAGTAAATGCCAGCTTTGAAGAAGTTATTTACCTTTTATGGCATCGCAAGCTGCCAACCAGTGCCGAGCTTAAGGAACTGAAAACACAGCTCGCTGAAAATGCTGCATTGCCAAAGGAAGTACTGGACCATTTCAAAATGTATCCGATCAATAAAGTCCACCCAATGGCTGCGCTTCGCACTGCAGTGTCGTTATTGGGTTTGTATGATGAAGAAGCTGATTCCATGGATGAAGCATCAAACTATACAAAAGCAATCCGTTTACAGGCAAAAATGCCGGCAATTGTTACAGCGTTTGCCCGCGTTCGAAAAGGGCTTGAGCCTATTGCACCAAGAACGGATTTGAGTTTTGCAGCTAACTTCCTGTACATGCTTTCAGGAAACGAACCTGAAGATATTGCGGTCGAGGCGGTTAACAAAGCTTTAGTTCTTCATGCCGACCACGAATTGAATGCATCTACATTCACTGCGCGCGTTTGTGTGGCAACATTGTCTGATGTTTATTCCGGCGTAACCGCGGCCATTGGCGCGTTAAAGGGTCCTTTGCATGGCGGGGCAAATGAAGCGGTGATGAAGATGCTTACTGAAATTGGAACGTTGGATAATGTTGAATCGTACGTCCGGGGTAAGCTTGAAAAGAAAGAGAAAATCATGGGCTTCGGGCATCGAGTCTACCGGCAGGGGGATCCACGTGCGAAACATTTGAGAGAGATGTCGGAAAAACTTACGCATCTTACGGGCGAGCCGCACTGGTACGAAATGTCGACAAAAATTGAAGCGATTGTAACCGGGGAAAAGAATCTGCCGCCTAATGTCGATTTCTATTCTGCATCTGTCTATCACAGCCTTGGTATTGATCATGATCTTTTTACACCGATCTTTGCTGTGAGCCGTGTGTCCGGCTGGCTTGCCCATATTCTGGAGCAATATGAAAACAACCGATTAATCCGCCCTCGCGCTGATTATACAGGACCAGGCATGCAAAATTATGTTCCTATCGAGCAAAGGCAGTCATAAAGAATCTCTTTTTACTTTTTTGTCAAAAAGGGCTGTAGTAGAATAAGAGGGACCAAGGTTAGAAGTTTAAAGCCCTTCTAACCTTCGATTCAGTATAGAAAGGCCCGGCTGACATCTGGTTTAGCTGTCCAACTAAAGGACTGCGCAAACGACACATGGCCCGGGGCTTTTCAACGAACTTGGAGGGAAAAAAGAATGCAGGGTGAAAAGATTACGGTGAAAAACGGGGCATTAAACGTGCCTAATAATCCAATTGTACCTTTTATTGAGGGAGACGGTACAGGACCGGACATTTGGGCCGCATCTTCACGAGTTTTGGATGCAGCAGTAGAAAAAGCTTATAAAGGTGAGCGCAAGCTTGTATGGAAAGAAGTATTGGCCGGCGAAAAGGCCTTCAACCAAACTGGTGAATGGCTGCCAGCAGAAACTTTGGCAGAGATTAATGAATATTTAATCGCGATAAAAGGACCGTTAACAACACCAATCGGTGGCGGCATCCGCTCATTAAACGTGGCACTGCGCCAGGAACTTGATTTATTTGTCTGCCTGCGTCCTGTCCGGTGGTTTGAAGGGGTACCATCACCGGTTAAGCGCCCACAAGATACGGACATGGTTATTTTCCGTGAAAACACGGAAGATATTTATGCCGGCATTGAATATGCAAAAGGCTCGGATGAAGTGAAGAAATTAATTGATTTCCTGCAAACTGAAATGGGCGTAAACAAAATCCGTTTCCCTGAAACTTCGGGAATCGGGATCAAACCTGTTTCAGAGGAAGGTACAAGCCGTTTAGTCCGTGCTGCGATTGACTATGCGATTAAGGAAGGGCGCAAGTCTGTCACACTCGTACATAAAGGGAATATTATGAAATTTACTGAGGGTGCCTTTAAAAATTGGGGCTACGAGCTGGCGGAGAGAGAATACGCGGATAAAGTCTTTACGTGGGCCCAGTATGACCGTATTAAAGACGAGCAAGGTACAGAAGCTGCCAATAAAGCTCAGTCCGAAGCTGATGCAGCCGGCAAAATCATTATCAAGGATGCGATTGCAGATATCTTCCTGCAGCAGATTCTCACTCGTCCGAAAGAATTTGATGTTGTTGCGACGATGAACCTGAATGGCGACTATATTTCTGATGCACTTGCTGCACAGGTTGGCGGAATTGGGATTGCCCCGGGCGCCAACATAAATTATGAAACCGGACATGCCATTTTTGAAGCGACACATGGAACAGCACCAAAGTATGCCGGATTGGACAAGGTGAATCCTTCATCCGTTATTCTTTCCGGAGTATTGCTGCTTGAACATTTAGGGTGGACGGAAGCAGCGAATATGATCGTCAAATCCATGGAAAAATCAATTGCTTCAAAAGTAGTCACTTACGATTTTGCCCGTCTGATGGACGGTGCCACAGAGGTAAAATGTTCTGAATTCGGCGACGAATTAATCAAGAATATGGAGTAACATCAACAAGTTAACCGGGCGGTTGTTCTTAAACGAACGGCCGCTTACATAACGAACAATTGGAATGGGACAAAACAAAGGGGGAAATTGCAATGTCATTGAAACGCAAAAAGATTTCAGTAATTGGTGGGGGATTTACTGGTGCAACAACGGCCTTTTTACTTGCGCAAAAGGAGCTGGGCGATGTTGTGCTCGTTGATATTCCGCAAATGGAAAATCCGACTAAGGGGAAGGCTTTAGACATGCTTGAGGCCAGCCCTGTGCAGGGATTTGATGCAAACATTACCGGCACTTCCAGCTATGAGGACACAAAGGATTCTGATATTGTCGTGATTACTGCAGGGATTGCCCGGAAGCCTGGTATGAGCCGCGATGATTTAGTACAGACAAACCAAAAAATTATGAAAAGCGTTGCCAGCGAGATTGTTAAACATTCACCTGACAGCTTTATAGTTGTCCTGACAAATCCGGTCGATGCGATGACGTACACTGTTTTTACAGAATCCGGTTTCCCTAAAAACAGGGTCATAGGCCAATCGGGCGTTCTTGATTCAGCACGGTTCCGGACATTTGTCGCCCAGGAATTAAATGTTTCCGTTAAAGACATCACTGGTTTCGTCTTGGGCGGACACGGAGATGAGATGGTACCGCTTGTCCGCTATTCCTATGCAGGAGGCATTCCTTTGGAAGCGCTTATTCCGAAAGAGCGCCTTGAAGCAATTGTTGAGCGCACGCGCAAAGGCGGCGGTGAAATTGTCAACCTGCTCGGCAATGGCAGCGCCTACTATGCTCCGGCTGCTTCTCTCGTCGAAATGTGCGAAGCTATTCTTAAAGATCAGCGCCGTGTTCTTCCTTCGATTGCTTATCTTGAAGGAGAATATGGTTATGACGGAATTTATCTTGGAGTACCGACGATTCTGGGCGGTAATGGCATTGAAAAAGTAATCGAACTTGAATTAACCGCAGATGAAAAGGCAGCTCTTGATAAATCAGCTGAAGCGGTTCGCAATGTAATGACTGTTCTTGCTTAAGGGACGCTGTGCCGGTTCTTTCTGAAAAAGGGTTACTAAATTCGGGGGCTTTCCCCGAATTTTTTTTAAGCGAGTAATTTCACAATGTAATAAGCTAAACCGAAAACGAATTAAATTGTCTCAACAAACCAGGATGATTCAATATAATACTAATTTACTTTAAAATAATTGTTCGTTTTTTCAATTAAGAAATGCTTTATGAAATTTATTCAAGCATGTTATAAAATAAGAATAATAGAAATAGACTGAGGTAATATAATAAGAAGACCAGGTCTGCTTTTGTCGTTTCAGTATCATATGTAAAGAGGGGTGCGCAGGCGAATGTTACTCGGAAAAAAGCGAAAGCTCGGCAGGAGAATCGAAGAGATTTCGGTCGGTGAAAAGCTGACATTAACAGAAAAAATTGAGGATAAAGATTTGCTGCTCTTTTTAGGGTTAACGAATGATGCAAATCCACTTTATATCCAACATGATTATGCATCGCAAACGCCTTATAAAAAGCCGATTGTTCCGAGCATTATGCTAACGGGTATTATAACATCAGCTGTGTCGAAATATTTACCCGGTCCCGGCAGCCATATTTTAAAAACTGAGATTGAATTTACAAATCCGGTTTACCATTATGGAACCGTTCAATTTCTGTTTGAAGTGACAAACGTTAACAAAGAAAACAAAACTGTTCAGATCACCATCCATGCCACGGATGAACACGGAGAAACCGTTATTAATGGTTCCGTTTCCGTGTGCCCTCCCTACGAACCGGCAGCGATGGACGGACAGGCACTTGATAATTTTTAATCTTCTCTGGGATATGCAAACGCATATCTCATTTTTTATATCCGGAGAATGGGCTCGATTGCTCGCCCTTGAATCACGATTCCCCGGCGAGTTTATCGTAACTTATTTGAGTTTGATACATCAATTGCTCTTACATGCTGAAAATATATTATAATAAGTTTATGGATCTTGGATTCACGGCTTGATGGGGGAATTTAATTATATCGGAGGCTTTTATGGACAAAAAAGTGCTGGTTGTCGATGATGAACAATCGATTGTAACATTGCTTCAATATAATTTGGAGCAGTCTGGATTCAAGGTTGTTACGGCTATGGATGGTGAGGAAGGGAAAAACCTTGCCCTGCTTGAAGAACCCGACCTGATTATTCTTGATTTAATGCTTCCGAAGCTGGATGGCATTGAAGTTTGCAAACAGCTAAGGCAGCAAAAGGTGCTGACGCCCATTTTAATGCTGACGGCAAAGGATGATGAATTTGATAAAGTCCTCGGCCTCGAATTAGGGGCAGATGATTATATGACTAAGCCTTTCAGCCCGCGCGAAGTGATCGCCAGGGTTAAAGCGATTTTAAGAAGATCGCAGTTCCAATTAGAAGCAAAAGAAACCGAGCATGAAGAATCGGACGCACTTAAAATAGCGGAAATCAAAATATATCCAGAGCATTATGAAGCGTTTTTTGGCGAAGAGCAAATAGAACTGACACCGAAGGAATTTGAACTGCTGTTGTACCTGGCCAGGCATAAGGGAAGAGTGTTAACCCGGGACCAGCTATTAAGCGCAGTCTGGAATTATGATTTTGCCGGCGATACAAGAATTGTCGATGTTCATATTAGCCATCTCCGCGAAAAAATTGAACCAAATACAAAAAAGCCCGTCTATATCAAGACGATACGCGGACTCGGGTATAAACTGGAGGAGCCTAAAGGAGAATGACAAGATTTCGGACGAGGCTCCTTTTTGCGCTTATTACGTTAATTATGGCTGTTTTGCTTGGACTGGGTCTTTTGCTTGGACAATTATTTAAAAACTATTACTTGAACTCATTTAATGAAAGACTCGAAAAAGAAAGCAAGCTTGTCTCAATGTACATTGAGGATATTGGGGGAATTGCCGCAATCAATCAGGAAAGATTCCTGTCAATTGCCGATATGCTTGATGCGCGCGTGACGTTTGCTGATTTACAAGGCGATATTCTTTTTGACAGCGGAGAACTAAATGATGCTAAAGTGATAAGGCATGACGAAATTATTCGCCAAATTGTCGAGGACAGCGCAGATGAAGAAGCAGGCTATGAATTGGGCCGGGAGTATGACGTCCATTATTATTGGAAGCCAATCATGCAAGATGGGGAAAAGATGGGTTATCTGTTTTTAAGCACAAAAATGGGTGAGCTGAAAAACGCATATACGCAAATATGGTGGCTGTTAATCGTCAGTCTTGGGATATCCCTTTTTGTGATTATTTTGCTCGGGACGAGAATTACAACCCGCTACACGAAGCCGGTCGAAGCGGCAACCAATGTTGCGATTGAGCTGGCGAAAGGTAATTATCGAGCCCGCACATATGAAGACCATATTGATGAAACCGGCATGCTCAGTGCTTCCATTAATGTGCTGGCCCGAAATCTTCAGGATATGATGAAAGCGCAGGAGATGCAGCAGGACAGGCTGACAACATTAATTGAAAATATGGGCAGCGGCATGGTTCTGATTGACAGCCGCGGCTATGTCAACATGATTAACCGTACGTACAAAGAGATATTTAATGTGGATCCTTCCAAATATCTATACCAGCTCTATTACGAAGTGATTGAACATAAAGAAATTTCAAAGCTGGTTGAAGAGATTTTTATGACAGAGCAAAGAGTGAAAAAGCAAATGCTCATTCCCCTGTCAATTGAAAGGCGCCACTTTGAGGTGTATGGAGCGCCGATCATCGGAACGAATGACGTTTGGAAGGGGATTTTGCTTGTTTTTCATGATATTACTGAATTGAAAAAGCTCGAGCAAATGAGAAAGGATTTCGTCGCCAACGTTTCGCATGAACTAAAAACACCGATTACTTCGATCAAGGGTTTTTCAGAAACGCTATTGGACGGAGCCATGAACGAAAGAGATACGCTTGAAGCGTTTTTGAATATTATTTTAAAAGAAAGTGACAGACTCCAGTCGCTGATTCAGGATCTACTCGACTTATCGAAAACGGAGAAAGAGGGATTTGTTTTAAATGTTCAGCCGCTCGATCTTATCTCAACTTTACATGAAGTCTTTGCGATTTTAGAGGGGGAAGCGAAGGAAAAGAATATTGACTTGCACCTCGAAGCTGATCAAGGTGAGCTCGAGATTGAAGGGGATCAATACCGATTGAAACAAGTGTTTATCAATGTTATCAATAACTCGATCACGTACACTCCTGAGGGTGGTACGGTGACCGTTTCTGTCAAGGAGGCAGAGGAAACGGTCACGGTGCAGATAAAGGATACTGGAATTGGAATCAAGAAAGAAGAAATTCCGCGCATCTTTGAACGCTTTTATCGGGTTGACAAAGCAAGAAGCCGAAATTCAGGGGGAACTGGCCTCGGTCTTGCGATTGTTAAGCACCTTATCGAAGCGCATAAAGGCAGCATCTTTGTCAGGAGCAATGTCGGAAAAGGGACAGAATTCACTATCGAACTTTTAAAAAGCCTAAATAAATAATTGCCAATTGGATGAAGTTTACAGTACTTTAACATAGTGTTTAATTTTTCTTAACATTGGGTTGTTACAATCATATTTGAAAAACCCCTTCATCCAAGGAGCCAAGTGAGAGAGACGAAAGCAGACCCCGCTTTCGTCTTTTTCTATTTATGGATACTTTACAAATCCGCAGCTCCCAATTATTTTTGAAACCTTTCGTCTTTTTCCGCGTAATACAAAGAAAAGAGAAAAGATTTGGAAGGGAGCAGGGGAAAATGATGAGCCTGAAGAGAATTTACACGATTTCCGGCATTGTTCTGCTTGTCATTGTGTTAAGTATTGTTGCATTTACTACCTGGTATACAGTTGATGAGTCTGACCAGGCGGTTATTCTTACATTTGGCAAAGTTGAGGAAGGAATTGACGAACCAGGCCTGCATTTTAAGATGCCATGGCCGATTCAAAGCGTCGAAAAACTATCGAAAGAAACATTCAGCCTTCAATTTGGCTATGAAGAAAAAGACGGAGAGATAAAAGAATTTCCGGATGAAACAAAGATGATTACAGGGGATGAAAATATCGTATTGGCAGACATGGTTGTCAATTGGAAAATTACGGACCCTTCCAAGTATCTATATAATGCCGAAGATCCGCAAGAAATCCTCTATGATGCTACGTCTGCATCGTTAAGAAGCATTATTGGAAGCTCGAAAATTGATGATGCCTTAACATCGGGAAAAGCTGAAATTGAGGGGCAAGTCAGGGAACTGCTGGCGACATTAATCGAAAAATATGATATTGGCATATCTGTTTTAGGTGTGAAGCTGCAGGATGTGGAACTGCCAAACAAAGAGGTCCGCACTGCGTTTACGGATGTGACAAGTGCCCGTGAAACAATGAATACAAAAATCAATGAAGCTAAAAAGTATGAGAATCAGCGCACGAACGAAGCCGAAGGTGAGAAAGATGCCTTGCTTTCAAGAGCTGCAGGCGATAAAACTGAACGGATTGAACGGGCCCGCGGCGAAATAGCCGTATTTGATAAGCTATACGATCAATATCAAAATAACCAGGATATCACGAGACAACGCCTCGTTCTCGAAACGCTTGAGCAAGTCTTGCCTGGAGCGGAGATCTATATTATGAATGATGATGGCAACACGATGAAGTATTTCCCAATCCGACCGCTTGAAACAGAGCAGCCAAAGGTTCAAGCCGAGAAGAAACAGGAAGGGGGCGGGAATAATGACTGATCAAAAAGTGATTAGCATGAAGGAAAGGATTGCGAACGGGTTTCAATTGCGAAATTATATTAAAGCCGGTATATTCTTGATCATTGTTATCTTTGTTTTAGTCTTTATTTTTACAAACCTGTTTATCGTGAAGGAAGGCGAATTTAAGGTTGTCCGCCAGTTTGGTGAGGTTGTCAGGATTGAAAGCGAGCCGGGCTTAAACTATAAAATCCCGTTTGTCCAAAGTGTTACAACCCTGCCAAAACACCAAATGACATACGATGTCTCTGAGGCTGAAATCAATACGAAAGACAAAAAGAGAATGCTCATCGATAATTATGCGGTCTGGAGAATTAGCGATCCGAAAAAAATGATTGCCAATGCCAGGTCGGTTATCAATGCGGAATCAAGGATGGAAGAGTTCATCTACTCAGTTGTTCGCACAGAGCTTGGCCAGCTCAATTATGATGAGATCATTAACGATGAAAAATCGTCACGCGGTTCATTAAATGACCGGGTCACCGACAAAGTCAATGAGCTGCTTGCCAATGTGAATTATGGAATTACCGTTACAGACGTAAGAATAAAGAGAACGGATTTACCGGGCGAGAATGAACAATCAGTTTACACCCGGATGATTTCCGAACGCCAGTCAACTGCCCAGGAATATCTCTCAATGGGGGACGCCGAAAAAAATCGGATTGAGGCAGAAACAGACAGGAAAGTGAAAGAAATGCTTGCCAAAGCCCAGGCCGATGCAGAAACGATTCGTGCAGAAGGAGAGTCGGAAGCGGCAAGGGTGTATAATCAATCCTTCTCAAAAGATCCGGAATTTTATTCATTGTTTAGAACACTTGAATCGTACAAGAAAACGATTAACGGCGAAACCGTGGTTGTGCTCCCGTCTGATTCTCCATATACCAGCTTGTTAACTGGCAATACACAATAAACAATGTAATTGTCTGTTTTAGGATCATGCACACATGACCGTTATTTCCCTTTCTGATTCTACTCATGATAGAATAAAGAAGGGAAATAGCGGTTTTTCATATAGAAATGAAGCTCGCCTGACAAGATGACCTGTGTGCAGGGACACTTTTTTTAATATAGATGATTAGGTGGTATAAGGAGGAATTCCGGTGGAAAAAAAACTTGTGTTAATTGATGGGAACAGCATTGCCTACAGGGCATTTTTTGCATTGCCATTGTTGAATAATGATAAAGGGATCCATACGAATGCGGTATACGGCTTCACGATGATGCTGATGAGAATTCTAGAGGATGAAAAACCTTCACATATCCTTGTTGCCTTTGATGCGGGAAAAACGACGTTCAGGCATCAAACATTCAGTGAATATAAAGGCGGACGGCAGAAAACGCCGCCGGAACTATCGGAACAGTTTCCGTTTATCCGCGAGCTGCTTGATGCGTATAGTATCAAAACGTATGAGCTTGAGAACTATGAAGCCGATGACATTATTGGCACGCTTTCAAAGGAAGCTGAGAAAGAGGGCTATTCCGTTAAAGTCATATCCGGGGATAAAGACTTGACCCAGCTGAGCTCGGAACGGACGACCGTGAACATTACCCGCAAAGGAATCACCGATATAGAAGCGTACACCCCTGATCATATCAAAGAGAAATACGGGCTTACCCCAGCGCAAATCATTGATATGAAAGGGTTAATGGGTGATAGCTCCGATAATATTCCGGGCGTGCCCGGTATTGGCGAAAAAACAGCGATCAAGCTTCTTGCGGAATTTGAGACGCTTGAAAATCTGCTCAACTCGATTGACCAAGTAAATGGGAAGAAGTTGAAGGAAAAGCTCGAGGAATTCAAAGACCAGGCATTAATGAGTAAAGAACTGGCTACGATCACGACCGAAGCGCCAGTTGCGATCAAGCCTTCTGAAGCTGAATATGAAGGCTACCAGCGCGAAAAAGTGATTAAAATCTTTAAAGAGCTTGGTTTTAATTCGTTGCTGGACAAGCTCGGTGCAGATACGGAAGCAACGGACGATCCAAAGCTTGAGGAGATTGAATATACCATAGTTGAAGAAGTGACAGACGGAATGTTCGCAGATGAAACCTCTTTTTATGTAGAGGTTCTCGAGGACAATTATCATTATGCAGACATCATCGGCTTTTCTGTTGCCAGTGAAAAAGGGAACTACTTTTTTTCGACTGAAACAGCTTTACGCTCGGAAGCTTTTAAAAAATGGGCTGAAGATGAGAGCAAACGGAAAACGGTCTATGATACAAAACGCTCTGAAGTCTCGCTTCGCCATCATAACATTCACCTGAAGGGTGTTACGTTTGATATTTTGCTTGGCTCATACATTATTAATCCGGCTGAGCCTATCGATGATATTGCCACGATCGCTCATCGCTACGGAATAAAAAATGTCCAATCTGACGAATCATTCTACGGCAAAGGCGCCAAACGGAAAATTCCAGCCGAAGAGAAACTCGGCGAACATTTGGTTCGCAAAGCCGTGGCGATGGCAGCTCTTGGAAAAAGATTAACCGGGGAATTAAAGGATAACCAGCAATATGAGCTGTTCACCGATTTGGAACTGCCATTGTCGTTAATTCTTGCAGATATGGAGTCGCAAGGTGTAAAGGTTGACCTTGAGAGACTCCGCTCGATGGGCAACGAACTAACGATCAGGCTAAAAGAAGTAGAAGAACGTATCCACGAACATGCGGGCGAGGCTTTTAACATAAACTCACCAAAGCAGCTCGGTGTCATTCTATTTGAAAAGCTTGGACTGCCTGCGATTAAGAAAACAAAAACGGGTTATTCAACTTCGGCCGATGTGCTGGAGAAACTGGAGCATCAGCATAGTATCGTCAGGGATATTCTCCACTACCGCCAGCTTGGCAAACTTCAGTCTACATATATTGAAGGGTTGTTAAAGGTTGTCGATCAGCGGACAGAGAAGGTTCATACCCGCTTCAACCAGGCGCTTACGCAAACAGGCAGGCTCAGTTCAACGGATCCTAACCTGCAAAATATTCCGATCCGACTTGAAGAAGGCAGGAAAATCAGGCAGGCTTTCGTGCCATCGGAGTCCGATTGGGTTATATTCGCTGCAGATTATTCACAAATCGAACTGCGGGTGCTTGCCCATATTTCCGGTGATGAAAAATTGATCGAAGCCTTTCAGGAAGATCTTGATATTCATACCAATACCGCGATGCAGGTTTTCCATGTCAGCGCCGACGAAGTAACAGGAAATATGCGCCGCCATGCAAAGGCAGTCAACTTCGGGATCGTTTATGGAATCAGCGATTACGGTCTATCGCAAAGTCTGGGGATTAGCCGGAAAGAAGCAGGGCTGTTTATTGAACGCTACCTTGATAGCTACCCCGGTGTTAAAGAATATATGGAAGATATCGTCAAGGAAGCAAAGCAAAAAGGGTATGTCTCAACCTTGCTTCAGCGCAGAAGGTATATTCCGGAAATTACGAGCCGCAACTTTAATTTGCGCAGCTTTGCGGAACGGACAGCGATGAACACCCCGATCCAGGGAAGTGCGGCGGACATTATTAAAAAAGCAATGATTGACATGGCCGCCAGGTTAAAAGAAGAGGGGCTGAAAACGAGATTGCTTCTCCAGGTCCATGACGAATTAATTTTTGAAGCACCAAAAGATGAAATCGAGCGGCTGAAGAAGATTGTCCCGGAAGTAATGGAAAACGCGGTAGATTTAAAGGTTCCGCTTAAGGTCGATTATTCTTATGGACCAACCTGGTTTGATGCAAAATAACGTCCGGACAAAGGAGAGAGAATATGCCGGAGCTTCCAGAGGTTGAAACAGTCAGAAGAACATTAAAAAATTTAGTGCTGGAGAAAGAGATTGAATACGTGTCAGTGTTTTGGCCAAAGATCATTAAACTTCCTGAAGAGGCAGCGCAATTTGCGGATGCTCTTCAGGGTCAGCGTATCATCGAAATTGGCAGACGGGGGAAATTTTTAATTTTTTATACGAATGATTATGCACTTGTTTCCCATTTGCGAATGGAGGGACGCTACGCCCTTTTTAATAAAGGAGACGATGTGGATAAGCATACCCATGTCATTTTTCATTTTACCGATGGCACAGAACTTCGATATAGGGATGTCCGCAAGTTTGGAACGATGCATTTATTCAAAAAAGGCGAAGAATTCCTATCACTGCCGCTTCTTCAGCTCGGCCCGGAGCCTTTTGATGAAGCTTTTACAATCGAGCATTTGCGTGAGAAGCTGGCGAAAACAAACAGAAAAATTAAAACAGCCCTTCTTGACCAATCGATCGTCGTTGGTCTCGGGAATATTTATGTCGATGAAGCATTGTTCAGAGCCGGAATTTATCCGGAACGGATTGCCAATTCACTTACAAACGAAGAGCTCAAGAGCTTATACAAAGAAATTATCGCGACATTAACAGAAGCCGTTGAAAAAGGCGGAAGCACGGTTCGCTCTTATGTGAATTCGCAGGGAGAAATGGGGATGTTTCAATTAGAGCTGTTTGTCTATGGACGAAAAGATGAACCATGCAAACATTGCGGCCTGCCTCTCGAGAAAACTGTTGTTGGCGGCAGGGGTACGCATTATTGCCCGCAATGCCAAAAATAACTGTGCTCCATTAAAAAGCAAATACTAAAGACACTGCCCGCCGTTTCACATTGGATGGGCTCCTTCCATATACTAATGTAGCGATTGACAGGAAGGGGCTCTACTAATGACGCAGATGATCTCACTTCTATTATTGGCGTTTGCTGTCAGTCTTGACAGTTTTAGTGTTGGCTTTACGTATGGGCTCAGAAAAATGCGGATTCCGTTTAAATCCATCATCATCATTGCCTGTTGCTCGGCCGCTTCGTTAATGGCTGCTATGGCTGTAGGGCGTATATTAGTAGCTTTTCTATCGACAGCTGCGGCGGATCGCATTGGAGGATTAATCTTTGTATTATTGGGGGCGTGGATTTTATTTCAAGTATTCCGCCCGGCAAAAACAAAGGATGGTTCGTTCGAAGAAAAAACAATTGTCAATTTTGAAATCAAATCGTTGGGACTGGCTGTAAATATTTTGCGTAAGCCGATGGCGGCTGATCTTGACAAATCGGGAACGATCACCGGAATTGAAGCTGTGCTGCTCGGGCTTGCACTGTCTTTTGATGCATTCGGGGCAGGGGTGGGGGCGGCAATGCTAGGTTTTTCGCCGCTATACCTCGCCGTTACGGTCGCGGTTATGAGTTCTTTGTTTGTTTTTATCGGCATGAGAACAGGTTCGATGTTTTCAACTTACGGTTGGTTGCAAAAATTTTCGTTTGTTCCCGGAATTCTTCTTATTATGATCGGAATCTGGAAAATGTGAACCGATAGAAAGGAATACGCCATGGCACTTGTTGCAGGATTAACAGGCGGTATTGCGAGCGGAAAAAGCACGGTTGCGAACATGCTGAAAGAAATGGGATTAACCGTAATTGATGCGGATGCAGAAGCGCGTGCGGCTGTCAAAAGGGGCGAGCGTGCTCATCAGGAAATTGTCGATTACTTTGGGGCTGATATCCTCGCTGCCGATCTCGAAATTAATCGCAGCAAGCTCGGAGAGATTATTTTTAATGATGAAGAAAAGCGCCTCGTTTTAAATCGTATCGTTCACCCGGCAGTCCGCGAACGGATGGCTTTGAAAAGGGAAACAGCGCTCGAAAATGGGGAACAGCTGATCGTCATGGATATCCCGCTTTTATTAGAAAGTAAATTAACGAGCATCGTTGACAAGGTGCTCCTCGTCTATACTGATCCGGATGTCCAATTAGCGAGGCTGATGAACCGAAACTCTTTTTCGGAACAAGAAGCGCTCGCAAGAATCAATGCGCAAATGCCATTAAAAGAAAAAGTGAAGCTTGCCGATGCAGTCATCAATAATAATGGAACAATTGAAGAAACAAGAAAACAGCTTATGCAAATTTTAAAAAGCTGGGGATTTAAAAAGTAAAGGAGAGGGCATGTTCCCTCTCCTTTGTTGTGTAATAAAGGTTATTACGATTGTCAGTTGGAAAACATTTTAAAATTCCGCATTAAAAAGATCACAAATCCAATCCAATATGTTATACTATTAGCAGTTAAATCGCTTAATAAGTATAACACTAATGCGGAAGGAGCCGTCAAATGAAGGCAAGAGTTGCGATCAACGGTTTTGGAAGAATTGGAAGAATGGTATTTAGAAAAGCCATTCTTGAAAAAAACATTGAGATTGTGGCCATCAATGCCAGTTATCCGCCGGAAACGTTGGCCCATTTAATAAAATATGATACGAATCATGGGAAATTTGAAGGCGATGTTTTCCCGGAAGAAAATGCACTAAACGTCAATGGAAAACGTGTCAAATTATTGAGCAGCAGGGATCCAATTGAGTTGCCATGGAAAGAAATGGACATCGATATTGTTATTGAGGCGACAGGTAAGTTCAATTCACGGGACAAAGCCGCCCTGCACCTTGAAGCAGGTGCCAAGAAAGTGATTTTAACAGCTCCGGGGAAAAATGAAGATATCACGATAGTGATGGGTGTAAATGAAAGCGCATTAAATATTGATAAGCACGATATCATTTCTAATGCCTCGTGCACGACTAACTGTTTGGCGCCTGTTGCTAAAGTTCTCGATGAAAAGTTTGGAATTGATAACGGGTTAATGACAACCGTGCATGCTTATACAAACGATCAAAAAAATATCGATAATCCACATAAAGATTTACGCCGTGCCCGGGCATGCGGTCAATCGATCATCCCGACATCAACTGGTGCAGCCAAAGCCTTATCACTCGTGCTGCCGCAATTAAAAGGAAAGCTGCATGGAATGGCGCTTCGCGTTCCAACACCAAATGTATCCCTCGTTGATTTAGTGGTCGATTTAAAACGGGAAGTAACGGTGGACGAGGTAAATGATGCTTTCATTACTGCTTCAACCGGTTCTTTAAAGGGAATTCTCGACTTTACTGAGGAACCGCTTGTCTCGATCGACTTTAATACGAATACCCATTCAGCGATTATAGATGGCCTATCAACGATTGTAATCGGTGCTAACAAGGTGAAGGTTCTTGCCTGGTATGATAATGAGTGGGGCTATTCGTGCCGTGTTGTAGATCTTGCAACATTTGTGGCCCGGGAGATGATGAGTACAGCTGCGGTCAAGGTCGCCAATTAAAGTAGAAGGAAAAAGCTTGCCGTTTATGCGGCAAGCTTTTTTAATAGAATTTTTTTTACCCAAAGTATCATAAAATGCGACAATCGTTTCGCAAATATCGATCGAGAATTTTTTAAATTGATATGTTGCAAAAAAAATATAAACAAAGTATACTATTCCTCGTGAACTTCTTGAAATATGGTACGGATAGCTACTTAAAGGGTTAGGACCTCTTTGGACTAACTTTCCCCCGTGGTAGTTAAAAGATGCCGCTGTAAATGTCATTTCATGAATGAAGCGAAAAAGCTTAAGGGGGAAATTGAATATGGAAACAATGGGTCGTCACGTGATTTCAGAACTATGGGGTTGCGATTTTGAAAAATTGAATGATATGGAATTAATTGAGCAAACTTTTGTGGACGCAGCATTAAAATCAGGTGCTGAAATTCGCGAAGTTGCATTTCATAAGTTTGCACCACAGGGCGTTAGCGGAGTCGTTATTATTTCTGAATCACATTTAACGATACACAGCTTCCCTGAACACGGATATGCCAGCATTGATGTGTATACATGTGGTGATTTAGATCCTAACATTGCTGCAGATTATATTGCAGAAGCGTTAGGTGCTCAAACACGTGAGAATATCGAGATTCCTCGCGGGATGGGTCCTGTACAAGTAAAACAAGCACAAGCGAAAGCTCTATAAACTGGAAATTTGCAGGCAAGGGGTGTAATTTATACACCTCTTTTTTAATTTCGGAAATAATATTGTAAACTAGTAGAAAACGAATTAAAGGTGGGAATGACGATGTCAGTTTTTCGCGCGCTCAGAACGAGATACAGCAAGCAATGCGAAACGAAGGAGAACCATCCCGACAGTGACTTGAAGACCCGATATTATAAGGGCAGCTTTAATCAAGTGTTCCAGGCAGCTGAAGAAATATTCAAAAATGACAGCAACTGCAGAGTTACAAGCGTCGCCAAAGAACATGGGGAAATCGCTGTTGAAGTGAAAGGGAATGTCCCGGCCTTTTTGATCGTGACGATCATAACGGTAAAGCCTTACGAAACAGCGATTGATATGAATATTTCAACCGAAAAATTCTCATTGGCCGGGTTCCACAGGTCTCTAAAAAACGAGCTGCTTTCTTTTTATAAAAAGTTTGACGAAAGGTTTACATATATCGGATCAGGAAAGCATGCCGAGTAAGTGGCACTTGTTCTGACCACTCCTTTTATATAAGATATTAGTAAGAGCCATTATTAAATTATTGGAGAATTCGGAGCTGATTTTATGAAATGTCCTTCCTGCCAAAATAACAGCACGCGTGTTTTGGATTCCCGGCCCGTTGATGACAGCCGCTCGATTCGTAGAAGGCGGGAGTGTGAGGCTTGCGGTTATCGGTTTACCACATTTGAAAAAGTGGAAGAAATTCCGCTTGTTGTTGTAAAAAAAGAAGGAACACGAGAAGAATTCAGCCGTGAAAAGATGCTGCGCGGGCTTATCAAGGCATGTGAGAAGCGGCCGGTCGAGCTCCAGCAGCTTGAGGAGATTGCCCACGATGTCGAAAAAGAGCTGCGAAGCCAGGGCGTTTCGGAAATAAAGAGCGAAGTGATCGGTGAAATGGTGATGGACAGGCTTGCAGATGTCGATGAGGTGGCCTATGTCCGGTTTGCTTCAGTTTATCGGCAATTTAAAGATATTAATGTATTTATTGATGAATTAAAAGAATTGATCAAACGCGAGCAGTCATAAGGAGCTGAAGGAACCCTTTAGCTCTTTTTTAAGCTTATAAGTTCAAGACATTGAAATTGATTGGATCCGGTCTCCAGCTTTCTTTTAGCCGGGATTCTTGGAATCTACTTTGATATTATTTTTGAAGGGTTGAAGGTTATGGTCCAGCATTGGCAAGAGCTTTTACCGGTTGACCGTTATGTTGTAAGGGCAAATGGCCTGCTTCATGACTTCGACCGAAAAGTGTTAACATTTTTATACCAGCCGCTCATCGGTTCTGCGTGCTTCAGTCTGTACCTGACTTTTTGGGGTGAGCTCGAAGAAAATCGGATCTGGTCAGAGTCCCAGTCCCATCATGGATTAATGACGATTATGGGGATGGGCCTCAAGGACATTTATGAAGCGAGGCTGAAGCTTGAAGGGATCGGCTTGCTCAAAAGCTATATACGGTCTGCAAATGACAGCCGGGAATTTATATACGAGCTTCAGCCCCCTTTGAATCCGGAACAATTCTTCCTCGATGGCATGCTCAATATCTATTTATATAGAAAAATCGGCAAAAATCAGTTTGCGCGTTTAAAAAGGGTTTTCAGTGACCAAAAGCTTCCTGCCCATGAAGAATATAAGAATATTACAAGGGCTTTTCAGGATGTCTATGCCTCTGCATCAATAGCTTCCCTGCAGCTTGATGAGGAAACTGCGAGGAGCCTCAGCGCCGACAATGGCCAGGCTTTTATAGGCAGAGCAGAACAAACCGGGATTCAAATAGATACAGAGTCTTTCAATTTTGAATTGTTGACTGCTGGATTGCAGGAATCGTTAGTACCTAAAAAAGCTTTGAACAAAAAAGTGAAAGAAGCGATCAGCAACCTGTCGTTTCTGTATGGAATCGATCCGATTCAAATGAAAAGCATTATTCTCAGCGCTGTAACGGCGGAAGATGAAATTGATATTGAAGAATTGCGCAAGGCAGCGCGGGATTGGTACCAGTTTGAACATCAGGACAAGCTGCCGTCACTTGTTGACCGCCACCAGCCTGTTGTTCATATGACAGCAAGTGCTGAACCGAAAACGCAAGAGGAGCAGCTCGTCCACTATCTTGAAACGACTTCCCCCCGCAAGTTGTTAAAGGATATTTCCGGCGGGGCTGAACCAACGAAAACCGACTTGCAAATTATTGAAGAAGTAATGTTTCAACAAAAACTTCTTCCCGGTGTCACGAATGTGCTCATTCAATATGTGCTTCTTAAAACAAATATGAAGCTGACAAAGGGTTACATCGAGAAAATTGCCAGCCACTGGGCAAGGAAGAAAATAAAGACCGTAAAAGAAGCAATGGAGCTGGCAATCAGCGAACACCGTCAGTATCTGGAATGGGCTGATGGTAAAAAAACCGCCGGCCAGGGAACCCAGACAAGGCGCAAGCCAATCCGGACGGAACAATTGCCTGATTGGTTTAAGGAAAATGATAGTCCGTCTGCAGCAAAAGAAGAACCGGCAATTATTCCGAACTTTGAAGAAAAAAAACGTGCACTTGAAGAGAAGCTGAAAAAGCTGAGGACATAGGTGGTGAACAAATGTGGAGAAAATTAACCAGACGATAAAAAGGCTTGCCGGAAATGAAGACTTTCAAAAACGCTATGCCTTAATGCGGGATAAAATTATGAAAAGTCCCGAGATTAACGCTTTTCTGAGCGAGCATAGGGATGAAGTGAACGATGGAATGGTCGAAAGAAGCATGGGAAAGCTGCTTGAATACACCGATCAAAGCAAAGAATGTAATCGGTGTCCAAGCCTTGGCGGCTGTATTAATTATATGCAGGGGTATCATCCCAAACTGGTAATCGGGAGAAATGCGATCGATATCCACTATGATCGCTGCCCGAGAAAGGTGATGGAGGATGAAAAGCGCAAGAACGAAAAGCTGATTAAAAGCATGTATTTTCCAAAAGATATTTTACAAGTTTCCTTTAGTGATTTTGATCTGAAAGCCGATAATCCAGGCCGCTATACAGCTCTTGAAAAAGCGGGAGACTTTATCGCAGCCTATCAATCTGGAGAGAAAGTAAAAGGTTTATATTTATTTGGAGAATTTGGAGTCGGAAAATCATTCCTGTTAGGGGCAATTGCCAATGAACTGGCCGCAAAAAAAATCTCCTCGATGATCGTGTTTGTGCCTGAACTGCTCAGAGAAATGAAAAATTCGATTGCTGACTCGACATTAAATGGGAAAATTGAAACGATCAAGAAGCAGCCGATTTTAATGCTCGATGATATTGGCGCTGAAACGATGTCGAGCTGGGTCAGGGACGAGGTGCTTGGTCCGATCCTGCAATATCGCATGTCCGAAAACCTGCCAACTTTCTTTACATCCAATTTCGACTTCAAGGGGCTTGAGCATCATTTAACATACAGCCAGCGCGGTGAGGAAGAAAAAATGAAAGCGCGCCGGATTATGGAACGCATCAGATTTTTGGCTGAGCCTATCATGCTTGACGGTGAGAACCGAAGAAAATAATGTATTCAACCACCTGTTACTTAAGGTGGTTTTTTTATCTAAACGGATCAGAAAATCACTAAGGACTTTCGGCGTGCTTGCTTCTATTTTGTCCCTGTTCCCCATATACATAAAATTAGAGATTTTGATATAGGGGGGATTTGGTTGTTTGAGATCATCTTCCAAAAACAAGAGGATGCAAAAGGACTTATTAAATATTTACAGCGGCATTTATCCTCCGAGTCCGGAAAAATAAATCTTCTTTTTGAAGATCCACATATAATTAAGCTTACGGCAGAAGCGAATGCGGACATTATTTTAGCGGATGTGAAACAGGCTTTCTATGAATTTATTATTTATTGGAAACGGGAGCAATGGTTCCGGACGATTTTAGCAGAAAACTATTTTTTTAATGACACCGAGGAACAGTCGCAAATCATGGAAATTATTTATTCGATTTTGGACGGGAATCGTGAGGAACTAGCGGTCCTGCTTCAGGATACGAACGAGGAGAATATATTGAAGGAAGCTATGGATGACCTTTTTCAAAAAAATCTATCCTTTTCATTCGATTCTTTTGTGAAATTTCGGCTCAGGCCCTATCTGGATTGTCTTGAGAAGTATGTGGAAATCTCCATCGACGAATACAAAATGGAGCAGGAGTACCAAATATTTATTCAGACATTAAGAGATTTTTTGGCAGAACGGGAGATGAAAATTCGACGGCTTCACCTGCTCATTAACGATGGATCTGCTTTTTTTGACGAGCATTTTTACGAAATCAAACGGGCCGACCTGGTTAGAATGATCGATCGAAAGCTGCTCTTTAATCATCCAGTTTATGTGGATTCAGTCACGATTGCGCCATTGCTTTCGATTGCCCCGGCCATGATCTTTCTTTACACGGAAGATCGTGATGAGCCGCTAGTCCGCACGATCTGCAACATATTTGAGGAAAGGGTTACGATTCAGGCAGTCGCCGACTTTAATGATCGAAAAAGCTTCCTGCCCTATACGGCTGAAGAAAAAATGTAATAAGAACCTCTTGCTTTTGAAAAAAATACCCTCTATAATTACGTACATAAAATCATTCGTAAAAGTAATGATGAGGACAAGGGTATTCGGTTACGGTTACCAGAGAGGGAAGACACGGCTGCAATTTTCCCAACACGGACCTGATGCTTACCGCCTCTGAACTTCGGCCATGAACATGATCGGGAAGAGCACGTCTGTTTCCTTGATCCAAAAAGTATTGGCTGACGGCTAAAACCGTTATTTTTCCAGAGATATATTTTCAATTGCTGAAAATATGAAATTGGGTGGAACCGCGTGTATAAAACTCGTCCCTGTTACAGGGATGGGTTTTTTTATTTTTACACAGATAGCGTTTTGGGAACTGGCATAAATCCCGGTTCCAGCGTTGTTTCACTGCGTCCATTAAGTTTGCGAAAAAGCGACTTGACCGGGCGATAGTCTGAACAGGCGCTTACGCAGTTTAGAAAAGGAGGAAGAGTCATGTCAGATGTTGTGAAATTAACCTTTCCTGATGGAGCCGTAAAGGAGTTTTCCAAAGGAACGACAACCGAAGAAGTTGCTGCCTCAATCAGTCCGGGACTGAAGAAAAAAGCGATTGCCGGTAAATTAGATGGCCAATTGTATGATCTTCGCCGTCCAATCGAGGAAGATGGGGCAATCGAAATTGTTACAGCGGACAGTGAAGACGCGCTTGAAATTCTTCGGCACAGCACTGCCCATTTAATGGCCCAGGCGATCAAGCGCCTTTATAAAGATGTCAAACTCGGCGTCGGCCCGGTTATTGACGGCGGCTTTTACTATGATATTGATATGGAGGAATCGTTAACACCGGAGGATCTCCCGTTGATTGAAAAAGAAATGGCCAAGATCGTCAATGAGAACATTGAGATTGTCCGCAAGGAAGTAAGCCGCAATGAGGCTGTACAACTCTTTAAAGAAATCGATGATGAATATAAGCTGGAGCTAATTGAGGCGATCCCTCAACATGAAACTGTGACTATTTATGAACAGGGCGAATTTTTCGATCTATGCCGCGGCGTGCATATGCCATCGACCGGCAAATTGAAGGAGTTCAAACTGTTGAGCATTGCCGGGGCGTACTGGCGCGGAAACAGCGATAATAAGATGCTCCAGCGCATTTACGGAACTGCTTTCTTTAAAAA
This sequence comes from Bacillus canaveralius, assembly GCF_002860125.1. Classification (GTDB taxonomy): domain Bacteria; phylum Bacillota; class Bacilli; order Bacillales; family Cytobacillaceae; genus Bacillus_BJ; species Bacillus_BJ canaveralius. The sequence goes on from NZ_PGVA01000034.1 coordinate 31,916, forward strand.
GGAAGACCTTCAAGAGCATTTGCGCTTGTTGGAAGAAGCAAAAGAGCGCGATCACCGCAAGCTCGGCAAAGAGTTAAGTTTATTTACAAACTCACAGCTGGTCGGCCAGGGCCTGCCGCTATGGCTGCCAAAAGGCGCAACCATCCGCCGGATTATCGAGCGCTATATTGTCGATAAGGAACAACGTCTAGGCTATGATCATGTGTACACTCCGATCATGGGCAGCGTCGACCTTTATAAGACTTCCGGCCACTGGGATCATTATCAAGAAGATATGTTCCCTGTCATGGATATGGACAATGAGCAGCTTGTGCTGCGGCCGATGAACTGTCCGCACCATATGATGATTTATAAAAATGCCATCCACAGCTACCGTGAGCTGCCAATTCGGATTGCCGAGCTCGGCATGATGCACCGTTACGAGATGTCCGGAGCATTGTCCGGTCTGCAGCGTGTTCGGGGGATGACCTTAAATGATGCTCATATCTTTGTCCGCCCTGACCAAATTAAAGAGGAATTTAAACGGGTTGTCCGGTTAGTGCTGGAGGTTTACAAAGACTTTAATATCGATGATTATTCGTTTCGGCTATCGTACCGGGATCCAGCGGACACTGAAAAATATTTTGATGACGATGAAATGTGGGAAAAAGCTCAGGCAATGCTGAAAGAAGCGATGGATGAGCTGGGTGTCGATTACTTCGAAGCTGAAGGCGAAGCAGCATTCTACGGACCTAAATTGGACGTTCAAGTAAAAACAGCGCTCGGTAAGGATGAAACTTTATCGACTGTCCAGTTGGATTTCTTGCTGCCTGAGCGCTTTGATCTTTCTTATATTGGCGAGGATGGAAAGCAGCACCGCCCAGTTGTGATCCACCGCGGGGTCGTTTCGACAATGGAACGCTTTGTTGCCTTCTTAATCGAAGAATATAAAGGAGCTTTCCCAACATGGCTCGCGCCTGTCCAAGTCCAGGTCATTCCTGTGTCCCCGGATATTCATTTCGATTATGCCCAGCAGGTACAGGAGCAGCTGCGGGCAGAAGGCTTTCGCGTTGAGCTTGACGAACGCAATGAAAAAATCGGCTACAAAATCCGCGAAGCGCAAATGCAAAAAATCCCATATATGCTCGTAGTTGGCGATAAAGAAGTCGAAGAAAAGGCGGTCAACGTCCGCAAGTATGGCGAGCAAAAGTCTGAAACAGTTGAATTTGAAAGCTTTATTGAAGGTTTGAAGGATGAAGTGAAGCTGTAAAAGTGCTGTCAAACAGGGAGGCTGGAACCACAGCCTCTCTTTCACTGTGAGCGTTTCAGGCGTTTCGCTTAATGAATGGCGATGTCCGCTGAATTAAAAGAGAGATGTATATATTAAAAATAGCTTGCAAGCTCACTTTAATTTTGGTAAGATTCTCTTTGTTGCAAAAAAAAGTAGCTCATTTGACATTCATAGATGAATTTGTTATAGTTATTTAGGTAAATTGAATACGACTTTGTGGAAAAGAAGAAGCACCCGCTTCTCACCTGATTGACGCTTATGCAGTTGGCAGGTCTTACGTGAAACTTTTTGTTTCTTACTGAATTCGTAAGTGTGGGTGTGTTCACCTGCACTTTTTTATTTGTAAAAACACGAAGCAGCAGCCCGTGCTGCAGCAACTTACCGATTCAACCTGTCCCAAACACCCGGGATTCGGTGAAGTGAGATCATGGATAATTCTTGACCCAAATGTTTGTATTCGTTATTAAACCCTGGAGGTGTCTAACTATTAGCAAAGACATGTTGTTAAACGAGGGCATTCGCGCCCGTGAAGTTCGTCTCATTGACCAAAATGGCGAGCAATTGGGAATTAAATCAAAGAATGAAGCACTCGAAATTGCTACGCGCGTAAATCTTGATGTAGTTCTTGTTGCACCGAATGCAAAGCCTCCTGTAGCCCGCATCATGGACTATGGAAAGTTTAAGTTCGAGCAGCAGAAGAAAGACAAAGAAGCTCGCAAAAATCAAAAAATTATTAATATCAAAGAAGTTCGTTTAAGCCCGACCATTGATGAACATGATTTTAATACAAAGCTTCGCAATGCTATAAAATTCCTTGAAAAAGGCGATAAAGTAAAAGCGTCGATCCGATTCAAAGGACGCGCGATTACTCATAAGGAAATTGGCCAGCGAGTCCTAATTCGTTTCGCACAAGCTTGCACTGAAGTTGCAACGGTTGAATCGCATCCAAAAATGGACGGCCGAAGCATGTTCATGGTCCTTGCACCTAAAAACGACAAGTAAGAGGAGGAATCCCAAATGCCAAAAATGAAAACACACCGCGGCGCTGCTAAGCGTTTCAAGAAGACTGGATCTGGTAAACTAAAACGTTCGCACGCTTATACAAGCCACTTATTCGCTAACAAATCTACAAAAGCAAAGCGTAAACTTCGCAAAGCAACTCTTGTTTCTAAAGGCGATTTCAAACGCATTCGTCATTTATTAGACAACATTAAGTAATTTCCGATAATAGGAGGGAAAATAAATGCCACGTGTAAAAGGCGGTACAGTTACCCGCAAACGTCGTAAAAAAGTTCTTAAATTAGCCAAAGGTTATTATGGTTCAAAACATACATTATATAAAGTAGCTAACCAACAAGTAATGAAATCTCTGATGTATGCATTCCGCGATCGTCGCCAGAAAAAGCGCGACTTCCGCAAACTATGGATTACTCGTATCAATGCAGCTGCTCGTATTAACGGCCTTTCTTACAGCCGTTTAATGCACGGATTAAAGCTTGCTGGTATCGATGTAAACCGCAAAATGCTTGCTGAACTGGCTGTTAGCGATGACAAAGCATTTGCTGAATTAGCAAACACTGCAAAGCAGCAATTCAGTAAATAATTATTGACATCGATTCAGTTTCAAGCCATTCTCTAAGGAGGATGGCTTTTAATTTTTTATAGGAGTATATCGGATGGAAAATTTTTGGTTAGTTGCTTTGTTAGGAGTTAGCCTGATCGGGTTATTTTTAATGGGATATGATAAAAGGCGGGCCCAAAAAGGTGAGTATCGAATCAGTGAAAAAACTTTATGGACTTGCGCTGTTCTCGGTGGAGCTTTCGGTATGACAGTCGGCATGTATGCGTTCAGGCATAAGACGAAGCATTGGCAGTTTAAGCTCGGCTTGCCGCTGCTGGCACTTATCGAGATGTTTCTTCTGGTTCAAGCCGCTATGTAACTCTTGTAATTTGTCAGTGTGAAAATAGCCTGATTCCAATTTGGAATCAGGCTATTTTCAACTACCGTGGAAAAATTCAGCATTTAATTCTCCGAAGCATTACCTGCCAATCTTTTCGGTAATATCGTTCCTGTCCTTCCCATAAGCTTTATTATCATCAAGACAAACAGCAGAAGCGGGTGAAAGCATGGAAGATAAATGGTCTTTTCTTTTCGTTCTCGTTGAAACAGGAGGGATTTTTGCACCGCTTGCCTTTGTTGCTTTTCATTTATTGCGACCGTTCCTGTTTATTCCGGTTGTCGTTGTCTGTGCGGCTGGCGGGGTTCTTTTCGGGACTGTGTGGGGCACGATCTTTTCGTTGATGGGCCTGATGCTTGTCAGTTTATTTTTCTATTTTTTCATCGGGAAAATGCCGGGAACCCATCGGAAGTTGACCAATGTCAAGCGTAAATGGTTTGGCGAATACCGCAATTTGACGGTTGGCCAAGTTGCCGTATTGCGGGTCATTCCCTTTGTTCATTATCATCTGTTAAGCTTTTGCCTGCTTGAGCGAACAAAAACGTTTCAAGAATATATAAAAGGCTCATTCTTAAGCAATTTACCGCTCGCATTGTTTTATACTATTTTTGGTGAATTCATCAGCCGCTTTACTCCGGTGCTGGTTGCGATCATTCTCTTTTCGCTTGCGATTCTCGTCTATATTTTGCGGGAAAAAGTAACGGTGATTAAGTGGAAGGAATTTTTCAATATCGCTGTAAAAAAACAACGTCCGGAGTGAACGTTGGTTTTAACAAATATTAAATCGTTTCGCCAGGGGACTGGCTTTTTTTCAAAAATTCCTTTATGGGGCTTTTCCAATCGATCTGGCTGTTTGGATAAATCTCATGAATGTCTTCCTCAATAAAAAGAAAATCATCCCGCGTCATTCCCTTTAAGGCAGCTGTACTTTTTGGCCAAATGAAAATGGATACAATCTCAAAAGCATTGTCGGTCGTTCCCAAATATTTTTCACCTTCGAATAAGACACCTTTATAGGTGATCAGGAAATTTTTACGGACATTATTGGCATCATCCAGTAAAAAATAGCGTTTCTGCTCGTGAGCAAGCTCAAGCTTCCGCTTTGGATTCAACAAATACTTAATGGACCTGTAAATAATGAAGATAATGAGTGCAAATAATATGAAGCGCAGAAGCCACATCATCATAAAGCCCCTCCATGATTATTTTTCTTATTTACGGATGAACATAAAAAAAGTTTCATCCTTTTTTTGTTTTGATATAATTTTTTTAGGATACCCGTTTTGGGGAATTATAAGAAGGAAGGGAAATCACGAGCTATGAATTGGCAAAAGCTGTTTCAAATGCAAAAAAATCTTGACAATCACATTGAATCGGAACACCAGCTTCATGGTACAGACCTGTTTAACCATAAGGTGCTTGCTCTCCTCGTTGAGATTGGCGAATTAGCCAACGAAACGCGCTGCTTTAAATTTTGGAGCAAAAAAGGGCCGTCTCCCGAACACGTCATCCTGGAGGAGTATGTGGATGGCATCCATTTTATTTTATCAATCGGCATTGAGAGCGGTTTTGAAAGCATAGAAGTGGCCCAACTGCGCACTGAAGCTGAAAGCACATTAAGTGAGCAATTTTTAAAGGTGTATAAAAATGCCCTTCATTTTCAAAAAAACCGCAGCTTACAAGATTATCAGCAGTTGCTCGAAAACTATCTCCAGTTGGCCGGACTGCTCGGTTTTTCAGGGGACGAGATTGAAGGGGCGTACTTCGCAAAAAATGAAGTAAACTATGAGAGGCAGCGGCAAGGTTATTAACGGAATTTTTGTATAATTAAAACAGGTTCAAGTATAATGAAGTTGGAAACTACATATTAAGGGAGTCGATATGATGGCTAATTTGGATGAAACTTTGACGATGTTAAAAGATTTAACCGATGCAAGAGGCATTCCCGGAAACGAACGAGAAGTTCGCGAAGTAATGAAAAAATACATAGCTCCGTTTGCTGATGAATTAACAAGTGATGGATTGGGCAGCTTAATTGCCAAGAAAGTCGGCCAGGAAGGCGGGCCGAAAATTATGGTTGCCGGTCACCTTGATGAAGTTGGTTTTATGATTACAAGTATTGATGACAAAGGGTTCTTGAGGTTTCAGACTGTCGGGGGCTGGTGGTCACAGGTTATGCTGGCCCAGCGTGTCACGATCGTGACAAGTAAAGGCGATGTTACCGGTATCATCGGCTCTAAACCACCTCATATTCTAACTGCAGAAGCAAGGAAGAAACCGGTCGAAATTAAAGACATGTTTATTGATATCGGAGCATCAAGCCGTGAAGAAGCTTTGGAATGGGGAGTCAAGCCTGGTGATATGGCTGTCCCGTACTTTGAATTCACTGTCATGAAGAATGAAAAAATGCTTTTGGCGAAAGCCTGGGATAACCGGATCGGCTGTGCGATAGCAATCGATGTTTTAAGGCAATTACAGGGGCAGCAACATCCGAACGTTGTCTATGGCGTCGGAACCGTTCAAGAGGAAGTTGGCTTGCGCGGTGCCCGTACTTCTGCCGAAACGATTGAACCGGATATTGGCTTTGCAGTCGATGTCGGTATCGCCGGGGACACTCCGGGAGTTTCTGAGAAAGAAGCACTCAGCAAAATGGGGAAAGGCCCGCAAATTATCTTGTATGATGCCTCAATGGTTTCCCACAAAGGATTGCGCGACCTTGTGACCGACACAGCTGACGAACTGAATATTCCATACCAATTTGATGCCATTTCAGGCGGCGGTACAGATTCAGGTGCCATTCATGTCAGCCATAATGGAGTACCATCTCTGGCAATCACGATTGCAACACGTTATATTCACTCGCATGCGGCAGTGCTCCACCGCGATGATTACGAAAACGCCGTCAGACTGATAGTCGAAGTGATCAAAAGGCTGGACAAAGATACAGTAGATAAAATTACATTTGCATAGAACTATCATTACCCCGGCTTAAATGAGCCGGGGATTTTTCAATAGAGAATAATGACTTATTTTCGATAATAAGATTTGGTTTGAAGAGTGAATAAAAGTTCTCAGGGTCAGAGGCTTATATAAATAAAACAGCCTTGCCATTTCAGGAGGCTGTTTTGTCATATTATTTTAAGCCGCTTTCAAGTGCCTGGAGCATTTCGCGTTTATCTTGATCAGAAGAATGATTCCAGATGACCTCAAAGAGGACGCCGAGGCCGGGGAGCATCTTTTCTTCCCCGCTTTCAATCGCATCAATGATTGTATCCTCCAGTTCTTCCTGGGAATTACCGGTTACATTGTGAATAACCGCATGGCGTATATTTATATCCACATTAACACTCCTTTCAAATTGTATCGTTATTATCTTTTCAACTTTAGGATTTATTATGTACAAGAGATAAGCTATAATTAGGGAATTGACCCGGAGTTACCGCTGAGCGGACTCGAAGCGAGCTTTATTTAACAGGGCCGGAGGTGAGAGCGTCTTGAAACACATTCACTCTTTAAGTAATCCACAAGTGAAGCAGTGGAAAAAGCTGCTGACGAAAAAAGAACGTGATAAAACAAGAACCTTCCTTGTAGAAGGCTTCCACCTTGTGGAAGAGGCATTGGCATCAGATGGCCGGGTGCTCGAGCTGATTGTCAGTGAAGATACCGATATTCCGACCCGATGGAATTACGGTGAAACACCGATTACAACCGTCACTGCTGAAATTATTAAGGCCATTTCCGATACAGAGGCTCCACAAGGAGTTCTGGCGGTTTGCCAGCAGGAACAAGCAGTACAGCCTGATTTCAACGGCAGGACATTCCTGCTAATCGATGCTGTCCAGGATCCCGGGAATTTGGGCACGATGATCAGGACAGCCGATGCTGCCGGGGTGGATGTGGTTGTCGTTGGGGATGGAAGTGTTGATATGTATAATCCAAAGGTGCTGCGCTCCGCACAGGGCAGCCATTTTCACCTGCCGGTTATCAGGGCCAGCCTGTTTGAGTGGCTGGACAAATTGCAGGGTCAGAACATACCGGTTTACGGTACAGCGCTGGAAAACGGTGTGAATTTCTCCGAGGTGACTCCTCGTGAATCGTTTGCGTTGTTGGTAGGAAATGAAGGAAGCGGCGTCAATCGTGATCTTCTTGAGAAAACGACGAAAAATTTATTTATTCCGATCCATGGGAAAAGTGAATCATTAAACGTCGCAGTTGCAGCAGGAATTCTTCTATACTATTTGAAAAAGTAAACTTTTTATGAAAACCGTTTGAAACGGGGAGAATAATATATTATAATAAACAGCAAAATTGTAAAAATGAAAAACGATGATGGAGAAAAGTAGCTTGCATAAACCATTTAGGAAGAAAATGCCGCAGACTGGAAGCATTTTTATGGACATGTAAGTGAAGTTCACCTCCGAAGTTGGCACCGGGACCAGTCGCCCGATTGTAAAGGTGCATCGGCGCGAGCCGTTATTCCAATGAAGTGAATGTGCACGTTTTTTTCGCATGCATGTTAACAAGGGTGGTACCGCGAATTCAAAACCTCGTCCCTTTTCAGGGATTGAGGTTTTTTATTTTTCCATGAAACGAATAGGAGGAAACGACATGCAAGAGCGTTTACAACAACTGCAAGCAGAAGCTTTGCACAAAGTGGACAATGCATCAGGTTTGAAAGAACTGAACGACATCCGTGCTGCTTATTTGGGCAAGAAAGGCCCGATCACCGAAGTGTTGAAAGGAATGGGGAAATTATCGGCAGAAGAACGACCGAAAATGGGGGCACTTGCAAACGAAGTGCGTGATGCGATTACAGCTGCGATTGAATCAAAACAACAACTGTTGGAAGAAGCAGCTGTTGTTGAGCAGCTTGCTTCAGAAACGATCGATGTGACATTGCCAGGCCGCCCCGTCAAGGTAGGCAACCACCATCCGTTGACAAGGATCATTGAGGAAATTGAGGATTTGTTTATGGGGATGGGTTATGCAGTCGCTGAAGGCCCGGAAGTCGAGCAGGATTATTACAACTTTGAAGCTTTAAACTTTCCTAAAGGACATCCGGCAAGGGATATGCAGGATTCCTACTATATTTCGGATGATATTTTGCTTCGTACTCACACATCGGGTGTACAAGCAAGGACGATGGAAAAAAATCACGGGAAAGGCCCGGTTAAAATTATCTGTCCCGGAAAAGTATACCGGCGTGATAATGATGATGCCACCCATTCTCATCAATTTATGCAAATTGAAGGACTTGTCGTTGATGAAAACATTCGCTTGAGTGACCTGAAAGGGACACTGGATCTATTTGCGAAGAAAATGTTTGGCGAAGACCGCGAAATTCGGTTGCGCCCGAGCTTTTTCCCGTTTACAGAACCATCCGTCGAAATGGATATATCCTGCAAATTTTGCGGAGGCACAGGCTGCGGTGTTTGTAAAGATACAGGCTGGATCGAAATTCTCGGTGCCGGAATGGTTCACCCAAATGTTCTCGAAATGGCCGGCTACGATTCAAAGAAATATACGGGCTTTGCATTTGGATTGGGGATTGAGAGAATTGCGATGCTAAAATATGGCGTTGACGATATCCGCCATTTCTATACAAATGACAACCGTTTCTTAAAACAATTTTCTGTGCATGAATAAAGGAGGATTCCGAAATGTTCGTTTCTTATAGATGGCTCCAGGATTACGTTGATCTATCAGGCGTAAGCCCGGTTGAACTGGCCGAAAAAATTACTAAAAGCGGGATTGAGGTTGAAGGCGTTACCATTTTAAACGAAGGAATACGTGACGTTGTCATCGGGCATGTGCTCGAATGCGAACAGCATCCGAATGCCGATAAGCTGAACAAATGTTTAGTAGATATCGGAGAAGAGGAGCCCGTGCAAATTATTTGCGGTGCCGCTAATGTTGGTAAAGGGCAGAAGGTTGCGGTAGCTAAAGTAGGCGCCGTCCTGCCTGGGAATTTTAAAATCAAAAAGGCGAAGCTGCGCGGAGAAGAATCAAACGGGATGATTTGTTCCCTCCAGGAGCTTGGCATTGAAAGCAAGCTTGTTGCCAAGGAATATTCCGAAGGGATTTTTGTATTCCCGGAGGATACAGAAGTTGGTGCAGATGCAATTGCCGAGTTAGGCAGGGATGATCATGTCTTGGAGCTTGGCTTAACACCAAACCGTTCCGATTGCTTAAGCATGCTTGGTGTTGCCTATGAAGTGGCAGCCATCCTTGGCAGGGGAGTAAACCTTCCTGTGACAGCAGTATCGGAGGTTGCCGAAAAAGCGGCTGATTATATAAAAATAACCGTTGAAGCAATAGAGGACAATCCTTTGTACGTTGCGAAGGTCATCAAGACTGTAAAGATCGGGCCAGCTCCACTCTGGATGCAGGGCAGGCTGATGGCCGCCGGTATTCGCCCGCATAACAATGTCGTTGATATCACGAACTATATTTTGCTAGAGTATGGCCAGCCGCTTCATGCTTTCGATTATGACCGGTTCGGATCAAAAGAAATTGTCGTACGGCGTGCCAAAAACGGTGAAATCATTGAAACGCTCGATGATGTGAAGCGTGAATTAACGGAAGACCATCTTGTGATCACAAATGGCACGGAGCCGGTCGCAATTGCCGGGGTCATGGGTGGAGCAAATTCCGAGGTTGGTCGCGATACGACAACTGTGTTATTGGAGTCAGCGTATTTTGCTGGACGAACGGTACGAAAAGCTTCCAAGGATCACGGATTGCGCAGTGAGGCGAGCGCCCGGTTTGAAAAGGGTGTTGATCCAAACAGGGTTCGTGCGGCGGCCGAACGGGCAGCAGCTCTGCTTGCAGAATATGCCGGCGGCGAAGTGCTCGAAGGGTCTGCAGAGGTAGATGAGCTTGATATTGAGCCTGCTGTTATTTCAATAAGCCTAGAGAAGATCAACCGCGTGCTTGGCACAGATTTGACAGTTAACAAAGTTAAAGATATTTTCGAACGACTGCAATTTGGAGTCAGTGTGGATAATGATCTGTTCACAGTAACGGTTCCGACGAGGCGCGGGGATATTACAATCGAAGAAGATTTAATCGAAGAGGCCGGACGATTATTCGGTTATGATAATCTTCCGACAACTTTGCCGGTCGTCGCTTCCACACCGGGAGCTCTAACGGATTATCAAAAGAAACGACGTGCTGTCCGCCGTTATTTAGAGGGTGCCGGCTTGTTCCAGGCAGTTACGTATTCGCTAACAAGTGCTGAAAAGGCAGAACAGTACGCCCTTGAAAAGCGCGAACCGATTCGGCTGGCAATGCCGATGAGTGAGGAGCGAAGCATTCTGCGGTTAAGCATAGTTCCCCAGCTGCTTGAAGTATTAAAACATAATGTTGCCCGCCAGCTTGACAGTGTGGCTGTTTATGAAACAGGATCTGTCTTTCTTGCCAGAGCAGGGCAAGAGCTCCCGGAAGAGCGTGAGCACCTCGCTGCCGCGATTACGGGTTTATGGCAATCTCATCCTTGGCAGGGCGAAAAGAAGCCAGTCGATTTCTATGTTATAAAAGGAATTTTAGAGGGGCTTTTTGCAAGGCTGAGCCTTGAGAATCAGGTCGAATTTCGCCAGGCTTCGCTAGATGGCCTCCATCCGGGGCGCACGGCAGAAGTTTATTTATCAGGTGAAAAAGTCGGCTTCATCGGCCAGGTTCACCCCGCCGTGCAAAAGGCGATGGATTTGAAGGAAACATATGTATGCGAACTTTCACTAAACACAATTTTGGAAGCAGAAGTTGCTCCTTTACAATATGAGGCCATTCCCCGCTTCCCGTCAATTACCAGAGACATTGCCCTTGTCGTTGATACAGAAAAAACGGCAGGCGAGCTCGGAGCGATTATTAAGGAAGCAGGCGGCAAGCTGCTGAAAGAGGTTCACGTCTTTGACCTGTATGAAGGAGAACGGATGGAAGCGGGCAAGAAGTCGCTCGCCTTTTCCTTAAAATATTTCGATCCGGAGCGGACTTTAGCAGACGAAGATGTCGCAAAAACCCATGATAAAGTCCTCGCAGCCGTAAAAGAGAAAGCAGGAGCAACGCTTAGAGGATAATAGCATTAAACAGTGGAGAATGCTTTTTAATGAAGCTAAAAAAACACAAGCGAAACGCCATTCACCGGCTTCGCTTGTGTTTTTTAATTCTGTTTTCTAATTCTGATCGCTTTTTCCGTGTTGGCAAAGTGCATCTTGGCGAATTGCGGGAGAGATTCGATTCCCTTTTCATTGATCAGCCGTGCGCCAGCCTGGTCAACAAGTGCGCCAGCCCCTTTTGGGAGCGTAAATCCGGCCGCGTCGCTTAATTCCTCAAAGCAGCGGACAAATGCATAACGGGCAATAATTGACGCTGCCGCAACTGAAAGGTGGATTCCCTCAGCCTTTGTGCTAAAAAAGACGCGTTCCTTTTGGACCTTTTGCTGTCCTTTTAAGTGTTGATAATAGACCTTTTCCTCGGCAAACTGGTCAATTAAAATGGCTTCGGGCTGCTCTGGTGCGATTTTTTCCAAAAGCTGGCCGATTGCCTGATTATGTAGCAGCGCTTTGATTTTTCCCTGTGACATGCCTGATTGCTGATACTTGTTATATTTGTCATTTTTCAACACTAATAGCCTGTAAGGGATTAGTTTAATCAGTTCTTTGGCGATCATGGAAATTTTCGCGTCGTTTAAATTTTTTGAATCGCGGACGCCAAGGTCTTTTAAAGCCGGCATATCTTCCTTTCTCACATAAGCAGCGACAACGGTAATCGGCCCAAAATAATCTCCGGTACCGACTTCATCTGATCCAATCACGGATAGATTGGCAAAGTTCGCAGGCAAGTGGCTTCCCGCCGCTTTTACCGTTTTCTGCTCTTTCTTTGGAGCTGCTTCGCCCCATTTCGATGCTTCTCTTTCACTTTCGGGACCTTGAAAAAGGACTTTACCAGATTTATATGCAGTAATCGTGCACCCGGGAATTTTAGCAGAAAAAATACTGCCTGGCGGAGTTTTATCACTGATTGAGCGGTTATAATGGATCTTCATTTCATAGATCTCCGCTTCCTTTTTGTTTAAAACTACATTGCTCATTTCTTACACTCCTGACTATTTTTGCTCATATTTATCTCAAAAAATATTATCGTTTATATAATATAAAATGTTGATGGCCACGTTCTTAATCTGTAATGACCCTTTGACTTTCCCTGATTTTACGTTCATGTTATAGTATAGATTAGGATTCTTAGATTGGGGGCATAAATGTTGTCAGATCGACAAAACACTCGCACTATTGTAGATATATACGGACAGCAATATGTCATTGTCGGTCCGGAAAGCAATAGCCATATACGGCTGGTCGCCACAATGGTCGACGATAAAATGCGCGAAATCAGCTCGAAGAATCCTTCACTCGACACGAACAAGCTGGCCGTTTTAACGGCTGTGAATGCCGTGAATGATTATTTAAATATAAAGGATCGGTTAGAACGGCTTGAAAACGAATTAAAAAGAGTAAAGGACTGAAAAGGTCATGCTGGATCTCGCAATTATTATTATTTTAATTTTTGGCTTTTTGATAGGTTTAAGAAGAGGATTTATATTACAGCTGATCCATTTGACAGGTTTCATTATTGCCTTCATTATCGCACATATGTATTATGATCAGCTGGCTCCCAAGCTGACGCTTTGGGTACCGTATCCTTCCTTTAACAGCGATGCAACCTTTGATATGCTGCTTGGGAACGCGGATTTGGAAAGTGCCTATTACCGGGCGATCGCGTTCGCTGCGATTTTCTTTGCTGTGAAAATACTGCTGCAAATTATCGGTTCGATGCTTGATTTTGTTGCTCATTTACCAATTTTAAAACAGCTTAACGTCTGGGCGGGCGGAATACTCGGGTTTGTAGAAGTTTATCTTATCATTTTTATTCTATTATACATAGCTGCGCTTCTTCCAGTTGAAAATATTCAAAGGCCATTAAACGATTCGCTAATGGCACAATACATAGTTGAGCATACTCCGTTTTTATCGCAGCAGATCAAAGAATTGTGGATTGAATATATGGCTGCATAACTTCTCTTTCATGGAGAAGTTTTTCTTTTCGTACCGACGGCTGCTGCTCAAGCTAGATTTAAGTAAGCTTTTCCTGGTTTGTGTTGTATCATGCAAGGACTGTTGACCAACTGAAAAGAATGGCGCTAACAAAATGCAATCGAAAAGGCAGGGACCATTTATGACTGTTAATAAGAAAGATGTTATTCGTTTGCTGGAAACGATCGCTATCTATTTGGAACTTAAAGGAGAAAATCCGTTCAAAGTTGTCGCATTCCGAAAAGCAGCTACTGCGCTTGAAATGGATGACCGCAGCCTTTCAGAGTATGACGACTTGACAAAACTGTCCGGTATTGGAAAAGGAACAACGGCTGTTATCGAAGAATATATCGAAACAGGAAGCTCAACTGTGTTAAAAGAACTGCAGGAGGAAGTTCCGCCCGGGTTAATTCCGTTATTACAACTGCCGGGATTGGGCGGAAAGAAAATTGCCAAGCTCCATCAAGAACTTGGGATTGAAGATGTTTCCGACCTTTTGGAAGCATGTACGGCAGGAAAAGTTAAGGAGCTTCCCGGATTTGGGAAAAAGACGGAAGAGAAGATCATCGCTGCCATCAAAAATGCCGGCACGCGTCCTGACCGGCTTCCGGTAGCTTACATGCTTAAAATTGCCGAATCGATAGAAGCGGAGGTTTCAAAGATGCCCGGGGTTGTAAAGTTTTCCCGCGCCGGAAGCCTCCGCAGATTGCGGGAAACGGTCAGGGATTTAGATTTTATCATTGCGACCGAAAACCCGCTTGCAGTGAAGCAGCAGCTGCTTGAGCTTCCCGATATTAAGGAAACGATCGCAGCAGGAGAAACAAAGGTATCAGTGACGTTCGATTACAGTTACGATGTTTCCGCGGACTTTCGTCTTGTCAAACCTGAAGAGTTTGCGACTACCCTTCATCATTTTACAGGCTCGAAAGACCATAATGTCAGAATGAGGCAGCTTGCCAAGGAGCGGGGCGAAAAAATCAGTGAATACGGTGTTGAAGTGATTGAAACTGGTGAAGTGCTCACCTTCGATTCGGAACATAATTTTTACAAGCATTTTGGATTGCCGTTCTTTCCTCCGGAAATCCGTGAAGATGGCCGTGAGGTGGAGGAATATTCCGAGGAACTGGAGCTGATCAAGCTCGATGCGATAAACGGTGATCTTCATATGCACTCGACCTGGAGTGACGGTGCCCACACGATCGAAGAAATGATTGACGCGTGCAGGCAGAGAGGCTATAAATATATGGCAATCACGGACCACTCCCAGTATTTAAAGATCGCAAGCGGCTTAACGCCAGAACGGCTTCGCAAGCAAAAAGAACTGATCAGACAATTAAACGATAGATACGATGATATTGAGATTCTTGCCGGAGTTGAAATGGATATTTTGCCTGACGGGTCGCTTGATTTTGATGATGATTTGCTTGCGGAAATGGATATTGTCATCGCTTCGATTCATTCCGCTTTCTCGCAACCAAAAGAGAAAATTATGGAAAGGCTCAAAACGGCGCTGTCAAATCCCCATGTCGACATTATTGCCCATCCAACCGGCCGGGTGATTGGGCGCAGGAAAGGATATGAAGTCGATATGGATATGCTGATCAAGCTCGCAAAAGAAACAAATACCGCGCTTGAGCTAAATGCCAATCCGAACCGTCTTGATCTGGCAGCGGCGAATATTCAGAAGGCCCACGAAGCCGGTGTTAAAATCGTAATCAACACGGACGCCCATAAAATAGATACGTTAGCAGATATGGAAATCGGCGTGTCGGCGGCACGGAAAGGCTGGACACCAAAGTCTTCTGTTCTAAATGCTTTAAGCACAGATGAATTTTTGGACTTTCTGCACCGCCGCTAGAACTGGACGCCAATTACAGCGCGAAAGGAGAGAGTCTCCATGCAGGAAAGAGTATTAAAGGTTCTCGAATTTGATAAAGTGAAGGAGCAGCTGCTTGAGCATGCTTCTTCTTCGCTCGGCAGGGATAAGGCAAAACAACTGCTGCCATCGAGCGATTTTGCTGAAGTAGTAAAGCTTCATGAGGAAACCGATGAAGCTGTAAAAGTACTTCGATTAAAAGGTAATGTTCCGCTCGGGGGTATTTTTGATATCCGTCCCCATACAAAAAGAGCCGTTATTGGCGGAATGCTGAATCCGCATGAGCTTGTCGAGGCAGCAAGTACGATTCATGCGAGCAGGCAGATGAAAAGGTTTATCGAGGATATCCATGAAGAGACAGTGGAACTCCCGATCTTAACGGATTATACAGGCAAAATTACGGTTCTTGCTGATTTGGAGCAAAATATAAAAATCGCCATCGATGAAAGCGGCGAAGTCCTTGACAGCGCCAGTGAGGCGCTCAGGTCACTGCGGCATCAGTTAAGAACGAAAGAAGCGCGGGTCCGCGAGCGCCTCGAGAGCATGATACGTTCAACAAATGCCCAAAAAATGTTGTCGGATGCGATTGTCACGATTCGAAATGACCGGTTCGTAATTCCTGTCAAGCAGGAATACCGGGGCCATTACGGAGGGATTATCCATGATCAAAGTTCCTCAGGTCAGACATTGTTCATTGAACCGCAGGCAATCGTACAATTAAATAATGAGCTGCAAAGCATCCGTGTCAAAGAGCAACAGGAAATTGAAAGAATTTTGATCGACTTGTCGCTACAAGTTGGAGAAAGCAAAGAAGAACTGGACCGGATTGTCGATGTTCTGGCTGAACTTGATTTTATGTTCGCGAAAGCCAGGTACAGCAGCCGGATTAAAGCATCAAAGCCAAAAATGAACAATGAAGGGCGACTATTTTTGATAAAAGCCCGCCATCCGCTGATATCGATCGATGAGGTTGTCGCAAACGATATTTCGCTTGGGACGGATTTCTCAACGATTGTGATCACCGGCCCCAATACAGGCGGAAAAACCGTTACTTTAAAAACGGCCGGCCTTTGCACGCTAATGGCCCAGGCAGGTCTGCAAATTCCTGCGCTCGACGGTTCAGAGCTGGCAGTATTTGATGCAATTTATGCAGATATCGGTGATGAACAATCGATCGAGCAAAGCCTCAGTACCTTCTCATCACATATGGTGAACATTGTTGATATTTTATCGAAGGTTGATTTTAACAGCCTTGTCCTGTTTGATGAACTTGGGGCCGGAACCGATCCACAGGAGGGAGCAGCACTGGCGATCTCGATTCTCGACGAGGTTTATAAACGCGGGGCAAAGGTAATCGCAACGACCCATTACCCGGAATTAAAGGCTTATGGTTATAATAGAGAGGGAGTGGTTAATGCAAGTGTCGAATTTGATGTCGAGACATTGAGCCCAACCTATAAACTGTTAATTGGCATACCCGGCCGAAGTAATGCGTTTGAAATTTCGAAGCGGCTCGGGCTTAGTGATAACGTCATTGCCATTGCCCGTTCGCATGTAAGCGCAGACAGCAACCAGGTTGAAAATATGATTGCCTCGTTGGAAGCAAACAGGAGGCAGGCTGAGAACGAGCTTGAAGAAGCCCATCAGCTTTTAACGGAAGCAGAAATGCTGCGAAAAGATTTGCAAAAGCAAATGGCCACTTATTATGACAAAAAAGACAGCTTACAAGAAAAAGCGGAGAAAAAGGCAGCCGATATTATCGAAACAGCCAAGCAAGAAGCGGAAAGTATTATTCGTGAATTAAGGCAGCTGCGCATCGAGAAAAATGCCGAGGTCAAGGAACATGAGCTAATCGATGCTAGAAGGCGTCTCGACGCGGCTGCCCCGCAGAAAAAAATGAACAAGACCACCGCAAAACAGAAAGAGCAAAAGGATGACTTTAAGCCTGGGGATGAAGTAAAGGTTCTGACTTTTGACCAAAAAGGTCATCTCATTGAACGCGTGTCTGAAACAGAATGGCAAGTTCAGATCGGCATTTTGAAAATGAAGGCTGACGAAAAAGATCTCGTCTACGTGGGCCGAGAGAAGCCTGTTGAAACGAAGCCGATTGCCACCATCAAGGGCAGGGATTACCATGTTGGACTTGAGCTTGATTTGCGGGGCGAACGATATGAAGATGCTTTGTCAAAGGTCGAAAAGTATCTCGACGATGCCCTCCTGGCAGGCTATCCGCGAGTTTCAATTATTCACGGCAAAGGAACCGGCGCATTGAGGCAGGGAGTTCAGGAGTATCTGAGAAATCATCGTGCCGTGAAAAAAATTCGTTTCGGGGAAGCCGGTGAAGGCGGGTCGGGTGTGACGATCGCCGAATTTAAATAGTTGGCAGGGAGAATCGATATGAACCAATTTTGGGAGAACGAGTATGTATTGACGGCAGCGAATTATAGTGTAGTCATCCTTTGTATTGTTGTCTTTTTGGCCATGTTTGAACTAGTTACAAAATATAATAATTGGGAAGAAATAAAGAAAGGCAACTTGGCAGTGGCAATGGCTACAGGCGGGAAAATATTCGGGATCGCCAATGTTTTCAGCCATTCAATCGTGCAGCATGATACACTATTTACGATGATTGGCTGGGGGCTTTTCGGCTTCTTCCTGCTGCTGCTCGGCTACTTTATTTATGAATTTCTCACTCCAAAATTTAAAATTGATGATGAAATAAAAAATGATAACCGGGCCGTCGGCTTTATTTCGCTCGTTATTTCGGTTGGTTTGTCATTCGTAATCGGAGCGGGGATATAAGGGGAGACGAAGTTGGAAACATTAGCAAAGGTATTGTTGGCATTATGCGGCCTGTTCGTATTGATCGGCCTTGTTTATATGGTGTTTTTTGCATAAGTGAAACCGGGACTTGCTGAGCAGGTACCGGTTTATTTTTATCGATTAATCGTTGGGCCATAGCCGCAGAAGTCAAATTCGTGACAAATGCGTTCGGACTATTCTATTTGTCATGGAATCTTCATTATATTATAATTAGGTGGAAACAGTTTGAATGTTCTAAAAATTCTTCAGAACAGGAGGAAGTGTATGTCAGAGAATAGACCATGGATCAAACATTACCCAGAAGAAATCCCCTCGACCCTTACTTACAGTAATGAGCCAGTCCATCAGTATTTAACACGGGCTGCAGAGGAGTTTCCCGAAAAACCAGCCATTCACTTCATGGGAAAAGAGCTGACTTATCAACAGGTTTATGACTCAGCACGCAAGTTTGCCGGATATTTGCAAAGCCTGGGCATCAAAAAGGGCGACAGGGTTGCAATTATGCTGCCAAACACCCCTTCGGCGGTGATTGTCTATTACGGGATATTGCAGGCAGGAGCTATTGTTGTTCAAACAAATCCGCTCTATATGGAGCGGGAGCTTGAATACCAAATGAAGGATTCAGGAGCAAAAGTAATTATTACCCTTGATATCTTATTCCCGAGGGTAACGAAGGTGATGCCGAAGACTGATCTTGAGCACATAATTGTAACCGCTATCAAAGATTATCTCCCGTTTCCAAAAAATCTTGTTTATCCGTTTATTCAGAAAAAGCAATACGGAATAGTAGTCAACGTGAAGCATGAAGGGAACCATCATTTGCTGGCAGAAATACTTAAACAGCCGCTGAGGCCGATTGCAGAACATGAATTTGATTATGAAGAAGATCTCGCTTTGCTTCAATACACCGGCGGAACAACCGGATTTCCAAAAGGGGTGATGTTGACCCATAAAAACCTTATCGCCAATGCGGTAATGTGCCAGGCCTGGCTTTATAAGTGCAAGCGTGGCGAGGAAATTGTCCTCGGAATTTTACCGTTTTTCCACGTGTATGGGATGACTACTGTTCTTTTGTTGTCTGTCATGCAGGCTTACAAAATGGTGTTGCTTCCAAAGTTTGACGCGGAAACCACCTTAAAGACAATCCAGAAGCAGCGTCCAACATTGTTTCCAGGTGCTCCAACCGTTTATATTGGCCTATTAAACCATCCGGATTTACAAAAATACGATCTATCTTCAATTGATTCGTGCATAAGTGGCTCTGCCCCGCTACCTGTCGAGGTTCAGCAAAACTTTGAACAAGCAACCGGCGGAAAACTGGTCGAAGGCTACGGCTTGACGGAATCTTCCCCGGTCACGCATGCGAATTTCTTATGGGACCGTCCACGGGTTAAAGGCAGTATTGGAGTTCCGTGGCCTGATACGGACAGTACAGTTCTTTCAATGGAAACCGGGGAACCGCTTCCGCCAGGGGAAATCGGCGAAATTGCCGTGAAAGGGCCTCAAGTAATGAAGGGCTACTGGAACCGTCCGGAAGATACGGCACAAACATTGAAGGATGGCTGGCTGTTGACCGGAGATCTTGGTTATATGGATGATGATGGATATTTTTACGTTGTTGACCGGAAGAAGGACATGATTATTGCTGGAGGCTTTAATATTTATCCTCGTGAAATTGAAGAAGTCCTTTATGAGCACCCTGATGTCCAGGAAGTCGTTGCCGCAGGCATTCCTGATCCGTACCGCGGGGAAACGGTAAAAGCATACGTTGTTTTAAAAGAAGGTTCCTCTTTATCCAGTGCAGAATTGGATGAATTTGCCCGCAAGCATTTGGCAGCTTACAAAGTTCCAAGAGTGTATGAATTCAGAAGTGAGCTTCCAAAGACAGCGGTAGGGAAAATTTTAAGGAGAGCACTTGTAGAGGAAGAGAAAAAGCGGTTTGAAGAAGAAGAGAAAAAACAAGCTTAATTTTTTTTTCTGTGATGATCACGGCTCTTTAATTCAAACAGGCAATGCTTGCCAGCCTGTTCACAGACTGTCATAATAAACTAGACAAGATCAAATGAAATAAACAGATATTTTCTTGACAGAAAACTTTTGTGCAACTATTATAAAAATATGAATGACTATTCATTCATATTTTTATAGGTTGCACTTTTTTATTGATAATTATGGAGAGTGGTTTTTCAATATGACAGTTTTGAAAAAACAAAGTCAGCATTTTTTGAAAGGGGGCAGCGGCTTGAAAAAAAGTAAGCCGAAATACATGCAGATCATCGATGCCGCGGTCATCATCATTGCCGAAAACGGCTACCATCAAGCCCAGGTATCTAAAATCGCCAAGCAGGCGGGCGTGGCTGACGGAACGATTTATCTATACTTCAAAAACAAAGAAGACATCTTAATTTCCCTCTTTCAAGAGAAAATGGGTGACTTTGTGGAAAAAATCGAACAAATGATTGCAGGAAAAGAACAGGCTGCAGAGAAATTATTAGTGATGGTCGAAAACCATTTCAGGATGCTGTCAGAGGATCACCATCTGGCGATTGTCACCCAGCTTGAGCTGAGGCAGTCAAATAAAGATTTACGTTTAAAAATCAATGAAGTGTTAAAAGGTTACTTGCAAGTAGTAGATAAGATTCTCTTGGAGGGCAAGGAAAATGGTGAGTTTTCAAGCGATCTTGATGTCCGGCTTGCCAGGCAAATGATTTTTGGAACGATGGACGAAACGGTGACAACCTGGGTAATGAACGAGCAAAAATACGATCTTACCGCATTGGCCGGCCCTGTCCACCGTCTGCTCGTCAATGGCTGCGGAAACGCGGGGCATTAATCTGCAAGATTTATACGAGGAGGAATGATAATGGAATTTTTAAAATGGTCCAGCTCTGATCGAGTCGCAACGATTATGCTTGAACGGCCGCCGGCCAATGCCCTTTCTTCAGGCGTTTTGAAAGAGCTTTCGGCCGTATTGGACGAGATTGAGTTCAATGATGATGTCAGGGTAGTTCTTATTCACGGAGAAGGACGCTTTTTCTCGGCTGGGGCAGATATTAAGGAATTCACAACCATCGAAACGGGTGAAGAGTTTGCCGTGTTGGCAGGCTATGGGCAGCAATTGTTTGAGCGGATGGAGCAATTTCCAAAGCCGATTATTGCCGCGATTCATGGTGCAGCTCTTGGCGGAGGTCTTGAACTTGCAATGGCCTGCCACTTCCGTCTTGTCACCGAGACTGCAAAGCTAGGGCTCCCAGAGCTGCAGCTTGGATTGGTTCCCGGTTTTGCCGGCTCGCAACGGCTGCCCCGCTATGTCGGTATGGCAAGGGCTGCGGAAATGCTGTTGACGAGTGACCCGATCACCGGTGTTGAGGCCGTCCAATTTGGACTCGCCAACCATGCCTATCCGGAAGGGGAGTTGCTCGAAAACGCTTATAAAATCGCTAAAAAAATTGCGAAAAAAAGCCCTGTTTCCGTCAAAGCAGCAATCGAGCTTTTAAATTACGAAAAAACAAGTGAATTTTACAGCGGCGTCCAAAAGGAGGCAGAGCTTTTCGGCAAAGTTTTTATGTCCAAGGATGGACAGGAAGGAATCAAGGCATTTATCGAGAAGCGCGAGCCGGAGTTCAAGGGAAAGTAAGCTTGCAATTTGCCATAAATTTATTTTGGAGGGGACACAATGAACATTTACGTGTTGATGAAAAGAACTTTTGATACTGAAGAGAAAATTACGATTTCCGGCGGGAAAATCAATGAAGATGGTGCAGAGTATATTATCAACCCTTACGATGAATATGCGATAGAAGAAGCGATTCAGGTTCGTGATGCTCATGGCGGAGAAGTAACCGTTATTTCGGTAGGTAATGAAGAAGCAGAAAAACAGCTGCGCACTGCCTTGGCAATGGGCGCAGACAAGGCTGTTCTCATCAATACAGAGGATGACCTTGAATACGGTGACCAGTTTACAACAGCAAAAATTTTAGCTGAATACTTAAAGGATAAAGAAGCAGACCTGATTTTGGGAGGGAACGTGGCGATCGATGGCGGTTCCGGCCAGGTTGGCCCACGCGTTGCCGAACTATTGGGAATCTCCTATGTAACCACGATTACAAAGCTTAGCATTGATGGCGGCACTGTCACCGTTGTCCGTGATGTCGAAGGAGATTCGGAAGTAATAGAAACAAGCCTTCCGCTGCTTGTCACGGCACAGCAGGGACTGAATGAACCGCGCTATCCTTCTCTTCCGGGAATCATGAAGGCGAAAAAGAAACCGTTTGACGAGCTTGAACTCGATGATATTGATCTGGACGAAGATGACGTCGAAGCGAAGACGAAAACAATTGAAATTTATCTTCCACCTCAAAAAGATGCCGGAAAGGTGCTTGAAGGTGACTTGGGAGACCAGGTAAAAGAGCTTGTCAGCCTTCTTCACACTGAGGCAAAAGTCGTCTAACACGGCGATCCGAAGCTGGGACTTCCGGAGAACAAGAAATCGGAATTTTTAAATAAAAATCAGGGGGTAAAACATATATGGCCAGAAAAGTATTAGTGTTAGGCGAAGTCCGTGACGGATCATTGCGCAACGTTTCGTTTGAGGCGGCTGCTGCAGGGAAATCAGTAGCAGAAGGCGGTGAGGTAGTTGGTGTTCTCGTCGGCAGTTCTGTAAGCGCTTTAGGGGAAGAATTCATCCAGTACGGTGCGGACCGGGTCGTAATCGTTGAAAATGAAAAATTGGGCCAATATACGTCAGATGGTTATGCACAGGCATTGATGGCTGTTATTGAATCGGAACAGCCGGAAGGACTTATCTTTGGCCATACTGCGCTTGGAAAAGACTTGTCTCCAAAAATTGCAGCCAAGCTTGATTCCGGTCTTATCTCTGATGTTACGGCGGTCGAGGCAGCAGGCGGCAACCTCGTATTCACACGTCCGATTTATTCAGGAAAAGCTTTTGAAAAGAAAATCATTACTGAGGGCATTATTTTTGCAACGATCCGCCCTAACAATATTGACCCGCTTGCAAAGGATGAAGCACGCGCAGGCGATGTATCTGCTCTAGCTGTTGAAATTACCGATCTGCGTACAGTTATTAAGGATGTTGTCCGCAAAGCAAGTGAAGGCGTTGATTTGTCAGAAGCAAAAGTAGTGGTCGCCGGCGGGCGCGGCGTAAAAAGCGAAGACGGCTTCGAACCGTTAAAGGAACTGGCCCAAGTGCTCGGAGGCGCTGTCGGCGCTTCACGCGGTGCTTGTGATGCGGAATATTGCGATTATTCCTTGCAGATTGGCCAAACAGGAAAGGTTGTCACTCCAGACCTTTACATTGCATGCGGAATATCGGGCGCAATCCAGCATTTAGCGGGAATGTCCAATTCAAAGGTCATTGTCGCGATCAATAAAGATCCGGAAGCAAATATTTTCAAAGTGGCCGATTATGGAATAGTCGGTGATTTGTTTGAAGTCGTGCCAATGCTGACAGAGGAATTCAAGAAGCTGAAAGTTCATTCTTAATCTTCGGGAAAAGTCGGGCAGGTCATTAGACCTGTCTTGTTTTTTTACCGGATTACATCTTAAACCGCATTAAAAGCGGCTCATAAAAGATGTTTGTCCAAATTAAAGATAGGGAACGCTAGTAAGAGTCAGCACTAAGCAAATTATTCGCAAGCAAAAGTTATCAATGTTATAATTCAAACCATTAAAGGCTTACTAAAATAGGAGGAAGACATTATGGCAATCATACATGCAACAGATCAAAGTTTTACTGAAGACACAAGCGAAGGTATCGTATTGGCGGATTTCTGGGCGCCTTGGTGCGGACCTTGTAAAATGATTGCACCGGTTCTTGAAGAGCTTGACTCTGAATTGGGCGATAAAGTAAAAATCGTGAAATTAGATGTAGATGAAAATCAGGAAACAGCAGCAAAATTTGGTGTAATGAGTATCCCAACTCTAATCGTATTTAAAAACGGTGAAGCAGTCGACAAAGTTATCGGTTTTCAGCCGAAAGAAGCACTTGCTGAAAAGCTGAATCAGCACCTGTAATAGTGAAAGCAGTCCATATCAGGGCTGCTTTTTCATTTAATGCGTGCCCAGCAAGCCGTTAATTGCTAGTTGGTGAAAGTCCAACCCGAGTAAGTGTCAAGA
>NZ_PGVA01000035.1 GCF_002860125.1 Bacillus canaveralius
TTGATTTTTATTCCATTTTTTCATCCTTGACTTTTTCATAGATTTTTTGTGCAACGCTAGTGTAATTTCCTAAACAATAAAAAAACTCCACTTAAGAAGCGGAGTTTTTCTCTCTTTTTGGAAGAAACAAGAGTAATAGAAAGCTGATAATCGCAAAAAGTAACACAACGTAATATACGTAATGGAGCGAGTAAGTCAATCCTTCCTGGAGAAGGTCTTTTAAGCTCTCGGAAAGCTGGCCCCGTTCCGCTTCGTTTAAAAGAATATTTGTAGAATCGACGGATAGCTCGTCTGGCTGGCCACTGCCATGCGTTTGGAAGTAATTCTTTATCCGGCTGTTTAAAATGCCTCCGAGCAGTGCGGCTCCGATTGTATTCCCCAAATTTCTCATAAACATATTTGACGCAGTGGCAATTCCCCGTTGCTGCCAATTTACCGTGCTCTGAATTGAGACGATAAACGTTGTTGTAGTTAGCCCCATACCGATTCCCAACAGAAAAGAGCCAGCTGCGGCCCACAGAGGTCCCGCTTCAGGAGACAGAGTAGCAAACATAATGCTACCAACAATTAACGAAATGCCACCAATCAGTGATGTGCTCCGAAAACCGATTGTCAACATGAGTCGTCCTGCTGCCATCGAAGCGATTGGCCAGCCGATTGACATCGATGTCAATGTGAAGCCGGCCACGATTGGCGATCGTTCCATAACTCCCTGGACAAATGCCGGCAGGAAGCTGGAAATTCCAATCAGCATAACTCCCGTTGTCAAAGACGTTATATTGGCGATCAAGATTGAGCGCTCCCGCCAAATGTTAAAAGGCATCATTGGTTCCGCGGCTTTTCTTTCCTGGAAGATGAACAAAATAAATGCGATCACAGTTACTGCAAGGAGGCCGACTACCTGAGCTGAAAACCATGGCCAGTTTACTCCTCCCTCAACAAGGATAATCATCAAGGCAGAAATAGCTGTTGTCAGCAGCAGCGCTCCGCTATAATCAATTTG
The DNA here is from genome assembly GCF_002860125.1 of Bacillus canaveralius. Lineage (GTDB taxonomy): Bacteria > Bacillota > Bacilli > Bacillales > Cytobacillaceae > Bacillus_BJ > Bacillus_BJ canaveralius. The sequence goes on from NZ_PGVA01000035.1 coordinate 1,004, forward strand.
ATGTTTTTTCTTCTCAACATTTTCATGCAAAAACAGCCACAAGCCGGCAATCGCCAAAATTCCGAGCGGGATATTGATCCAGAATACAGACCGCCAGCTAACAAACTCTACGAGCAATCCGCCAATTGCCGGACCCATCACGGCAGATATCCCCCATACACTCGATAAATAGCCTTGGATTTTCGCCCGTTCTTCGGTTGTGTATATATCGCCAACGATCGTTGTCGCGATCGGCAGTACGGCTCCGGCGCCAAATCCCTGTACAAATCTGAACAGGATTAGCATTTCCATAGATTGGGCAACCCCACAAAGTATCGATCCGATTAAAAAAACGATGATTCCGAAAGTCATAATTGGTTTACGGCCAAATAAATCGGAAAGCTTTCCGTAAATCAGGACCGTAACTGCATTCATTAATAAATAAGCGGAAAAGACCCAGCTGTATAAAGAAAATCCGCCCAAATCACCGACAATCGCCGGCATGGCGGTTGAAACGATTGTCGCTTCTATCGCACCCATGAACATCGCCAGCATGACAGCAGCAAGCACAAACGGCCGATTCGTCCGGCGGGCGATCAGCTTCTTTACCTGATTATTTGCAGCTTGTCCCATTATACCACCTCGAAAGCTTCTATAAAGTTACTTAAAAAAAGTGAGCCCCCGTATAGGGAGCCTGAAAGCTATTCCTTATTCCGCTTACGGACATTTTGGTTCAATAAATGAAGGACTGTCCTTCTTGTCAAGATACCTTCAAAAATTCCGTCCTTATCTTCCACACATAGAAAAGGATGGTCAACAAGCAGTTCCAAAGAGGCTTTTACATCAGCGTCAATTTTTAAGCGCGGAATCTTTTTATTCATAATTTCCTCGACCCGTTTTTGCTCGAGCTGTTCGAATTCAATCCGTTCCAGACCGAGAATTGCATCCATTATAACCGGGGTACTGATTAGCCCATGCAGTTTATAGTGGGGGTCCAAAACGGGTATGGCTGTATAGCCGCTCTTTGTTAAAACGAGTAAAGCGTGTTCTAAATTATTCCCTACCTGCACGTGAGCAACCCGCTCGGAGGGAATCATCAATTGTTTAATGCTCATTTCTAAAAATTCCCCATTTTGAAGACTTATCATCGCCGAAAACTCCTCAATAATTGTTTTCACCATTTTTATTTTATCATAGTTTACAGTCAGGTGCCTTTACATACTACGATGCTGGCTGTTTATTATATTTCTGATTTCATCAAAAAAACAGCCATTCTGTCAAAACAACGGGGCTTCCGACAAGAATATCATTCTCATCTAAAGCCCCTCCTTAAATGTTATTGAATTAAGTCGAAAATCTCAATCGCAATCATATCGATGTTATCAAATTGATATCGCTTCGGCTTTTCCTTGTCATTGTATACTTCCAATTCAAATGTTTCAGTCTTTGCGTGATACGTAACCTGGCATTTTCTTTCTCCGTTCACCTCAAAAAACCTTTGAGCCGGCTCTCCTGCAGGCGATTGTTCCTGAAGGGTTTTCAATCTGGAAATAATTCCTTGAAGCTGTGACATGCTCCCTCTCCTTTCAAACAAAACAAACCTTTAACAGTAGGTTTCTCTTTTGGCATGTTTCTATCCAACTAGAATAAATTCAGAATTTTTTAACTCAACTCATTTACATGCCAATATTTACAGAATAAAATAATGACAAGCATTTGTACAAGTAAAAGCATAAAAAGGGTGTGATTTTTTGAGTAGACCGGTCCAGCTTGCAGAGAAGATTTTTTTGATTGACGGACATGATTTGGGTTGGGAACAAAGAACAGGCTCATACTTATTAGCTGAAGAAAAATTAACATTGATTGAAACTTCTGCGAGCCCATCAGTTCCCCATATTCTTGTCGGCTTAAAAGCACTCGGAATTTCTCCAGAAGAAATCCGCTATATTATCGTTACCCATATTCACCTTGACCATGCCGGCGGTGCTGGCCTGCTGCTGGAGCACTGCCCGCATGCCGAAGTGGTCGTTCACCCTAAAGGTGCCAGGCATCTGATCAACCCGGAACGGCTGATTGCCGGGGCAAGGGCAGTTTACGGTGAAAAATTTGACGAACTTTTCAACCCGATCATTCCAGTACCTGAAAACCGCCATATTGGGAAAGCTGATCAAGAAACGCTCATGATCGGAAGAAATTGCACACTTACGTTTTATGATACTCCCGGTCACGCCAACCATCATTTCAGCATTCACCATTCAACTGTGAACGGGATATTTACCGGAGATACGGCTGGGGTTTCCTACCCGCAGCTTAAGAACAACGGCCTTGAGCTCTATTTGCCATCTACATCTCCCAATCAATTCGATCCGGATAAAATGAGACAGTCGATCGACTTATACGAACAGTTAAATGTTGATTATATCTTTTTTGGACATTACGGAATGTCTGACTGTCCCGGGGAAGTGTATAGCCAGGTTAGAAACTGGTTAAATATCTTTGTGGATGAAGCTTCAATGGCTTACAAGCAGGGTTCAAGCTTTCAGGAGCAGGTAGCATATACGAAAGAGAGGCTGGCTGCCCGGGTTTCATCCATTCTGCATGAAAAAGGCATCACACAAGGCCATGCTGCCGAAACAATCCTTTCACTTGACTTAAATGTATGTTCTATGGGATTAATTGATTATCTTCAGAAACAAACTAGAATAACGGGAGAATCAGCACTTTGAAAAAGATCATCTTATACAGCCAGCCCGAATGTCCTCCATGCGATATTGTTAAGCTTTTTTTTAAAGAGCACGGTGTTTCTTATCAAGAAAAGAATATTAAAAGCGATCCGGTTGCTTATCAAGAACTCACCGGGAAATTCCAGTCATACTCAACCCCTACCGTCATCATAAATGATACAGTTATAGCCGGGTTTGATTTAGAGAAACTTAGTGAATTATTGGACATCCCTGCAGCGCGACAATAATTTTGAAATAAAAGAAGCCTTGTCCAGATGACAAAGCTTCTTTCCGCTTATTCAAGGGCGATTTCATTGTCTCTCCCCGCTCGTCAAAAACGTTTGTGACGGTTCTTCTTGATGGTGATTGCTCATTGCCGCTACGTTTTGAAGGAAAGCGGAAAACGAAGCGATGCTCAAATAAAAACTGTAGCTGGCTGGTTCCAAGTTGGCAAAGAACGGCTCTTTAAAAACGAAATTGTCGTGGGCTTCTGAATCAGTTTGGACTTTTTTCCTCGCGGCGCCGATCATTTCTGCGGGATCCACACTATATAAATATTCCGATACTTTCCAATTGTTATTTTCCTTTTCGAGTAACAAACCTTCATAATGGCTTTCATAGCCTACTGGCCCTTCATGTTTTTCAGGGAAATACTCATACACAAAAATTTCATCTTCAAAAAACTCTACTTCTGTTACTTCAGAGAAATCGAAAAAAGGGATATAGTAAGGGGCTGAATCTGACCCGTAAGTAACATATTTGCCGCCTTCCTTGACGATATTCTCTTTTAGAAACACACTTTTATATTCACTTGTAAAATACCGATCCAGAATTTCATCGATCTCTTCCATTGTCCTGGTCTTCTCAGTTAGTGATACTTGTGCCTGCAAAGACTCTTCCAAAAATCGAAACACATCTTCCCTGCTTGTTAGGTCATTGACGGCCTGGGCACTTAGCGGGGTGATCAACAACAAAATCATGATGGCTGGCAGGAACTTCAACAGGTGTCTGGACAATTTGTTCTCCCCCTCGTATTGTGGCTGAATTGATCAAATCCTGTAATGCTTATCACAGCTCGAAGCTTCATCATTTACCCGGCTAATTGGTCACTGGTTTAAAAACTGATTCATAGTATTCACCATACCCTATACAACCCAATGATATTGCAAAAATCACGAATGATCAAAAAACAGTCATAAATACCCAGGTTCACAAAAACAGACTTTTCGCCCTACCACTCTGTGGCAAAAGCCATATAAATAATCGTTAATATCAGCAATGCAAAAAATATCAGATAGCTAAGAAAAATCGGGTTGCGAATATAGACATGCTGCTGTACTTGGCGCGGCAATGGACTGTCATGGCCGTCTTTCGAATTTTTTTGTGCTTTTGCAAGAGAATAAGTGTAAGCGGCAGCAAAAACGATCAATCCAGTTCCGATTGCCATTAATATCGTCATATATAAGCTCATCATGTCAGCTCCTTTTTTATCTCTGTCTGACTTTATTTTTCCGCTTGCCAGCTTGTTCTATTCTGTTTGGACTCGCTTGGGGAATCGTGCAAAAAACCGCTTTCGCAGGCGAAAGCGGGCTGGAGTTCGAGGTCATTAAAGCAGGTCATCCTGTTCATATAGATACTCATATGACAAATCAATAAACAGGAATTCTTTTGTATTGAGCGGGTAGGAAAAGGTACGGATCGTGTCGCCCGTTTCAATATCACTGTACAAATCGGAAAGGATACCTTTTTTCTCGTTTCTCATCCTCATGATATTCTCTAAGAAATACGGTCTCCAGCTCCAATTTTTTTGCAAATATTCTTTCTGGATGATCCACTGATTGTTTATTTTCAGGATATTTGCCGATTGTTGAAAACCGTCTTCATCGCACACATACATGCGAAACGCTATTTGATCCAGATGATTGGCGAGCGTGAAAAGCAACTCATCATTGACATCGTATTTGCGACGTTTAGCGAGAATCTCTTGTACCATTGACTGTAGCTTTTCCGATGCAAAGAAAAGTCGTTCCAATTTCTTTTTTTCAGAGACAATGAACTCGTGGAATTCCTTTTTCAATCTTTCCTTTAGAAAATCGCGGTTAACAAAGTCTTCATGTGGGTTATGTAAATAGAAGCCCTGATAATAGCGCCCCCCGTTTCGCCAGGCGAATTGAAGCTGATAAACCATCTCAATATTTTCAAATAACAGCGTGGCACCAATTTTACGGGCGAGCATTGACAACGAATACAAAATATCTTGATAGGACGGGCCGATTGCAGTTGATCGCAGAGCTTGAAGGTCCACCTTTAAAATATCTGGTGACAATTGGCCAATCCGATCCAGATGGCTGCTGTCATTTCCCATCTTGTCTATAGCAATTTTCATTCCGTACGTCCTGTAGTAGTTTAACAAATGGTCTAAGTGTTCAGGATTTCCCTCGTAGTTTCTTTCAGAAATTTCAAGAACGATTCTGTTTACGGCGATTCCTTTTTCTTGAAACCGAAGAAGGAGCTGAAGAAATTCCTCACCGCCATCAAGCATAAGCAATTCTGCATCCCGATTAACAAATAATAAGACATCACTGTCCAGACAAGCTGCTTTACGCAATGCTTTTTCCAAAACCGTGTTATCAACCTCAAGCCGGTATTCATCCGGTATTTGGCGGTCAAGAAAAAAAGGGCCGAGACTGGCAGCTCCGGAAGCTGTTCGGTATCTTCCCAATATTTCGTAACCGATGACCCGTTGCTCATCCGCACTGAATATTGGCTGAAAATAAGGTATGACATTTTCTAAATCCGTCAAAATATCCAATGCATCCATCTTCAACCCCCCAGCTGTTTTATAAATGATTTTACCATACTGTTGATTATATTTTCTCAAATAATGTTTGGAAGCATGATACATAGATAATACATCTTCATTTGTAAATCCTAAAAATACTGCCATTATCGCGGTAAAAAGATAATGTGCAGTTCGTTCGAGCGCCGGTATTACCGTCCGAATCGACGGTCCTGCCGCCCGTTTGAAGGAGATCCTGTATGAAGGCGGGATAGACATGCAGAAAGTATTGTTGATTGCTTCGCTGCTTCCATTGCTTGGATGCAGCCCTGATCAGGCAAATGATGATAACAATCATAAAGCACAGGCGCTAGTAACATCATCTGAATACAGTACGGTGGGTTATCCCGAATCACAGGTCCAACGCAAACCGATAAAAATGAGTCAAAAAAAACTGCTTGACGTCCCTTTAATCAAACAGAATCCTGAATTAAAATACGGATGCGAAGTGACAAGCCTGGCTATGATGCTTCAATATGCAGGCGTCGAAACGACAAAATGGCAGCTGTATGAAAAAATCGTAAAAGACAATGATCCGCTTATTAAATCCCGAGACGGGGATATTTTAAAATGGGGAAATCCTGCGCGGGGCTTTGTTGGTGATATGACAGGCACACAAGCTGGATATGCGGTTTTTGATGAACCAATGATTGACTTAATTAACCGCTATCTCCCCGGAAGTGGCGTTAACTTAACCGGGAAGGATTTTAACGAAGTATTAAGGCATGTGTCCGACGGATACCCTGTGGTTGTCTGGACAACTGGGGATTACCGCGTGCCAGACCGCTGGGAATCATGGCAGCATGGTAACGAACAGATTGAAACACCGCTTGATTTGCATGCAGTGGTGATAGTAGGCTATGATGAGCGCTCTGTTTATATAAATGACCCTTTATCGGGTAAAAAACAAGTTCAAGTCAATAAAGAACAGTTTATTTCATCATGGGAAGCGTTAGAAAAGCGAGCTGTGAGTTTTCGAATCCAAATTCCTAGCACTTAAAGTGTATACAAAAAAGCTGAAGGTAATGCGCAAAAAGTAAAGTCGCAATACAACTTTACCGAGCCTTCAGCTTTTTTTAAGTTTAGACCATTGTGAATACTTACCTTTAATAACAGCTGCCTTTACCCTTCAATTTCAATCAATAGTTTGTTAGTATTAAGAAGCGCCTTCATTGCCACAGAGCATGATCGTGAACATTCCAGAACGGTGTTTTATTGCTCTTTTTTAGATGGCATACTTGGTTGATTTTTTTAGATAGGTTGGTAGAAATGATGGCTAAAACGGTTACGCGAAGAAAATTTATAAAAAGAGCTTTTGTAGCGGTGTTTACCTGCATAGCAGCAAGTTTTGGAGCGATTTTTTATGCAAGAGAAATCGAACCCAAGCTCCTTGATATCACAACTTACCCAATTAAGAATCCAGTAATTCCGAAAGGTTTTGAGGGATTTAAAATCGTTCAGTTTAGCGATACGCACCTTGGCTTTCAATATGACCTGAAGCAGTTAAAACGGCTCATTGATAAGATCAATAAACTTGAGCCCGATTTAATTCTATTTACCGGCGACTTAATGGATGCGCCCAATAAATACGAAGATACGGATAAAATCGTCTTGATTCTCAGCCAGCTTAACGCCCCTTTCGGAAAATTTGCAGTATATGGAAACCACGACCACGGCGGTTACGGATCAGATATCTATAAAGATATTATGAGCAATTCAGGTTTTTCAGTTTTATTAAATGAATCCCGTCGTATTGAACTTCTCGACCATTCAAGTATTTATGTTATCGGGGTCGATGATGCCATGCTGGGTAAGCCCAATTTAAGTGCTTCCGTACAAAATGTTCCTGACGATGCTTATCAAATCCTGCTGTCGCACGCACCTGATCTTGCAGATGAGGCAGCTACTTTTGGCATCGGGTTGCAGCTTAGCGGCCACAGCCATGGCGGACAAGTACAAATACCGTTTGTTGGTGCCCTGATTACCCCCCCATTTGCTGAAAGATACCACGAGGGTTTTTATGAAGTCGGCGGGGCTGCCCCTTTGACCCTTTATGTTAACAGGGGGCTTGGCACGACAAGATTGCCGTTTCGATTTTTATCCAAACCCGAACTGACGATATTCACGTTATCTTCAGGAGATTTAAACGAATGAAAACAGTTAATATCCAGCTGCTTTTTCGTTTTTAAATAAACTGCTCCTCCACAGTGAGATAAAATAATGGTTTAGAGAACAGATAGCCCTGTGCCTTATGACAGTTTGCCTTTGCCAAAAAGTCTGCTTGCTCTTTATTCTCAACACCTTCAGCGATGACTTCCATTCCCAGGCTTCTGCCTAAATGGATAATTGTCGTTGTAATCGCGGCATTTTTTTCATTAACCAGAATATCTCTAACAAACGACTGATCAATTTTAAGGACGTCAATCGGAAATTGTTTTAAGTAATTTAATGAAGAATACCCGGTGCCAAAGTCGTCCACTGAAATCTTAATTCCAAGCTCTTTAAGGCGATTTAGTATCGGAATCGTTTCTTCTGTATCCTCCATCGCCCCTTCCGTAATTTCTATTTCTAAACTGGAAGGCAAAATACCCGCTTCATCGATCGCAGTTTGAATCACATTTACAAGGCTCGGCTGCAGGAACTGCTTAGGAGAAATATTGACGGCAATGCGGATTTGTTGATTCCGTTTATCAGTCCACGCTTTTATTTGCTTGCATGCAGTTGAAATCACCCAATTCCCAATCGGTACGATTAAACCTGTATCCTCTGCAAGCGGAATAAATTCATCAGGTGTAATAAAACCGAGCTCAGGGCTGTTCCAGCGAATCAGTGCTTCAAAACTGTTAATCTCACCGCTCGCGAGGTTCACTTGCGGCTGATAATACAGCTCCAGCTCGTCCCGTTCAAGCGCTTTCCGCAAATGGGTTTCCAGAGTTAGGACATTTCCGAGCGAAGAATTCATATCGGACCGATAAAACTGGAAATGGGCTTTCCCCCTTTCCTTGACTCGGAACAATGCTTCATCCGCATTTTTAAGCAATGTCTCGGCATCTTTGCCATCATTCGGGTACATACTGATGCCAATGCTTGGCGTGATGTAATATTCTCCTGACTGCAAATAAAACGATTCCGTAAACATTGTCAGGATTTTCTGAGCAAAACGGGCCGTTTTTTTCCGGTCTGCATGATGAAGCAAAATAACGAATTCGTCCCCGCCCGGACGGTATACGCGACAGCCTTTTTTCTCCAGTTCTGCTAAACGGTCGGCAACCTTTTTCAATATTTCATCGCCAAAAAGGTGTCCGAGTGTGTCATTCAAATATTTAAAGCGGTCCAGATCAATGGAAATCAGCGCAAAAGCTTGTTTTTTGCGCTTCGTAGTTGCGATCGATTCATCGAGATCATCAAGCAGCGCCCTTCTGTTCAGGACACCCGTAAGCTGATCATGAAAAGCCATAAATTTAATGGTTTCCGCGTTTTTCGCTTGTTCTGAAACATCCCTTGTAATGACATAGATCCCTTTTATTTCAGCATCAATAATGATTGGAACAGTTTTAATATGTACAGTTAAATGGGAGTTATTTTTATGTAAAAAACGGCAGTCCAGCGATTCGAGGGCATAACCATCCTCCGAGTTATCAAGCAATGATTTAAAAACAGGCAAATCACTGTCGGAAACGAGTTCAAAGATCGAACACTTTTTCAATTGTTTTTCCGTATAGCCTGTAAGCCTGCGGGCAGCCGGATTAACCTCCAAAATATGTCCCATCAAGTCAATCGAAAAAATCGCATCCAAATTATGGTCAACAATCGAACGGTAACGCTGTTCACTTATAATCAATCTATTTTTCTCAACTAATGTATCAGTGATATCTCTTGTGACGGACACGACATAGCGGGTCAAGCCAGTTTCGTCCTTTACCGGGGATAACACCGATTCACCAAAAATACTGGTTCCATCATCGAGAAAAATTTCGTCAGAAAAAATTGACAGTTTATTATTGTGTAAAATCCGTTCATACTCTTTTTGTAAAGACACTGCGCGCTCATGCGTGAGGACTTCCTGCAAAGATTTCCCGATGCACTGCTTATTAAGCCCGGCGCGCAGCAATCCCATTTCGTTCACAAAGATATACTTAAAGCGCGGCCCTTTTTCGACCTTCATAATAAAAACCAAATCTTTGACATGCCGAAAAACGATATCAAAAATCATTTTTTCTATCTTCTTGTTTGTATCCTGATTGTCTATTTCTGCTGTTAAAATTCCTTTTAAATATTCTTCCATCCAATCATCCTCTTGGCCTGTACGATAATATGAACAAAACGGGTAAAATAGACTATATCTCTATATTACTATTAAAGAGTGTTTTAAATCGACAAAAATTGCTGATTAAACAATAATTTTTTTAAAATATACAGGGATCAATATTTTATGTGTTGATAAAAAAACTCACCGCAACTATACGGTGAGTCTGCAATTTGTATCATCAAAGTATGTTAAAATCTGTTTCATTATCTTTTTAGGTGAATAAAAGGCCACCAATTCGCTTTTCCAAACATCCTGACCATTACAGGCACGAACAGCGGCAGGATGATAAGTGCATACAGCAGCAATCCAGATAATACAAGTGTTGCTATTTGCAGCAGTGACAATACTCCGGACGGCAGCATTGCGGCAAACGTTCCTGCGAGAATAATCACCGCGGAGATGATGACAGTTCCCATATTTCGCATCGCCAGCATCATTGCTTTTTCGACACTCATATCGCGGTATTCATTAAAGCGGTCCATGAGAAAAATTGAATAATCCACTCCAAGTGCCATCAATATAACAAACCCAAAGAACGGTACAGCCCAGTTAATGCCTTGATAGCCAAGAATATTAACAAAAACTACTTCTGTAATCGCTAGTGAAGAAAAGTAAGTCAATATTAACGAACCGACTAAATAGATTGGCATAATTAAAGATTTTAACAACACAACCAATATTAAACCGATTCCAATCAGCATAAACCAAACTGTTCGGGAGTAATCTGAGTCCGAGATATTTTGCAAGTCGTTGTACACACTTGTTACCCCGGAAACGCCAACGTTTGCGTTTTCGAGCTTTGTCCCAGCAACCGCCTTGCTGACAGCTTCGTTAATTTCATCTACTTTTTTTAACGTGTCATTCGCGTAAGGATTATTTGCGAACACAACATCAATTGTCGTCATTTTCCCGTCTTCAGACATATAAGTATCGAACACCTGCTGAAATTCTTTACCCTTGATTACGTCTTCGGGAATATAAAATCCACTCATTTGTTCGTCTGTTGCGTTTGACAAATTTTCTAAATACGCAGAGGCATCTACCAGTCCACCGCTAATTTCACCGAGACCGTCTGCCCCTTCATTAAGTCCGCTGCCCAATTCGGTTAGCTGTGAAGCAAGCTCTCCAAAGCCCGTCTCAAGTTGCCCTTGTCCAGCGGCCAGCGTGCTTAAGCCCGCTGCCAATTGCGGAAGGCGGTCGACAATTTGGCCCTGCCCGTCGGCAGCAGTTTGAAAGCCTTGTTCCAGAGCGGAAGCTCCACTTATTAGTTCTTCAAGGCCTGAATTCAAGTTATCAAGACCTATGTGTAAATTTTCAAGTCCAGATTTGCTATTAGACAATCCAGTGTGCACCCCAGCAAGTCCATCGTTGGAGCCATTAAATAATGCTAAAACCCCTCCAAGTGACTCACTGCTTGCATGTACAGTGCTTTCTATCGTAAGAAAATCCTCGTCTGCCGCAATAACTGGATACTTTGACTTAACATTTGCAAATGGAGTCTCAAGGCTTGCTAATCGTTGTTGTAAAGAAACAAGGCCTTCTGTAGTACCACGGTAATTATCAAGGAGCCCCCCGGTATTGCTGTGCATTTGGTCGATACCTTGCAATAGTGCTGAACTCCCTTGCAGTAATTCTCCGGTTCCCGCTTTTGCCTTGATTAACCCAACTTTAATCTGGCCGATTCCTAACGTTCCATCTCTCATTCCGGCTTCGATCGTTTGTAACGCGGTTTTAACATCTCCTACCCCGGATTGCAGCTGGTTCGTTCCCGTGACAAGTTCTTCCACCCCGGTTACCGCTTCCGTCATTTCCGGAGCAGATGCGTCAATGGCGCTGGATGCGTCCTCCAAACCATCTTTAATTGTATTAATTCCTTCATTCCCTTCGGACAGCCCTTGATTCAACTGGCGCGCTTGTTCACTAACATACAGATCTTTGACAGGATCACCTGCAGGCCTTGTTGCACTGCGAACCTTTTCAACAGACTCAATTTTTGCAACGTCACTGCTTACCTGTTCAATCAGGGTCAAATATTCACTGCTCTTCATCGATTCATCATTTTCGATGACAATGGTTGACGGCAGTGATTCCCCAGGTCCGAAGCTGTCGGAAATAAGATTGAATGCTTTAACTGAGTGATAATCATCGCCGATTTCATCAAGCGAATTAAATGATAATGAACCATCATATTTGATTAATAACGGCACCGTAATCACCGCTACGATCAGTAAAGTTAAGATCGGCCGATATAATGACAGCTGCCCTGCCAGGCCCCACAATTTGCTCTGCTGATGGGACATATTTCCTTTGACCGGCCAGAACAACTTTCGTCCGAGGACCGCCATAAAAAACGGAACAATCGTCCCGAGCGCCAGCAGTAGAACGGCTACCCCAACAGCTACAGCAGCTGCTGATTGGTAGAGCTTAAAGTCAGCAAAGCCGATCGAGGCGAAACCGGTTAGAACGGCAACACCGCTAAACAAAACGGTCCTTCCGGCTGTTTTAAAGGTGTTAACAATTGCAGTCTCAGTCGACTCTTGCACAGACAGTTCCTCTTTAAATCGGCTCAGCAGTAAAATACAATAATCCGTCCCAATCCCAAACAGAATTGCTACCAGGAAGATTTGCGTGAAATTTGATAGCGGAAAGTCGGCACGATCCACTAAAAAAGCAACGATCGACTGGCTCGCTATATAAGTGATTCCCACCGTAACAAGCGGGATAATCGGTGCGACGACAGAACGAAACACGAGTACAAGAACAACCAATATAAAGATCAGCGTAATGATTTCCGTCTTCTTTAAACCATTTTGCGAACTGACTATCACATCTTCACTGATAAAAGCATTGCCTGTCATGTGGGTGTTAACGCCCTCTGTGTCGACAGCTTCCTTAAGTTGTTTTTGAACGGCAGAAATTTCTCTTTCGCCAAATCGTACATCAACAAGCGCCAAAATCGTTTTCCCATCTTCACTGACAAGTTGCTTCTCCAGGCCCGGTTCACTAAAATGGCTAATAATATTGGCAGTTCCCAGTTGAGGGGCTTTTTTCTCAAGCCGCTTAAGCGTACCTTCGATATTGTCCAACTGCTCTTTTGTTAACGGTTTCGTGTCGGAAAAGACGATTACAATGCTCTCACTGCTGTCGTCCGCACCCTGATGGTCAGCAATAATTTGGCTTGCCACACTTGATGGATAGTCGTCAGGAACTGTAATCTGTCCTTTTTCCCTGACAAGCCCTTCCATGTTAGGCGCATAGAAAGCCAGCACAGCTGCAAAAATGATCCAGGCTGAGAATATCAGCCAACGAAACCGAATAATCTTTTTCATTTATGTTAATCCTCCCCGACGCTTTTCGATAATCGTGTTTATCTTTTCGTAAATTGTGATAAAACTGTCCAATTCTTCATGGGTGAGTTCTTGCAAATAAGATGCCACAAAATTTTCGATTTTTTCCTCGCCCTTTAAATAAATCTTCCGTCCTTCGTCGGTAATATTTATGTAAACATTACGGCGATCCTCTTCATCCCTGATTCTTTCAACTAGCTGCCTTGCTTCAAGCCGGTCTATTTTTGCCGTCATTGCACTTTTATTGACACCGCAATACTCTGCGAGCTCTGAAGATTTTAAAGTTCCTTTTAGATGGAGATTTCTTAATACAGCAAATTGCTCAAGAGACAGTTCCTCGAGAACCTGCTCGGAAATCAGTGCGGAAATACTTTTAGTAGCAAACAAATACACATCCTCATACCGCTTGATTAATATTTCGAGCGATTGCTTATCCAATTAGTTCACCCCCTAAACGATTCACGGTATAAACTATATAAAATTATTCTTGCCACGTCAATCAATATTCTTTTTTCATCTTTTCAATGGATCAGTAGTTTATGAATTCGTTTAGAAGGACATGCGCAAACTGCCTACTTTTAACATAAAATAATTGAGTTAATTTAACAAAGTAATAAGCTGAACTGAAAAACGAATGAAGTAGTCTAAATATATAGGAGCATGTTGTAGGAAACGAATCACACTATCTTAACTTTAAGTAACTGTTCGTTATTCACTTAAAGAATGGCTTTATGAAATTCATTCAATTAGAAAGAATCTTTATAGATAAACGGTCCGGCGTTTTAGGTGAAAGAAAGTTAAGCTGCTTCGTTGAATATGTCCGACGTTGATGATATATCTCGAAAGATGCCGATAACACACGCACGGATCTGATTATTGAAAGGAATGATTCACATTTATCATCAAGTTGCTCATGGAGAAACACTTTCTATCATTGCCAAAAATTATCGGAGGTCATTGTCCCAATTAGTGGCTGCCAATCCACAACTTATAGATCCTAATCTGCTTACAGCAGGACAGTTCATTTTAATACCTGGCCTTCCAGATCCTGATTCAATCCCCTACACCATTTCAGTCTCCCTGAACAGTCGACGGCTGACCTTATTAAAAAATGGCCAGCCTATAAAATCGTATCCAATTGCGGTTGGGAAAATGCTGACGATAACTCCCGTAGGCCAATATGTAATTGTCAATCGTGAACCAAATCCCGGCGGCCCATATGGTGCAATGTGGCTGTCATTATCAAAAGCAGGCTATGGCATCCATGGAACTAATAATCCTTCCTCAATTGGCAAAGCTGTCTCGAAAGGCTGTATACGGATGTTTAATCAAGATGTGCTGGAATTGTCACGGCTTGTCCCCAATGGGACGCGGGTATTAATCAGCCCGTGAATGAACTTAGTCCGAAACTTGCCGTTTGGCGAGTTTTTTTATATGATTTTGGATTATAACCATGGGACGGTGTAAGGGCTTAATGAAAACGTTTTGAGGGTATAAATAATAAGGATGTTAGAGAAAACAATTGTTGGCCGCCCTTTATTTCCCTCTTTTTTAAAAAAGAGGTATAATAAAGTGGATTAAACTATTTTGGAAAGGAGCGAAAACATTGAATCGGGACCTAAAACCATTTCCCCCATTAAAAGCAACGGCTGAAAACCTCTCGCAAGCCATCTTCACCGTAAATCGACATGCAAAGACAGCTCCAAATCCTAAATATTTATACAGGCTTAAAAAAGAAGCTATAAATAAAATGATTGGAGAAGGAAAGGCCAAAAAAGTTGGCTTGCATTTTTCCAGGAACCCAAGGAATAGCCAGCAACAGTCTGATGTGCTGGTCGTGTGCGGACACTATTCGTTTCACATACCTCCAACTAAAGACGATTTTAAGGAGTTGCCGCATCTTGGCAGTCTAAACGAAGCGATTCGGAATCCAAAGGCACAGATTCCACTCGGCCAGGCAAAAAAGCTGCTTCAATCATATACTGGAATAATCGAAGACAAGCGGGATCCGGACAATAAGCGGCAATACAAAAAACCGGTCTTTAAAAAGCTTGGTGAAAGCTATTTGTGAACGACCCTTCCTTATCGTCTGTTTTGGGACAAGCTGTCTATGTTGAAGGACGCACCTCCTCGTTTTCCATTTGCATTTGGAATGTAAGCAAAACAAAAAAGCCGGTTTTCCCGGCTTTTTTTGTTTATTGAGTCAATTTCACAATGTAATGAGCTAAACCGAAAAACGAAAGAATTTGTCTAGAGATACAGGAGAATACTGTAACAGACGAATAATACTATCTTCATTTTTGTTTTTCAATTAAAGGAGTAAATTTCACAATGTAACAAGCTATACCGAAAAACGAATGAAGGTGTCTAAATTAACAGGAGTATGCCGTAAGAAACGAATGATACTGTCTTAATTATAAATAACCGTTCGTTTTTCAGTTAAAGAATGCTTTTTATGAAATTCACTCAAAGAACTGCTTTATGAAATTCATTCGAATTCATTCTATTATAAAATATGTTTGTCAATTAAGTTGACAAGTTCTGCAATTTCCGGTTTGCTGACTTGAGCCTCGGCCCCGACCATTTCCCCTTTGTGGCGAAGGTCGTCGGTAATAAGCGATGAAAAAATGATCACTGGCAGCTTTTCAAAAGCGGAATCAGTTTTAATTCTTTTTGTTAAGTGATGTCCGTCCATTTGCGGCATTTCGATATCTGTAATGACAAGCTGAATTTCTTCCGCAATATCCTTGCCGTCTGCGGCAAGGTTTTCGAGATAAGTTAAAGCTTCACTGCCGTTTTCGCAAAATTCGATTGACTGAAATCCTGCCTCGGACAGCGTATCTTGTAAAAGCTTTCTTAGCAAGGGAGAATCTTCTGCCACCAGCAGCTTTTTATCTGAACGCGCCCTTGGTCCCAATTTTTTTACTTGCTCGACATTAATCCCTGACTCTGGATTAATATCAACGACAATTTTTTCAAAATCGAGCAGCAGTACCATTTCATCATGTAACTTGATCACACCGGTAATTTGGCTTTCGATTCCGTGGTACATGTCTGAAGGCTTTTCTATTTGGTTCCACGATATGCGGTGGATTTGCGTCACACTATGTACATGGAAAACAATCTTTTGTTTATTAAATTCCGCCACAATAAACTTATCTTGTTCAGGAGTTTCAGATGGTGGAAATCCCAGTGCATTTGCCATATTTATCACCGGCAAAACTTCTCCTCTTAATTCAATGATGCCTTCCACGTGAGGATGCGCATGAGGGATCTTGACCACTGTAGCAGGATTGATGATTTCCTTTACTTTAATAACGTTTATGCCAAATTTATTGATTCCAATTCCAAATTCGACAATTTCGAGCTCATTTGTACCGCTTTCCAGCAGGATTCCTTGTTTATTATCCAAATTTTGTTCGCCCTTCCTAAACATATTACAAAACTATATATCATAAATATCGGCATTTACTAATCATTGTTAAATGATTTATTAAAAAACAGCGCGACTCTTCTTGAAGTTTCGCGGCGAAATTGCAAAAAACCCGTTTTTCCAAACCGGTTTTCAAAGTAATTAATTGTTCTCTTCAGGAATCCTTGAATGAATGTACAGGCCGATTAAAGTTAAGATCATTAACGAACCAATCGCCATTCTGCTTGCGATATCCCCATGATCAGCAAAGACAAGGGTGATTGTCCCGTAGATTAACGGACCAACAATCGAAGACACTTTGCCTGAAAAGGCGAACAGGCCGAAAAATTGGCCCCGTTTGTCGTCTGGAGTCAAATCAACGATATAGGTCCTCGTCGTTACCCACATAGAACCTAAGGCAACACCAAACATGCTGCCTGCCAGCCAGAACATCCATTCATAGATCGCAAAGGTCGCGATCAACAGTGCAACAAGCAGCAGTACGCCCACGTATTTTACCGCTTTGTTTGCTCCTTTTGCCTTTGTCACGTAGCCGAAAATAAACGAACCGATAATACTCGATATAGTCGAAACGAGATAAAGCAAAATAAACTGGCCGGTTGAAAATCCAACAATCGTTTTGGCATAGATGGCCATCATCGCAATCGTTGTCGAAATGGCATCATTCAAAAAGAAATAGGCGATCATAAACAAAAATATCGGTTTATACAATGTCATCTCTTTAAAAGTTTTGATAATTTCTCTATAGCCGCCGAGAAACGATTCTTTCTGTATATTATCATGAGGTTTGTCTTTGACAAAAAAGAATAAGGGCAAAGAAAAAGCTAAAAACAAAAGCGCAGTTGGAATAAATGCTTCATGAAAACCATCATCACCGACAAATGGATAAACAGCGAGGCCAACTAAAGTTCCAATATATCCGACCGCGACGCCAAATCCAGAAATTAACGGGATTTCTTGCTTAGAGCCTAAATCGGAAATCATGGTATCATAGAATACAAGACTGGAATGGTAAAAGAATTTGGCGATAATAAAAAGGATGATAACAAGCGCGAACGATAACGGTACGCCAAAAAGCTCACCGGGAAGTTTCCATCCTCCAAATATCCCCATGAAAAAAGTGGCGATAATCGAAAGGAGCGAAAAAATAACAATATACTTCTTTTTTCGCCCCGTCCGGTCAATCAAAACCCCAAATAATGGAGAAAAAAGGACCAGAAAAAAGCTTGCCATCGCATTTGAATAGGAAACAAATGTGCTCGCAATTTGGTTTAAAACCTCATTTTCCCCGATAACCTCCTGCAAATAAAATGGGAAAAATATCGTATTGATGTTTGAAGAAAAAATCGTATTGGCAAAATCGTATAAAGCCCACGATAAAATAGGCAAAGTAAAATATAAACGCCACGGGCTGATTTTGCCAGCCTGGCCGACCGGCTTTTCAAGATGTCCCATTTGTTCATCCCCTTAAAAATCTTTTCTCTGATAGTAATACCATTATATGCTTTAAAAACCCTGTTAACTTTACAAAAATTTACACAACTTTTATGTTTAAAGTGACTTGTATTTTTCTGCTGCGCAGCCTTTCATACCCACTTGCCCACTTCGCCCTTGCTTTCCTTATAATTCTGCAAATCTTTTAGAAAACCTCTATCCAATTGGATATGATGAACAGGAGTGAATATAGAAAAAAACTGCACTCTTATTGTGAAGTGCAGTTTTTAAAATTTTATAAGTGGAATAAAAGGGCGTTGTTATTTTTTCAGAACAACCGTTCCTGCAATTAAATCGTGTAATGATTGTTTCTTCTCCGTAAACGCAGCAATAATATAGCCGATTAATAAGATTGAAGATAAAAACATCATCGCCAAATACCGGCCTAAAGATCTCCAAAAGGAGATACGATTTCCATTCAGGTCCGTTACCTTTAAACCAAGAAGCTTTTTGCCGACTGTTGCCTGCCACTTGGACGCATGCAATCCGGCGAAATAGAGGGTTGATACGATCAAGCTAACAACAACAGATACTAAATACGTGCCAAGAAGGGCAATAGCTTCTTCGTCTGTTAACTCCTGCTCCATATAAGCCGAGTCGGTCATCATCGCATCAATGGCACCTGTAGAATTAAAAAGCATAAAACCAATAATGATAATTAAAATTGCCATCGGGATTCCAACAACTATTGAATCAATCAAACTAGCCGCAAATCTGATCCAAAAGCCCCCGTATTGCTTCTTTTCCTGAAAAGTATTTGTTTCCAGGCTTGCTTCCATTCTCATTCCTCCAGAATTTTCATCTTAAGCGTTAATTTCTTTTTATCCTGTTCTGAAAATTAACACTATCATTATAGCATTATTACGTTTCGTTATCGCTACTTTATTTTGCAAAGAAAAATTGCATTAACATGACTATTTCGTGAACAAAATCACAACCTATAGACCTGTTTGCAAAAACGGAATACAATACAAACGTAAGGACAATAACATTTTATTAATGAGAAAAGAAGGTGCAATCAGAGATGAGAGGTACGGCCATTCTGTACAAGGAAGACAATACCGTAACATTCATTGAAGATGTTGAGTTATCTGTGTACAAGGAAATTAAAAGACAATGCGGCTGCGAACATTGCAATTGCAAACTTGAAAACAAAGTAATTGACTTTGGAACAGTAGCCCCGGCATTTTGGCACGAAGATGAAGTTGACTGGGATTACGGATATTAAAAACAAAGGTGTATCTTCATGAAATCAAAAATATAGCTTCCCCGGAAGTGTCTGAAAACAGTGACCCTCAAGTCTCAATGTTCGCTTATTAACTGAACGGTAAAACTCGTAGTGTACATGAGCAATGCCCGTTACACTTATTTTCAATATATCCTCGTTTACACCTTCAAATAGAAGGTGTTTATTTTTTCCGAGAAATTCAAATGAATATTCATAAGGAACATGTTAGAATAATGATAACTTCTTGGGAAGGATGAACATAGTGGAGCATTTAATTAATAACAGAGTCAAACAACTTGAAATATCGGGAATCAGGAAATTTTTCAATATGGTCGCAGGTACAGAGGACATGATCTCATTAACGATCGGCCAACCGGACTTTCCAACACCTGCTCATGTTAAGGAAGCCGGAAAAAAAGCGATTGATGATAATTTCACTTCCTATACCCATAACGCAGGACTGCTTGAATTAAGAGAGGCAGCTGCCGATTTTTATAAAAAAAAATACAGTGTTGATTACAATCCTTCGTCAGAGGTAATTGTTACAACCGGTGCCAGTGAAGCGATTGATATTGCTTTTCGCACAATTCTTGAGGAAGGGACAGAAGTCATTCTCCCGGGGCCAGTTTATCCGGGGTATGAACCAATCGTCCGTTTGTGTGACGC
Source organism: Bacillus canaveralius (assembly GCF_002860125.1). GTDB lineage: Bacteria > Bacillota > Bacilli > Bacillales > Cytobacillaceae > Bacillus_BJ > Bacillus_BJ canaveralius. The sequence goes on from NZ_PGVA01000035.1 coordinate 21,022, forward strand.
AAAGCCTGTTTATATTGATACGAGGGAACATCAGTTTAAGCTTACAGCAGAATTGATTGAACCATATATAAATGATAAGACCCGCTGCATCGTTCTACCCTATCCGTCAAATCCAACCGGCGTCAGCATGAATGAGCAGGAGCTTTATGATATTGCAGCCATGCTTGAGAAAAAAGAAATATTCGTCCTTGCCGATGAAATCTACAGTGAACTTGCGTTTGAGAGACCGCATGCTTCAATTGCGAAATTCTTAAGAGATAAAACAATTGTTATTAATGGTTTATCAAAATCACATGCGATGACCGGATGGCGAATTGGCCTGCTTTATGCCCCTGAGTATATAACGAAACATATTCTTAAAGTTCATCAATATAATGTTACTTGCGCCTCGTCCATTTCCCAGGCAGCCGCTTTGGCAGCCTTAACAAACGGGCTGGATGATTCTGTACCGATGAGAGAGGAATACCGAAAACGGCGCGATTATGTTTATAAAAGGCTGCTCGAAATGGGCTTAGAAACCGTCAAACCTGATGGCGCTTTTTACTTCTTCGTAAAAATACCCAATGTTAATACGAATTCATTTGAATTTGCATTGTCACTTGTCGAGGAAGCGAAGGTTGCCGTTGTTCCGGGCAGCGCTTTTTCGTCACTGGGCGAAGGCTATTTCCGCCTGTCATACGCTTATTCACTTGAAACACTTGAAGAAGGGCTGAACCGTCTTCAGGATTATTTAACAAAAAACAGAGGGTAACCCTTGATCGGGTCCCCTCTAAAAAATTTTGCTTAAACGGTTCCGGTGTCGGAGCCGTTTTTTATTTCCAATTTTTATAAAGAGCCTGGGTCCCGCTGTTTTCCTCACCCTGTTCAGCCAGTTTTACATAAAGGCTCCTCGCCAAAGCTAAACCAGGGGTGTCCATTCCCAGCGCCGCAGCTTCTTCTAACGCAATATTCATATCCTTGATAAAATGTTTAATATAGAAGCCCGGTTCAAAATCTCCGTTAATCATCCTAGGTGCCAGATTGGAAAGGGACCAGCTGCCCGCTGCTCCAGAAGAAATACTCTTCAGAACCGTTTCTGGATCAAGACCAGCTTTTTCCGCATAAACAATCGCCTCGCAAACCCCGATCATATTGGATGCGATCGCAATTTGGTTGCACATTTTCGTGTGTTGGCCTGCCCCGGGATCACCTTGATAAACGACATTAGGACCAAGAAGATTGAGAATCGGCTCAACGGCAAGGAAGGCTTCTCGATCGCCGCCTGCCATGATCGCAAGTCTTGCTTCACGTGCACCTATATCCCCACCGGAAACCGGTGCGTCAATCGCATGAATGCCCCGCTTTTTTGCTTCTTGATAAATCTTCACCGCCAAAGACGGCATGGAAGTAGTCATATCAATCACGTATGTACCTGCGTGGCTATTGGCGAGAATCCCTTCCTCACCAAGATAAACCTCCTCGACATCATGCGGATAGCCGACAATCGTGATGATCACATTGGCTTTTACGGCTACTCCCCGGGGGGAATTTGCCCATTCAGCTCCTTCATCAAGTAAAGATGTCGCCTTTTCCTTTGTTCTTGTATAAACGACAAGCGGATAGCCTGCCTTGGCCAGGTGGCCGGCCATGCTTTTTCCCATTACTCCGAGTCCGATAAAGCCAATTACAGTTTGGTCCGGTGACAACATCTGCAAAAACCCTCTCTCGACGATATTTGCTCTTATTCTAACACAACATTCTACAGTTGGAATAAAAAAAACCCGGCTGGAAACCAGCCGGCAATAAAGGGGGAAAATGAGAATGATTAGCGAACTTCAGTTTTACTAAAGTGCCAGTCTACCTTTACCCTTTTATATCAAGGTGAAACATTTTCCCATATTTCAAATTAATTACAAGTCGGTAACAGCCTTTACAGCCTCAACCACTTCTTCTGTTGTGCTCATTTGCAGAACCTTGCCTGCAAGCTCTTCCATCTCTTGTTTGTTTAAACGGCGCAACTGTGAACGCGCTTTAAGAATCGAGGTGGCACTCATCGAAAATTCGTCGAGTCCCAGACCGAGCAAAATTGGAATCGCCAGTTCATCGCCAGCCATCTCCCCGCACATTCCGGCCCATTTTCCTTCTTTATGGGCTGCATCAATCACCATTTTGATGAGGCGCAAGATTGCCGGGTTATACGGCTGGTATAGATAAGAAACACGCTCATTCATGCGGTCAGCGGCCATTGTATACTGGATTAAATCATTTGTGCCGATGCTGAAGAAGTCGACTTCCTTGGCGAATTGGTCAGCAAGCACAGCGGTTGATGGAATTTCAACCATGATTCCAAGTTCAATGTTCTCAGCGACCCGGGTTCCTTTCGAAAGAAGGGCTGCTCGTTCTTCTTCCAATACAGCTTTCGCGGATCTGAATTCCTGCAAAGTAGAGATCATCGGGAACATGATTTTCAGATTCCCATATACACTGGATCGGAGCAATGCACGCAGCTGAGTCCTGAACAAGTCCTGTTCTTCCAGACACAGCCGAATCGCCCGGAAACCAAGAAATGGGTTCATTTCCTTTGGAAGGTCTAAATAAGGAAGCTCTTTATCTCCGCCGATATCAAGCGTCCGCACAACTACGGGTTTTCCTTCCATGCCCTCCAGCACTGCTTTGTAGGACTCAAATTGTTCTTCTTCTGTTGGAAGCTGGTCTCGACCCATGTAAAGGAACTCGGTACGATACAAGCCGATTCCTTCACCGCCATTGGCTTTCACACCTTTAAGATCTTTAGGTGTGCCGATGTTAGCTGCAAGTTCAACATGGTGGCCGTCAGCAGAAAATGATTTTTCATTGACTAGTTTTGCCCATTCAGCTTTTTGATTTTCAAAGTCTTGCTGGACTCTTTTATAGTCTTCAATCAATTCCTGGGAAGGGTTAATATGTACTTCTCCCTTTAAACCATCCACAATCACTATATCGCTATTTTTAATAACGTCAGTTGCCTTTTTTGTACCTACTACTGCCGGTATTTCCATCGACCTTGCCATAATCGCTGAATGGGATGTTCTACCGCCAATGTCTGTTGTAAAGCCTTTTACGAATTGACGGTTTAATTGCGCAGTATCAGAAGGTGTTAAATCTTCAGCTACGACAATAACCTCTTCATTAATCATGCTCGGGCTCGCCATTTGAACTTGCAGCAAATGGGACAGCACCCGCTTTGTTACATCACGAATATCAGCAGCTCGTTCTTTCATATATTCATTGTCCATCGATTCAAACATGGAAATGAACATGTCGGCAGTTTCCTGCAGAGCAGGTTCCGCGTTCACTTTATCCGTTTTAATCTTATCTTCGATCGGTGAAATTAATTCAGGGTCACTTAAGACAAGCAAATGAGCGTCAAAAATAGCCGCTTTATCTGCTCCAAGCTCTATGTTGGCACGGTCACGAATTTGCTCAAGCTCATGTTTAGCTGTATTTAAAGCATTTTGGAAGCGTTCTATTTCAAGCCCGGTATCCTCGACCGTTTTTTTGGTAAAGGTTAAATCAGGCTCTACCAGCCGGTAAGCCTTTGCAATTGCAATGCCGCTTGATGCAGCAATACCATTTAAAAAGTTCATTATTCAGCAAGACCTTCTCTTTTCAATGTATCTTCAAGTGTTTTCAGTGCATCTGCTTCATCGCTTCCTTCAGCACTGATTTTAATATCCGCACCCTGGCCTACACCAAGAGACATAACACCCATAATTGACTTTAAGTTTACCTTTTTATCTTTGTATTCAAGATGAACCTCGGAATCAAACTTGCTTGCAGCTTGTACTAAAAGAGTTGCTGGACGAGCATGAATACCCGTTTCAGCTGTTACTTTAAATTGTTTTTCGACCATTAGAAATCAAACTCCTTTTTGATAAATAAAATAAACACCTGTATATAAAGATGGTTTGTCTCATTAACTTAAACAATTAAGCGTTTTTAGTCAACTAAACGCTTAATTGGCGGAAAATTAAAAAGATTTTTGCTTGCTTATTTAGAATATCCTGCCACACCGTTTTATTTTTACCATTACTTCTATGAACATGTATCTGTTCAAACAAACTTTATAAGTTGTAAATACTATTATTAGACAACTGCCATCTCATCAAAAGAATAGCATTTCCGCCCTTTCTCGACAATGGAAATGCGCGATAATTCAACAATTTTTCAAAACTTTTTTAGTGAAGCGTTTTCATTTTCCAAACTTTCTTTACTCTTTCCATAATAAAGGGTATTATGGCAAATTTTCATTTTCATAATTGTCGCCTTTAAGGTACTGACATGGTCTTCTTCCACACCAACGTAAAGATTGGTCAGATCCTGTACTGATCTCGCCAATAATTCAACTGCATTCCGCAAGTCTTTCTCTTTAAAGCTAATCCGATCCTCAAGAAGCTGTTCAAGAATATCGTTGGACAATGATTTAACCCTTAAAGCCCGCTCCACTTCTATTTTCACAGCGCTCCCCTTCTTTCATTAAATTGTTCCATGTATATGAAGAAAAGTGATATATATGCTTCTGCTGATTTCGCATTGTGAATTTTGCAATCTGTTTAACTTATATTTCTTTACTAAAGCGTTAAATCCCTTTTCGACCTGAAAACATTTGCTATTTTGGCATTGCCTATTCATAGACTTACCGTCGGATGCTCGTCTTAGATTTAGGAAAAAACAGGATCGTAACGGTTATCTATACGGATTTTCCGGCATAGAAGATGAAGGTACGAAACGGGAAATTGTTGAGGGGCTCAAGGACTTGTCACGAAATCTTTATGAGGAAACGAAGAATCCGCAGTGAAGAGATGGATATGATTGAAAAATCATACCCTTTCTCTTGTCCCTGTGGCTATTCTTCATAAATCATCTTCCGTGTCATTCCTCCATCAATGATAATATTTTCACCGGTGACAAAGTCGTTTGCGGGATCGGCTAAATATAAACAACCTTTTCCGATATCCGCAGGTTTGCCCACTCGTTTGGATAAATGCTGTTCATGGTCAGTGTCACGTAAGCCCTCGTAATCATTTACTTCAATCCAACCTGGACTAATTGAGTTGACTCTAATCCTGTAAGGGCTCAATGTTCTTGCCAGCGATCTTGTTAAGGCAATGATGCCTCCTTTGGAAGCAGAGTAAGCTTCGGTATCGGGCTCCGACATAAAAGCTCTCGTCGAAGCAATATTGACGATGCTCCCGCCTGATTCTTTCATATGCTTTGCCGCCTCCCTTGAACACAAAAAAACACTTTTCAGGTTTGTATCGATTACTTCATTCCAATCATCCAACGTCATCTCAAAAAAAGAATGGAACTTTGAAATGCCGGCATTATTAATTAAAATATCAACCGCAGCATATTTTTCAATTGTCTTATTCACTAATGTCCTGACACTTTCCTCATTTTTAACATCTGTTCTAATGAAATGCGCTTTATAGTGTTTGCTTCGAAGCGCTCTTTCCACTGTTTCGCCGCTCTCTTCATCCACATCAGCGATGATCACAGAAGCTCCCTTCTCGGCAAATGCCGTGGCCACTCCTTTGCCAATTCCGTGTGAACCGCCAGTAACAATGACAATCTTGTTCTCAAAAGCTGTCAACGCTATCTCCTCCTATGCTTACTTTTCATAAAAACTTTTCGTTTACCATTTACCCTTTACCATTTATTTTAGCCAATAAGCGCTAAAGATTAAAAGCAGATGCTTCGCCGGAATCATCTTTAGGATTTGCGGCTATCACAAACTCTCCTCTATAACAAAGTTTAATAGAGGGATTCAGTGGCTCTCTGCAATTAAAAAAGCTGACCGGGAGGTTCCTTCTCCTCTCTGGTCAGCTTTCAGTATTTAGTAGTTTATGTTGGCTGAGTTTGAAAAGCATACAAGTTTCGGTGCATGTTCAAGAGGTCGTCCAGTTCTTTGCTTGCTTTTAAGGTCTGTTTGCTAGTGATTCCGGTTTTAGAGGCCATTAAAACCATTTCTATCCGCTTCAACTCAATTCGGTGCAAAAGCTCTTCTTCAGTAATAAAAGGTTTCATTTAGCTCACCTCTTAGCCTTTACATATATTTTACTATCGCCAGATTGAAAATTATAGTTCTTTTTGGCAGACAAAATATTTTTTGATGAGCAATCCCTGTAAAAAGCAACCAAACACGTGCGCTTATCTGTTAACTTCTCGGAACAGCTTGATAGGTAAATACAGCATCTCCACCCCGTTGGGCAATTCCCCGAAAATGCTTAAAATCCTCCCTGTCTGTAAGAACCGTCCTGAACAACAAAAAGTCCTCTCTCTTTACAAAATACACCGACATATTTCCGGCTTTTAAACTGTCTAATATTTCGTTAATCAATTGTTTATCCATATAAGTATCACCATGCTTATGAATTTTCGTCACCTTGACTATTATAGCACTTCTATATATTTTTTCCGTATCAATAAAAATTCCTGCGATTCAGGAAGATCGCTTTATTCCGATATTTGCAGGCGACCCTTTTTGTAAAATGTATCTATGCCTTTATTGATTATTGGTTGATAATCCTTTTATGAACTTCTATAATTAGTGCAATATGGTTTTAAAACAGATAAAAAAGGAGAGATCAGTGTGAAAAAAGCAGAGGTTGGAAACATTATCGAATTTAAAGACGGTTTACGTGGAATTGTTGAAAAGGTTAATGAAAACTCTGTCATTGTCGATTTAACATATATGGATAATTATCGTGATTTGGAACTGGACCAGCGTACAGTTGTCAATCATAAAAATTATAAAGTAATCAAAGAAACTGTTCTATAAATCGGTGACGGTATACCGGCTTTACATTGGTTAAGTCAAATCCACTGTTTTCAAGCTTTTGAATATCGCAATTCTATCCTTTATGGGGCTGACTCGACGGAATTCGGGCCAGCCTTTATTTTTACGGATCTCTCTTTTTATTCCGTGCAGATTTTCTATTGATGCACTTACCCTCTTTTCAAAAATTAGCCGATTTTTAGAGGATTAAAAGAAAACTTTTCCGTACAATTTAAAACCAATCTTTGTTACAATAGTGTTTGTTTGTTAGAAAGGGGTTTACTGATGAAGAAATGGATTTTTGATTCCCGATTAATAATCGGCTTTCTTCTTGCACACCTTCTCATGTTTTTTACGTTTGAAAACAGAGCGGTTTTCTGGTACATGTTTACGGCTGCTATGCTTATTTTAATCAGCTATTCGATTTTAAACGAAGAGGTTGATGACCAGCAAAGTGTCGGTTCCTATCTTTTATATGGATTATTGTCGGGTTTTGTTTTGTTTGCCGTGTTTTGGGCAGGCAATTTTTTGATCGATTTGCTGAACTTGCCTTTTAGCAAAGGGGTCGCCAAACTCTATAATCGCTTAGCCCCCGCTCAATTATGGCATTATATAGTGTTAATCCTGGTTATTATTCCCGGCGAAGAAATTTTTTGGAGAGGTTTTATTCAAAAAAGGCTTGAGAAATACGTTCCTGCTACAGCTTCAATTGTGTTGGCCGCTGTTATGTACACATCGGTTCACTTTTATGCAGGCTATATGGTTCTCCCGATAGCTGCTCTTTTTGGAGGTCTGTTCTGGGGGTTTTTATATTGGTGGAAACGCAGCATTCCGCTTGTGATAGTCTCCCATTTGGTTTTTGACCTATTTTTATTCGTTTTCATTCCCCTTTATTAAAAGCAAAACGATAGTTTTCAGCCTGGATGCCGAGTCCGGGCTGTTTTATATCCAGCCCACCATGTTAATTAATTAACGAGAAATCTTGCGATTGTCCTGAAACATTTAGCGCTTTTTTTCGTCTACTCTTGTAGAACTCCAACGAAACCGGGAGGAATTGAAGATGAAACAGTTGAAAAAGGGATTAGCTTTTGCGGCCCTGCTCATACTTCTTTTAGGTGGCTGCGGAACCCAGGAAGAACAGGCGAATGATGCCGGCACCGATCCTGGCAGCAAACGAGAAGAAGAAAATAATCAGGAAGCAGGCAATTCTGAACCAAGCGAAGAAGAAACCAACAATGAAAGCAGTTCCCCGGAAAACGCCAATGCGATCATTCGAATTTTGGAACAAAATCTTGAATATGAAGTCAATGGACAAGAAAAACAAGATACCGCATTTTTAAAGCATAACGACAACCAGAATTATTCAATATACGTTTTGCCAGGCTATGAGCTGACAGCAGAAGAACCTCATAAAGATTCTTTGTTTTTAACAGAAAATCCAGAAGTGTTTATGCGGATCGAGCTTTTGCCGGACGATACAGATTGGGAGTCCGTGACAGAGAATACAAAGGCCCAACTAGCAACAGTGAATGAACACATCGAAACCATGCAGCCATCTGAAGATACATTTTTAAAAAACGCTACTGTCATGGAGTCTGCGCATGATGGGGAAATTGTATCAGCCTATCTCATCAAGGATGAGAAACAGCCATTGAAGCTGACTATGTTTACAAAAGAAAATGCAGATCACCGGGATGCATTTCTAAAAATGGCAAAGACAATTATGAAAGAATCAAACCAATAATATGTTACCAACCAAAGCGATCCTCTGATAATAGGGTCGCTTTGTTCACTCTGTATTGCATCTATTTCTCGTTCGCGGCTGGCAAGGGCTTCATCCATAACAGGACGAGAAAGATTAAACTCACATAACCAAATAGAGGATATAGTTTTGAAAGTAAAGTACCATAGTTGATTAAACTGATAAAATAAGTGACGATAAAAATACCAACCACGATCATCGAGCCAGGGAGCGACACATGCTTGCTGATCTGCCGCTCAAGTCCAAACACATTCCCAATAATTGACGTGAATATCTCACCGTAAATAACAAGAATATAAATCCAGTATAAGCCGGATGCAAGATTTTTCATGATCGTTGCCATCGGGATTTCATAAGCCTCCAGATTAGGGAGCATAACGAGAGTGAGGTGGCTGGAAAGAAGAATGACAGTCAATGCAGCTCCCCCAATCCATCCTCCCCATTTCACTGTGCGGTCATCGTTAATTTCGGATGCCACCGGGACAAGGACTGCCTGTGACAGGGCAAGATTAAATGCAGTATACGAAAAGGGAGCGACCACCGATTTCCAACCATCGTCCGCGAAAGGAATATGGAAGATTCGGTCCACAAAATCGGGCAGCTGCGAGGATATGATCATCAGAATGAAGCTGAATATAATCATCATCGGAACTACAAATGTATTAACAGCAAAAATACCTTTGATCCCAACTGCCATTACAATGAATGACAGAATAATCGTAATTATCACGCCTGCCATTTTGGTTAATCCAAGCTGCTCGTCGAAAATCGCACCCGCACCTGCGAGCATAACTGCGCAAACACCAAGCAGCATAATAAGGAGCAGCATATTGATCATTGTACCAAGCAAGGACCCGAATAAATGATTTACAATTTCCTGATAAGACTTTGCGTTTATTTGTACAGCCATCCTCATTAATTTTGAACCGAGGAAGATAAGCAAGTAGCCGGACATAAGAATACTTATCAGGCCAATAAAACCGAATCGTGAAAAAAATTCAACAATCTCTTTTCCAGTAGCAAAGCCTGCACCCACCACTGTGCCTACATATACAGCTGCAATTTGAAAAGCCGCTCCCCAGTTCGTCCTCACGCCATGTCCCCTCCTTCTCCCTCATATATATGAGGACAAGGCCGAACAAAGACGATATTTTTGGACATTAATCCGGCACAAAGGTACATTCCAAATACAAAAAATGAGAAGCAAAGCCTATTAGCTTCGCTTCTCATTTTTTTTATAATGCTTGATCGTCTATTGAATTCAGCCAGCTTTCAATTTCGCCCACCACGGATTCGACGCAGCCTTCCTCGAACGGAGATTTAAGGTTGGCGGCTTTCACAAGCCCGGTAAACGGCAAGCTTCCACCCAGCTCGCAAAGCTTTAAGTAATCCGCCCAGGCTTCTTCCCTATTTTCTCTTGAACGCTTCCAAAATTGGAATGCGCAAATTTGCGCCAGCGTATAGTCGATGTAGTAGAACGGTGAATTAAAGATATGACCTTGCCGCTGCCAAAAGCCTCCGTTTTCGAGATAATCATTGCCATCGTAGTCTTTATGCGGCAAATACTTTTTCTCAATGTTGCGCCACGCCTGCTTTCGTTCCTGTGGTGAAGCCCCCGGATTCTCATAAACCCAATGCTGGAATTCATCTACCGACACACCATAAGGAAGGAACAGCAAGGAGGATCCTAAATGAGCAAATTGATATTTTTCGGTTTCTACCTGAAAGAATAGCTCCATCCACGGCCATGTGAAAAATTCCATGCTCATTGAATGAATTTCTGCAGCTTCATAGGTTGGCCAATTGTACTCAGGAATTTCAAAATGACTGCTTGAATATACCTGGAAAGCGTGGCCGGCTTCGTGTGTTAATACATCAATATCCCCGGATGTCCCGTTAAAATTAGAGAAAATAAACGGAGATTTGTAGTTTTCAATGTACGTGCAATAGCCACCGCCTGCTTTCCCTTTTTTCGCGACAAGATCCATCAAATCATTTTCACTCATATACCTGAAAAATTCGCCCGTTTCATTTGAAAGCTCATCATACATTTTTTTACCGTTATCGATGATCCAGTCCGGATTTCCCTTTGGCTTGGCATTGCCGGTTTTAAAATTAAAGCCTTCATCATAATATTTAAGATTTTCTACCCCAATCCGTTCCTGTTGACGTTGCTTCAGTTTTGTCGCGATTGGCACAATAAAGTCTTCTACTTGCTTGCGAAACTTTGCGACCATATCAGCGTTGTAATCGGTTCGGTACATCCTGTAATAGGCTAGCTCAACAAAATTGTTATAGCCAAGCTTCTGCGCGATTTCGGTACGGACCTGGACAAGCTCATCATAGATTCGATCGAGCTCAGCTTCATTCTCAGCCATAAAGCCAAACCTCGCTTCACTTGCCTTTTTTCTCATTACGCGGTCAACAGATTCAGTATAAGGCTCTAATTGAGCCAATGTCAGCTCTTCGCCTTCAAACTGGATTTTCGCAGAGGCGATTAATTTCGTATACTCACTTGAAAGCTTATTTTCTTTTTGAAGTAAAGGAATAATTTCCGGGCTAAACGTTTTCAGCTGTGCTTCCGCCAATGCAAAGAGCTGGCTGCCCCATTTTTGCTCCAATTTTGTCCGGTACGGTGAATCCAAAAGCGCTTTATAATATTCTGTGACAAGCCCTTCCAGTTCAGGCTGAATTTCGTCCATATAATCCTGTTCCGCCTTATAAAACTCATCGTTCGTATCAATCGAATGGCGAATATAAACAAGGTTAGACATCGTTCCGAGATCATTGCGGATATCATTGATTTCTTTCATCGCATCATTTTGCAATGCGGCAGAACCAGCATTTTTGAACTTATCGAGCCCGGCCTGGAATTTTCCCTTTGCCTCGTCAAGATTAGGCCTCGCATATGTATATTCCTGAAATTTCATTCTAATTTCCCCCTCGTATTCAGTTGATGGCAAAAAACCACTATTATGTTTTCGACATCTTTGCTGGATTTCCTTTAGTTGCCGAAAAGAAAAAAGCTTGAACGGCGTTTACTCTCTTCAATAGGGACCGGATTTGCGCTCGTAGATTGCTAAATTTCCGCAATGGATGCATTTATTAAATTTACTCTCCATATTGTAGATAGTATATCTGTGAAAACTGCTCCTGTCTGGTAACTCTTGCTCTTAATATGGAGCTCCGTGTGGATTAATGACATTAGTAAAGAAGCCGATACTAAAGTTGTCAGCTGCACGGCAGCTAGCACCCATGATAAAATCATATCCATATTCCTTTGCCTTTTTCAATAAGCAGGTATATTTCCTGCTTTACTATTAAATTCACCCCTTGCAAAGAGCAATCAATTCTGCCAGGGTTGGTACAGGTGGCGGTCGTGGTGGTGTAACCGGGCCTCCCCCTCCAGATCCTCCGGAACCTGGGTTTGGTGCTGGATCATTATCATCATCTCCGCCTCTTGGCGGCCTATGGTCACAATACTCGGCATCCGTCCGGGTCAACCGAGATACAGTGCCCGGTTGGATCGGTAAAGTTGACCGGATTGTTATGGATGTAGCTGAACCGGTTTAAGCTCGCCGGCAGGTTGGACCATCCCGGGAACGTGTCCATCATCGTGAAGCGTCCTTCGTTCGGGCTGTACCATCTTGATCCGAAATTGATCAGTCCGGCTTTGGCGTCATATGATTTTCCTGTAAATCCGACGGCATTGTATGATGCCGCCATTTCGGTAAACAGGTTGCCGAACGCGTCATAGCGGTACTTCATCATTTGTTCGCCGATCCGGTCGGTGACATCCATGATATTGCCGATCGCGTCTTCATGGTAATACAACAGTCCGCCGCGGGTCCGGATATTGTCTTCATAGCCTTCCTGCTTGCGGCCGTGGTTGCCGAACTTTTCCGGGCAATGACGTGGTCTGATCCCATGTAATACTGGGCGAGCGGCTGGCCGTTTTTCTCTCCGTTGCCGCGGTTGATCGCCTGGGCCGGTCCCCGGCCGTTGCCGTTGCCAGGGTGCGAGTAATCATAATAAGCCTAGTGTCTTGATGCTTTTCTTCTCAGGGCATCGTACTTATACTCGACAAGCGAGCTGTCCGGGTAGTAAACGCCTTTCAGGCGGTTATCGGTTGTGTAATCGTACTTGATCGTGCCTTCCTTCGTTTCTTTTTCAACGAGGTTTCCATTGGCGTCATGGTAATAGAATTTGTCGCCGGCCTGGACGAGCTCGTTCAATTCATTATAACGGTATTTTGTGATTTTGCCGTCTTCATTTTGTCCAATCCGGTTGCCGACTGAATCGTATTTGTATTCGGATTTCTGGATCGGGTCCTTCGAATAGTCCGGTCTTTCATTGAATGGACCGGGATCTTCTTCATAAAACTGGTCCCAATCTTTCGGGCCTTTTCCGTTTCCGTAATACTTATCGGATTTTTCGTTGTCGCGTTCTTTTGAATCGTTTCCGTTGTCTTTGTTGTTGCCGTTGTTGCCGTTGTTGCCGTTGTTGCTTCGATCTTCCTGGTCATTTCGCGCGCTGGCATTCGCGAGGTTCGTTTCATACGGATCCCCTTCGATTTCCCTTGCTCTGCTTTTGAGCCGCTGAAGAAGTTCACGATTCCTTCCCAGACGCTTTTGAAAAACTCGGCGATCGCTTCCGCCGATGGCATTGAGCTTTTCTTTGATGAACGCGAGGATTTTATTTTCTTTTTTCTTATTTGAAGATTTTTCTGCCTTCGTCTCCTTGTCCTTTTTCGCCGGTGCCTTCTCTTGATCTGCGTGAGGCTCACCCGATGCGGATTCGGTTAAAACAGATGCTTCTTCTGCCTGTTCTTCTGTTTCCGGTTCGCTGTCATTTGACTCAGCTGAAACCGTTTCTTCTTGTGATGCAGCCGAAAACTTTGCGGTTGATGTTTGTGTGCGTTTCTTTTTGCTGTTTGGCGGCGTATAATCGGTTTCTTCGATTTTCTCGATTTTTTTCATTGGATACGTGACTTTCGTCAGGCGGTACAAGTCATCGTATGCAAATGTCGTTTTTGCCCCGTCTTCCTCGACCTGGCTCAGGCGGTTGCCTACCTCATCATACGTATAGTCAAGCGATGTATAAAACTCTTTCCCCTTATTCTTGAGGGACGTCAGCTGGTTCGCTTCATCGTATTCGTAAGTCGTCACGACCCCGTTTGGACGGGAAATCGAGGCTTTTTGCCCGGTTCCGTCATACGTATAGGTGGTCACATTTTCATCGGGATCGGTCACTTTGACCATTTCATTGCGTTCATTGTACTCGTATTTCAGGATGGCTCTTCCGGGTCGACAATTCTGCGTGCGGTTACCGGCGGCATCATAGCTGAAACGGGTTGTTTTCTCCAGGCGCGTATTGGTGATGGCAGTCATCCGGTTCAAATTGTCATATTCATACACTTCGTCCGTCGCCGGGCTCGCTGCTTTGACCATGTTTCCGGCACCATCGTATGCATAGGACAGCTGTTCATCGCCAAGGTCAATGCCGGTCAGTTCCTGGCGTTTGTTGTAACTGTACTGGAGCTTCTGGCCTTTGCGGTCGGTTTCGTTTGCCAGGTTTCCTACCTTGTCATATGTGTAGCGGTGGACATCGCCGAGCGCATTGATTTCCGCTGTGACCCGGCCAAGTAAGTCATATACCCATTCTGTTTGGTTTCCCTTGGAGTCGGTCAGTTGCGTTAATTGCCCGAGTTGGTCGTACAAATAAGCTGTCTTACTGCCCAATGCATCTGTCACCCTGTTTGGTTACTGACAGCGTCATAGCTGTAGGAGGTCACATTTCCTTTCGCATCCTTCACCGCGGTAATATTTCAAGCGGCATCAAGCGTGTAGGATGTGACATTGCCTTTTGCATTGCCCATTACTCACTAAATCATCTTGTCACAATCGATGAACCGCCTTCAATAATCAATTCTAAGCTAAACCCTTGCTTTTCTACACGAGTTTTTCATATTCCTGTACAAAAGCAATCCAACGTAATTATGGATATCTTATTTCAAAATTACTGTAAACTATCTCGAACGTCTGCATACTCTCATAAGCTTTGAATTTTTAATTTGATCTAAAAAAAAATCCTCGAAACAATTGCTCCGAGGATTATCTTTATTATTCAGGGTTTGTTAGACTATTATATATATCATGTAAATATTCTTTATCTGGATCGTTTAATCTTTCTTTTTTATCTCCAAGTGTGTAAGTCAATTTAAACTCACCTTTTTGCTCATCATTATCTTCGATTATACGAACACCATCTAAAGTTGCCAAAAATCCAAAAATAGCCTCATCTATAGCTTCTTGTATGATTTCCTTCAGAATATTTTGGTCATTGCTACATAGATTATTAAACCATTGTGATTGTATTACGTGTCTTTGTCTTGGTTTTCTTCCAGGTGGTTTATTTAAATTTAAAATAACATCTTCAATGGCTACATCCCTTACATACATTTTAATACGTTCAATAAATGATTCATTATTCACTGATATCACCTCTTATCTTTTATAAGCATTTGGATACATTTCCTTATTTAGCCCTATTAATTCCTTTATTGCACTATTTGGAGCATTTGTATAATTTCGCAAATTCCATACATCTTTAGCTAATAAATCTCTCGCTGTCCCGTTATATGTTCCTTTTAAAGTAGGAATAGCTCTATGCTCAGCTCGTTGAAGTGCTATTGAAGGAGCTGTGTATTTATCATAACTTTCAATTATATGACCTGCTGGATGCTTTTGCTTAACATGGTGAATTTCTATTCCATCATTTTTTAGTGACTTATTTGTTAAATCATTAAATCTTCCAACTTCATAAGGATTTATGCCTTTACCAGTACCCTATGTTGTAATCTTAAACTCTCACAACAAAAAAACAAACCTTATTAAACTACTTCTTTTTCTTGTACTACCGGTAACTCATATGCTGTTTTATATTTCATCATGCCATATATAATGTTTACAAGCCTTCTCATAATACATACCAATGCTTGTTCTTTTGTTTTGCCTTCTTTAAGTTTCCTTTGGTAGTAAGCATGAAACACAGGGTTCCTTGGCAGTTTACTCCCTTTAGCCACTTGCACCTGTTGGGCTGCAAGGTTGTAAAATAAAGCGTGCAGTGCCCGATTTCCCTGTTTGCTTTTTTGCTCCTTACCTTTCCCACCCGAACCAAAGTAAACAAGCGCAATCCCCGCAAATCGTGCTAATTTGTTGGCATTTGGAAAGCGGCGTACATCCCCAATCTCTGCAATTAATGCAGAAGCTGTTACGAGTTCAATCCCTGGCATAGAGTCTAACTGAGTGTCTAGTAAGCTCATTAACTCTTTTAATTCTCTTTCCACATAGCTCATTTCCTTCTTTTTAAAGGAAATATCTCGGACGAGGCTTCTCACTAGAAAGTCTCGTGTTTCTTGAAATTCTTTTGTTGTATTTCCATCCTCTTTTACTAGCTTCAATATTTCATTTGCTTTTTTCACTGAACATGTATTGTGACTAACTTCTAGTAAAAAAGTGGTCAACTGCTTCACACTTACTCCGTCTAAACATGAAGGCGATGGGTATCGTTCCCAAAATGCCAATGCTGTTTTTCCATCTACTTCGGAGAAAAACGTCTTATAGCTTGGATAATGATGGCTTAATTGAATGTGCAGTTGGTTCTTAAAAGCACCTTGTGCCTTTACTATTGCATTTCTTCTAGTAACCAAGTGTTGTATCGACCAATATAAATCATGTGGCTTAGCGTCTGGTAATTGGTCAAGTTTGTTCACCAATACTCTAGCTACACATTCTGCATCCCAACTGTCACTTTTTTGTGTCGTCATGTGGCTTTTTCGTTCAGCGTATGAAAGAGCTGGATTTACCTCTTTTACAACCTGTCCATGTTCTGTTAAAAACTGTGCCAACGCTCTTCCATAGCCTCCGACATCTTCTAAACCGAATACTGGGGTCAACCCTTCTTCCATCCGTTTATCAATATCCAGTAAAAACCTTGGGAATGAGGATGGTTTATTTTCGAACTTTATTTCATCTAGCTTCTCATTCCAACAATTAATGATCATTGCCACATGGTGGTGCTTATGCAAGTCCACACCTACATATAAATGTTTCTGTTTTTCATGCATGTCTCATCCTCCTATTCAATGTAATGAAAATGCCGGCAACCTTAGTTCGAGCGTTCACCTATCGGTGCGCATTGGTACGAAAGCCTATCCATTTTCAACGCTACATAGTAACTTATAGGAAAATTAGTCCCTTTTTTAAGTAACCTTTTAAATTATTGCTTCATGTTTCCCATTTGCTTGTATTTGTCCATATGTATACACCCCTTGATAAAAGCTCTCTCTATCTAAAATGCGTTTTACTTGTACTTTGGTAAATGCTTTACCAAGCGTTGTTCGATAACCTTCATCATTTAATGCTTCTGCTAATCTAGACAGTGACCATTTCTTATTTAGCCGTTTTAAATCAAATAACCGTTTAACAGCTTCTGCTTGACCGTTATGTATCTTTAATTCCTTTTCACCTTTCCGCTTTTGGTAGCCAAATGTTGCCCTTCCTCCTGCATAACCACCTTCCTTCGCTTTCTTGTTTCTCCCCTTCGTTAATTTGAGGGCAATTTCAAGCCGTTGGTATTGGTCTAATAACTCCATTAAGCCATTCACCAAAAAGTCATTTGGGTCTTTCTTATGGATACTGTACGAAGGTTGTTCAATGCTTTTAATATCACAACCATATTTCTTTAACTCTCGTTGAATGAGCACTTTCACAATATCTGTGCGCCATAACCTGCTTGTATTCAGCACAACCACATACTGTATTTGGACAGACGAAAGGTGAGCCAACATCTCCTGTAAGCCCACCCTGTCTATTTCCAATGCTTCCTCATTTATTTTGGCACCACTAATTCCTTCACTCGAAAAATATGTATCAAGTTCCACCCTTTTTCTTTACAGTAAGCTTCAATCTCCTCTTCTTGATACTTCAAGCTGTATCCATCTCTAGCTTGCCCTTGAGTAGAGACTCGTATATACCCGACAACGTTCAACTTTTCACCATCCCGTTACATAAATTTTAATTAACGTAACGCTTAGCCGCTATATTTAATGTAAATTCATTGTATGCGGCTTTAGCGATACATTCAACCCCTTTACCGATACAAATTTATTGTGTATCGTAAAAGTAACATGAGAAAGAGGAAGGGAAATATCATGCCAATATCAATCAAACTAAAGGAAATCCTTAAAGAACGTGACCTATCACAACGTGAGTTAGCACGAATGACAGGGCTGCGACCAAATACAATCAGCCATCTTTGTTCAGACAATGTGGACAGAATTTATCTATCAACATTAGAAACAGTATGCAAAGTGTTAGACATTGACATTCAAGAGTTAATCGAGGTGGAGTAGTCTCTCGCTCTAGTAATCGTTCTATGTACGTAAAAGTTGCGAATAAATTTAAAAGGCAGGGAGAAAGCGAAGGTATGGCTTTGGAGAATAGAAATGGTGGTAACTGATGATATTATGGTTATTTACTTAACAAAATAAAGAATAAATAGGACATCCGTTTTAAAGTTGGTGTACGTACTATATTATTTGGTAAAACATCATATACGGCTCACAGGGGTTATCCATATTTTATAGTATAAGAGTGGTTTATTCGACACTCCCTACCCAAATAAAAAGCCCCCCTCGATTTATTAAAGGGGGGAATAGTATTAATTTTCATAAAACAGCAGTTACCTTATTACAACACTTGGAGTGTATGTTGTTAGTATTTCGATTATATCATTTGGTGTAAAAAACACATAATGTTCAACTTGGTTTGGCTCATAAATACCAGAACATTCATCAAGAAACCAATTTATATACTCAGAGTTTGTTACTTTAAATAAAGTCCATTCGCTGTAAAAATCTGTACCGTATTGTTGGTCTAAATAATTAAGTTTTTTCAATAATGAGCCTTCATCTGTATTCCTATAGGATAATACTCCATCTTCAAACTTAACTACAAATTTCTTTTTATTTTTTTCGTCGCTAAACTCTAATATTATTCCTTCTTTACTATCAATAAAAGTATCATTATATAATTTTGAGGGTACTCCATTTATTGGTATCCATCTTTCCCAATGTTCCAATTCTCTTCCTCCTATTCAATTAATATCGAAACTTAATTTTCTTTTTTCCATCTTGAATTTCAATTGTTGGACGTCCGTCACTACTTTTCTTTCTTACTATTACTGTTCTTCCATCTTTCAATGTACAAACTTTTAATTCAGGAGTATTCTTTGTAATCTTTGGTTGTAATGACCCAAAGTCTTTTAATGCTTTATCAAATCCTCCAGATAAGTCATACTGAGAAGTTCTACCCTCAGTAGCTCCCTGGTGTTGCATTTTTAATTAAATCATCAACAGTTTTACCTTTACCCTTACCAAAGAATTGCAAGTCCAATTTCAAACCATTATTCCCTATACCCTTAGGAATATCTAAAAATGTACTTTATGAAAGGATGGCAGTTTCTTCAACCACCACCCAAATTGATTAACTTACTTTCGCTTCAGGCATTTCAGGCATGATATAAGCCGTTTTATTTTTCATCATACCATAGATTATTCTGACTAATCTTCTCATAATGCAAAGCAGGGCTTGTGACTTAGATTTTCCTTCATTCAGCTTTTGGTTATAGTAAGCATAAAACACAGGGTTACGAGGTATTTTACTTCCTTTACAGACTTGTACTTGTTGCACAGCTAGATTGTAGAAGATGTCATATAACTTTCGGTTACCTTGCTTGGTTTTCTTCATCGTTTCCTTACCACCCGAACCCATTTTGATAGGGGCAATTCCTGCATATTTTGCGAGTTTGTCAGAGTTTGCGAACCGATGAATGTCACCAATCTCTGCAATTAAAGCGGATGAAGTAACTACATCAATTCCTGGCATGGTTTCAAGTTTCATACCTAATGTCTGAATAGTTACCTTTAACTCTTTATCCACCTTCTGAATTTCCTGTTTCTTAAAGCGGATATCTCTGACCATGCTTTGAATGATAAAATCAGTTGATGTTTGATATTCTCGCTTTATCTCTCCATCTGCTTGAACGAGTGATAGTATCTGTTCTGCTTTTCTAGTAGAACAAGCATTACTACTTGCTTCTAATAGGAAAGTTCGTAAATCCTCTACTGTTGCCCCCTCCAAATGAGAAGGTGAAGGATAGCTTTCCCAAAAAGCTAATGCTGTTTTGCCATCCACTTCTGAAAAAAAATCTTTATAGCTTGGGTAATGATAATTTAATTGCATATGAAGTTGATTTTTCAGGGCTGTTTGTGCTTTTACTAAAGCGTTTCTTCTCCCAACAAGTTGTGCGATTATCCAATGTATGTTCGATGAAGTAGCGTCAGGTAAATAGGGTAGCTTACGAATTAAAACATCAGCTACACATTGAGCGTCCCAGCCATCATTCTTTTCAGTCATGGCATAACTGTTTCGTTCTGCATTGGATAAAGAGGAATTAACAAATTTTACAATGTAGCCTCGTTCTATCAGATATAAAGCTAAGTCTCTGCCATAACCGCCCACATCTTCTAATCCAAATACAGGGGTCAAATCTTCTGTTAAATATCTATTCACGTATTCTAGTAAACTTGGAAAAACGGAAGGTTTATTTAAAAACGTCATTTCTCCTAGCTTTTCATTCCAACAATCCAATATCACCGCTGTATGTTGAAACTTGTGTAAATCTAGCCTTATATAAATATACTTATCTCTTCTCATCAGAAAAACTCACCCCTATATTAGATTGAACGGCTAAAGCAAGACAGAGAATGTCGGCAACCTTAGGTCGAGCGTTAGTCACAAGGGACTCGCAAGGGTACGAAAGCCTATCCATTCTCTATCTGTTAACCGTTATAAAATGGCTTGATGTTTGCCATTTGACGTTATTTCTCCATAGCGGTATAACCCACTATAAAAGGCTTTTCTATCCAAAATCCGTTTGACTTGGACTTTCGTAAACAACTTTTCTTGTTTCGTTCGATGTCCTTCTTCATTCAGTTGTTCTGCTAGTTGAGTTAAAGACCATGAAGGATACTCTTCCTTCAAGTCAAATACTCTTTGTACGGTCTGTGCCTGTCTGTCATCTACTACAAGCCTTTTCTGACCTTTTTTCACTTTGTAGCCTAAAGCGACATTTCCTCCTGCATAGCCGCCCTGTTGGGCTTTCTTGTTTCGTCCTCTCCCTAGCTTTAATGAAATTTCTAATCGTTGATATTGGTCTAATAACTCCATTAATCCATTGATTAAAAAGTCGCTAGGGTCTTTCTTGTGTATACTGTATTGCGGTTGTTCAATACTCCGAATGTCCACACCAACCTTTTTCAATTCTCGGTGAACTAACACTTTCACAATTGTCTGACCGCCATAAACGGCTTGTATTCAACGTAACCACATAATCCACCTCATGGTGGGAGAGATACTCCAACATCTCCTGAAAGCCTATTCTATCCACCTCTAACGCTTCTTCATCTACTTTAGCCCCACTGATACCCTCGTCCTTAAACAAGCGTAAAAGCGTGTATCCTTGCGCCTGACAAAACGCTTTGATTTCATCCTCTTGGTAAGCAAGGCTATATCCATCCCTTGCTTGACCTTGTGTATAAACTCGAATATATCCGATAACTTTCATGGTATTTTCCCCCTCCGTTAAGCTAATTCAGATTAACGTAACGCTTAGCCGCTATATTTTCTATAAATTCATTGTATGCGGCTTTAGCGATACATTCAACCCCTTTACCGATACAAATTTATTGTGTATCGTAAAAGTAATATAAACAGAGGAAGGGAAATATCATGCCAATATCCATCAAACTAAAGGAAATCCTTAAAGAACTTGACCTTTCACAGCGTGAATTGGCACGTATGACAGGGCTGCGACCAAATACAATAAGTCATCTTTGTTCAGACAACGTGGACAGAGTATATCTATCAACATTAGAAACAGTATGCAAAGTGTTAGACATCGACATTCAGGAGTTAATCGAGGTGGAGTAGCCTCTCGCTATAGTAATCGTTCTATGTACGTAAAAGTTGCGAAAAAATTTAAAAGGCAGGAGAAAGCGAAGGTAACGTATTGGATAAAATAAATGGTGGTAACTGATGATTTTATGATTAATTTCATGAGATAGAATACATTAAATAGGGCATTCGTTTTAAAGTGGTGTGCGTACCCTTTAATTTGAGAAAATATTATGCAGAGGTTACGTTGGTTATTAGAATTATTTAGATGATACAACATTCAATCGACACTCCCTACCTATAAATAATTCTTCTGCATATCAAAATAGTCATTACGAAAAATTAGCCCCTCAAGATTTACACTTAAGGGGCTAAAACTAGTATATATTTTTATACTAATTTTAAAATTAGTACATCTGTTTTTAAATCAAAGTTCCAACCAGACATTGAAAATAAATTTGTAGCTAAGTCCTGCTCTGAAGACACCAATTCAAGGATATTATCTTCTTTCTTATTTTCAGAAGCACTACTAACAATAATTAATTTCAAATAATCAATGTTTTTATCCTTTAGGATATCTTTTAATTTCTCTATGAGTTTCTTTATCTTAATCGGTGGATTTGAGACATCATTCCAATCTTCAAACTCCCCTATAAATTCTTTGTCTACCAATTCTATAACTGTATTATTTAAATAACCTTTGAAATAGTTAAGTTTATTATTGGAGATTTGATTATGGGTATTTACAATAAAACCCAACTGTTCAAAAGCCCTTTTTATATTCTCAATACTATTTCTCTCTTGGGTATCTACAGTTATAAGTTGGGTGCAATCAAAAATAGTATATGACATCTTCGCTAAACCTCACTTTAAATTATCTGTATTTACCATTGTATAGATAGTCATATAACTGTTTAACATCATTCCTTGTCGGAACAGCCACACCACCATTTTTCGTTTTACTACCTACCCCTCCTCTTATATTTCCATTAAATACGTTTCGAATAGGCTGATGAACATGTGGTGCTAGTCCTGCATGAGAGTCAGTACCAAACCTTTTGAATTGCCCGCCTGAAGAACCAACATTATTAAAATCAGATGAATTTGTATAAAGCTTCGTTTCTTTTGTTTTTGGTACATTATTATTTACAAAACCTTCAAATGTTCTTTCGCCAGGGCTAGGTTTATATCCTCTAGAAGCTAACCCTTTATCCGTACCCTTAGCAAAGAATTGCAAGTCCAATTTCAAACCATTATTCCCTATACCCTCAGGCC
>NZ_PGVA01000036.1 GCF_002860125.1 Bacillus canaveralius
TATTTCAGATTTTTTTCGGGATTAAAGTGAAAAATAGAGCCTGAAATAATGTGCTCGTTTACAGTACAACAGACTTACCAGTCTAATTTTATCAGAATTAGACAAATATATTCTGTTTTACGTTCTTTGTTAGATTTTTTTATTTCTTTCTTATATTGATATTGAACAAATAAAACTTGGAAGGTGGATTATATGAAAATACTTACTGTTAATGAAGTAGCTGAAATACTGAAACTATCAAAATGCAAAGTCTATGCACTTGCTAAGAACGGAGAAATTCCAATCGTTAAAATCGGAGGTTCAATTAGGGTTATTCAGGAAGAACTAGAGAACTTTTTAAAAGGTGGTGAGGTTAAATGATTATAAAAAATCTATCTCATACTCTTACCCTTGAACAAACTGCTAGAGTTCTTGAAAAGTTTAACATTGTATTTACGGTTGAAGGGGTTAAGACAAAGATACAACTACATCAACTAACCGCCATTTCAAAGCCTTATGAGGATAGGAGATATTCAGGCTATCCTTACTTAGTTCTAATCAGTTCTTTAGTAGATTACCTGAGAGATAAAGGCTATTCAGATAACGACATAAAGGACGCTTTACCTGATGGCGTTGAAATCTAATCCCCCGCCCTTACGGTGGGTTTTTTTACGCAACTACTATAACACATGCAACGATTACTAAAGGGACTATGACAATACAGGAGGTTATTATTAAAATGAGTATTCCAATGAAAAACACGCTGACAGGTGAGACTGTTAATGTAGCTAGTTACGTGACAGAGGAACAAAAAAGGGCATGGGAGGAAAGACAAAAAAGAACCGTTTACAGGAAGAAGAACATCATTCCGTTTGTTGCCTGTTACCATGACCCTATAATGGAAGTTACACAACACCTTTCATTAACAGAAGGTGGAGCGGTTATGAAACTACTTCACTACTTAAAGCAGAATGGCAAAGGGAAATTATCCAACGCAGGTAAACCCTTATATCAAAAAGACATACAAGCAATACTAGGTAGGGGGTCAACACAGACAAAACAGATAATAAAAAGGCTAGAATACCTTTCTATACTTATTCCAACTAAAGAAGGGCGTTCAAAAGTCTTTTACATTAATGAAAACTTCCACTGTATGGGGAAATTATTAAAGAAACCTTTTACAAAGCTACTAAAGGGACGGTTAAGCATAATTGTGGATGAGCTGCCGCTTAATCAGTTAGGGTTTCTTTATAAGATTTTGCCCTATTTCCACTTTGAAAAGTGTTTTCTTTGTCATAACCCTGACGAGAAAGATTTTAGTGTCATCAGGAAAATGAATAGAGGTGATTTAGCCAAAGCTATTAATCATAACCCTGATGAACTTACTAAGATTGTAAAGAGTCTGACAAAGAAAGGCTTAATTATGACTACTGAGAGTTGTGGTAGTTTATTGTATTATGTATATCCTGACCTAATGTATAGAAAGGATAGTGACGGACAGGACGACTATACAAGAGGTTTAAGGGCAATGTTTGAGGAACATTTAAAAGGTTGCTAATCCTAACCTAAAAGAGTGTTTTGTACGTACGAGTAAAACCGACTGTTTTAGGTATTCTGTACAGGAAAAGCCGTCCCTATTAGACTAAGTAAAAATGCTTGTTAGACCTAGAGCCACAAGGGGTTCTAGGTCTTTCTGTTTTACACTGACTCTTTATTCTTAGATAAATTATAAAACAATGGGTTAATATTTGTGAGTATCCCCTCCGCTTTGCTACGTGGATACACACCTATAATTAACAGGGTCGCTCCGCTCCCCTAATGATAAAGTCTTTTTACATGCCATTATAAAGCAGAACTACATTAGGGCACGAGCGTAGCGAGTGACCTGTGTACCTTGACCGTAGCGGAGCGGAGGGCAAGTACACCAATTTAAAAATGACCCTTATGCTTGTACTTCTATATTATTGTTCTTGTCCTTCCTAAGAAGTCCCATTAGTCCTGCTGGAACTAATAATAATGCAGGTAAAACACCGAATAAACTAATTGAGATTAAAATTCCTATTCCACTTACTAACAACATCCAACCACCAATTTTAGCTTTGAACTTAACTACTATAGAACCTACAATAGCTAAAATCGAGAACAGAAAAGCCATACTTCCTAAATTTGAAATCTCTTCTGACCATACCCCTACAAACAAAGCAAAAAATGACCCACCAAACCCAAAAATACCACCAAGCAAACCTAAAACAAACTCTGTAGTTCTTTTCACTTTTACCACCTCGTATGTTAATTTAAAAAGGCACTCCTTATAAAAAGAAGTGCCTAGATGATTATTTAAGATTAATAACCTCGTATTTTCCACCGCTCCAACCAAATCCACTTGAAACCTGTAGTTGTAAGTCAGTAGCGTCAGCAGGTACTTCAAAAGCTACCTTACCTGTCATGTCCATTTTAGGATTAATTTCTTGCATAAAGAAACCTAAATCGCCATTGTTAATGTACATATCCGCTTCTGTGTTTGAACTGAACTCCGTTCCGTCAGCGTCTACTAATCTAAACATCTCACTATCAATAAATCTCGCTTTCTTATCACTGTTCTTGATAGTAAGGTCAACGATTAAAAATTTACCGCTTGTAGTAAGACTGTCCATATACTCTCTTTTAATCTCTGTTAGTTCTTCTACACCGTTCACTGTATATGCTAGGCTTTCAACTGCAACTTCTTCACCCATACCAAACGCTTTCTTTTCTTCTTCCTTAGGTTCTTCCTTGTTTTCTTCTTTAGCAGTATCATTAGAACTTGTTTCAGTGTCAGCAGGTTCTGTACTTGCTTGTTCTGCTGTATCTTCACCGCCACCCGCAATAGCTATAACGATAATAACTGCGATTAACCAAACCCACCACTTTTTATAAAATGGTTTCTTTACCTTTACCTTTTCAGCCATCATTAATCCCCCTAATTTTTGTAATATTAATGTAATAAAATCCTTGTCCATTATACCACTATTAGGAAAATATAACCACCATTTTCACCAATTACTTTCAGGATATGACACAACATCGGGACTATCAGACAACATACGAGGTTGAATACTTAACTCGACCTAATTCTAGTAACTTCTATCAATTACAAAAACTGAAAAAATTATCGCAACTAATCCCCAACATAGAACGATTGCTACGGTTGAAAGGGGAGATAATATGAATATTCAACGAGTTTTTACAGGGACACAGGATTTTAAATCATTAATCGTTCATCAATTAGAGAAAGAAATTGAAAAGATTGTATCTGCCGCTTACAATGATAGACAAGTAGATATAGTCGCCATCAATAATGGAGGGCGACAAAAATGAAAATAGCAGGATACATTCGAGTTTCAACTAACAGTGAGGGTCAAAAAGAGTCACCTGAAAATCAAAAGCACATGATTTTAGACTACATCACGGAAAATCAAGCTGACCTACAAGACTTCTATACAGATGTTCAAACAGGTACTACTGACAATCGTGAGGGGTTAAAAAGACTCATACAAGACGCTGAGAACAAGGAATTTGATGTAATTGTAGCGAAGGAATTAAGCAGATTAGGTCGTAACGTTGAATTATTGTATCAACTAAAGCGAGTTGCAGAAACAAAAGGAGTTCGCTTAATTACTTTAGATGGGAAAGTTGATACACAAGACTACTCAAAACAAGCAATGTTCGGACTTTATGCTTGGATTTATGAAAGTGAAAGTCAACGAATTAGTGACCGTATAAAGTCTGTTTATCGAATGAAATACAAGAGCGGAAAATTCATGGGGAGTATTGCCCCATATGGTTACATCCTTCATAAGAATAAGTTACTTCTTAGAGATGACTACACTGTAGATATTGTACGTGACATCTTTGACAAGTATTTAGAAGGTTGGGGGCATAACAAAATAGCAAGGTATCTCACAAATAAAGATATTCCAACACCTTCCAAACTAATAGAGAAAGCTAATGCAGGTCTATATTGGCAAGGTTCTACTATCAAGAAAATATTAAAGAACCCCCACTATGTAGGAGACCTTGTACAAGGCAGAGAAACCACTATGAACGTGACTAATAAGACACGTAAAGTAAACGACCAAAGCGAATGGATAACCATTTCTGATGCTCACGAGCCTATCATTTCAAGAGATGTGTTTGAGCAAGTACAAAAGCTACTTGAACAAAAAGCTAAAAGAGGTCGGGGCGGTACTAGAAAGAAAAAGCACCTTTTCACTAATATCGCTTACTGCTCTGAATGTGGAAATGGAATGTGGTATCGTGCCAACCGTAAAGGTTATATTTGTGGTACTTATGCCAAGCATGGTAATAAAGCATGTACTAACCATGCAGTTAAGGAACTAGAACTAACTGAAATAATCCTTGATGACCTCAAAAACATGTCTAATAGTTTAGACCATCCAAACCTAGAAAATAGGATTGAAAAAAAAGTCAAGGCTACCGCAAAAAAGAACGAGTCTAGACTAGAGTCTATCGAACGACAAGTTCAGAAACAAATAGAATTAAAGCGGAATGCCTTACAAAAGTTTATTAGCGAGGATATATCTAAACAGGACTATGATGACTTTGTGGGTACGGTACAAGAAAAGCTGCAACAACTAGAATTAGAAAAAGCAGAGATAAAGAAGGAGATGGCAGAAAGTCAAGAAACAAGTAAAATCTCTGCCATCATAGAACAACTCAAAGGGTTTTTACAGTTCAACAAGTTAACATCCGAGATGTTACTACGTTTCGTTGATAAAATCGAAGTAACCGAAAACAAAGATGTTAAGATTTACTACAAGTTTGCACAGGTTGAGGGGTTATAATCCCCCTCAATCATTTTTTAAAACTAACTGTGAAATGCACTCAACATGCGCCGTCTGCGGAAACATATCCACAGGCTGAATGTACTCAACCTTATATTCCCGGCCTAAGAAATCAATATCCTTGGCAAGTGTAGAAGGATTGCAAGAAACGTAAATCAATTTTTTCGGCTTTATTTTCAATACTGTCTGCAAAAATTGACGGTCGCAGCCGGTGCGTGGCGGGTCGACGATGATAATATCGGGCTTCCAGCCTTCTTTCAGCCATTTTGGCAGGAGGTCTTCTGCTTTCCCTGTCACGTATGTGGCATGGCCACTCCATGGCGCTTTGCATTCTTCTTCGCGTCTTCAATCGATTCCGGGACGACATCCATTCCCCTTATTTCTGCCGCTCCATCCGCCAGCCACAGTCCGATTGTTCCAACTCCGCAGTAAGCATCGACGATTTTTTCCTTACCGGTGAGGGCTGCCGCTTTTTTCACTTCATTATAGAGAACGACCGTTTGTTCAGGATTGAGCTGGAAGAAGGTGCGGGCTGACAGTTCGAATGACAGCTCGCCCAACGTTTCCTGGATGAAGTCCTTGCCGGCCAATGTTTCGGTTTTGTTGCCGAAGATCACCGAGGTTTTTTCACCATTGATATTCTGGACAATCGATTTTACATCTGGCAGCCTCTTGAGAATTTCCTGGATGACAAGATCTTTTTTGGGGATCTCGGCCGTTGCGGTGATGAGCACGATCTGCAATTCAGCAGTTTGCACTCCAACTCTCGCCACGATTGTCCGGACGACGCCTTTTCGGGTTCTTTCATTATATATCGGGATTTTCAAATCCTGCAGGACACCTTTGACGATTTCTGTCGCGTTGTTCGTTTGCGGGTGCTGAACGGCACACTGCTGAATGTTGATTAGCTTATGCGAGTTTAAGCCGTATAGCCCAGCAAGTACTTTGCCATCGCGTTCCCCGACCTGGAACTGGCTTTTATTCCGGTAATTCCATGGATCATCCATACCGATCGTTTCTCTAATATCAAGCTCGTCAACTTTCAGTTTTGTGTGTCGTTCAAGGGATTGAACAACGATATCACGTTTTCCCTTTAATTGCTGGTCATAGTGCAAATGCTGAAGCTGGCAGCCTCCGCATTGTTCGTAAATGGGACAGACCGGTTTGACCCTGTGTTCCGACTTTTTACGGATTTTCTTGATTCGCGCTTCAGCAAACTTCGGATGGACCTTGGTTGCCTCCACGACGACTTCTTCTCCCGGGAGAGCGCCCGGTACAAATACTACTTGTTTCTTGAAGTATCCGACGCCTTCTCCATTAATTCCGAGCCGCTTAATCGTCAGCGGGAAAGTTTGATTCAGTTTTAGTTTAACAGTTTGCTCATTTTTCATGATGTACAGCTCCAGTACTATTCAATGCTCCTCCACAAATAAAGCGAAGCATAGCTTAAATAAGGTTCCCAGCCGATTTTATAGTCTTCCATTTCTTCGAGAGTTGGTTTTCGGTCGAGACCAAACAATATTTTCAATGCATTCTGGATGCCAATGTCGGCAGTCGGAAAATGATTTGGCCTGCCAAGTCCAAACAGCAGGAAATTTTGCACGGTCCATGGTCCGACGCCGCGAAGCTTAATCAGCTTTGCCATAATCTCATCATCTGGCAACTTTTCAATTTCAGAAAGATCGAGCCGGCCTTCGACAATTTCCCGGGCAATTCCGATCACATATTCCGCTTTGCGACCGCTGAACTGCAAAGCTCTAAGATCCTCCGTCTCGAGAGCCGCCAGCCTTTCAGGTTGAGGATAAAACCAAACCCCGTCTTTTTCAAATCCAAAGGTTTTGACCATGCGTTCTGTAAGTGTATGTGCAAAAGAAAGATTCAATTGTTGATGAACTATGCATTTTAGCAAGCAGCTATATGGATCAAAATCTAGCACAAGCGGTGTTCCGTAGTGGGTCACAAACAAATCGTTCAGTTGCGTTTCCAAAAAATGCTCATGAACCTGCATCAAAGCAGTATTCCATTGAAAGATTGCAGACAATCTCGCTATGGCTTGTGCTTTATGGTGATCCTCGAAGCCCGAGATATGAAACTCAGGTTCATCAACCGTGCCTCTAGCAGTTACGTCTGCGACAATTGGCTCGCGCTCGATCAACATCGGGACTTTGACAGCACGCTTATCTTTGTTGACTGCATTTAACGGATCAAGCGAAAGCCTGTCCAGCACAAGGTCAAAATTATACGGGCCTGCAATCTTCAACGTTTCCATATCCATCCGTCCTTTATCAGTTTCCCCGTATTATAGCATTTTTTATGAGCGATATCGTGTCAGGCGCATAAAAAAATGAAACTCGCCGGTGCTGAGGCGAGTTTCAAAATATCGGGTTCTTTAGTTAGTAAAGCATCCTTTCTTGTATCACCATTTCCATTCTTAGATCATCAAGGCTTTTAAATGTATATCCGCGTTTTTTCAAGTCCCTTATCACGCTTTCCAAAGCATCGGTATTATCCTTTGACACAGTATGTAACAGCAACACCGCTCCAGGATGAATTTGTTTCATAATATTATTGTAGGCATAGTCTGACCCTTTTTGCCGGTTTGTTTGCCAATCAACAAACGCCAGTGACCAAAAAACATGTGTATAGCCTTCCTGTTTGGCGAGCGCGAGTGTCCGCTCACTGAAAATACCGCGTGGCGGACGCAAATAGACCATTTGCTTTTTTCCGGTCAGCTCTGCTGTTGCGCTTCTTACTGTCTCAAGCTCTTCCTTGAGCCGTTCGTCGCTCACCTTCGTTAAATCAGGATGATGCCAAGAATGATTGCCAATCGTATGTCCTTCATCGCTCATGCGCTTCACCAGGTCGGGGGCGGTTTTCAAATAATGTCCGGTTATAAAAAAGGCAGCGGGTACGTTTTCTTTTTTCAATACATCCAAAATCTGGCCCGTGTAGCCATTTTCATAGCCATTATCAAAAGTAAGGTAAATATCCTTTTTGCTGGGATCGCCTTTATAAAAAGCATCATACCTTTCCAGCAGCTGATCGAGTGGCTTACCTGCTTCTGCCGGAATCTCGTTTGCAGCCCTTTTGATTCCCCAGTGAATCGGGGAGTTCGCCGTCTCGGCAGCTGCACTATTTTGAAACATCAATGGCAGGAGTGTCAGAATCAAAAGTGTTCTTAAACTGGTTTTCATTTTCATCCTCCGCAAATGTTTTCCTTAGTGTTTGTTTTTCGAAAAAAAACATTCAGACTTACGCTTGTTTAGGAAACTGCCGTTTTTTTTCAAAAGTAAAAGAGGACAGCAACTTGCGCCATCCTCTTGGATCGTTTTTACTTAAAAACAGGCTCTTTAAACTGCGTAAGCTTTTCAAGTGAAGACTTTTCAACGTCTTCATGCAGACTGTTTCCATGGGAATCCATGGTAACCACGGCAGTAAACCCTTCTACCTTCAAGTGCCACATCGCTTCAGGGATGCCAAATTCCATGAGATCTACACCTTCAACAGACTTGATGCAGTCGGCATAATACTGGGCGGCGCCTCCAATTGCATTCAGATAAACGCCTCCATGCTCCTTAAGAGCTGCCAGTGTTTTCGGCCCCATACCGCCTTTGCCAATCACGGCACGAATTCCGAACTTTTTCATGATGTCTCCCTGGTAAGGTTCCTCACGAATGCTCGTTGTCGGGCCGGCAGCTTTCACATGCCATTTGCCTTCATTATCCTTGAGCATAACTGGTCCACAATGATAAATAATCTGTCCATTTAAATCCCTCGGAGCTTCATGGTCCATTAAGTACTTGTGGATCGCGTCGCGGCCGGTGTACATCATGCCGTTAATCCGGACAACATCGCCAACCTTGAGCTGTCTTACTTTTTCTTCCGTAAGCGGAGCTTCAAGTGTGATTACTTCGTTTGCAGCTTCGGACGCCGCGGCAATTTCGCTCGCAGCCTCCTGTTCCGCAAAGTCGATTAAATCTCCTTCCTGGTACAGCCACTCATTTATGGCCCCGGTTTCTGGATCAATCAACACGCCAAGACGGCGGAACGCCCAACAGTTATATGCAACTGAAACAAAGAAACTCGCTGGTATCCGATTGATAACACCTACTTTACAACCTAAGAGCGTCGTTTCCCCGCCAAAGCCCATTGTGCCGATCCCCAGCTTATTGGCATTTTCCAGAATGTACTCTTCCAATTGCTGAAGCTCTGGAATTGGGTTTACGTCATCATTGGACCGAAATAATTGTTCCTTGGCAAGATCATAGCCTGATGAGCGGTCTCCGCCAATGCCGACACCGATGAATCCAGCGCTGCAGCCCTGGCCCTGCGCCTGGTAAACGGAATGTAGAATGCATTTTCGGATTCCGTCCAAATCCCGGCCGGCACGCCCTAAACCATCCAGTTCGCATGGCAGACTGTATTGAATGTTTTTATTTTCACAGCCGCCGCCCTTTAAAATCAGGCGGGCGTCAATATAATCTTTTTCCCATTGCTCAAACTTAATGACAGGAGTGCCGGCACCGAGATTGTCACCGCTATTATCCCCAGTTAAGGAATCAACTGAATTGGGTCTTAATTTACCGTCCTTTGTGGCGAGAGCGATTGCTGCCTGGATTGCTTTTTTCATTTCGATTTGGTTGGCACCAACCGGTGTCTTTATTTTAAATGTCGGCAAGCCGGTATCCTGGCAAATCGGAGATACATTGTCATCGGCCATTTTAATGTTATTGGCGATGGTATCGAGGCTCATTGCCGATCTTGTTCCCGCATTTTCCCGTTCTTTTGCAGACTTAATTGCCCGCCTTACATCCCTTGGAAGCTTTGTCGATGTCTCGACGATCAGCTTGTACATACTTTCTTGAAACGCTGCTATGTTCATGTCAATTCCCCTTCCCTTTGCTCCCCATACCAGAAATAATTCGAATTTTGGCAACTTAATTTCTTTTTCATTATACTCCTATCAACTGGCAATTTAAAGATATTGACTGCAAGCGATTTCAGCTTGTTTGCTTCTGATTAAGAAATTCTCATCATCGGTGGTTTGCTCATAAAATTTGGGAATCGCTCGTAAATCTCAAGATCCGCTCGTAAATCTCAAGATCCACTCGTAATTCTCCCAAGCCGATCATTATTTTCCACAAGAAGCAGCTCGTATGTCGGAATTTGTACTCATGCCTTAGTATCTCCTCGGTAAAATCGGATTCCGCTTTAATGTAAAACTATTGACATCTAATCATCTTAATTCAATAATGACTAAGGATTGCAGTTATGCGAGGAGAATGACAAATGATAACCGAAAAGCGACAGATATCGCCGCTCTTTGATCCATGGGAAGCTTATATGGATGTTGAGGAGCATGGAAAACAAGTATTATCCAATATTGAATTCACTACAACGGTTTTATGCAATATGCGCTGTGAGCATTGTGCGGTCGGCTATACGCTCCAACCAAAAGACCCGAATGGCCTTCCAATCATCCTGCTTTTAAAAAGGCTGGACGAGATTCCTGCACTGCGTTCGCTAAGCATTACCGGCGGTGAGCCGATGCTGTCAAAAAAGTCGGTCGAAAACTATGTACTGCCGCTGCTTAAATATGCTCATGAACGAGGAGTCCGTACACAAATCAATTCAAATTTAACGATTGAATTAAGCCGCTATGAACAAATCGCGCCTTACTTGGATGTACTACATATTTCGCATAACTGGGGAACCGTTGTTGATTTTGTTGAAGGCGGATTTGCGATGATGGACAGAAAACCGACGGTGCAGCAGAGAGAAGCTCTTTTTCAAAGAATGATTGATAATAGCCGCGCTTTAGCTGAATCAGGCGTGATTGTCTCTGCCGAAACGATGCTTAATAAACGAACTCTGCCTCATCTTGAAAATATTCATCGCCAAATTACTGAAGAAATGAAATGCCAGAGGCATGAAGTGCATCCAATGTACCCTTCAGACTTTGCCTCCACTTTAGAAGTGTTAACATTGGAGGAAATACGAAAGGCGATTCATCGCTTGCTCGATTTTCGCGATAAACAGGTTTGGATGCTGTTCGGGACACTTCCTTTTTATGCTTGCAGCAGTAACACAGAAGATATAGAACTGTTAACAAGGCTTTACAAAGAAGAAAAAGTAACTGTCCGCAATGATCCCGACGGACGTTCACGATTAAACGTCAACATTTTTACAGGTGATGTGATTGTCACGGATTTTGGCGACACTCCTCCACTTGGCAACATAAAAGAAGACAGCTTGGTGGATGCCTACAACAACTGGCTAAAATCCGACCTTGCTTCGCAGTTAAACTGCCATTGTCCAGCTGTAAAATGTCTCGGGCCTAATGTTCTTGTTAAAAACAGCTATTATCCTAACATTGATTTTTCAAAACGAAAGTCCAACATTATTTAAAGTGAAACCCCTTGCCAATCTCGGGCAAGGGGTTTTCAGCTTATCTTTGCTCAGAACCAATTTCACGGTTTTTAAATTCCCGGCACTTTGATTCCAGTTCTTCCATGATGGCAAGCAGGCGGTCGATATCTTCAATATCGGCCTCGCCGGGATCAATCGCATCAAGGACTTCAATAAACATATTTAAACGCTGTTTCAAAAAAGCAATCTGCTGATTTTTATCATCAATTGGGCTGCCCAATACAATCTCTCCTTTCATTACCGTTTCAATCCTACAAAACATTCGGCATTTCTGCAACGGAAACTTTTCAGGAGTCTAAATGTGAGGACAGGACTGTTAGTTCAAGCCGGTTGCTTTTCCTTCGCGGCTGGAATCTGCAACACCATATAAGGTTCCGGTTTTCTGATCAAATTGGATTGCTTGGACATTGCCAATCACATGGGGGTCGTCAGCAAATTCAAAGCCCATCGATTCAAGAGTCCCTTTGCTTTCCATGCTGATTCCTTTTTCCCACTCAATCAACGGACCGTTTGTCACCATGATGCGCGGTTCTTCAATCGCTTCCTTTAAATCCATGTTAAAATCGATCACGTTAATAATCGTTTGGAATACAGATCCGATGATCGTTGGTCCTCCCGGTGATCCAAGCGTCAAGAAAGGTAAGCCATCCTTAAAAATAATCGTCGGGCTTTTGCAGCTGACCGGACGCTTTCCGGGCTCCACTTCATTAAGCCCGCCTGGTTCTGTATCGAAGTCAGTTAATTCATTATTGAGTACAAATCCATAACCCGGTACCATGATTCCCGATCCAAATGGATGTTCAACTGTAGAAGTACAGGCAACAATATTTCCCCATTGATCCGTTACCGTAAAATGGGTGGTTTCGCTTTTTTCGATATCATCAGGCTGGCTGACATAATGATGATTCCCGGGTTTGTCATATTTCCATGGGTTGCCAAAATCGATGGCGTCGTTTCTTCGTTCAAAATTAATCAGCTTCTTCCGCTCTTCAATATATCTGTCATCGATCAGACCTTTTACCGGCATATCAACAAATTCCGGATCACCAAAATAAGTGACTTTGTCGGAAAAACCGATCCGCATTGCTTCAGCAAGCAAATAATATTTCTCCCATGAACGCGAATCGTACTGCTCCAATTGAAAGCTTTCAAGCAGTTTTAATATCTGGATGACCATCAATCCCCCGGCACTTGGCGGGCTTGATGAGGCGATCTTATATCCTTTATATTCTCCCCACATTGGTTCATCGATCGTGATTTGATAATTTTTCAAGTCATCGAGTTCCATGAATCCGCCCGATTCTTTTAAGGCAGTGATGATTGCTTCCCCGATCTCACCTTCATAAAAGGCGGCGATCCCCTTGTCCTGCAAGACTCGAAATGTGTGGGCAAGCTCTTTTTTCATTAACTTTTCGCCTTCCTTGCGGTTTTTACCGTCAGGAAGGTAAAAGTTCTTGGCATGCTTTCCTAACCGATAATGGAAATGCTCAAGCGCATCCTTAAACACCCAGTTGATTTCAACTCCCTTTTCGGCCAGTTCGATGGATGGTTCGATCAGTTCGGCTAAAGGTTTCGTACCATACGCCGACAGGGCCGCATCCATCGCTTTTAGTATGCCCGGTATTCCGACCGCTGTCCCATGCGTTGATCTCTTCTTAAATGGAATGACTTCCCCGTTGTCGTCAAGGAACATCCGGGGATGAGCCGCATTTGGAGCTCTTGTATGTCCGTCAAAAATTTTTGTTTCATTTGAATCGCGATGATGGACCATCATGAATCCGCTCCCGCCAATCCCGGTCATCATTGGCTCGACCACATTCAAAGCAAATTGGATAGCAACAGCCGCATCGACCGCGTTTCCTCCGGATTCTAAAATTTTTTCTCCAATATCTGTTGCAAGATGATGTGCAGAGGCAACCATCCCTGTGCGGCCTTTTGCTGTTTCTCTATCGATTGATGCCCGTTTGCTGCGGGTTATAAAAGACTTATCTGTGTTATTCATCATCGCTAATTCCTCCATTTTCAAGAAAGTGACAGTTAAAGTTAAATACCCGGTCCCATCTTGCCTAAAACAAGATAAATACTGGGTGATATGTTAATTTCGCTGCACGGAACTTTTTTCTTGGCATTCTCCAAATTAAAAAGCAGCAATCCTGTGATCGCTGCTTTTTGGGCCTGTCCATTAATTATTTTTGCCCGGTGGAACTATTTTTGTATTACCTGCTCCTTGTGGCAAGGTATGGCTTTTTTGATTGCCAGAACCAACATTGGTATTTGTGCTGCTGGTACTGCTGCTGCCAGTATTGCTCGAATTACTCATGCCACTGTTGCTATTGGAAGAGCTGTTTCTCATGTTATTGTTTGATCCAGAATTTGCAGCATTAACCGGATTTTCAATTATTTCTGAACCGGCTTCCACTACCTTGCTGCCAATTCCCATTAATTCACTCTTCGCTTGTTTGGCCGTTGACATTGCATCATTGGAAATCTCCTTGACTTCACCGACACGGCTGAAAACATCTTCGTTCACTTTTTCATATAAACTCTGAGCATCGCGAATCGCTTCTTTTAATGTATTGGAAGCATGTTTGAATTGATTGATCATTTGGTCCTTCACTTCACCTGGATTTTGCTTCACTTCCTCGTACATTTGCATTGAGGAGTCCTTTAAACCGCTTACCGTACCTTTTACTTTGTTTCTAGTTGGGGAGTCCATTAACGCAACAGCTCCTCCGATAATTCCTCCGAGAATGATTCCTTTTAACAGCTTGCTGTTTTTTTCAGTATCCATCGTGTTTTGCGCCATGATATTTCCTCCTTTATGGTCAGTTATCAGTTTATTTCCCCGTTTACAGAGGTTATAAACTGAAAAAGAGAAAGTGCGCCAGGGCACTTTCTCTTGTCCATATCTATTACATTTGTTTAACGCGGTTTTTCAGAAGCGACAAAACTGAATGAGACATGATCTTGAACAGGTATCCATGCACCTATGCCCTGTGAGACAATATTCTTTACTACGAGCGTCTTTTTATTGCCTTTGAGCATGATATAAACTTCCCCGTAAGTAACCTTCCCTTTTTCATTGACTGCCGAAGCATGGGCATACAAATAACCAAGCCGGTTGGCAGGGATGTTGTAAATTTGGTCCTTTTTCGTCGCTGCCCCGACGATTGTTTCAAACGAAAGCGGTAAATTGGTTTTTTTCGTTGCCTTGACAAGCATCATTTCCTTCACTTCTTCAGCATTGGGCACTTTTGCTGTTAACCCGCCTTTCACGACCTTTTGGGCTTCCTGAACGTAGTGCATTTGATACGGGGTATTCCCGCCCCGGTTATCGAAGTAGTTCGTATTGATCTTTTGGTACTCCCAGTTTGGGGCCGTTTCCGTGGATTCGTAATTCAGCGGCCAATGGCCAAGGTAAATGACTGCACGATAACCGACTGCGAAAGGAGTACTGTTAATCGTAGTTTCGTTGAGAATTCGGACTAGCTCGGGATTTTCAATTTTGATTTTTGTGGAATCAATCAGTTTCTCAGTCAGTTCACTCGGCTGCAAGAAAGGCATGTCCTGTGCCGGATTTGGGTACGTGTTTTCCTTTGTTATGTTCATAACGGCACCCGGTATAACGTATTTACTTTGCTGGGGCTGCGCGGCCTTTTCTTTTTCTTTCTCCGCCAATGCAGCGGGTAAAAAGACCGATATCGAAATGAGAAAAATGAACAAAATGGATAAGTATTTCTTCATGATGTCGACTCCTTTCAACTATTCCTCCATTAACTAAGTTATGGTGTTAGTTTTTTCGGAGTGGGAATATATTATCCATATTTATTTTTAAATCTCTTTTATCAAATGTAATCATATTTTAATAATCAGAATATTTACAAACTTATCACAAAAGCTTATAATGAACTTAATATAACAAAAGGAGGGTAGTCATCATTCGCTTATTTTAAAAAAAGGAGGCAAAAACACCTGAAGCTGTTAAATGTCACTAGTACACGATAACAAATGAAGGTTGGTGATGCTTACTGACAATCGAGCGATTGAGTTACTCTTAAATATTAGAACCTCAAATTACAATTATGATACATTTGAAAAAAGCAAGACTCTGGACATAACCTGCCCGGAGTCTTGTTTGTGATTAATGGTTGTCTATTATTTCGAAAGTTTCGTTGATCTGAATACTGCCTTTGACAGATTGAACCATTGGACAATTTTTTTCAGTTAACTTCATTGCTTTTTCAATTTTTTCTGCAATTAAATCTTTGCCGGAAATTCGAAAGTGCAGATGAACTGCTTCGATTTTATTCGCTTCCTGCTCATTTCTTCGTACATCTGCATCGATTGTTATATCGTATACTTCAATGCGCATTTTTTCTAAAACACTTCGCAAAACGCCTCCGCTGCATACCGCCAGGGCGGAAACCATCAACTGGAAGGGGCGGAAACCATGCTGCTCATTTCCGGAAACATCCAGCCTTCCAAAAGCAAATTCACTATAAAAGCCCGATTCTTTCATTTTAAACTCCATCCTTGACACCCCGTTTCGATGATAAAAGCTTTTTCTATTAAGAGAGTACCCTATTTTTTTATTGCCGAAAAGAAAGGCGCATTCCCGACTCATTTTATTTTGTTGCAAAGAACGCTTTTTCCCGTTAACATTTCTTAAGGAACTGATTCTTACTTTGGAGAATAACATAATGAAAAATAATATAACGCTGCGTTTCTGGATTTTAATTGGTATAGTCGCTATTTCAGGCTTTTCTCAGGGAATGCTGCTTCCGCTGGTCGCGATTATTTTTGAACGGGACGGAATGTCGTCTTCCTTGAACGGATTCCATGCAACCGCCCTCTATATCGGGATTCTGCTTGCCTCGCCATTAATGGAAAGCCCGCTAAGAAAATATGGTTACAAGCCGCTTATTCTCATCGGAGGCCTGGCTGTTGCGCTTTCACTTGCGTTGTTTCCTGTCTGGAAATCCTTCTGGTTCTGGTTTATTCTTCGGCTGCTTGTTGGTATAGGTGATCATATGCTTCACTTTAGCACCCAAACATGGATCACTTCATTTTCGCCCGAAAAAGAGCGGGGAAGAAATATATCTTTGTACGGTCTTTTTTTTGGGCTCGGCTTTGCTGCCGGGCCATTGATAACAAGATTAATTGAGGTCAATGAATCGCTTCCGTTTATCATTGCAGCACTGATAAGCTTTGCTGCCTGGCTGACGGTCTGGCTGCTTAAAAATGAACTGCCAGATCAGGCAATCGGAACCACCTCTTTTTTGGGGACATTTACGCGATTTGGCCAAGTATGGAAATATGCCTGGGTAGCTTTTCTCCCGACCTTTGGCTATGGGTTTTTAGAGGCTTCGCTTAACGGGAATTTCCCCGTCTATGCATTAAGATCCGGGATTGAGTTGAGTGCTGTATCGATTCTCCTGCCCGCTTTTGCAGTCGGCGGAATCGTCTTCCAGCTGCCGCTCGGCATCTTAAGTGACAAATACAGCAGAAGAAATGTTTTGCTTTTTGTGATGATATCCGGGTTTATTAGCTTTAGTGCGGCCGGAATGATGGAACAATCTACGACGGGTCTGTTTATCTGTTTCTTTATAGCGGGTATGTTGCTCGGATCAACTTTCTCTCTCGGTATCAGCTATATGGCCGATCTGCTGCCAAAAGAGCTGCTGCCGGCCGGAAACCTTTTATGCGGAATTTTCTTCAGCTTTGGGAGTATTTCTGGACCTTTCATTGGCGGACTGGCGATCAAATATTTGCCCGGCTCAAGTTTCTTCTATGTAATCAGTTTTATGCTTCTTTTTATATTTATCGGGCTTGCTGTTTTTCGTCCTGCCAAATCTATTGAGAAAACAATACATGTTTAATATTAATTTTAAAAATTGGATTGGGTCGATGCGGTTATTTTAAACTTTATACTTTTCAGCTTCATGCTCCGTATGATACTATAGATTTAAATAATTTTAACAAAAGAATAATTCGATTTAACCTTGAGCTTTACTGCTGTCATCATGAAGATGGCAGCTTTCGTCGTTTTATAGGGCAATTGATTGTGATTATTTTTCTCAATTAGAACTCAGGAGTGTGAGAAATGATGAATCCGGACGCACGAGCTTTAAGCAGTGAAAAATACGAGGTGAAGCAGGAGAGCATATTAACAAAAATAAAGCCCCATGCCGAATTAATAGCCGCGATTTTTAGCGGATTTTTGATTGGTGCTGGCTGGCTGCTGGAACGGCTGGATAACGGGAGCTCCTCGGCAGTTATCTATTTGCTTGCTTTTATTATCGGTGGATTTGCAAAGGCCAAGGAAGGCATTGAAGATACGATTGAGAATAAAGAATTGAACGTGGAAATGCTGATGATTTTTGCGGCTGTTGGATCAGCGATCATCGGCTACTGGGCTGAAGGGGCAATCTTAATTTTCATTTTTGCCGTAAGTGGCGCTCTTGAAACTTATACACTAAATAAGAGCCAAAACGAAATTTCTGCTTTAATGGAACTGCAGCCCGAAGAAGCATTAAGAATCTCTAATGGCAGAGAGGAAAAAGTCCATGTCTCCTTATTGAGCGTCGGCGATCACATTTTAGTCAAGCCGGGTGAACGAATTCCGTCCGACGGAAGAATCCACAAAGGACAAACAACGATCGACGAAGCAGCGATTACCGGTGAATCGATTCCTGTCACGAAAACGCCCGGTCATGAAGTTTTTGCCGGGACCGTTAATTTAAATGGGTCGATCACGGTAGAAATTACGAAGCCCAGCAATGAAACGCTCTTCCAAAAAATTATCCAGCTCGTTCAATCGGCGCAAAGTGAAAAATCACCTTCGCAATTATTTATCGAACGCTTTGAAGGTACGTACGTAAAGGTCGTCCTTGCTGTCGTTGTCTTAATGATGATACTCCCTCATTTCTTGCTTGGATGGAGCTGGAATGAAACTTTTTACCGGGCGATGATTTTACTTGTTGTAGCCTCTCCTTGCGCATTGGTGGCATCGATCATGCCGGCTACATTATCGGCGATTTCGAACGGCGCGCGGCATGGCATTCTTTTCAAAGGCGGCGTCCATCTTGAAAACCTCAGCCATTTAAAAGCAATTGCCTTTGATAAAACCGGGACCTTGACGAAAGGAAAGCCTGAGGTGACAGATGTTATTGTCAAAAAGGGATTCGGCAGAGAGGAAGCCATGAAGATTGCCGGATCTATTGAAAAACACTCTAACCACCCCCTCGCACAATCGATTGTCGCATATGCGGGAAAATATCATAAAGATGCGTGGATTGAGCCGGAAAGTTTTGAGGATGTAGCCGGTTGGGGTGTAAAAGCTTCCATCGGAACTACAGAATGGAAGGTTGGAAAACGAGACTTTGTTGGAAATACAGCGGCCGACAGCTTTGCTGATGGTGCAGCCCGCAACCTTGCAAGTGAGGGGAAAACGATTGTATTTCTTCAAGCCGGCGAAGAAATTGTCGCTGCCTTTGCCTTAAAGGATGTCGTCAGGGCCGAGACAAAAGCAGCGATCGACAGCCTGAAAGAAGGCGGAGTTTACACAATAATGCTGACCGGGGACAGTGAAAAAACAGCTGTCGCGATTGCGGCAGAAAGCCATGTCGATGAGTATATTGCCGACTGTCTTCCCGAGACTAAGGTAGAAGAGCTGAAAAAGCTGAAAAAGAGATTCGGCAATGTTGCCATGGTTGGCGACGGCATAAACGATGCGCCCGCTATGGCAACAGCCAACGTCGGAATTGCGATGGGTGAAGGGACCGATGTAGCACTTGAAACAGCGGATGTTGTATTGATGAAGAACGATCTGCCCCGCATTTCAGAAGCGATCGAGCTTTCGAGACGAATGAATACAATCGTCAAACAAAATATCGTCTTTTCAATTACAGTTATTATGCTGTTAATAGCTTCTAACTTTTTACAGCTCCTCGACCTTCCCTATGGCGTAATCGGCCATGAAGGCAGCACGATTCTGGTCATCTTGAATAGCTTAAGGCTGTTAAAATCTTGAAAATAAAAAGGCTGGTATGCTGAACCAGCCTTTTTTCGTGCCGAAATGTTGAATCATAAAGCATCCACCTTCTTGTCACTTGCCCCGCCCAGTTACTGAGCTGAGCTTTAACAACCTTCATTTCGCTTACTGTAGTAAGCATTGATTTGTCCGCCAACCATGATGATAAATCCTGATAGATAAAACCAGATCATTAAGACAATAATCGCGCCTATGCTGCCGTAGGTTGATGAAAAGTTGCCGAAATGCCCAACATAGTACGAAAAAGCCGACGAAGCTAAAATCCAGCCGATCACAGCAAAAACAGCGCCCGGGACCGCTGATACACACTTTATTTTTTTGGCGGGTGCTAGCCAATAAAGAACCGTAAACACGATAAATAAAATCAGCGTGCTGACTCCCCATCGCAACGTGTTCCAGACAGCCAAAAATTCGTGGGACAATCCGAGTTCTGAAAATAAAAACAGGCCGATTTCCTTGCCGAAAACAGGAAGAAGCAACGCGACAATAAAGACGATCATCATCGCGATCGTCAAAAAGATCGCCATCGCTCTAGCTGCAATATACGAACGGGTTTCTTCAACATCATAAGCGCGATTCAATGCCTTTACAATTGCATTTAGCCCGTTGGAAGCAGACCAAAGCGTCGCAATAACCCCAAAAGAAAGG
This sequence comes from Bacillus canaveralius, assembly GCF_002860125.1. Classification (GTDB taxonomy): domain Bacteria; phylum Bacillota; class Bacilli; order Bacillales; family Cytobacillaceae; genus Bacillus_BJ; species Bacillus_BJ canaveralius. Next base: position 19,954 of record NZ_PGVA01000036.1, read on the forward strand.
AGCCTGCCATTTCTATTCATGATTTCGCTAATATTCCTTTCAATAAGCGCCATCGTGTTGCCCGGGGCGAAATCACGAACAAAACCAAGTAAATCTTCCCTGCTTAATGGCAAATAGGGAAGGAGCGTCACCAAGAAAATTAGGAGGGGAAACAATGAGAGCAGAAAAAAATAGGCGAGCTGGGCAGAAAACCCTGACACATCATCCTCCCCGATTTTTATCCACAAATGCTTGAACAAAGAATTGTGTGACACTCTCATTCCCCACCTCATTTTCTCTTTAATGAATTGGAACTTGTCTGGTTATACTGTTTTCATCGGCAACAACAACGGCCGTTGCAGCCGCTCCATCCTGCAGATTTTTATTACCTCCAGAGAACACTTCTTTTGTTTCCTTGACGATGCCTGCTACCTGTGGGGTAATTTCGCGCATTTCTTCCACCTTCGCGCCGATAAAGGCAACGTCATTACTGATTTCTTCCACGGTTGAACGAAGTCTTGATGTTACCTCCCTAATTTGATTGGCGGCTGCACCTGGATGTGTAACCATGTTTGCGACACCGCCAATTGCACTGCGGCAGTCAGACATAAGCGCGTTTCTCGTTCGCCTGTTAAACAAGCTGATCGCTCCGCCTGCAAGGGCACCATATAGCATTCCTTTCCAGAACCTGTTTGAGTCTGTCATATGATCCTCTCCTTTAAAGTATGATTTAAATCTGGAATTATACTCAAGCTCTCCTGCCCCAATGAAAGAACACACATTCACTGTTTCGAAAAGGAAACAGGCTTAGTTTGCTTTAATGCTTCCCCTTTTCCCATCAAACAAAACCGTTTTCACCATTATCGACTGACTTGATTCGATTATTTCTCCTCTACATTCATTTTCCACCATCCTTCTTTGTTCATGCAAGAGAATTATTGTATAACATTGATTGTACACGATTGTTAACAGGCGACAGGTTTGCCTTGTTATGGAATTTGAATTGACAATTTTAAAAGGACATGAAAAGATGAAAAGACCAATGTTGAGAGGATGAAACGGACAGTGGATCTTTCCGAAAAGACGGTTGAAAACGTTGAGTATATGATTGAAAAAATTAAGGAAAAGTTGAAAGTTTTAAATTTTGCGGCTATAAAGCCTTCCCACTTTGACGAAGAAATGTACGAAGAATTAAAGGAAATTTATGAATTAGTGATGAAAAAAAATAGCTTCAGCCCGAACGAAATGCAAGCTATTGCAGAAGAACTCGGAAATCTTCGAAAGCAAGTGTAAACCGTAAAAAAAATCCGCTCACCTGGCCCAGGCAGCGGATTTTTCCCTATAAAGTATAAAAATTACACCCCGGAGGGATAAATCGACATTTGATCCTGATCAGTTAAGATGATCGGGCCGTTGTTTGTAATCGCAATTGTATGTTCATATTGAGCTGAGTATTTGCCATCCGCAGTTCGGGCTGTCCAGCCATTTGAATCCATTTTCGTATCGTAACTGCCAGCGTTGACCATCGGTTCGATCGTGAACACCATGCCTTCTTTTATCCGCGGTCCTTTCCCGGGAAGCCCAAAATGAGGAACATCCGGTTTTTCGTGGATCACATCACCTATCCCATGTCCGATAAAGTCCCTTACTACCGAAAATCCTTCAGCTTCTACATATGTTTGAATCGCATGTCCGATATCCCCGATTCGATTGCCTGTTTGCGCAGCTTCTATTCCTATATAAAGAGCATTCTTTGTTATTGTTAAAAGCCGTTCCGTTTCCTCATCGATGTTTCCGACAGGAAATGTCCAGGCTGAGTCTGCAAGTGCACCATTTAAACTAACAACCATATCCACAGTGACAATATCTCCAGTTTTCAACGGCTGTTTTCGGGGAAATCCATGGCAAACCTCATCATTGATACTCGAACATGTCGCATACTCATATCCTTTATAACCCTTCTGCTCCGAGGTTGCTCCATGCTTTTGCAAAAATGCTTCTACAAACTGGTCAATGTCCCAGCTTGAAATCCCAGGGCGAATCAGGTTGGCAAGCTCTTTATGGCAAGATGCCAGAACAACACCGGCTTGTTTCATTTTCTCTATTTCTCTTTGTGACCTTAAATTAATCATTCTTTAGCCGCCTTTCAACACTCTCCCCCATATACTATGACGGGGTCCTTTTTATATTACCTCTGAAATCTGCCAATATCAAAAAATCCTTCTCCATTGGAATGGGAGAAGAATTTATCCATTATTTAGGCCAGTTTATTTAAAGCAGTTTCAGTGATTCCCGGTTGAATGCGGGAATATCATCAGGATCACGACTCGTTACGAGCTGGTTGCCGCAAACTACTACCTCAACATCGTGATATTCTGCTCCTGCATACTCCATATCAACTTTTATTGATTTATAACCGGTTGCTTTTCTGCCTTCCAATACTTTTGCCGTAATTAACAACTGCGGTCCGTGGCAAATCGCAAAAACCGGTTTCTTGTCATCCATAAATGCTTTTGCAAAAGTAACAAAACGCTCATCAGCCCGCAGCAGGTCAGGTGAAAACCCGCCCGGCAGGAATAAAGCATCAAATTGGCCCGGGCTTACGTCATCAATTCCCTGATCAATCGTAATCGAAGCTTGCCCCTGTTTTCCTTTTACTGTTGCCCCTTTTTCCTTTTCGATTGTTATGACCTCATGGCCCGCCTCGTTAAACGATTTGGCCGGTTCTGTGTATTCAGAGTCCTCAAACATATCTGTCACGAGACATGCAATTTTCTTACCCATAGCAATCCATCTCCTTTAAATAATTATCTGGACACACTTAGAGGTTTCCCTGTTTGTCCTTTTGCAAAACATGAAAATGGGCAGCATCCTCGATTCTTCTAACGAATTTGGTTATCGCCCCAGTCGAAAATCAAAAAAATTTTCTCGTTTTTTCTTAACAAATATGTTGTCCATTTCGGGTTAGCCGTTATAATATATGATAATATATAGTGGTAGATATAAAATACAGGATGTTCTTTATATGAAACCGATGAATTCGGCTTTGTTATTATAGAAAACTTATGTAAGGTGTGTGAGACTGGATGATTGGTGATCGGGTAAAAAAAATCCGTCAGGAAAAGAAGATGTCACTTTCTGAACTGGCTGATCAAGCAGGTGTTGCTAAATCCTATTTAAGCTCCTTGGAGCGCAATTTACAAAGAAACCCGTCCATACAGTTTCTTGAAAAAATATCGTCTGTACTGGGAGTTCCTGTTGATACCTTAATCAATGAACAGCCTAATAAAGAACAGCTTGATTCCGATTGGATGAACCTCGTGAAAGAGGCAATGAACTCCGGGGTTACGAAGGATCAATTCCGTGAATTTTTGGAGTTTAATAAATGGAGAATTAATAAAAAATAAACCTGTTTTTTCATAACAGGTTTTTTATTTATGTATTTGAGTAAATTTCACAATGTGCTAAGCTAAACCGAAAAACGAATCTAATGGTCTTAATAACCCGGGAGTATTCCGTGGCAAACGAATAATACTGTTTACATTTTAAATAACTGTTCGTTTTTCAATTAAAGAAATAGCTATCTAAATTTACAGAGAGCGTCCATTGGTTCTATTGCAGAATATTGCTGGTTTGTTCCGGCATGTTCCTGATTCTTCATTTTTAGCGATTTTCAACAGCAACTTCCCTCATAAAATGATCATTAAGAAAATTTCGGATATCTTCTTTTTTGAGTCCTAGCTCCTTCGCTTCAATAATCAGCAGCATCCATTCCAGATCGATTTCGTCAAAGCTTTCTTTTACGCCTGCCAACATGACTCCCCCTAAAATACATTTCGTATTCCAGGCAACCCAGCCGTCCTAGCCTGAAAATGCTTCCAAGACCTTAGACCCGCGACTTTGCGTCCCCATCTTTCAATAGGTTTGCCCTTTTCTGGACCTGATCCATCCTCTTCTAATACTTAGGTATTATTTTATCTACTTCTTTACTATTACGGTGTTATTATTTGTCATATGAAAAATGCAGGCCATTCTCATTTTCGTTCAAAAAAAGCCATTATTCTACAGCTTTCCTTTATTTCCACGTAAGTTATTATGAAAATGTTAACTTTTGGTAGGTTTAAAGATGAATTTCTGTAAGTTTAACGAAATTATCGTCGAATTATTTTGCTGACGATTTATTGAATGCGTGGGTGTATGATTAGTTCTTTTTCACTGTTAAGTCTTCTTGTTTTTTGCTTCTTTATCATTATAAACGGGAAAAATCAGCCCCCTTTTAAGAGCTGATCTACTATGTTTATTTCAATAAACTCACTGCGATACGGGACCCGATATCTGCATTATGCTTTACAAGTGCAATATTGGCAATGAGACTTGAGCCTTTTGTTAATTCTTTTACTTTCCCTAACAGAAATGGAGTTACGTCCTTGCCTGCCACGTTATTTTCCTTTGCTTCCGAGAGCGCCGCTTCAATCACCTCATTAATGAATGTTTCATCTAATGCATCCCGCTCCGGAATCGGATTTGCGATTACAATCCCACCATCCAGCCCAAGCTCCCATTTGGTACGAATCAATTGTGCAGCCTGATCCGGATCGTCGACACGGAAATTTACGCTATAGGGGCTTGTTCGAGTATAGAAGGCCGGCAGACGGTCAGTTTGGTAACCGACAACGGGAACTCCGAACGTTTCCAGATATTCAAGAGTTAGTCCGATATCCAGAATCGATTTTGCCCCCGCGCACACGACGGTAACATTCGTCTGTGCAAGCTCTTGAAGATCCGCTGAGATATCCATTGTCGTCTCTGCTTCGCGATGTACACCGCCAATACCGCCTGTGACGAATACTTCAATTCCAGCCAGACTTGCACAAATCATCGTTGCAGCCACTGTCGTTGCTCCATTTTTACGATTGGATACAAGATATGGAAGGTCGCGGCGGCTTGCCTTCGCCACATCCTTGCTTTTCGCCAGAAACTCGAGTTCATCTTCTGATAAGCCAATTTTAATTTTTCCATTTAGAATTGCAATCGTCGCCGGAACAGCGCCGTTTTTCCTGATAATACTTTCTACCTCTTTTGCTGTTTCTACATTTTGTGGATATGGCATTCCGTGTGAAATAATCGTCGACTCCAATGCAACAATTGGCAAATTGCGTTTTCTTGCTTCCAAAACCTCTGGTGCGTATTCCAATACGTTTTCTAACATGTTGTACATTCTCCCTTATTTAAAAAATTGTTTGAACGCTTCCTGAAGACGAGTATGGTTTAAAGCGGGATTAACTGTTTCATGGGATTGCAATGTTATCTGCGAACATGTCATGCCTATTTTGCAGGCGTCTTTTATGTTCAATCCCTTCAAATGGCCATATGCAATTCCGGCGACGAGCGAGTCTCCTGCACCTGTTACATCGTCGACCGCCACTTTTGGCGGCAAGAGCACGCCCGCTTCACCTTGTTTGGAAAAATATACAAGACCTTTGTCTCCCCGGGTAATAACAACCTTTTTAGCCCCTTTTTCCAGGATCGCTTCAGCAGACTTAAAAAAGTCGCCTTCATTTTGAATTTTCACACCTGATAAAGCCTCTGCCTCGCGCTGGTTGGCAATAAGCCAGGTTACTCCGCTTAAATTCCGGGGTAGTTTTTTTACCTTTGCTGATGACACTGGCGTGATACAAAGTGGAATCGACTCTTCTTCGCAGCGTTTAATCGTATGAGCTAATACGTCTGCCGGAAAATTAGTATCAAGGATGACCAGCTCGGCAGAAGCCAGATACCCCCACTTCTTTTCAATCATTTCAATGCTCACTGCGTCATAAATGCACATGTCAGCAAGCGCGACCGCCATTTCTCCGTCCCTCTCGAGCACAGCGGTATAGGTGCCCGTCGTCTTTTTTAATATTTGCTGAGAAGGGCCAATATCGACAAAAGCTTTTGTATAATCCAAAAGCCATTGCCCCTGATGGTCGTCACCGACGACAGTCATAAGCGCCGCATCGATCCCGATCCTGCCCAGATTCTCGGCAATATTTCGGGCAACTCCACCGCATGACTGCGAACTGTATCCTGGATTGGAGGTGCCGTATTCCAGCTTATCAATCACCTGAATCTTCCGGTCCACATTGGCACCGCCAATGCAGATAACTTCTTTTTCATCCGGTAAAACGTACGCCCGACCGAGAATTTTCCCTTGTCTTATTAACGAAGAAACATAACCGGCTGCAGCAGAACGTGATAGACCCGTCTGTTCAGCCAGGTCGATTTGCGAGATAAACGGGTCTTCTTTTACTAAATGTAAAATTAACGACTCTTTTTCATTCACGTTTGTTTCCCCCATCACCTTTCAGACTTTTGTTTCAATTATAAACATTTGTTTTACATCTGTACAAAACTTTTTAAGCTCTTATAAATAAAAATGCAGGTTAAGCCTGTTAGCTTAACCTGCATTTCTTGGTAAAATAAGTATTTCAACACGTCGGTTCTTGGCTCTGCCATCGTCAGAATCGTTTGGCGCGACGGGCTGGAACTCACCAAATCCTTTCGCACTAAACCAGCGCGGATCAAGTTGTTTATTTTCTAAAACAATTTTCATGAAATTAACAGCACGCATCACACTTAGCTCCCAGTTTGATGAGAACTGTGAATTCTGAATCGGAATATTATCAGTATGCCCGCTGATAATAATATTGCGGGGTGGGTCCATCACAAGCAAAGCGGCAATTTCGTTGGCAATCTGTCTATCCTCTGCCCTTACGTCTGAACTTCCTGAGCTGAAAAAGACATTGTCTCGAATCGAAACCAGCAGACCTTCATCCGTCAGAGAAGCTTGTAATACTTCTGTTAGATTGTTTGCCTCGATATAAGCATTTACCTTCCGGAGAATCTCTTCCAATTCTTGTTGATCTAAATTGTCGGCAGCACTGCTTTTATCTTCTTCTTGTTGCTTCTTTTTTTGTTGATCCTTTTCCGACTCCTCAGCCGCGTCCATGCGACCTTCGGGAACCGGACTCTGACTTTCAAACTCCATGACCCCCGTTCCGCCGTTAAAAACCTCATTAAAAGTTTTGGAAAGCGCCTCAAACTTCTTGGCGTCGACTGAACTCATGGCAAACAAAACAATAAACAGCGCCAGCAAAAGGGTGAGCAGGTCTGAATAAGGAATTAACCAGCTCTCATCCATATGATCTTCATGAAGATGCCTTTTTTTGCGCTTACTCATCCGCCTTCACACTGCTCTCTTCCAGAAAGATCTTCCTTTCACCAGCTGGAAGAAATGAGGCAAGTTTCTGTTCGATAACCCTCGGTGCTTCACCTTCCAAAATGGACAAAATCCCTTCGATCATCATATATTTTATCTTCGCTTCTTGCTTAGACTTGCGTTTTAATTTGTTCGCAAAAGGATGCCATAAAACATAACCCGTGAAGATACCGAGTAAAGTTGCTACAAAGGCTGCACTGATAGCATGTCCGAGCGCATCTATATCCGCCATATTGCCCAATGCTGCGATTAACCCGACAACCGCTCCCAAAACTCCGAGCGTTGGAGCGTAAGTGCCTGCCTGAGTAAAAATACTCGCTCCGGCCTGGTGCCTTTCTTCCATCGCTTCGATTTCTTCTGATAGCACATCTCTAATATAATCAGCGCTTTGTCCATCAACTGCAAGCGAAAGTCCGCTTCTTAAAAAAGAATCCTCTATTTCATTTGTTTTCGCTTCAAGAGCGAGTAAGCCTTCCTTCCTGGCAAGCTGCGCCCAATCAGAAAACATCCGAATCAGTTCGTATGAGTAAAATGTTTGTAGGAGAAGAATTTCCCTTCTCATCCAGATAATGGCGTAGCCGTT
>NZ_PGVA01000037.1 GCF_002860125.1 Bacillus canaveralius
ACAAGAAAAGTGTCTTTTTTTCATTTATTTTACTGTATAAAACTGGTTAATCAACACGCCTGAGAAAAATATTTTCTAAGCCAGTCAATCGACAAGCGCTCAATTATTGATAAGTGATCCATAAAGCTGTGGTCAGCACCTTGAATGACTGTTAATTGCGATTCTGTTGGCAGCCATTTCACCCCTTCTTGCGAAATGCTTGCCAAAACCTTCTCCTCCCAGCCTTCATCGCCATGCATAATTAAAACCGGACACGTAATCCGCTTCAAAACCTCCTCCTGGTTAAATTGTTCAAAATCCAGAAGCATCTGTTTTTCGATGATTACGGCCTTTCGGCTGCCTCCATTCTGGTAGTCTGTTATATAACCTGTTTCATCGAGTTCCTGTAATTGCAATTCAGAAAAATGTTCATTCCAGTTATATTTGACAGGACCAGTTGATGCACCCGTTAAAATCATGGTTGAGATATTTTCAGGATCAAATGCTTCCAAACAAACTCTGCTGCCGAGACTATGTCCATATAAGGCGATCTTGCGATAACCTGTTAGCCTCACAAAACTGATCGCCGATTTCAAATCGTCGATCTGCTTCGCAAGTGTTAAGCTGTCATCATCACTTTCCCCACAGCCGCTGAAATCAAAAGCAAGTACATTGTATCCTTGCTCTTGAAACGTTCTCGCAAACCGGTCAAAACGCCCCCTGGACGATTTATTTGACGTAAAACCGTGACACATGATAATGACCGCTTTGGAATCTGCCTCAAAAAAGTTCCCGACCAGGTTCAAGCCATGTGAATTTTTAAAACATACCGTTTTCAATGATGTTCATTCCTTCCTGCATGACCGCGATAAAACTTTGCTTGAAGTCTACCCAATAAATCGACAGGTACTTCTTCTGTATATTCAAATTCCTCCTCCCCAGCTTTTTCTCAATCTTGTTGAAGGCGGTTCTCCAATGAGTCTACCACGTGCACCACTCTCGTTCTTAAGCCGCGACCTAAACTTTAGAAAACTGGAGGAACACTCCCAAAACTCAAAAGCAAAATCGTATTTATATGATTTAGACTCTACTAACGATTCGAAGCTATAACTACGAAAATTTCTACACTTGTTATAACCCATACTTCCGCAGCCGCTTATAGAAAGTGCTTCGTGGAACGTCGAGTAGTTTCGCCGCTGCCGTTACATTCCCTTTTGTTCTTTGTAAGGCCTCCAGCATTAATCCTCTTTGGATCTTTTCCCTTGCGGTCAGTTCATTGTTTGTACGAATGTGCTCTTCGTTTTGCGCTATTGACGGTTCAAATTTTGAATCGATGGACTCTATGGTTAACATATTATATAGAAATAGATCATCTTCTGTTGCCCCATTTGACCACAAAATATTTATACGTTCCAGCACATTGTGCAATTCTCTTATGTTCCCCGGCCATGTGTGATCATTCAATTTATCAAATAATGTATCTGCCCATGGTATGTTCCAGTTATGTTTTTGGCACAGAAAGCGGACAAGAAACGGGATATCTTCCTTCCTTTCTCGCAAAGGAGGAACATGAATTGGATAAACATATAGCCGGTAATATAAGTCTTTTCGAAAAGTACCCTGATTGACAAGTCCAGTAAGATCGCGGTGGGTTGCCGTGATTATGCGAAAGTCTACCGGGATTTCTTTTATGCCACCAATCGGAACAACCTTCCGTTCTTGGAGAACACGTAATAAGGCTACTTGCATCGACGGCGGTATTTCGCCGATTTCATCCAGGAAAAGAGTTCCCTTATGAGCCTGTTCAAATTTCCCTTTATAACCCTGTCGTTTCGCCCCGGTAAAAGCTCCTTCCACATACCCGAACAGTTCACTTTCCATTAAATCCTTCGGTATCGCTCCGCAATTAATAGCAATAAATGGGCCGTCTTTGCGGGGACTATTGTCATGAATCGCCCGGGCAATCACCTCTTTACCGGTCCCTGTTTCTCCAAAAATATAAACATTGACATCTGTCGGGGAGACAAGCTTCACTTGTTTCATAGTTCTTTGAAAAGCCTCACTCCTGCCAGCCTCTCCATTAAAATAAAACGTTTGTGCTGAATTTGATCCAGTAAATTGCCGTCTTTTCGTATCAGAAGTTCCTTCTGATAAAAACAAACAAGTTCCCGTTATTTGTTTGTCTTCTTTAAGCGAAAAAGCAGTCTGTATATCAACTTGATATCCATATCGCAAAAGTTGTGAAATGCTCATACCAATCGACTGGGGAACTTTTTCACGAAGAGGTTTGCTTGCTGAAACAATAACATCGTTGTCGTTGCATACGACAAAAGGGCGATCTCTATATTTATCCGTCAGTTCAACGGATCGCTGAAACAGCGCAAGTTCCCTTTTAAAAAGCCGCTTGCTGATCTCCCGTTCAATTTCATAAGCAACCGATGCAACCATTCCCAGCATAAACGGATGTGAATATTCAACAGGGCAGGAAATATCCAATACTCCCATCAACAGTCCGTCGCCAGTTAAGATTGGCGTGGCTGAACAACTCCATTGATGCGAAGCAATGGAATAATGCTCGGTACCATTTATCGTAACAGCTTCCTTAGTCTGCAAAGCTGTTCCGATTGCATTTGTCCCAACTTCCCTTTCAGTCCAGCGAACACCTTCGATAAAATTGATTTTGCGTGCATCTTCGACGATTTTTTCGTTTCCTAACAAGGAAAGGACATAGCCATCCGGATCCACAAGAAGCGCCATCATGCCGGATTCCCGGATTGCCTCGTTCATCCTGTCTACGTGAGGGGAAACAACATCTAAGAGAAGAGAGTTTTTTTCTCGTTGAAGGTGTAGTAGCTCGTTCGTTAAAATATTCTCACCTTTATTTAAATACGGATTCACTTGTTCTTTTTTACATCGGTACCAGGATTCCATTACTCTTTTGTTTAAACGGGCTGAATCAAGGACTCCTTCATTAACAAACCGTTTCCAGGTATTTAAATAGCAAACAGTTTCTTTCATGCGCGAACCTCCTCTATTCATATGGCGGCTTGAAGAGTGACACATAGATTTGGGAAATACTAATACCTGTATGATAGAACTGGAAGAGTAATATAGCTTGAGGTTAATAAATTCCACGGAGAGTTTTCTTAATATTATAACAAGTTATGTATGCGCTTTCAATATTGTTGGTCTATTTCAGGAGAGTTACATTGAAACAGCTTCATGCCTTGTTTGCGTGAAGCTGTTTTCAATAAAAGTCAAATAGATTGTGAGGAAATCCCTCTGTTCAATCCCATATACCAGTAACTCGATTTGGCAGACGAGCACCGTATAATATTTCTGATGTTAAAAAGACTCCAACAGGGGGCAAAGTGTCACTAATAACGGGGGATCCGGTGAGAATTGTGTCGGTTGTCGCTACCCAAGTCCCATACTCGCCTGCTTGTAAAGAAGGAGGCTTCATAATCAGTCGTCCATTTAAAATATGATGTCGAATTCTAATCGGGGGATCATCATATATCATTAAGTTTCCCGAATATGAGGCATACGGTGAATCAAATCTGATTTGTTTCGTGTTTTCATCCCAATATCCATGAATTGGGATAGGCCTCCCGCGAAAATTAACGGTACCGGCAATCCTGTTTCCTGTAATGGAGTTGATGATCAGTGTGCCCCAAACGACCGGTCTGCCACCTATGGCAGCATGTATGCCCCACTGCGATGGGAATGGTAAACTAACCGGGATTCCCTGAGTAGTTTGCAAAGTAGATCTCTCCTTGGATTTAAAAAATGATAAATACATAAATGAATATCAAAACTTGATGGTAATAGCTATATGTGGTTCAGATGTTATTCACTACGCTTTCGAACGGACCAATAAAGTATATGCATCGAGTAGCAAATTGGGAATAAAGAATGTTTATAGATAAAACCCTATTCCTGGGCTTAGATGACAAAGAAGCCAGCATGTTACTGCTGACTTTTTTTATTACACGGGGTGATATTAATCAGAGAATTATATTTTACACATGAGCAGAGTGACCAACAGCACTAAGCAATGCTTTGTTTTCGTTCACCATAATTCCCTGCTTTGTAAAATCGACATCAATATTCTCTAAGTTTAAAACGCTTACTCCTTATTAGTGTTTCCTGCGAGTTCCATGTCGCCCCTTGTTAGCAGTGATGCCTAATGATAATTATTTGTCTATATAACTATGAAAAAATGACTCCTCCATCGATCATAACGGACTGGCCAGTCATATAATCTGAATCTGGCGAGGCCAGAAATGATACAAACTTGGCTACATCTTCTGGTGTTTCCGGCCTTCCAAGCGTGATTGATTGAGTAAACTGCTTAAATGCTTCTCCTTTTTCCAGATTCATATATTCACCCATTTTTTCATCAATAAGATCCCACATTTGCGTATCGACAATTCCCGGACAATAGGCATTAACCGTAATCCCGAATTGAGCTAGTTCTTGAGCTGCTGCCTGTGTTAAGCCTCTGACTGCAAACTTGGTAGCTGAATATGTCCCTAAAAGGCTGAACCCTTTATAACTCGCAATGCTGGCAGCACTAATAATCTTCCCATGTTTTTGCTTTTTCATTTGTTCAGCAGCAGCCTGCAGACAATAAAGGACACCGTATACATTTATTTCAAATATTTGTTGAAGATCTTCATCTGTCACTTCCAGCAAAGGCTTAATTTGAGCGATTCCTGCATTTGAAACCATTACATCGAGCTGTCCAAAGTGTTTTACTACAGTTTGGACCATATCAAAAACTTGATCCCTTTTGCTAACGTCTGCTTGAATCGAGAAACTTTCCCGGCCTAATTCCTTGATTTCCTTCACAACAGTTTCAGCATTGTCCAAGTCAATGTCGTTAACCACGACATTAAAACCATCTTCAGCAAGTCTTAAAGCTATGGCACGGCCAATTCCGCGGCCTGATCCAGTTACCAACGCCGTTCTCTTATTTGACTCCATCGGTATTCCTCCTTTTTATTCTTCTCTACACATGAACAGCATGGCCAACAGCACTAAGCAACGCTTCGTGTACCGCTTCGGATAAGGTAGGATGGGCGGTGATAAGATGCTCCATTACATCTGTTGTTAATTCCGCATGAAGCATAAGCGTTCCTTGGCCGATTAGTTCTGTGGCATGCGGACCGACGATGGATAAACCAACAATTTCATGATATCGCGGTTCAACCAACACTTTCACCTTGCCCATCCGTTCACCCGAAATAAGCGCTTTCCCGTTTACAGTGAAAGGGAATTCCCCAATCTTTATATCCCCGTATTGGTCCCTTGCCTGTTTTTCCGTCAGACCTACACTGGCTATTTCCGGATGAGTATAAATACAGCGGGGCACAGCCCGATAATTCGTTTTTGCAGCCGTGCCGCAGGCGTTCAGCGCGGCAACCGTCCCTTCATGAAAAGCAACATGAGCCAGCTGGATTCCTCCAATGACGTCGCCGCATGCATAAATTTTGGGTACACTGGTTTGCAGTTGTTCATCCACCAAAATTCCCTGCTTTGTATAATCAACACCAATATTCTCTAAGCCTAAACCACTTAGTCTTGGTTTTCTTCCAATTGATACAAGTACGCAATCGGGCTGAAATTCATGGATACCTGCATTATTCTCTGCCACAACCTTCTTTTTTTCTATATTGATATCCTTCACTGTAGTCGAGGTATACAAGGTGGCTCCCTGGCTCTCCAATTCTTTATGTAAGACGGAAGAGATATCTTCATCTTCTCCAGGAAGGAGCTGTTCGGCCATCTCAACGATGGTAACCTTCGTTCCCATCCTGCCATAGATGCTTGCGAACTCGCATCCGATCACACCGCCTCCTATGATTAAAAGGGAAGAAGGAATGGATTGGGCATGCATCGCTTGACTGCTGTCGATAATCCACTCTCCATCAAACGGTGCAAACGGTAAAAAAATCGGTTCTGATCCCGAAGCAATAATCACTTGGTTCACTTCAATGTGTTCACTTTCTGCAGCGTTCTCTATCCGTAATGCATAACGGTTCAGAAACGAAGCCGTTCCCCTGATCACTTTTATTTTATTCTTCTTCATCAAGTATTGAATACCTTGCACAAGTTGAGTGACAATTGTGTTCTTCCTCTGCTGTACTGCATTCCAATCGATCTCTATTGATTGGGATGGCAGACGGACACCAAATGATGCTGCATTTTTGACAAGCTGAAACGTATCAGCACTCTGCAATAAAGATTTCGTTGGCATACATCCTTCGTTTAAGCAGGTGCCTCCCAATAATGCCTGCTCAATCAGGATGACTTCTTTTCCCTGCCGGGCAGCCGTAATGGCCGCGACATACCCGGCAGGGCCTCCTCCTATTATCGTTATCGGTGTCAAAGGATCTTCTCCCTTCTATAAAAGCATCGTCATCGGCTCTTCCAAATAGCGTTTCAATGTTTGTAGAAATGCTGACGCTGGAGCGCCATCAAGGACGCGATGATCAAAAGTTAAGCTAAGCGGCAAGATGCTTCTTCTTTTCAATTCATCCCCTAAATAAACAGGTGTATCAAAGACGGCTCCTACACCGAGAATACCTGTTTCCGGCGGATTCAAAATAGGGGTGAAGTGTTCAACACCGTATGCGCCAAGATTGCTTATTGTAAAAGTGGATCCCTGCATTTCCTCACTGGAAAGCCGCCCTGCTCTTGCTCTCCGGGCGAGCTCTTTGCTTGCCTTCGACAATTGCCGTATTGTGCATTTTTCGGCGTGCCGGATGACCGGAACCACCAGGCCTGTTTCCAATGCTACTGCAATACCGAGATGAACCTCCTCAAAGAGATGAATTTTTTCATCAATATAGGCACTGTTCATTTGTAAATGTTCCTTTAACGAAAGGACAGCTGCCCGCGAAAGAAAGTCTGTTACTGTCAGCTTTTCGTCGTTGTTTTTTTGCATGGCTTCAGAGGCCTGTTTTTGCATTTTTAGGAGTTCTGTTACATCAGCCTTCATCATAATCGTTAATTGTGCGCTGTTTTGTAAACTATCCTGCATACGTCTTGCAATGACTTTGCGGATTCCACTGAGGGCAACCTGCCGCGCATTTTCAGTAGATTGGCTTGGAAGTTCTTCACTTATTACATTTTCAGCTTCCCTGCTGCGGGAATTGTGAATGGCTTCCTGTACATCCTCTTTTGTGATTCTCCCACCGGGTCCTGTTCCTTTAATTTTTTCAACATCCAATTTGGCCGCCTCAGCCATTTTCCGGGCGACCGGTGAAATTTTCACCCGATCACCTCGACTGATAACCGCTACAGTAGAAAGTTCTTTTTGTTTTAGAGGCTCTTTGTCCACGTCACGAATGCTAGTTTCCTGTCGGTTAACTTCATTGGAGATGATCTCTTCTCCGGCGTTTCCGATGTAACATATAACCGTACCAGGAGGGACACCTTCTCCCTCTGGTACAGCGATTTTTAGAATCGTGCCATCTGCCGGAGATTCAACATCCATTTCTATTTTTTCAGAGCTGATGCTGGCAATGGTTTCTCCCGCCCCAACCGCGTCTCCGACTTCTTTATTCCATAGTGATACTGTGCCTTCCTTCATTGCCATTCCCAACTTCGGCATTACTACTTCTACTGCCATTTATGCGCTCTCCTTTCTGTCGTTAACCCCTTATACACCAAGAGGTTCGCCAAGTAATTCAGATACCACTTTGATCACTTTCTCCGGTGTAGGAAGATAAATATCTTCCAAAGGCGGTGAAAATGGTACAGGAGTATGAGGTGCAGTTATCCTTTTGATTGGCGCATCAAGCGAATCAAAACCTTTATCCGCGACCAGTGCAGCTATGTCCGTGGCGATGCTGCATCTCGGGTTGGCTTCATCAATCACGATCAAGCGATTCGTTTTTGCAACAGAGGTAAGGATCGTTTCCTCATCGAGCGGCGATAAGCTTCTTGGGTCTACTATTTCGATTTCGATTCCTTTAGCAGCAACCTGCTCTGCCGCCTGCATGGCGGTGTGGACTTGTTTGCCGACCGCAACAATGGTTAAATCAGTTCCTTGGCGTTTAACTTCGCCTTTCCCGATCGGAACTGTGTAATACCCTTCCGGCACTTCCCCCTTCTTGTTGTATAGTGTTTTGTCCTCGAAAAAGATCACCGGATCGTTGTCTTCAATCGCTGCAAGCAACAACCCTTTCGCGTCGTAAGGAGTTGACGGCACTAGCACCTTTAGTCCCGGGATGCTTGTAAACAGGCCATATAAACTTTGGGAATGCTGGGCCGCTGCTCTAAACCCGGCACCGTGCATTGTCCGGATTGTAACAGGAACTTGCGCTTTTCCTCCAAACATATAACGGAACTTGGCTCCCTGGTTCATGACCTCATCCAAACAACTCCCAATAAAATCGTTGAACATTAATTCAGCAATCGGACGCAGACCGGTAGACGCAGCTGCCATCGCTGCACCCATATAGCCAGCTTCTGCGATGGGTGTATCCAAAATCCGGTCACGGCCAAATTCCTGGACGAGTCCTTTTGTAACCCCAAGAACACCGCCCCATGCTTCATCATCCTGCAGATGGTCGACTTCCGCGCCGCCTGCAACATCCTCGCCCATCAGAATGACGTTTTCGTCCTTTCTCATTGCCAGCGTCATCGCCTCGTTTATCGCTTCTGACATACTGATTTCTCGTGCCATCCTTCATTCCTCCTTTTATTTTTAATATGAAACATAAACATCGGTCAGCAAATCGGATTGATCCGGATACGGGCTGTCCTCACTAAATTTCACAGCATTCTTTATCGCTTCTGATACCGAATCCTCAACTGATTTCAGTTCATTTTCATCCAACAGCTGCTGATCGAGCAGATATTGCCTGAATGGAATAATCGCGTCCTTCTCTTGCTTGTGGACTTTCTTTTCTTCCACTGTTTTATATTTCTGGGCATCTCCCTCAAAATGTCCGTAATTACGGTAAGTAACGCATTCGATCAATGAAGGGCCCTCTCCTCTGCGGGCTCTTTGAATCGCTTCTTCTGCTGCCTTAAAAACGGCCATTAC
The DNA here is from genome assembly GCF_002860125.1 of Bacillus canaveralius. GTDB lineage: Bacteria > Bacillota > Bacilli > Bacillales > Cytobacillaceae > Bacillus_BJ > Bacillus_BJ canaveralius. The sequence continues at coordinate 9,041 of NZ_PGVA01000037.1, forward strand.
GTCTTTACCATCGACTTGAACACCCGGGATATTGTAACCGATCGCGCGATCTTTAATGGCCTTGCAGCTTGACGCATACGTAAATGGAGTCGCTTCTGCATAGCCGTTGTTTTCCGCGACGAACACAACCGGCAGCTTCCATATCGCAGCAAGATTGATTCCTTCATGGAAAGTGCCATGATTATTTGCCCCATCACCAAAAAAGCAAACGCTTACATTATTGGTCTTTTTGTATTTAGCCGTTAAGGCTGCCCCACAAGCGAGCGGAAATCCTCCTCCGACAATTCCATTTGCCCCCAGCATTCCTTTATCCAAATCGGCAATGTGCATGGAACCGCCTTTACCTTTGCACAGACCTGTTGCTTTTCCATAGATTTCAGCCATCATTCCATTTAAGTCGCATTCTTTCGCAATACAATGGCCATGGCCACGATGGGTACTCGTGATGCTGTCTTTTTCAGTGAGATGCGCGCAAACGCCGACAGCCACGGCTTCCTCGCCTGCATAAAGGTGAACAAATCCCGGAAGAATTCCTGTTGCAAACAGTTCATGCACCTTATCTTCAAATTCGCGGATCTCAAGCATCTTTTTGTACATCCAATGTGCCTTTTCCTGAGACAAGATCAATTCTTTGCTTTTAGTCGTTTCCATTTATAAACCTCCATTCGTAGATTTGATTCACTATTGTTTAATGCAAATATCGTGCCAACACAGCCTAGCGTAAAACATAGCATTATTCTTATATACTGGGACAAAAAAAGAGACAAAATGAGATGGTGTCTCGTTTTGTCTCTTTTTGATTACCTCATCGCCCCTATGTGTGGCGCACAGGCGTTGCTGAGCAACTGTACAAATGCATCATTCACTATTAGTTCATAACCAAACCGCCATCAACCATTAAGTTCTGGCCAGTTACGGCTCTTGCCAATGGTGAAGCAAAGAAAACAATCGCATCCGCGACCTCGGCAGGATCTTTTACTTTTCGAAGCGGTGTTGACGACTCAATTAATTGAAATACTTCTTCAGAAGTGGCAGAACTTGCATCGGTCATTTTTAATAGTCCTCCTGAAACCATATTGACCGTTATTCCATACTGACCTAATTCCCACGTCAAAAAACCCCATAATGGGGTTTATTAGATTGATTTTAATACAGCAGTATATTTCCTTTATAACACTCCTGAAAACAGCCGCGCAAACGATTCCTTTGTTCTTTCAATATAGCCCCTCTTGTAATAAGCAACAGGCCGGATGAGCTCGCTGTCTTCAGTATCCTCTTCGTAATGGGCAATAAGGTCCCGGATTGAGCTTGTGCCAAATAAAAACACATTCACTTCAAAGTTTAAGTGGAAGCTGCGCATGTCCATGTTTGCAGTCCCAATCGAAGCAAGGTTTCCATCAACAATGATGATTTTCTGATGCAGAAATCCTTTTTTGTACGAATAAACTTCAACGCCGCATCTTAACAGTTCTGAAAAATAAGAGCGTGAAGCATATTGGGTTAGAAAGCCGTCATTAATTTCCGGTACCATCACACGAACCTCCACTCCTTTTACGGCAGCAACCCTTAGTGCGGTTCGAATTGCCTCATTTGGCACAAAATAAGGTGAAGCAATCCAGATTGACTTTGTCGCACTTGCTATCAACGCGTAAAAAAAGTCACTCATGATCCCTTGCTGTGTATCAGGGCCACTCGCCACTACCTGCACAGCTCCATCCAATTCTCCTTCCTCGATCGGCTTTGGATGAGGCCGTTTTTTAAGAACACTTTCTCCGCTGACATACTCCCAATCTAATAAAAAAATCGTATGGAGTGTATAAACGGCGTCACCCTCAAGCATTAAGTGGGTATCCCTCCAGAATCCAATGCTGTCATCTTCGCCAAGATATTCCACACCGACATTCAATCCGCCGACAAATCCAGATTCGCCATCGATAACGACAATTTTCCGATGGTTGCGAAAGTTAAACTTTTGATTAAAAAATCCATATTTTAGTGGAGAAAAGGGATAGGCTTTAATTCCGGCACTTTTCATTTTGGCGATATCCCCGCCAGACAGGCTCATACTGCCTGCCGCGTCGAAGATAAACAAGACTTCTATTCCTTCCCTGGCTTTTTCTATCAAAATTTCAATGATTTCCTTCCCAAGCCGGTCAGACCGGAAAATATAATATTCGATATGAATATATTTTTCAGCAGCTCTGAGTTTTCTCTTCATTTCCGAAAAAGTTTCCTGGCCATTATTCAGCACAGTAGTTCTCGACGCAGTACTAATCGAAGTCAATGAAGCTCTGCTCGCATACTTGGCGAAGACTTGCTGATTGTCCTGCAAAAACGCTAAACTGGGTGCTTTTACTCGATTCAACAGCTTTAGCCATTCTTCCCTGTCTTTACTCCGCTTATTTTTAAACAAATAGCCTTTTAAATAAAGCTGACCTGAATATAAATAAAAGAAATATCCCAAGAGGGGGAAGAGGACGAGAACATACATCCACAGCAGGGTATGCGGGGCAGAGCGGTTTTCAAGCATTAAAGAGTAGACACTGATCAAAATAATCACACCGTATATGATCGCAAAAATGAGCTTTATAAATGATGAGAAACCACTAAACATCATAATATATAATGCTGTTGCCAAAATAATCACAAAAAGAAATTCTATTCTCCGTTTTATCATTTGATCATTCTCCACTAAGTCTATTTAACTGCATATACCCATAAAGTTAGCCTGGAGAAACATTTAGCTCATCATCTGCAAAAGCACAGATTCCTAGATGCCAAAATAAGACCCCTTCACGGAAAAGAAGGGGTGGAAATTTAGTACAATTCAGAAGTGGTTTTTGCTTGCATGTGAAGCAGCAAGTAATCGGGACCGCCCGCTTTAGAGTCGGTACCGGACATGTTAAAGCCTCCAAACGGCTGATAACCGACAATCGCGCCTGTACAACCGCGGTTAAAGTAAAGGTTCCCAACATGGAAATCTTCACGGGCTTCCTCAATATGCTCGCGGTTCCTGGTGATGACAGCACCGGTTAAGCCATATTCGGTGTTGTTGGCTATCTCAATGGCATGATTGAAATCTCTTGCTTTCGAAAAGCCGATAACCGGTCCGAAGATTTCCTCCTGCATGATCCGGGATTTCGGGTCAAGATCAGCAAAAATAGTCGGCTTGATAAAGAAGCCTTTTGAATTGTCTCCTTCACCGCCAGTCATCAATTTGCCTTCCTGCTTGCCAACCTCAATATAGCTCGTGATTTTGTCAAAGGCAGCCTGGTCAATGACCGGTCCCATATAGTTGTTCTGATCTTCAGGATTGCCGACCGTTAATTCTTTCGTTAATTCAACGGCACGATTTAATACCTCGTCGTAAACATCTTCAACGACAATTGCGCGGGAACCAGCCGAACATTTTTGCCCGGAGAAGCCAAACGCGGAGGAAACGATCGCTTGGGCCGCCAATTCAAGATCTGCATCACTGTCGACGACAATTGTATCTTTCCCGCCCATTTCAGCGATTACACGCTTCAGCCAAATTTGGCCGTTGTTAAGCTTCGATGCACGTTCAAAAATGCGAAGCCCAACATCACGGGAACCTGTAAATGAAATAAAACGAGTATCTTTATGGTCTACCAGATAGTCGCCGACTTCTGCACCGCTGCCCGGAACAAAGTTTAGAACGCCTTTTGGAAGTCCTGCTTCTTCCATCACTTCGACAAATTTAGCTGCGACAACAGGCGTAGTTGAGGCAGGTTTTAAAAGCACCGTGTTGCCGGAAACAATGGCGGCAACAGTTGTACCGGCCATGATTGCCAACGGGAAATTCCATGGTGAAATAATGATTCCAACGCCAAGCGGGATATAATCGTAGCGGTTATATTCATTTGGACGGCTTTGTACCGGCACACCATTCTTAAGCTTTAAAGCTTGTCGGGCGTAAAACGCCAAAAAGTCTATTGCTTCTGCAGTATCAGCATCCGCTTCGCGCCATGGCTTGCCTGCTTCCTTCGTTAAAAGGGCGGAGAACTCATGCTTGCGGCGACGGATAATTGCTGCTGCTTTGAATAACACATCGGCGCGTGTCTCCACCTTTGCTTTTTTCCATGTCTTAAATGCTGCAACGGCTGACTGCATGGCCTTTTCTGCAAGATCGCGGTTCGCTTTGGAAACGCGTCCGATTACTTCCTCTTTATTTGATGGATTGTATGAAATGATTTTGTCTTCAGTGGAGATACGCTCTCCGCCAATCAATAAATCGTAATTCTGTCCCAAATATTGTTCGACTGTTTTCAGTCCTTGCAAATACGCGTTGCGATTCTTTTCACCGGAAAAATCAGTGAATGGCTCATGTTTATATGGTTGTACCATGTTACCGCCTCCTATGTAAAAAAGTTTTCACACACTTTTAATTTTAACATGTTTCTGTTCTGATCATCAATTTCCAAAATATAAAAAATTCACTCTTTAAAAGCCATAAAATAAAGCCTCCGGAATGCATCTATTGATTTCCGGAGGCTTGGTCGTTTAATTTTAATGTCCCAGCAGCACAATATGATTACCTTTATTCGTAAATATGGACAAAAGGTTCATCTTGCTCCGCTTTGCGGACAATCAATGCTTCCGGGCCATTAACCGATGTGATGCTGACCTGGACAGAAATATAGTTTGGGAAGTGTTCCATCACTTTTCCGGTCACATACTGGGTAAAACCAATCCCTTCTGCTTTTCCGTAAAATTGGATCGGGATATCGATCGATAACTCCTGGAGCTGGCCTCCAGCATAAAACCCTTCGCCAATTACGCCATTGAAGTTAGGGAAAAATTCTTCTACATCCTGCTTAAAGTTCTGAAAGGAAGTGAAATCCTCCCGGTGATTGTCTTCTGCATCTTTTGAAGGAAATAATACATAATCTTCGTTGACTTCCTCCCAACCACCAATACTCGCGCTGCCATTGGCAACATTCGTATAAGCAAAGAAGTTCCCCGGAACGACCGAAGACCGCGTTTCCTGTTCAAATAAAGCAATGGTGATTGGGACTTCCTTCAGTTCGTCAACCCCTCTCAACCTCTTAATTACTTCTTCGGCGAGTTTTTTTCCTTCCCTGTCAAGTTCACTGCGGGTAATATCCCGTTCAAAGGTGGCGCCAAATTGCTCCCTTTGATAATAATGGACGGAATTCAACGCCAGGCCGATCACGACGCCGCCCAAACTGAATGCGTCGCTATTGTCCTGCTTAATATAATAATTATGTTCTAAAATATGGGCCAAATAGATCGGGCTTTTTGCGTTCCGCTCATCGATCGTGCCTTGTTCGTCATCGGGCGGATTTAAACCGAGGTTTTTCGACTCATCCAAATTCCTTGCTTGCAGCTGGGCAGGCGTGAATTTCCGGTTCAGCCATGCTGTAACCTGTTCCTTTTTTAAAAACTGGCCTTCTTGAAAAACGTATTTGTTCGGATCAAAGGCGTTTTGGGCAAGCCTCATCAACCCTGTTTCAAATTCATTTATATCATAACGGGTATTTAAATTATTCACGACTAAACCGCGGGCTTCCCCGGGCTCGAACGGCGTTATCATCCGATAATATTCATCCGATATTTTATATTTCGGGATAATTGCCTTCTCTTTTTTTTCATCCGTTTCCTGAACGACTTCCTCTTGCTGTTGAAAATTCGGGGCACAGGCTGTCAGCAGCAAAACAAGAGACAGAGCGGCCATTGAAAGTTTTTTCACAGCATTCCCACCTCTTACTTATTTAATTCTTCAATCAGTTTCTCCTCATCCCATACCGTAATGCCCAGTTCTTGTGCCTTCGCAAGCTTGGACCCGGCATCCTCACCGGCAATAACCAGGTCGGTCTTCTTACTGACGCTCCCGGCGACATTGCCCCCAAGCGCTTCAATCTTCTCTTTTGCTTCGTTCCTTGAAAGCTGCTCAAGCTTGCCGGTAAGCACAACCGTTTTTCCGGCAAAAACAGAATCAGACTGTGACGCTGCCACCGGTTTTGGTCCGGTGTAAACGAGGTTGACGCCGGCTTCCTTCAATTCGTTGATTAATTCGCGCACCTCTTCCAGCCCGAAATAGGTAACGACCGCATCCGCCATTTTTTCACCGATCTCGTTAATCGCTGTCAATTCCTCACGGCTGGCTGCGGCAAGTCTGTCTATCGTCTCGAACTCCTGTGCGAGCGTTTTTGCCGCTTTTGAGCCGACATGGCGGATGCCAAGACCGAAGAGCAGCCGTTCAAGCGAATTCCGCTTCGAAGCTTCAATCGCGTTCAGAAGATTGTCGACGGACTTCTCGCCCATGCGCTCCAGTTCAAGAAGCTGATCTCTCGTCAGCTTATATAAATCAGCTACATCGTGAATCAATTCTTCGGCAAACAGTTGACTGACAACACGCTCACCGAGCCCGTCAATATTCATGGCGTTGCGGGAAACAAAATGAATCAGTCCTTCGCGAATTTGCGCAGGGCATTTCGGATTGATACAGCGCAATGCCACTTCGCCATCAAGGCGGACCAGTTCGCTGTTGCACTCAGGACAGTTGTCCGGCATTTTGAAGTCCTGCTCCTCGCCGGTCCGGCGGTCTGCCAGCACATTGACAACCTCGGGAATGATATCTCCGGCTTTTTTGACGACAACATGGTCGCCGATTTTAATATCCTTTTCCCTGATCAAATCTTCATTATGGAGCGTAGCCCTTTGCACAGTCGTCCCAGCTACTCTGACAGGCTCGAGAATCGCGGTCGGGGTTAGCACTCCAGTCCGGCCAACCCGCAAATCAATCCTTTTTAAGACCGTAACGACCTCTTCGGCAGGAAATTTATAAGCAGTCGCCCAGCGCGGGCTTTTCGCTGTTGTTCCCAGCCGTTCCTGCTGTTCGAGTGAATCTACTTTGATGACAATTCCATCAATATCATACGGAAGGTTCGGGCGCCGTTCGACCCAGCCTTCAACAAACTGGATGACTTCATCGATGTTTGCACAACGTTTCCGTTCTTTATTGGTTTTAAAGCCAAGCCTATCCAATAGATCGAGGCCTTCACTGTGCGAAACGACGCCCGTTTCCCCAACATCGGCAATTCCGTAAACAAAAATATCCAAATTTCGTGACTTCGCGATCCGGGGATCCAGTTGCCGCAGCGAGCCGGCTGCAGCATTTCTCGGATTGGCAAACAACTCTTCGCCACGTTCTTCCCTGGCCTGGTTTAACGCTTCAAATGACCGCTTAGGCATAAACACTTCACCACGGACCTCCAGGGTAACAGGTTCATTCAGCCGTAAAGGAATTGAACGTACCGTTCGTAAATTAGCTGTAATATCCTCTCCGGTCATGCCGTCGCCACGGGTAGCACCGCGAATGAACAAACCGTCTTCATAGAGGAGAGAAACAGCGAGCCCGTCAATTTTAAGCTCGCAAACATATGCGATGTCTTCGCCGGCAATCTGGCGGACCCTCCGGTCAAAATCGCGCAAATCCTGCTCATTGAAAGCATTGCCGAGACTGAGCATCTGTGTGCGGTGCTGCACTTTTTCAAACATATCAAGAATCGCACCGCCGACGCGCTGCGAAGGCGAGTCAGCCGTTTTCAGCTCTGGAAATTCGGTTTCGAGTTCGACCAGTTCACGGAGAAGCTGGTCATACTCCGCGTCCGGGACTGACGGCTGGTCAAGTACATGGTACTCATAATTGTATTGATTTAAAAGATTATGCAATTCTTTTACGCGCGATTCCGCTTTTTCAAGGTCCATAAATCCAGCCCTTTCATTGATTTGGTGATTGGTGATTTGCCTCGGATTCCGGGTTGCAAAACTGCCGGAAGAAAGGAAGGCTGTTTCGTTATCCTTTTTTAATCGGGGCAAATTTTGCCAGCAACCGTTTAATGCCAATTGGGCTTGGGAATGCTATATCGAGCTCGGTACTCTCTCCTTCGCCCTTCACACTGACAACTGTTCCGGTTCCCCATTTGCCATGTTCCGCTTTATCTCCAACCTTCCAATCTGCCTGTTCGCCGCCTGTGGAAGTGATAACCGGGCGCATGACCGGCTGTCTCATCGGTTGTCTTGACGGTGCAGCAAATGGTGATCCAGCTTTTGCTGCAGGCTGGAGGCCTTCAAGCAGATCGACCGGAATTTCTTTTATAAACCGGGAAGGCGGGTTCATATTCGTCCGCCCGAAAAGGGTGCGCATTTGCGCATTGGTTAAAAATAATTCCTGTTCAGCCCTTGTAATTCCTACGTAAGCAAGGCGGCGCTCTTCTTCCATTTCAGCCTCTTCCATCAAAGACCGGCTGTGCGGAAAGACACCTTCCTCCAAACCTATTAAGAAAACAACCGGGAATTCGAGCCCTTTAGCAGAATGAAGAGTCATTAACACGACCGCATCTGCTTTTTTTCCGTCATCGTCAAGCTTGTCAATATCAGCAACAAGCGCGAGGTCCGTTAAAAAAGCAATCAAACTTTTGTCTTCATTCGTTTCTTCAAAGTTTTTCGTGACCGACATAAATTCATCCAGGTTTTCAAGGCGGCTTTGTGCTTCGATCGATTTCTCAAGCTGAAGCATTTCACGGTAACCGGATTTCGCAAGAATTTCTTCTACCAGCTCAGTGACAGACAAATACTCTTGTTGACGTGTGTAGTTTTCGATTAAATCGCGAAACTCGGCTGCAGCCTTTGTAATTTTCGGGCTTAAGCCAATCAAGTCCACTGCTTCAAGTGCCTGATACATAGACAAATCATGCATGGCTGCAAACTCGGCAATTTTATCTACAGAGGTTCCGCCGATCCCTCTTTTTGGAACGTTGATAACGCGCTGGAGGCTGATATCGTCATCAGGATTGGCAATCAGGCGGAGGTAAGCCAGCATGTCCTTAATTTCTTTGCGGTCATAGAATTTGATTCCGCCAACGATTGAATAGTCAATCGTTGATTTTAAAAGCACTTCTTCCATGACACGGGATTGGGCATTTGTCCGGTATAAAATCGCAATTTCAGAAGGCTTGCGTTTATCGCTATCAACCATCTCTTTAATTTTCCCTGCGACGAATTGCGCTTCTCCCTGTTCACTGTCTGCCCGAAAATAGTAAATTTTATTTCCTTCGTCGTTTTCCGTCCATAAATTTTTCGGTTTACGGTTAGCATTTTTTGCAATGACTCCGTTGGCAGCCGACAGAATCTTTTTAGTGGAACGATAGTTTTGCTCGAGCAGAATTACTTTCGCGTTCGGATAATCTTTTTCGAAAGAAAGAATATTGGCAATGTCCGCTCCCCGCCAACGGTAAATCGACTGGTCGGAATCACCGACACAGCATAAATTTTCAAACCGCTCAGCCAAAAGCTTTACCAATGTATATTGTGCTTTATTTGTATCTTGATACTCATCGACATGAATATATTGGAATTTACGCTGATAGTATTCTAAAACTTCAGGTACTCTTTTGAACAGGAGGATGGTCTTCATAATCAAGTCATCAAAATCAAGGGCCTGATTTTTCCGCAGCCGTCTTTGGTATTCTTCATAAACATCACTGACAACCTGCTCGTAAAAGCCCCCCGCTGTATTGGAATACTCTTCGGAATCGATCAGTTCATTTTTCGCACTGCTGATCGAGCCTAGAATCGCGCGCGGATCAAATTTCTTCGGATCGATATTTTTAGCCTTTAAAATCCCTTTAATAACCGATAGCTGTTCTGTTGTATCGAGAATCGTAAAGTTACGATTAAATCCGATCCGGTCGATATCGCGGCGAAGAATCCGTACACACATTGAGTGGAACGTCGAAATCCAGATATCATCTGCTGCTCCGCCCATCATTTTTGAGATGCGGTCTCGCATCTCTCTCGCCGCTTTATTGGTAAAGGTTATCGCAAGGATGTTATAAGGATTAACACCTTTTTCAACCATTAAATAAGCAATGCGATGGGTTAAAACCCTGGTTTTTCCACTGCCGGCTCCTGCCATGATCAAAAGGGGGCCCTTCGTTGCTTTTACAGCATTTTGCTGCTCTGGATTTAATCCGGTTAATAATTTATCAGTTAAAAATTGCATTTTAGCTTCACCACCAAACAAACATTTGTTCTTATTTTATCTTATTTTTTACGAAAGAGAAAGCAGGATCTGTTTTACCCCTTAACAGCTTTTACAGTTTCCAAGGCTTCGTCAAGATTATTATAAATGACATTACCAACGACAATTACATCGGCATGAGCGCCCATTTCCGCGGCTTGCTTAGCCGTCTCAATTCCGCCGCCATAAAAGAGGGTTGTATGTTCAAGCGTACTCCGCACTTGTGCCGTTAATTGAGAATCTCCGTATGACCCGCTATATTCAAGATAGAATATCGGCAGCCGGAACATTTTCTCCGCCATCATTGCATAAGCGACAACATCGTCGTTTGATAGGTGAGTGTTTGCATTGGTCTGCTCGGCCGCTTTACATTCTGGATTCAAAATGCAATAGCCTTCGACGATAATCTCTTCCCAATTCATGATTTCCCCGTACTCCTTTACAGCCTGATGATGAAGTTCGGTTATCCATTTAGGGTCGCGGCTATTTAAAACGGTCGGAATAAAGTATAGGTCGAATCCTGGCGTGACTGAATCAATCGTTGATACTTCCAATATGCAAGGAACCGTATAGCGGCGAATTTTCGCCATCAGGTCAAGGACATTTTCAAGTGTGACGCCATCAGTCCCGCCGACAATGATTGCATCCGTTCCCGATTCGCAAATTTTTTCAAGCGCTTCATCCGTTATCTCTTTATTTGGATCGAGTTTAAACACATGGCGCCACTCGCGGATCTCATACATCTTAGGTTGCCTCCATTCTATCTTCCATTCCATTACACCATTATATCATTTGTTACGGGCATACAAAACGAAAAGCCGACCACAGAATAAAGTTAAATAGTGGGTATAACCCTGCACGGGTATCAAGGATTCTTTGCTGGTTGTTAAGGAGTGATTTCGATTAAACAGCTCTGTTCGCAGTCGTTTTGAAGCAATAATAAAAACCGAAGAAAAATCTTCGGTTTTTATTCATTCACTGTGCCAGTTTCCTGCTCGCGCAGCCTTTCGAGTGCCATTTCGTAAGCATCATTTCCATAATTTAAGCAGCGCTTCACACGTGAAATCGTTGCTGTGCTTGCTCCTGTTTCCGTTTCGATCTTATGGTACGTTTTCCCCTCACGAAGCATCCTCGCCACTTCAAGCCGCTGTGCCAGTGATTGGATTTCATTAACGGTTGCCAGGTCATCAAAGAAACGGTAACATTCTTCCAGATCTCTTAATGAAAGAATAGCTTTAAACAACTGATCAAGGTCTTTCCCTCTTAGTTTATCAATTTGCATGCATAGAAACTCCTTTAAATTGATTCTGTCTCAAATGATACACTCTGTTCGATGCCGGGATCCGTCGGCACGATGTTGATCCACGTTTTTCCGGGAACAAGCGGAGCAGCAGAACCAGCGATGAACGGAAGGATCTTTCCATCGACATTTTTCCATTCCACTTCCTTACGCTTCCCCTTTTGAAGCAGAATGGCTCGTCCACCCGAGGTTAAGTCAATTTCCCGGCGGCCGGCATCATCCACGATGGCATGTTCCGTTTCGACAATAAAAATGTTGTCAATCAAGACCGGTTCCTCCGTCACATAGTCGACGGTTTGTTCTCCGCTGGAATAGCGCTTATATTTGCCAAGCTGATCATCATATTCATAGCTCGAATTAAAATCCTCTGAAGAATAGGAAATCATCGCTGATTGGGCATCCTCGCCGCTGATCGTATCCAGCTCTTTTTCTGTATAAAACTGCAGACTTCCCGGGCTCTCATTCATTGGAAAGAGATTTTCTTCAGCACCCTTCATAATGTTCCCGAACGTAATATAGGAATTGTGGGGCGCTTTCCGGAAATCTGCCCTTTGGAAAAGCGTGCCGTCATAGGCCATTCCGTTTAAATGGTCAATATAGCCTTTATCGAGCATTGATTTTGCATCGGGACTGTATCCGTGTGCAATAAACAAGCTATCATATCCTTTGGCAAGTTCAATATAGTATTCCCTGGCACTTCGGACCGGTCCGATATTTTCCGGTTTTTCACTTTGGAAAATAGCCAGTAATCGGGTTACCCCGCCCTCAGCCAGAACCTCATAAACAATATCGGCTTTGTTCAGGCCCGACTGAGGCCTGGCTGCCGGATGATTATTGACCATAACAGCAACAGCGCGTCCGTCAGTCGCTTCTTCAGAACCGATTCCTGTTAAGGGGTAATATTCCGAGAAAGATGTTTCAGCAACAACCTCTTTTACTGTCTTATCAGCAGCCTTTTTCACATCGTCTTTTACTTCCTCTTTGTTGCTGCATCCAGAAAAAAGCAAAAGCAGGCTCGCTGCAAGCACAGCCGATTTTTTTAGCATTCGATTTTCCCCCTAAATAACCCTCGATATATCTTTGTCTATTTCTGTGAATTTCACTTTATCTCTGTTATATTTTAACGCATTATTGACGGAAAGAGTACCATTTTATTCATAACATCATACATTCCACGCTGCGTAATGCGAATATACGGAAGATGGGTCGATGAGAAAAATAACAGTGTGTACATCGGATCGACAAATTGGTACCCCTTGTCTTTTAAATATTTCAGCAGCTGCTTCTCTTCTTCAATTAAAGTTTCGACTCGTTGATTGGACATGACCCCTCGCAGTTTTAAAGGGATCTCCTGTGTAACTTCGCCGTTTTCAGTTGTAACAATCCCTCCGCCCAGCTCCTTCATGCGGTTAAAGGCGATGATCATATCCTGCTTGTTTTTACCTATTAAAATAATATCACCCGTGTTCGAAAAAGAACTTGCCAATCCGTCCAAATCGCGGGCAAATCCTTTAAGCAACGTATTGACTCTCCACTTGCCATTTCGGTCGATCAGCATGAAAAAGGACTCATCATGCTGTTTGGACAGTTCGTTTGTTGATACATCTATCGTTATGGAATAAGGCTTGGTAATGACGGCATTCTCCAGCTTAATTCCAAACGGCATCGAAAATTGCATATCATCCATCGTCAGTTCCCAGTTGATGTTCAATGGATCAAGTCCAAATTCCTCCCATGGAACTTCCGGGAAGCTATCAACTTCATAACCATCTCTTTTGACCCACCTCCCTTTTGCGAGCACTGAGACAGGAGTGGGGTTGCTTTCATCCTCCAGGAAATTTATGTTGGCAACCCGGCCGGTTGCAATGCTCCCATGCAGATGGTCAATATTATAGTAGCGGGCGGGATTGATCGTTGCCATATTATAGGCATCAGGAATCGGAACTCCTTTGTTAATCGCAATGCGAATCATCTCATCAATAACTCCTTGTTCGTAAAACGAAGAAAATGATCCATCCGTCGTTAACACAAATCGATCATATGCAGCTATGCCCAGTTCGTGAATTTCATCGAGGAGCCCCGGTAAGTCAGGCCGAATTGAAGAATATCGGAGCGACACCATATAGCCCTGCATCAGGCGGTTTAAGACATCCTTGCCGGTCATCGATTCATGATCACAATCAGCTCCGAGCAGCATCATTTTTGCAAGCGTCTTTTCAGATGCACCCGGGAAATGTCCTTCAATTTGCTTCCTCATTCTTTTTGCTTCCTGAATCCAATGGAGCATCATATCATCGCCATCCAATAGCTTCGGCCAGCCGGTCAGCTCGCCTCCCTGTAAAACAGCGTCATGCTCAAGCCACGATTTGATTTCACCATGAGAAAATAACTTTTCTTCCTCGAGTATCTCCGTTTGTGCGTCAAATCGGCACCACCAAAACATCGTTGCAGGAAGATTACGCATTTCCTTTAGAAATGAAAACGCTTTCCTTTTTTCCAATTGTAAAACAAGCACCATGTTATCATTCATAAAGGTTGTTGTTCCAAACTGTGATGCATATCTGGAAAATGAATGGGGATTATATAATTGAAATGGATGGGCATGGGGCTCGATGTAGCCTGGTACCAGCCTTTCCTTTGGAGAATCGATCATTTCACATTCACTTATATTTTCCGGAAGTTTTTCTCCTACATAGACAATCCGGTCTTCATAGATCCAAATATTCGCTGTCATCCAGCGACGGAAAGTTTGATTCAAATATGTAGCATTTTTTAGCAATATTGTCGGTGGAATTTTTCCGTCCAGTACGGCAACGTGCTCACGCAAATGTTTGTTTTTCCACCGATAACGCTGTTCCAACACTGCAATTCCCTCCTTGCACTTTACTGTTGATTATATGGATAAGTTAGAAAAGGTGTTTTAAGAAAACCCTTACAAAAAGGTTTTGTTATATACTAACATACTTCACTGTTTAGCACATTAAAGAATTAGTAAATAATGTGAAAAAATTTATGAAGGGGCGTCCAAACATGAAAGTAACACCTAATATTGGGATTATCAATGCTTTAATTAGAATAACGGTCGGATTGACTATTCTTTCGTGGAGCACTGCCAAGCTTGTAAAAAAGCCGCGGCGCGATTCATATTTAGTGATGGCTATGCTCGGAGGAATGAAGGTGGCAGAAGGAATTGTCCGCTTCTGTCCAGTTACCGCTCTCTTCGAAAACAGACAAGAAAATATGCAAAATCGTGATAACCGTTCACAGCAAAATACAAAGGAATATGGGGACAACCGGACAAAGCAGAAGATCACGCAAAACAACGGAAACGACTCACAACAGGATACAAAGGAAAACGGAGACAATCATACAAAGCAGAAGATCACGCAAAGCAACGGAAACGATTCACAACAGGATGCAAAACAAAGTAAAGATATCAAACAAATCCAGGAAAAAATCGCAGCAGGCGGAGACATCAAAAAGGAAATGATCGACCAGCTGTTGCAGGACAATCCACTATAGAAAATGTAGTGTCCATACTTTGCTATAAAACCAAAACTATCTTGGCATAGCGATCATGAAAACTATTAATAGCAGCCAACGCTATAGCTTAACATAGATAAAGCCTGCCACTATCAGGGCAGGCTCTGTATAAAAGGAGTTGACAGTAATGTTCCTTGAATACATCAGTGACATGTTGTTTGTGCTGATCGCTTTAATAGGCAGTATCGTGGCCCTTTTATATGTTTATGTTCGTAAAACTAAGAAGAGACGGAGCCGATAGCTTTGTGGCCTATATCTTTACGGTAAAAAACGCCTTCGCCTTTTAATCTCCCTAGTCCGAGATAAACTTTCGTTTGGGCGTCCTTTAATGTATCACCTTTCGCAGCGGCCAAAAATACACGTCCTCCGTTTGTTCGATACTCTCCGGACCCATCTTTTTCAGTTCCGGCATGAAAGACTAACACTTCCTCTTGCACTTGCTCAAGCCCTGTTAAAACAGTTCCACTTTTATATTCACCAGGGTAGCCTTCTGCCGCAACCACGACCCCGACCATCGCCTTTTCATCCCAGTCCACTTCAGGTGTTTCCCCGTGAAGGAGTGAGAGGATTACCTCAACAAGATCTGATTTCATTCTCGGCAAAACCACCTGTGTTTCTGGATCTCCAAAACGGGCATTAAATTCAATCACCTTCGGGCCTTTATTCGTCAAAATCAGCCCTGCATAAAGGATGCCGCAAAAGCTTTTATCTTCGTTGACAAGTGCCCTGGCGGCCGGCTTCAAAATTGTTTCAACGGCTAAATCGATTGTTTCTTTACCAATTTGCGGCACCGGTGAATAAGCGCCCATTCCGCCTGTATTCGGGCCTTTATCTCCATCAAAAGCGCGCTTATGATCCTGGGCTATTTCGAGCGGGACGACAATTTCCCCGTTGACAAGCGCCATAAGAGAGAACTCTTCACCATCAAGAAATTCTTCGATTACAACGGTCGCTGAGGCTGCACCAAATTTTTCATTCAACATCATATCTTTAATGCTCTGCAGCGCTTCTTCCATTGTAAAAGCGACTGTAACGCCTTTCCCGGCTGCCAGCCCATCCGCCTTAATGACAATCGGGGCACCCTTTTCCTCAATATACGCCTTCGCGTCCTCATAGTTTGAAAACGTATTGTAATCTCCGGTTGGAATATTGTATTTTTTCATCAGGTCCTTTGCAAATGACTTGCTTCCTTCAATGATCGCAGCAGCTTTTTTCGGGCCAAAAACCGGGAGTCCCGCGTCGGCAAACCGGTCTGCAAGTCCTGCAAGCAAAGGAATCTCCGGACCGATAATCGTCAGGCCAATGCCTTCCTCTTTCGCAAATTGGAGCAGCTTTTCCTGGTTGCTTTCATCAATGGGCAAGCATGTTGCTGTATCAGCCATCCCCTCACTGCCCGGTGCTGCAAATACCTGCTCGACAAGTCGACTTTCGGAAACCTTTCGGCAGATAGCATGCTCCCGTCCACCTCTTCCAATCACCAATACTTTCATATGTGCACCTCCAAAAAGACTCAATGTTTGAAATGCCTGATACCTGTGAATACCATTGCGATTCCGTACTCGTCCGCCTTTTTAATCGAATCTTGATCTTTAATGGAGCCGCCAGGCTGGATAATCGCAGTAATACCTGCCTTGGCCGCCGCTTCGACCGTATCGTCCATTGGAAAAAATGCATCGGATGCCAGTATCGCTCCATTGGCTCTTGCACCTGCTTGTTCGAGCGCAATTTTAGCCGCACCGACCCGGTTCATTTGTCCGGCACCGATTCCGAGCGTCATGTCATCTCCTGCAACGACGATCGCATTTGATTTGACGTGCTTGACAACCTTCCAGCCCAGCTTCAATGCCCGCCACTCTTCTTCAGACGGCTGTCTTTTTGTAGGCACAGAAAGTTCAGCATCGTCAATGGTATGGAGGTCCTGGTCTTGAACGAGCAGCCCGCCTTCAATCGACGACAGTTTTACTTCCGGCTGCCCATTTCCTGCGAACGGGATCGATAACAGGCGAAGATTCTTTTTGCCTGTTAAAATCTGAAGCGCTTCGGGCGAAAATCCCGGAGCAATGACAATTTCTAAAAAGATCTCGTGAAGCTTGGCCGCTGTTTTCGCATCGACCTCACGATTTAACGCGATAATCCCGCCAAAGATCGAAACCGGATCAGCCGCAAATGCCCTTTCAAACGCAGTAAACACACTGTCACCTGTGCCGACTCCGCATGGATTCATATGCTTGACGGCAACAGCAGCAGGTTCGGAAAATTCCTTCACAATTTGCAAAGCGGCATCTGCATCATTGATGTTGTTATAGGATAGCTCTTTGCCGTGCAGCTGGTTTGCCTTTGCGATTGAAAAGTTTGAACCGAGCGGTTTGCTGTAGAATGACGCTTTTTGATGCGGATTTTCCCCGTAGCGCAGCTGTTGCTTTAGCTCATAAGTGACGGTCAGCTTCTCCGGGTTCTGCTCATCAACTAGCTCGGTCATATACGAGGCAATCATTGCGTCATAGCTGGCTGTGTGGCGGAAAACCTTGGCAGCAAGCTTTCGGCGTGTTTCGTGGCTCACTTCTCCCTGCCGCAGTTCATCAAGCACGAGTTCGTAATCAGCAGGATCAACGACGACCGTAATCGATTCATGGTTCTTTGCCGAAGCACGCAGCATTGCCGGACCGCCAATATCGATGTTTTCAATCGCGTCATCAACGGTTACACCTGGTTTAGCGATCGTTTGCTGGAAAGGATAAAGATTGACGCAGACAAGCTGGATCGGCTCAATTTGATGTTCTGCAAGCTGCTTCACATGGCCTTCATCATCATGCTTTGCGAGAAGGCCGCCATGAATTTTTGGATGAAGAGTCTTGACCCGTCCTTCGAGGATTTCAGGAAAACCAGTAATATCACTGACACCCATAACAGGAATACCGTTTTCCTGAAGAGTCTTTTTCGTTCCGCCCGTTGAAATAATTTCGTATCCGAGCTCTGAGAGGCTCTTTGCAAACACTGTGAGATTGCTTTTATCCGAAACGCTGATTAATGCCCGTTTTTTAGTCATTGCTTTTCCTCCCCCGCTGTGAATAGCTCATGTAAAATTTGTGGATACAGCTCATGTTCGATCTTTTGGATTTTTTCCTGGAGGCTTTCCCTCGTGTCATCCGCACTGACCCCGACTGCCTGCTGGGCAATGATCGGTCCTGTGTCCATGCCTGCATCGACAAAGTGAATCGTTACCCCGCTCATTTTCACCCTCGCTTTAAGTGCTTGCCCGATCGCGTCTTTTCCCGTAAAGGCTGGCAAGAGCGATGGATGAATATTGACGATCTTCCCTTCAAAATCGCTTAGCAGAACAGCGCCGATTAATCTCATGTAGCCCGCCAGGATCACGAATTCAACGCCGAGCTCATTAAGCCTGAAGAGAATTTCCTTTTCATAGTCTGCCTTGCTCGCATAATCCTTTGCGCTAAATACAAACTGGGGAATGCCCGCTTTTTTTGCCCGTTCGATAGCAAAGGCATTCTCTCTGTCACAGACGAGCAGCTTGATCGATGCATCCACTTTTCCTGCCTCGACCGCATCGATGATCGCCTGAAAATTACTGCCGTTTCCGGAAGCAAACACCGCGATGTTTTTCATGTTCAACCTCCGTATTATATGTGGATTTTAATCCCTTTCCGATCGGATACCGTGCCAATTCGATAGGCGTTTTCACCGGCTTCGTTAAAGTGGACAAGCAGCGCTTCCGCTTCCTTTTCAGCCACTGCAATCACCATGCCGATTCCCATATTAAAAATATTGAACATCTCCGACCGCTGGAGTTTTCCTTCTTTTTCAAGCAAATCAAAAATAGGCAATACTGGCCATGTACCAGCTGTGATCTCTGCGCCAAGGCCTTCCGGGAGCATGCGGGGAATATTTTCAATAAAGCCACCGCCGGTAATATGGGCGAGCCCTTTAATTTGAAATTTTTTGATCGCCGCCAAGATCGATTTTACATATATTTTCGTCGGGCGCAGCAGCTCTTCGCCCAAAGTACAGCCTAATTCGTTCACATCATCCTTAAGAGAAAGTTTGGCATCCTGCAACAATATCTTTCTGACAAGCGAGTAACCATTGCTATGGATTCCGCTCGAGGCGAGCCCAATCAACACATCACCGGATGTAATCTTCTCACCGGTAATGATGTTTGCTTTTTCAACGGCTCCGACAGAAAAACCGGCAAGATCATACTCATTCTCATCATACATTCCCGGCATTTCTGCTGTCTCTCCGCCGATTAAAGCACAGCCCGCCTGCTCACAGCCGTCAGCAATTCCTTTCACAATCGCTTCAATTCTTGCCGGATCTGCCTTTCCACAAGCAATATAGTCAAGAAAATAGAGCGGCTCCGCACCCTGGACAACAATATCGTTGACACACATCGCAACAGCATCGATGCCAATCGTATCATGGCGGTCCTCCATAAACGCAAGCATCAGCTTCGTGCCGACTCCATCCGTTCCTGAAACGAGGACCGGCTCCTTTAAGTTGAGAACGGACAGGTCAAACATTCCCCCAAAGCCGCCAAGGCTGCCGATCGTACCAGCCCGCATCGTTTTTTGAACATGCTTTTTCATTCGCACGACGGCCTCATATCCGGCTTCAATATCTACACCTGCTTGTTTATAAGCGTTAGCCATTTTCGCTCCTCCTATTTTAAAAGAAAAGCGACATTCAACAATGCCGCACTCTGCCTTATTTTTTTGATGATTTCAGCTTCTGCAATCGTGATTAACAGGTGAGCTTTTTTCCAGCGTCCTGCGCAGGATAGATTTCCGTTGGGTATTTGCCAGTGAAGCAGGCAAGGCAATGGCCCCGTGTCTCTCCATCCTCATTTTTGCCAATCGCCTCTACCATTCCCTCAACGCTAAGGAACGTTAAAGAGTCTGCACCAATCTGCTTGCGGATCTCTTCAACAGAATTGCTGGAGGCAATCAATTCCTCCGATGTGGAAGTGTCAATTCCGTAAAAGCACGGATTTTTAATCGGCGGTGAACTGATCACCACATGCACCTCGAGTGCACCAGCATCCTTTAACATTGTAACGATTCGCCTGCTCGTCGTGCCGCGGACAATCGAATCATCAACCATAATGACACGTTTGCCTTCCACAACGCCGCGGACGGGAGATAGCTTCATTTTGACACCCTGTTCACGAAGCGATTGCGACGGCTGAATAAACGTCCGGCCAACATAACGATTTTTAATTAAGCCGAGTTCATATGGAATCCCTGTCGCTTCAGCGTAGCCGATCGCTACCGAAATACTCGAATCAGGAACACCTGTGACAACATCCCCCTCAATTGGCGCTTCAATCGCCAACTGTTTGCCAAGGTTTTTCCGTGCTGTATGAACATTGATACCGTGGATGTTGCTGTCGGGACGGGAAAAATAAACATATTCCATCGTGCAAATCGCCCGGTTCGTATTCATCGAGAACATTTCGGAATGAATGCCTTCATTGTTTATGATGATCAATTCACCAGGAAGCACATCACGGACAAATTCGGCACCGACAATGTCAAACGCACATGTTTCCGAAGCAACTACATAAGAATCGCCAAGCAGACCGAGCGAAAGCGGCCGCAACCCGTGCGGATCAAGGGCGATCATCATTTCTGACTCAGTCATCACCAAGAAAGCGTAAGCACCTTTTAACATTGTTAACGCATTTTTCACTTTGTCTTTTAATAAAGGGAAACCGCTTCTCTTGATTAAATGAGCAAATACCTCAGTATCGGAGCTCGTTTGAAAAATGCTGCCCTGGCCTTCAAGTTGATGCCTTAGCGCATCAGCATTGACCAGATTGCCATTATGGGCGAGAGCAAGGCTTCCCGTTTGCGAATGGAACAGCAGAGGCTGGACATTTTCGTAGCCTCCACCGCCGGCTGTCGCGTAGCGGACATGGCCGATCGCTGATCTTCCAGTCAATTCTTCCATTGCCTTGGCAGTGAAAACCTCGGTAACAAGCCCTTCGCCTTTGACGCCTTTCAGAACCTCACCGTCTGTTGTGACGATGCCGGTTCCTTCCTGGCCGCGGTGCTGGAGGCTGTGCAATCCATAGTACGTAATCTGCGAAGCATTTTCATGTCCCCAGACGCCAAATACGCCGCATTCTTCGTTTAATCCTCTTATTTCAGCAAGCATGGAATCGCTCCTTTCCAGGCTTCTTCTAGTGATTTTGTGTTTACCTTTAAGACGTCGCCTTCAGCTGATTCGATTTTCAATTCAGCTGATTCTGTCACAAATCCAACAAGGCTTGCTGCAACGATTTTTTCAAAAGCTTCCTGATCCTCTTTTTTCACAGACACTAAAAAGCGTGATTGTGACTCGCTGAAAAGGGCTGAAATGATATCTCCTGAAACGTTCACTTCTGCGCCTAAACGGTCTGTGCCGATCAAGCTTTCCGCAATGGCAACAGCCAAACCGCCTTCGGCAATATCGTGCGCCGAGGCAACAAGTCCAGCACGGATTGCTTTAAGCAGCTGATCTTGGCGTTGTTGCTCGATTTCAATATTTAATTCGGGCGCTTTTCCAAAAATCTTTCCATATTGAAGCTTTTGCAGCTCACTGCCGCCAAATTCAGGTTTCGTCTCACCTAGTACGTAAATCAAATCTCCGGAATTTTTAAAGTGCTGAGTGGTTATATGGTCAACATCTTCGACAAGACCAACCATGCCGACAACCGGTGTTGGGTAAACAGCATTCCCGTTTGTTTCGTTGTACAAAGAGACATTACCGCCAATAACCGGTGTGTTCAATACCCGGCAAGCCTCGCTCATTCCATCGACCGCTTTTTCAAGCTGCCAGAAAATCTCCGGCTTCTCCGGGTTGCCAAAGTTAAGGCAGTCCGTAATCGCGAGTGGCTCTGCCCCGGAACAAACAATATTTCGCGCTGCTTCGGCGACAGCAATTTTCCCACCTGTTTCAGGATCTAAATATAGAAAGCGGGAGTTGCAATCAGTCGTCATTGCAAGGGCTTTACGCGTGCCACGAATTCGGACAACCGCTGCATCCGATCCCGGTGCAACAACCGTGCTTGTACGGACCATATAGTCATACTGGTCGTAAACCCATTCTTTGCTGGCGATCGTCGGCTGCTTTAAGAGCTGCAACAACGTCTCTCTATAATCTTCAACCGCAGGAACTTCATTATCCATCGCCTGGAACTCTCGGAAATATTCCGGTTCCATTGATGGCTTATGATAAACCGGTGCCTCTTCCGCTAAAGCATCAACCGGAACTTCAGCAACCGTTTCGCCTTTATGAATCAAGCGCAGCATTTTATCATCGGTAACGGTGCCGATTGCCACTGCTTCAAGCTCATATTTCGAAATTAACGCGGTGATTTCGTGCTCTCTTCCTTTTTCAACGACAATCAGCATCCGCTCCTGTGATTCAGACAGCATCATTTCATATGCCGTCATACCCGTTTCACGCTGCGGAACCAGGTCAAGATCCATCTCAATGCCTGATCCTGCTTTACTTGCCATTTCAGCAGAAGAACTCGTCAATCCTGCAGCCCCCATATCCTGAATGCCAATAAGCGCGTCAGACTGGATGATGTCAAGACATGCTTCAAGGAGAAGTTTCTCCATAAACGGATCGCCAACTTGCACAGCGGGGCGCTTCTCTTCCGACTGTTCGTTCAACTCTTCCGATGCAAACGTAGCACCGTGGATACCGTCGCGGCCCGTTTTGGCACCGACATACATAACCGTATTGCCGACTCCATGTGCCTGTCCTTTTTTAATATCTTTATGATCAATTAGACCGACACACATTGCGTTAACAAGCGGATTCCCATCATAGGAAGCATCAAATTGCACTTCTCCGCCGACTGTTGGAATTCCGATGCAGTTTCCGTATCCGGCAATCCCGGCTACCACTTCTTTAAAAAGATAGCGAACGCGGGCAGAATCCAGTTCTCCAAAGCGTAAAGAGTTAAGGAGGGCGATCGGTCTTGCTCCCATCGAGAATACATCGCGGATAATTCCACCGACACCCGTTGCGGCCCCCTGGTATGGTTCAATCGCAGATGGGTGGTTGTGGCTTTCAATTTTAAAAACAACCGCCTGCTGATCACCGATATCAACGATTCCGGCTCCTTCTCCGGGACCCTGCAGCACTCTTTGACCCGTTGTCGGAAACTTCCTTAAAACCGGTTTTGAATTTTTGTAGCTGCAATGCTCCGACCACATAACCGAAAACAAGCCAGTCTCTGTATAATTTGGTGTCCTTCCAAGAATTTTTTCAACCATCGCAAACTCGTCATCCGACAAACCCATTTGCTGATAAATTTTCTCATGTTTTATTTGTTGGGGACTTGGCTCAAGCATTAACAACATGTGCTTCCCTCCAATGTTTTACGATCGATTGAAAAAGTTTCAAACCGTCGGCGCCGCCAAGTAGCGGGTCAACTGCCCGCTCTGGATGCGGCATCATTCCAAGAACATTTCCTTTTTTATTTATGATTCCGGCGATATCCTCGAGACTGCCATTCGGATTTGTGCCGCTGTACGTAAACACAATCTGATTATTCTTTTTTAAGCTTGCCAGAGTTTCCTCGTCGCAATAATAGTTTCCTTCTCCATGGGCAATCGGAATTGTCATTATTTCCTCTTTGCCATATGCCGATGAAAACATCGTTTTGTTATTTTCAACCTTTAACCGCACTGGCCTGCACATAAATTTCAGGCTTTCATTCCGTCTCATCGCCCCTGGCAGCAGTCCTGCTTCCAGCAAGATTTGAAAACCGTTGCAGACACCAAGAACCGGCTTTCCTGCTTCAGCCGCATTGACTACTTCCTTCATGACATTGCTGAAACGTGCTATCGCCCCTGAGCGTAAATAATCCCCATAAGAGAAACCGCCCGGCAGCAAAATTCCGTCATACCCGGCTAAACTTTCCGTATCATGCCAGACATATTCTGCTTCTTCGCCAAGCTCATCCTTGATGGCGTGGTACATGTCAACATCACAATTGGATCCCGGAAATACGATTACCGCAAACCTCATTGGTTGACACACTCCTCTATTTCGTATCGATAATCTTCAATGACCGGGTTAGCGAGGATCTTGTTGCAAATCTCCTTAACGATTTCTTCAACATCGCGATCCGTTTTTCCAATCGTAACTTCCATGTATTTTCCGATCCGCAGATCAGCAACTTCGTTATATCCTAAAGAATGGAGCGAATGCTCAACCGCTTTCCCCTGCGGATCCAATACACTTTCGCGAAGAGTCACATACACTTTTACCTTATACATTCTATCTGCCTCCCAGTCTCGTTAAAATGTTCTCATACGCTGTTGCCAGATCCCCCAAATCACGGCGGAATACATCCTTATCAAGCTTTTCATTCGTCTCCATATCCCACAGTCTGCATGTATCCGGAGAAATTTCATCTGCCAATAAAATATGGCCTTGCTTGTCTTTTCCAAATTCAAGTTTAAAATCGATAAGGCGTACACCTAATTCTGCAAAAAAACTTGATAAAACGGCATTCACTTCAAGAGCCTTTTCTTTTAAAAGCTCTATTTCCTGCTTCGTCGCCAATCCCAGCTCAAGGATATGGTCGTCAGTTACAATCGGATCACCCAGCTCATCATCTTTTAAATAAAACTCGACAAGCGGCTTAGATAAAGGTTTCCCTTCTTCAACACCAAGCCTTTTTGAAAAACTCCCTGCCGCCGCATTGCGGACAACCGTTTCAAGCGGAATAATCGTCACTTTGCGAACGATCTGCTCAGTTTCCGATAATCGTTCGACAAAATGAGATGCAATTCCCCGCTCTTGAAGCTTTGAAAACAGTAAACTCGTAATCTCATTATTTAAACGGCCTTTCCCGGCAATGATAGCCTTTTTTTCTCCGTTGAAGGCTGTAGCTGAATCTTTGTACTCAATCCAAACTAAGTCATTCTCGTCTGTACTATAAATTTTTTTAGCCTTTCCTTCGTACAACAGCTCTCTTTTTTCCATGAAAGGAGCCTCCTTTAACTTCGAAAATTGGGAATCTTCAGTATTACAAATTCTTCGCCAGCAGCCTGCATGTTAGTGCTGGCGAATTTTTTTATAAGCCTACTCGTTCAAAAATCGTGTTCACATGCTGCAAGTGGTAGTTGTAGTCGAAACAGTCATTAATTTCCGCCGCCGAAAGCTTTGCAGTAATTTTGTCATCCGCTTCAATTAGCGTGCGGAAAGGTACTTGTTTTTCCCATGCTTCCATTGCCTTTGGCTGTACAGTATCATAAGCTTCTTCACGGGAAAGCCCCTTATTAATCAAAGCAAGCAACACACGTTGCGAATAAATCAGCCCGAGGGTCCGATCCATATTCCGTTTCATATTTTCCGGATAAACGGTTAAATTCTTTACGATGTTACCAAAGCGGTTCAGCATATAGTTCAAGGCAATTGTTGCATCAGGCAGGATAATCCGCTCTGCTGATGAATGCGAGATATCGCGCTCATGCCATAAAGGAACGTTTTCATAAGCAGTCATCATATAACCGCGGATGACTCTTGCCAGGCCAGTCATATTTTCCGAACCAATTGGGTTGCGTTTATGTGGCATCGCAGAGGACCCTTTTTGCCCCTTCGCAAAAAATTCTTCCACTTCGCGGGTCTCACTTTTTTGCAGCCCACGGATTTCAACAGCAAATTTTTCTATCGACGTTGCAATTAACGCAAGCGTCGACATGTAGTGTGCATGCCTGTCGCGCTGCAGTGTTTGCGTTGAAACAGGAGCTGGCTCAAGTCCGAGCTTTTCGCATACATACTTTTCAACGAATGGATCAATGTTTGCATATGTGCCGACTGCCCCGGAAATTTTCCCGAATTCCACGCCGGCAGCTGCCTGCTTAAAGCGTTCAAGGTTTCGCTTCATCTCTTCATACCAGAGCGCAAGCTTCAATCCAAAAGTGGTTGGCTCTGCATGAACACCATGTGTCCGGCCCATCATCACAGTAAATTTATGTTGTTTTGCTTTATTTTTTATAATCTCAACAAACGCTTCGAGATCTTTTAAAATGATCGAATTGGCCTGCTTTAGTAAATATGATAAGGCCGTATCAACAACATCAGTAGAAGTAAGCCCGTAATGAACCCACTTCCGCTCTTCACCCAGCGTTTCCGATACCGCCCGGGTAAAAGCGACGACATCATGTCTTGTCTCTTCTTCAATCTCTTTAATCCGATCGACATTAAAAGACGCATTTTCCCTGATTTTCTGCACATCAGCTTTCGGTATCTCTCCAAGCTCTGCCCATGCTTCACAAGCAAGAATCTCCACTTCAAGCCATGCTCTAAAACGGTTTTCTTCCGTCCATATTGCCCCCATCTCCGGGCGGGTATAGCGTTCAATCATATATTTAGCCTCCGATTTTTTCAGTCACATTGTTCCATAATCCACATTGTTCTGCTTCCTGTAGCGCATCATCTGTTGAATCGCGCAAAATGGTCACGTGACCCATCTTCCGTTTGAACTTCGCATCTTTTTTTCCATATAAATGAATTTTCCAATCAGGAAGTTCTGGAATTTTTTCAAGAATCTGCGCCTGATGTTCTCCTAATATATTGACCATTACTGCTGGTTTTAATAGCTTTGTACTCCCTAAAGGCCAACTGCATACAGCCCTGATATGCTGTTCAAATTGCGATGTTTCACAGGCCTCAATTGTGTAATGTCCGGAGTTATGAGGTCTCGGGGCCAATTCATTAATGTAAATTTGCTCATCAGCGGTTAAAAACATTTCAACAGCGAGTGTCCCAACAAGCTTGAGAGACTCTGCGAGTTCAGTCGCTTTTTGGATAGCGTTTTTTTCAGCTTTATAACTGATTCGGGCAGGTACAATTGTTTGATGCAGAATATTGTCCTTATGGATATTCTCTCCCACCGGAAAAACAGCTGTCTCGCCTTGTTGGTTTCGAACAATAATCACCGAGATTTCCTTTTCAAAAGGAATCCATTTCTCTAACACGCAAACTCCTTTTTCAAGCAGTTTGCCAGCAGTCTCTAAATCGGCACTGCTGCGGATGACATGCTGGCCCTTTCCGTCGTAACCGCCTCTTGATGTTTTTAAAACAGCCGGGTAGCCAAGCTTTTCGATCGCAGCATATATGTCGTCCACGCTATGAATGACTGAATATGGTGCGACGTCTGCCCCTGATCGCTCAATTGCGGCCTTTTCGCTTATACGATCCTGGGTGATTTCCAGCAACCTGTTTCCTTGCGGTACATAAGCGTTTTCGCATAACCACGTTACTGCCGCAGCATTGATATTCTCA
Organism: Bacillus canaveralius; assembly: GCF_002860125.1. Lineage (GTDB taxonomy): Bacteria > Bacillota > Bacilli > Bacillales > Cytobacillaceae > Bacillus_BJ > Bacillus_BJ canaveralius. The sequence continues at coordinate 36,262 of NZ_PGVA01000037.1, forward strand.
AATTCGTATGTGATCACATCACTAACTTCTGCTAATTGTTTGATCGCATCTAAATCATCGTATTCACTTGTTATTCTGTAATCTGCAACCTGTCCACATGGTGAATCCTCGGCAGGATCAAGCACAGCTATTTTGAATCCCATCGCTTTTGCTGATAAAGCCATCATTCTGCCGAGCTGGCCGCCGCCGATAATTCCGATTGTTTGCCCGGGCACAATTATTTTATAAGACAAGTTCATCACTGCTTTCCAACACGGTTTCCTTCATTTGATTCCTTAAATCAGCAAGCTTTTTACTTATTTTTTCGTCAAATGATCCTAACATCTGTGCAGCGAGCAACCCTGCATTCTTTGCTCCTGCATTGCCAATTGCCACCGTTGCCACCGGTACTCCGCCCGGCATCTGGACAATTGACAACAGAGAATCAAGTCCATTTAAAGCCTTAGACTGCACTGGTACGCCGATTACAGGCAGTACGGTTTTAGCCGCAACCATTCCCGGTAAGTGTGCAGCGCCGCCGGCTCCTGCTATAATTACCTTTAACCCTCTATCTTTAGCACTTTCCGCATATTCAAACATAAGATCCGGAGTCCGATGGGCTGAAACAACCTTTTTCTCATATGGTATTTCGAGTTGTTCGAGTACTTCACATGCGTTTTTCATTGTGTCCCAATCCGACTTGCTTCCCATAATCACACCAACGAGCGCTTTCAAGGCATTCCCTCCAGCTCATTTTTTCCATAAAAATAGCCCAAACAGACACCTATCTCAAAAATAAGAGAAAGCCGTCCGTCCGGGCATGCATTGACAAGTATAAATACATCTTTGAAAACAAAGATGTCGCAACTCGCTTACCGGGCATATTGACTTTCCCTCATAGTCCAATAATTTACGGTTATCGGGTAGAGACTTATGGGCCATATCCCCATCATTATACGAGGGTAATCATTATTTATTTTTTATTACTATCCCTATATTAACAACTATTTAACAGGATTGTCAAGTTCATTGTCGAACATTTATATATTTTTCAATGCATAATGTTCGTGTTTTACTATTGTGACGGCTTTGCTTCAAAAACAATCTGCCTGCCAGCCGGCTCGTACCCTGTCGTGTCTCCCTGGATCACTTCTTTAAAGATTGGTTTTTCAATTCTTCTTACCGGTACGTAACCAGTTTTCTTGATTCGCTCTAAACATTGATCGATGCTTTCATTTTCTTGAACCTCAAATAATTGCTTTTTCTTATTCTTGTTCATGAAAACAATTTTCCCTTCTTCACAGACTTGACCCAGAACCCGCCATAGATTGTTTTCGGTTCATAAGCAATGATAAATGCTTTTGGATCAAGTTCCTTTATCGTCTGGTACAGTTTCAACTCATATTTGCGAGGTGTTAAGATCTGCAAAGCCATCCGGTCCCCTTCCAGGCCGTTTGCGGCCCAATTTGTGACCCCGTAACCTTTTTCCCGTAACGTTTTCGGCAAATCTTTATCGTACTCCTTCGTAATGACATTAACCGTAATATATCCCAAAGCCAGTTTCTCTTCAATTTTCATCCCGACAATGACTCCGATTCCGTACCCGACGGCATAAGCAATTAAATTCTGAATCTCATTGAGATTATCCAAGACCAGGCCGAGCCCGATTACATATATTACTACTTCAACCATACTGATAAGCGCAGCTAAATAGCGCTGTCCTTTTAAAGTCAAAATCATCCTGATCGTAAAAAAGGAAACATAGACAATGTTTATGATCAGGATAATAGCAACCATCACAAAACTGTTTTCGAGCAAAATAAGCCCTCCTTTAAAAGTGAGGACTAGAGAATCCTCATTAAGGTTATATTGTACAAAAAACTGCCCTATGTTGGCGACCCTTTTCACAATATATTCCCTTGTTTATTTATGGTTATCCTTATTTTTTATAGTCATGATTCAGTTTTTAAGTGAGAAAGGAAATTTTTGGGCTGGAGAGCGTATTTTTCAGGGGAATTATGTAAAAGTATATAGCTCAAAAAAATAATTAAGCGGAGAATCCGGTGATTTGTGCGAAACTACGGGGGAATTAAGCGAAAACTTGGCTAAATTAAGCGGAAAATCCAGGAATTAAGCGATAATCTTGATTAATTAAGCGAAACGGTGTGTCGGAGTTTTCTCCGTGTCTAAAGAACAATAAAAAAAAGAACAACCATCATGGCTGTTCTTTCGTATGCGCTTGGCGGCGTCCTACTCTCACAGGGGGAAACCCCCAACTACCATCGGCGCTGAGA
>NZ_PGVA01000004.1 GCF_002860125.1 Bacillus canaveralius
CAGGACCGAAACGACCGAAGGGCTAGGCGCTGAAGCTGGACAATGAAATGCGGAAGCGCCTTGAAGCGGAAAAAAAGCTTGGAGATTAAATATGGAGGTGGCCAAGTAATGTTAACAGCAGAAGATAAAATCTCACAAATCGTTGACGGAAAAAGAGTCATTGTGAAAAAGCCTGAGCTGCTTGCACCGGCCGGTAATTTGGAAAAGTTAAAAATTGCTGTCCATTACGGTGCAGACGCCGTCTTTATTGGCGGCCAGGAATACGGCCTGCGTTCCAATGCCGGTAACTTTACTTTTCAAGAAATGAAGGAAGGCGTCGAGTTTGCTAGAAAGTATGGGGCAAAAATTTATGTAACGACCAATATCTTTGCCCATAATGAGAACATCGATGGGCTTGAGGAATACTTGCTTGGTTTGAAAGATACAGGGATCGCGGGAATTATCGTCGCCGATCCGCTTATTATTGAAACATGCCGCCGGGTTGCCCCGGAAATTGAAGTCCACTTAAGCACGCAGCAGTCCCTTTCCAACTGGAAAGCCGTCCAGTATTGGAAAGAGGAAGGACTTGAACGCGTCGTTCTTGCCCGCGAAACAAGCGCAGAAGAAATTCGCGAAATGAAGGAAAAGGTCGATATTGAAATCGAAGCGTTCATTCATGGAGCGATGTGTATCGCATACTCTGGCCGCTGTACATTAAGCAATCATATGACAGCCCGCGATTCAAACCGGGGCGGTTGTTGCCAATCATGCCGCTGGGATTATGACCTGTACAAATTGGAAGGTGACAATGAAGTTGCCCTTTTTAACGAAGGGGATTCCGCTTTTGCGATGAGCCCGAAGGATCTGAAGCTAATTGAATCAATTCCGAAAATGATTGAGCTCGGCATCGACAGCTTGAAGATTGAAGGAAGAATGAAATCAATTCACTATGTTGCGACCGTCGTAAGCGTTTATCGTAAAGTGATTGATGCCTACTGCGCAGACCCCGACAATTTTGCGATTCGGAACGAATGGCTCGAGGAATTGGATAAATGTGCAAACCGCGAGACCGCTTCAGCTTTCTTTGAAGGCGTTCCGGGGTATAAAGAGCAAATGTTTGGAAATCATAGCAAAAAGACGAAATTTGATTTTGTCGGCCTTGTTCTTGATTATGATCCGGACATACAAATCGTTACGCTGCAACAGCGCAATCATTTTAAACCCGGGCAGGAAGTAGAATTCTTTGGTCCGGAAATTGAAAATTTCACGCACGTCATTGATCAACTTTGGGATGAATACGGCAATGAACTTGATGCAGCGCGGCATCCCCTGCAGATTGTCAAATTCAAATTAAATAGGCCGGTCTACCGAAACAACATGATGCGAAAGGAGCTTTAAACCGATGAAACGCAAACCAGTTGTTATTGGTGTAGCTGGCGGTTCCGGCTCGGGAAAGACAAGTGTATCAAAAGCGATATATCACAGCTTTAAAGGCCATTCAATTTTAATGATTGAACAGGATTACTATTATAAAGATCAGACGCATTTGCCGTTTGAAGAAAGGCTTAAAACGAATTATGACCACCCGCTTGCATTTGACAATGATTTATTGATTTCCCACCTGAAAAAATTGCTTGCTAATGACCCGATCGAAAAGCCAGTATACGATTATGCAATTCACACAAGGTCTGACGAGGTAATCGCTGTCGAACCAAAAGACGTCATCATCCTCGAAGGCATACTCGTATTGGAAGATGAGCGGCTCCGCAACTTAATGGATATAAAATTATTTGTTGATACTGACGCCGATTTGCGGATTATTCGCCGCCTCCGCCGCGACATTAGAGACCGCGGGCGGAAAATGGATGCGGTTATTGAACAATATGTAAATGTTGTTCGCCCCATGCATAACCAATTTATCGAACCGACAAAAAGATACGCAGATGTGATCATCCCTGAAGGCGGTCACAACCATGTTGCAATCGACTTAATGGTCACTAAAATTCAAACAATTCTTGAACAAAAATCATTTTTATGAAACAATAACGTATATATCATTAAAATGTCCTTGTGACTGAAAGTGATGCGCGCCCTTTATAAGAGGACGCGCTCCTATGTATTTGTAAGTACATTACATACTTTAATACACAATCTATATGGGGGATTGTGAAACCAGAAGGAGTGAAGGGTTTTGGCTGCAGAGAAAATATTCCCGATGACACAGGCTGGAAAAGAAAAGCTTGAACAAGAATTAGAACATTTGAAAACGGTAAAACGCAAAGAAGTGGTTGAACGGATTAAAATCGCAAGAAGCTTTGGCGATTTATCCGAGAACTCAGAATATGATTCAGCGAAAGAAGAGCAGGCTTTCGTCGAAGGCCGGATCACGACTCTTGAAAATATGATTCGCAACGCAAAAATAATTGAAGAAGACGAAATGAGCAGTGATTCTGTTTCCTTAGGCCGCTCCGTTACATTTGTCGAGCTTCCCAAAGGCGAAGAAGAAACATACACAATTGTCGGAAGTGCAGAAGCAGATCCGTTTGAAGGTAAAATTTCCAATGATTCACCGATCGCAAGAAGCCTGATGGGCAAAAAAGTCGGCGACGAAGTATCCGTTCAAACTCCTGGTGGAGAAATGAGCGTCCGAATCGTTTCAATCCACTAACATAAAACGTCCGCTGCTGCGGGCGTTTTTTAATATCTGTTTTTTATCAGCTCCTGTATATAACCGTTTGAAAATTGAAAACCTCGTCAACACTTTTGATGAGGTGTTTTTTATGTGGAGAAAACGGGTGCTCGTTTGGCTTTTTATATGTTTTTCAGGATTTATGCTGCTGTTGGGCAGGCTCGTCCAAGTTCAATTATTTGCTGCGGAAAACTTTTCAAAACATCATATTAACTTGCTCGAAGCAAGCGTCCAGCAGCGCTCCCAGGAGATGGTGCTTGACCATGGCAGGGGCAATTTTCATGACCGCAATGGCCGGCCGATCGCTTATGAAAAGAAAGCAGTGTTAATCTTGTTTCCTTTTCTTGAAAAAATGGAATGGGATGCAGAAAGGGTGGCGAAAATCGTCGATGCCCCCAGGACAGAGCTTATCGCAGCAGTCGCGAAAAGTAAGCAGCCGTTTGCGTTTCGGTCACCCGAACCATTGATATTAACGAATCATCAAATGGACCGCATCAATTCATTAAAAATACCCGGTGTGTTTGCAGTAGAACAAAAATATCCGCTGGAGAAAGTCCCCGCTGGACAGTTGATTGGAATTACCGGGGAAAACACAGCGGAGATTCGGCAAAGATATCCAGGAAAGGATCTTTCCCCGCAAACGTTGATTGGCGTTTCGGGGCTTGAAGCAAGCTTTGATGAGTTTTTGCTCCCGGAAGGAAAGTCGAAGCTTGTCTTTCATGTGGACGGCGATGGCGGGCCTTTGTTTGGCATTAATGTGAAATATGTGGACCCGGCAAATCCGTTTTATCCGGTCAATATTAAAACAACATTGGATATTGAGTTGCAGAAACGGGCTGAGGAACTGGCGGATCAGCATGGCATTATAAAAGGCGGCCTCGTTTTGCTCGATATTGAGACAAACAGTGTGCTTGCGATGGTTTCCCGCCCCAATATCAGTCAACAGGATCCATATAATCAAAATGGAATCACTAACATGATGCTAAAGGAGCAAATTATGGGTTCGGTCTTTAAAACCGTTATTGCCGCAGCCGCGATTGATTACGAGCTTGACAACCCGTCCCGGACGTTTGACTGCAGCAGGAAAATTAACGGGGAACCGGATACGACCTATGAGCATGGCACCTTAAATTTTATTGATAGCTTTGCGAGAAGCTGCAATTATACGTTTGGAGAATTGGCAAAGGAATTGAGCGACATTGACCCGAATCTGATTGAGGAATATGCAGAAAAATTATCGCTAACCGGCCCGGTTGGCTGGCAGGGCAGTGTCTACCATTTTGACGATTTTAAACAAATGGCCGATGAAGATATTGGCCGGGTGTTCAGGAAGGATCAGGAAAGAACGGACAAGAACTTTGTGGCCCTCTCCGGAATAGGACAGCATGAGGTAAGGGCAACGCCTTTAGCGGTGGCCAGCATGATGGCTGTGATTGCCAGAGGCGGGCAAAAAGAAATGGTTAGAGCGGTTTCCGAAATTGAATACAAAAATGGTACGGTGATGGCTGAATTTGCCCAGGCACCGTTAAAAGGGGAAGAAATCGCTCCTTATACCGCGATGAAGCTCCAGCAGTTGCTTCGCGAAGTGGTTATAAATGAAAACGGAACAGGCCGATGGTTTAACGACCTGCCTTATGAAGTAGCCGGAAAGTCGGGAACGGCGGAAACCGGTATTTTTGATCATGAACAGCAATTGCATAATAAATGGTTTGCAGGCTATTTTCCTTATCATGATCCTAAATATGCTCTCGTTACAGTCAACCTTGATGTACGCTCGGATCAAGGAGGAATAAATCCTTTTTTTGCTGACATGGTCAAGGCAGTTCATGACTATAATCTCAAACAATAAAACGTTACTTTGCCCGGCATCCACCCAATCATGAAGTTGTGCCCTTGTACAATATCCAAAATTGTGAAGGATAATCCGGTTCATGTTATCATAAATTCATGATAGAATATTGGCAGGCTGAAAAAAAGGAGGCTAAACAACTTTGAACAGTGGATTGGATGGTCGCGATACGATTTCCCGTTCTGGAAAGCGGGCTAAGAAACGCAAAACAAATATCATTTTAAATAGCTTAATCGCAATAGTCCTCGTCTTGATCATTGTTGTAGCTACGTCTATTTTTGCGGGTGGCAATGACGAAGCGGCAAGCAACGATCAACCTGTCGAAGAGAAAAGTGAAACAACGGACAAAGTGAAAAACAGCAATTCCGAAAAAGAGAAATCACAATCTGGAAAAGAAAGCAAAAACTCTGCTGAGCGTAAGGAAAAAGCAGCTAATCAGTCGGAAAGCAAAAAGTCCGATGACAATGTCGATGACGAGTCTTCCAAAGAGCAGGAAGAAGAAGCCGATGATGAAAACGAAGATCAGGCAGTCGTCACAGAAGGCGGAAGCGATCCAAATGTGAAAAATACAATCGTCAATCCGGGCTGGAAGCCGGTCGGAACCTCGCAAACCGGAGAGCATCCTGCAGGCGTTTATGAACAAGGTTCAACAGATTGGCAGGAAATGATCCAGGCGGTTACGTACGCTACTGGGCTTGACGAAAATAATATGACAGTTTGGCGTCTGGAAAACAACGGAACGAACCGGTCAGTTGCGACGATTACTGCAAAAGACACGAAACAGCCATTCAGGGTGTATATCGAGTGGGTTGACCAGCAAGGCTGGAAACCGGTAAGAGTGGAAGAATTAATAGAAAACGATAAAGGCTAGTAAGCTTAGAAAGCCGATCACTTCCAAGTGATCGGCCTTTTCGATTTATCCGATTATCGTTTAGCTTTAAAATGAACAACCGCCGAGTAAAACGTGCGGCCATTCTCATCGACGTGCATCTGGTGCGAAACAGAATGGACAGCAAGCATGATCGCTTTGTTGATATCGATTTGTTCATTGATTCTTTTTTCTAAAGCTTTTAAATCTGTAGCCTGAAAAAATTCAACTTTATCTTCTAATAAATCAAATTGGAAGCTCATAAATACTCCTTCTGTTAGAGTAAATTTCATAAAGCATTTCTTTAATTGAAAAACGAACAATTATATAAAAGTTAACAGCATTATTCGTTTCATACTGAATCCTCCTCGTTCATTTAGACAATTTAATTCGTTTTTCGGTTTAGCTTATTACATTGTGAAATTTACTCTGTTAAACAAGATTTTTTTTAGTTATTTTAAAGTGTCCAATCTTTTCTAGCAAGCTAATGTTTGCCATGCCGGGAAGAAGTATGGTAAATTGAGAACAAGATTATTTAATTCATACTATACTGATGGGAATTATAATATATGGAGAGTGAGTAATATGGGGAAAGAATTTCTAGAGCTTTTTGAACAATGGGCTGATTCTTATGATTCCAGTGTGAGCGGTCATGACATTGAATATAAAGAGGTATTTAAAAATTATGAAAAAATTCTCGGCGAAGTGGCAGCGCGTTCAAACGGGCATGTTTTGGAATTTGGAGTGGGAACAGGCAACCTTACTGAATCATTACTGGCCAAAGGGCTTAAGGTGACCGGAATTGAACCATCTCCAGCGATGAGAAAAATAGCCGAAGAAAAACTTGCAGGCAGAGTGGCTGTATTGGGAGGGGATTTTCTCAGCTTCCCTGAAGTTGAGCCATTTCAAGCGGTCGTCAGCACCTATGCTTTTCACCATTTAACAGACGAAGAAAAGGCTGAGGCGATCGCCCGCTATGGTAATCTTCTCGCTCCGGGTGGTAAAATAGTTTTTGCGGATACAATGTACGAGTCTGCAGAGGCTTATAAAGAGGCAATTACGGATGCCGTATCAAAAAGTTTTCACAATCTGGCAGAAGATTTGCAGCGTGAATACTACACGACAATTCCTATTTTAACGGAAATTCTTGAAACCAATGGCTTTACAGCTACATTTGAGAAATGCAATGATTTTGTCTGGATTATGGAAGGTGAAAAACGTTAAGAAAGAGGTATATCCATGAAAATAGCCATTATCGGAGCAATGGAAGAAGAAGTAACGATCCTGCGCGACAAAATCGCAGGCCAACACCAAGAGACAATCGCTGGCTGTGAATTTACAAGCGGATTGATGAATGGGGCTGACGTCATCCTGCTTCGTTCCGGGATCGGAAAAGTCAATGCAGCCATGTCTACATCGATTCTTTTAGAAAAGTTCAATCCTGATTTCGTCATCAATACAGGATCGGCAGGCGGCCTTAATCCCGACTTGAATGTCGGTGACGTTGTGATTTCAACAGATGTTCGCCACCATGATGTAGATGTTACGGCGTTTGGCTATGAATATGGCCAGGTTCCCCAGCTGCCGGCTGCCTTTGAAGCTGACAGCGAATTGATCGAGATTGCTGAGAATTGTGCAAAAGAAATTGAAGGAGCCCAGGTTGTGACAGGATTAATCGCAACAGGCGATTCCTTTATGAGCGATCCGGAACGGGTCCAGGCAATCAGCCAAAAATTTACCGATCTGCAGGCGGTTGAGATGGAAGCAGCGGCGATTGCCCAGGTTGCTTATCAATTTAATAAACCATTCGTGGTCATTCGTTCTTTGTCGGACATTGCCGGAAAAGAGTCGAACGTATCTTTTGATCAATATTTACAAAAAGCGGCCTTAAACTCAGCCAATCTTGTCATGAAAATCGTCTCCACATTACAAAATCACCATTAGGACGGAGAAGAACGGTAATGAAAGTTTACAAAAATGTACACGAACTGATCGGCCACACACCAATCGTCGAATTAAGCCGATTCCAGATACCGAAGGGTGTTGGTCTGTTTGCAAAGCTGGAGTTCATGAACCCGGGCGGCAGCGTCAAAGATCGTCTCGGCCAGGAGCTGTTAAAGGCTGCCATGGACAGCGGCAAGCTTCCTCCCGGAGGGACGGTTATTGAACCGACCGCAGGGAATACGGGAATCGGCCTTGCTCTTGCGGCGATTAATAAAGGAATCAAAGTGATTTTTTGTGTCCCTGAAAAATTCAGCATCGAAAAACAGGAGTTAATGAAAGCGCTTGGGGCAGACATCGTCCATACACCAACGGAAGATGGAATGAAGGGCGCCATCCAGAAAGCACAGCAGCTGCTTGCGGAAATTCCTGATTCATATTGTCCGCAGCAATTCAGCAATCCAGCTAATCCTGCAACGTACTACAAAACGCTGGGTCCGGAGATCTTTGAGCAAATGGATGGCAATATAGATGTTTTTGTAGCAGGAGCAGGAACAGGCGGAACGTTTATGGGAACGGCCCGTTATTTGAAGGAACAGAGACCATCTGTTAAAACGGTTATTGTTGAACCGCAAGGATCAATTTTAAACGGCGGCGAACCAGGTCCGCATAAAACCGAAGGCATTGGCATGGAGTTTTTGCCTGATTATATGGACCCGAGCTTTTTTGATGCGATCCATACGGTGTCGGATCCAGATGCGTTTTTTTTAGTAAAAGAATTAGCAGTTCGAGAAGGCCTTCTCGTCGGCAGTTCTTCAGGTTCGGCCATGCATGCAGCGCTTGAAGAAGCAAAAACTGCAAAGCCCGGCACCAATATTGTCGTGATTTTCCCTGACGGGAGCGAACGATACTTAAGCAAAAAGATATATCAAGGAGGAATTTAATTGAGACGGAAAACGCAATTAATCCATGGCGGAATCGCAGGCGATCCGAATACCGGAGCAGTTTCAGTGCCGATTTATCAAGTAAGCACATACAAGCAGGATGGCGTCGGCGGCCACAAGGGGTTTGAATACTCCAGGACCGGCAACCCGACGCGGCACGCATTGGAGGAACTGATTAAGGACCTTGAAGGCGGCCACGCAGGTTTTGCATTCGGATCAGGTATGGCGGCCATTACAGCGGTCATGATGCTGTTTAACAGCGGCGACCATGTCCTTCTGACTGATGATGTATACGGCGGGACATACCGCGTGATGTCAAAGGTGTTAAACCGGTTCGGCATTGACAGCACCTTTGTTGATACAAGCAATTTAGACAATATTGAAAAAGAAATAAAGCCAAACACAAAGGCCATTTACCTTGAAACACCGACAAATCCATTGCTAAAGGTGACCGACATTGCCGGTGCCGCCCAAATTGCTAAAAAACATGGGCTATTAACGATTGTAGATAATACATTCTCTACTCCGTACTGGCAGAATCCACTTGAGCTCGGAAGTGATATTGTTCTCCACAGCGCCACTAAATATCTCGGCGGCCACAGCGATGTTGTTGCAGGGCTTGTTGTCGTTAACAGTGAAAAACTGGCGGAAGACCTTCATTTTGTTCAAAATTCAACTGGCGGCGTACTTGGACCTCAGGATTCATGGCTCTTAATGAGAGGGATTAAGACACTGGGGATACGTATGGAAGAGCATGAAGCGAGTACGGCAAAAATTGTCCAATTTCTTGGTGATCATCCTGCGGTCTCAAAGGTTTATTATCCTGGTTTAGAAAGCCATCCAAACCATGAAATCGCCAAGAAACAGGGCCGGGGCTTTGGAGGTATGGTCTCCTTTGACGTCGGCAGTGAAGCAAACGCAGATAAATTGCTTGGAAACGTCAAATATTTTACTCTCGCCGAAAGTCTTGGCGCTGTTGAAAGCTTAATCTCGGTGCCGGCGCGGATGACGCACGCGTCCATTCCAGCGGAGCGTCGTGCAGAGTTAGGGATCACGGACGGTCTTGTAAGGATCTCCATAGGCTTGGAGGATGCAGAAGATTTAATTGAAGATCTGCAGCAGGCGTTGCAAAAATAAAGCACTATGAAAAAGGAGCCGACCCGCTTTAGGGTCGACTCCTTTTTGGATATAAGTGAATAAAGATGCTAACATTTTATCGTATCGCTTAAATAAAGACGATTTTCGCTTAATTCCCGAAGTTTCCGCTTAAATCAAAGGTATTTTCGCTTAAAACCTCTCATTTTCCGCTTAATTATTCCGACTGTATAATGATAAAAGTAATTTAATGTAAATTAATAGAAATTAATGTAAAAGTTTTGAGCTCAAACTCCATAGTTCGCGACTGTAATAATATTTTCGCTCGATTAGATCAAAAAAACTAGTTTTTTTACTAAATAACACCTCTTATCTTAATGAAAGTCTAGTCCACGACCATGCTATATGAATTCCCAATGATTACATCCTCTATGTATCTTGCAAATATGTTAAAGTAGTCTAGCAAGCTTAAAAATAAGAAGCGCAGGTGAATGAAAAGTGAAACACAGTGCAAAGCATGTTTACGAAAAAATGGTTGATTTTAAAAGGTTCGGAACGATTCTGCTGGCTGTTGGCGCTTTTTTCTATTTAGGTGCAATTATCCCGTCAGCAGCGAATTCGATGACGGATTTATATATGATGATGGCTGCCTCAACAGGTTTCCTGGCCGGATCGATTTTTTTCTTTACCGTTTCAAAGCAGTACCGAACCAAGCTGACTGAAATGGATGAAGGCGAAGAATATTTAATGAAAAAGTAAAACGTCCTTGCCGGGCGTTTTTTTTATGCCTTATTTTAATCGATGTACGGATCCGGACTTTTTAACTATTTATAATAAAAGGGTTTACAAGAGGAGTGAAGGTGGATATAATTACCACTGTAAGCAAAAATTCGAAAAAAAGGAGGTCGAGTAAAGTGATTAGAACAGGCAAAGGTATCAACCAAAACTTTATACAGATATTTACACATTCGACCACCGGGGATTGGACTGCTTAATTTTTTGAACAATGTCTATCCATGCCGCAGGGAGAATTGTGCCCTGCGGCATTTTTATGCCTTCTAACAGTAAAAAAGCCGCAGAGTCTGTACCTCTCTGCGGCTTTTTTGCGCGATTGGATAGAATAAAGGAGGTGAAAATCACTATGACTCTGAACATTTTATTTTTAACTATAACCATCAAGAGACGCAAATTGTCACCCGAACAAATGGTTCAAGAAGAAATGGTTAAAGACCTAATGGAAAAAAACAAAGATCGCCAATACTCCATGTATCGAACGTTTTAATCCCACAAACAAAAATTTGAAAAGAAAGGTGGTTTTTTAAATGATATTTTTCATGCAAAATCGGCAAGCTTGCTTATGGGTGGAGAAGGATACCACCTAACACAACATTTTCAGGAGGTATGTTTATGTATCTCAACATTTTATTGCTCACGCTTATATTTCGGAAAAAGAAAAAAAGTAAATGAAACGGCTAGCCAATATTGGTAACAAAATGTTCACAACCCCGAACAGTACGCGCAATGGAAATATGGTACATTCTAAATAAATCATAAGCATACTAAAGGGGCGGAGAACATGTTCATGATCGTGATGGCGTTTTGTATTACCGGGGCAATTGGCTGTATTATTGCAGCTGAGGTAAGCGTGGAAGCTTAATTTCAAATCTAAAACACAAAGGCATCAGCCGATCTTTTTGGCTGGTGTCTTTATTGTTATCAGCGTGCATTGCACTTACCGCGGATATCGATCCTTGATATTTATAATGATTAGCAGATCATTTGGTGTAGGAAACATTTTCAAGTGAAAATATATGCTCTGGGACAGACACAAACATCCCGTTCCTTTCATAGGAATTAACTATAGGCTAAAGACTATAAGCGGGGGTGGAAAAAATGTCCGGAATTTTGACAGCGCTTGGTTATTTAATTAAGGAAATTATCTTTCTAGTTTCCTATGTTAAAAACAACGCATTTCCCCAACCGTTATCTTCCGCTGAAGAGAGAAAATACTTAAGATTAATGGCCGAAGGGGATGCACATGCCCGCAATATGCTGATTGAGCATAATTTACGTTTAGTTGCCCATATCGTCAAAAAATTTGAAAATACCGGTGAAGATGCAGAGGATCTTATTTCTATCGGGACAATTGGTTTAATTAAAGCAATCGAGAGCTATTCAGACGGAAAAGGGACGAAGCTGGCAACGTATGCGGCTCGTTGTATTGAGAATGAAATACTTATGCATTTACGAGCTTTGAAGAAGACGAAAAAAGATGTGTCGCTCCATGATCCGATTGGCCAGGATAAAGAAGGCAATGAAATATCCTTGATTGACGTTCTGAAATCAGAGTCAGAGGACGTAATTGATACGATTCAACTAAATATGGAGCTTGAAAAGGTAAAGGAATATATTGATGTCCTTGATGATCGTGAAAAAGAAGTAATTATCGGTCGTTTTGGCCTTGATCTGCAAAAAGAAAAAACGCAGCGGGAGATCGCCAAGGAACTCGGTATTTCCCGGAGCTATGTATCCCGAATTGAAAAGCGGGCGTTAATGAAAATGTTCCACGAATTTTATCGGGCTGAGAAAGAAAAGCGTAAAAACAGCAGCTGACAGAAAATACAAAAGTGTGGCCTATCTAAAACATTATGCAACTCACAATAAGAAAGCTTTCCATACGAAAATGGAAAGCTTTTTTCTTATGGTTCAGTTCATAGAATTTTTAAAAAAATAAGCCTATAATGGAAAGTGAATAAATTTCACACAGCAATTATTTAATTGAAAAACGAACAGTTATATAAAATTATGATAGTAGTATTCGTTTCTATAGAATACTCCTGTTTACTTGGATAACTTCATTCGTTTTTCGGTCCAGCTTATTACATTGTGAAATTTACTCACGTACATATTGAAGGGGGTAACCGGATGACGACATCCACGTATTCAGAAGTATGGGATTTAGATGTGTTTTTTAAAGGCGGGAGTGACTCGGCTGAATTTGCAGCCCACCTCGAGAACACTGCGGCACATATTAGCCGCTTTCATAATCGTGTCAAGGTGTGGAGCCCGTTAACGAGCTCAGCAGATACAAAGGAACTGACAGAATTAATCGCTGAATTTGAGCATGTTGCCAAAAGGGTGCGCCAGGAAGGGGCTTTTGTCAGCTGTCTCCAGGCTCAAAATACGGATGATCAAAAAGTAAACTCACTGCGGGCCAAGGTTACAGAATTGAGTGCCTCGTTCCAGACCGCTTTAACCGTATTCGACCAAAAATTGACGTCCTTTGACCAGATTACATGGGCAGAAATGGTGCGCAGTAAAGAATTAAAGGAACTTGCGTTTGTGCTCTCAGAGCGCCGGGAAAGGGCAGCAGAGAAGCTGTCAAAGGAAGAGGAAACAATCATTAATCTGCTCGGCATCGATGGATATCACGGCTGGAGCCAGATGTATGACTTAATCGTCAGCAATACAAAAATTTCATATACGGAGAACGGTGAAGAAAAGCTCCTTTCAGTCGGACAGGCCGCCAATAAATTTTCAAATCCAGACCGTTCGACGAGAAAGGAAGTGTTTCGAAACTGGGAGAAAGCCTGGAATGGCAATTCCGATTATCTGGCCAAAACTCTTAATCATCTTGCCGGTTTCCGTTTAAATGTGTACAAAGCGCGCGGATGGGAAGATGTTCTGAAAGAACCGCTTGATTTAAACAGGATGAAAAAAGAAACACTTGAAACGATGTGGGCGGTTATTGCCGACAATAAAGAGCCACTCGTTAAATTTCTAAACCGTAAGGCAAAGCTGCTCGGGCTTGAAAGACTAAGCTGGTATGACTTGGATGCCCCGCTTGGCAAAACCGAATCAAAAATGTCTTATCAGCAGGGTGCCGAGTTTATTACAGATCAATTTGGCCTGTTTGGCGCGGAAATGTCAGATTATGCAAAAATGGCTTTCGAACAGCGCTGGATTGAGGCTGAAGACCGGGCCGGCAAAGCACCGGGAGGTTTTCATACCTTTTTCCCCGAAAGCAGCCAGTCACGGATTTTTATGACATACTCTGGAACGCCTTCGAACGTTTCGACGTTGGCCCATGAGCTTGGCCATGGATTCCATACATATGCAATGCGGGATCAGCATTTATTAAACCGCAATTACGCAATGAATGTCGCTGAAACAGCTTCAACCTTTGCTGAAATGATCGTCTCGGACGCATCTGTAAAAAATGCAAAAACAGCAGAAGAAAAACTGGCATTGCTTGAAGATAAAGTTCAGCGTTCTGTCGCCCTGTTAATGAATATTCACGCGCGATTCCTGTTTGAGACAAGATTTTACGAGGAAAGAAAGAACGGAATGGTCAGTGCCGCAAGGTTGAATGAATTAATGGAGCAGGCCCAAAAAGAAGCTTACGGAAATGCGCTTGAAGAATATCATCCATCTTTCTGGGGCTCAAAGCTGCATTTTTATATAACCGGGATTCCTTTTTATAATTTCCCGTATACGTTTGGCTATTTATTCTCACTGGGAATATATGCGAGGGCTTTGGAAGAAGGAAAGGGCTATGAACAGAAATATGTTGATTTGCTTAAAGATACGGCTTCAATGACGGTAGAAGAACTAGCACAAAAGCATTTAAACGTTGATTTAACAAAGAGAGATTTCTGGGAACAAGCGGTCAAGCTGTGCATTGATGACGTTGAGGAATTCCTCGCACTTACAGAAAAATAACGGAATAGACCAAAGCGCCGTGATGATGTCATGGCGCTTTTCGATTATACTTTTCTAAGTCTGAAGGAACTGACCATTAAAAACGATAGAATCACAATGATGATGATAAACGCGTGTGGCTTCCAATATGGAATCGCCAAAAAGCTTAAGGTAATCAGGCATCCTGCCGCTGTGATCGGCAGCCCGGTAAAAAAGCCGTTGTTTTCGGTAATATTAAACCTGGCGAGGCGGAATGCTCCGCAGCCGATGAAGAAAACAGTAAAGAAAGCACCGGGAGCACCAAATTCAAATAAAATTCCTTGGTATAATAATAGTGCCGGGGCCACACCGAATGATATAATATCACTCATGGAGTCGAGCTGCTTGCCGAGCTCTGATTCGATCTGGAATTTTCTTGCAGCCGCTCCATCAAAGCGGTCTGCTAAAGCAGCAATAAAGATGAGCAGCAAGCTCAAATTTAAGTTTCCGTTTATACCGACGATAATCGCAAACCCGCCTAAAGTTATGTTCACTAAAGTTAACACATTAGCCGTTTGGGCCTTGAGTTTTTTCACTGTCTGGTCAACAACATACAACAAAAACAATCTCCTCACTCCTTAACGGAAGGGAATAACTTATTTACAAAGTCTGCAGGTCATGCGCCGGAAAACACGCGCTTTCCAGCCATGTATTTTATATTAATATTTTATTTTAAGCTGTTTATGCCTGTACGTAAAGAGTATTTCAGCATCTTCAGGAGGTAAGCCCATTGATTCAAAACATATACCGCAGCTTGATTGAGCTCACCAATGGCCCAGTAACTTCAGGAATTTTGAAACGATTTGCCCGCTCAAAGGCTAGCCGCCTTATTGTGAGATCATTCGCAAAAGTATACCGGTTGAACGAGAATGAAATGGAGAAGCCATTAACAGAATATCCTACCTTACATGAGCTTTTTATAAGAAAGCTCAAAGCTGGCAGCCGGGTCACAGATCCCATCGCCGGGTCAATCACAAGTCCGGTTGATGCCGTGATTAAAGAGATTGGGATCGTCAATGCTGAACATGAAATTGAGGTTAAAGGAAAGGTCTATTCAATCAGAGAAATGATTGGCAATGATAAAGCATTATTGACATATCACGGTGGAACTTATGTGATCTTTTATTTAAGCCCAAGCCATTATCATCGCATCCACAGTCCGGTTTCCGGAAAGATCACCGGGCAATGGACATTAGGGAAAAAATCATATCCTGTTAACCGACTGGGGCTGAAATATGGGAAAAATCCGTTATCAAAAAACTATCGGACAATTACAGAGGTCGAACATGGCGGCGGCCATCTCGCCATTATCAAAGTTGGCGCGATGTTTGTAAATTCGATCGAACCAGTCCACGAAGGAAATTTTTTAACAAAAGGCAAAGAGATGGCCTATTTTACTTTTGGCTCAACCGTTGTCTTATTATTTGAAAAAGGGTCCGTTACGCTTGATCCTTCTTTAAAAACGCCTGTTCACATTAAGGTTGGCGAAAGAATTGGGATTGTCAAAGATTCTCTGTAAGAGATTGAAGCAATATCGAGAGGCATTGGATTTGGCAGGGTTCCGTAAGGATTTGAGCTGTCCGGCAGGCAAGATCATTTTATGACATAAAAGAAAAAAGCCCTACCAGGGCAGTTATACGGAAACTTTGACTTTTTTGGACAGGGAACGTCGGTGAATTTCTGTTTCAATGAGTGAAATAAAATCTTGGCTTAAGTTTAATTCTCTTGCTTTATAGTAGGATTCGATCAATAGTTCATCTGACAGTTTTCTCATATTTAACTATTCACCTCCATCTCAATTTTCTGTTCTAAATTCACCTATATAAACATATACTGATAAGTTCTAATGTTGTACCCTTACTTTATCAAAATAAAACGGTCAGAACAACTGTTCCTGTTATCCACAGATATTAGTGGATAACTTGTGATTATCTTGTTTATAAATGGGAAAGTAGTAAATATACCAGTGTGTTAAATTGTGAATAAAGTTATCCACAACCATTGAAATAAACGGATGTTGTCGAAAAATTTCTTTTTTTCGTCACATTTACCGAATAATCTCGTTGATGGACGACAGTTGTCGTAACAGGATTTATGGTAAAGGTCGTTTTACGCAAACAATATAAAAACGCCTTTTTGCTTAGCAGGTCTTTTTAAAACAATCTGCTTGCCTGAAAAAAGATTGTCTTTTATAACAGTGTATCAAACAAGTTGCTGGTGAAATGACAGGAATGTTTTGAAAGAGCGGGTAAAATTGGTTATGATGATAACATTATGAGACAGCTACCGTTAAAGCGGGATAGAAAGTATAAACATTAATGAGGTGGAACCGCGTGTTAAAGCATTTTTTGCCAGATCAGCATGTGAAAACTATTTTTGAAATTACTCCTGAAATCTTAAAAGAGCAGGGTATTAAAGGCATTATTACAGACCTTGATAACACTCTCGTTGAGTGGGATCGACCCCATGCTACCCCAAAATTAATCGAATGGTTTGAAGGCATGAGGAGAAGTGGAATTCTCGTGACGATCGTTTCTAATAATATTGAATTGAGGGTAAAATCTTTCTCAGAGCCGCTCGAGATTCCGTTTATATTTCAGGCACGCAAACCAATGGGACGAGCTTTTAAAAAGGCGCTCGGACAAATGGGGCTCGAGAAGAACGAAACCGTCGTGATTGGAGACCAGCTGTTAACCGATGTTCTTGGCGGAAACAGGAGCGGATTTCATACGATTTTGGTTGTCCCTGTTGCCAAAACTGACGGGGTAATAACAAGGTTTAATCGGCAAATCGAACGGAGAATCCTGAACTGGTTTCGAAAAAAAGGAATGCTTAATTGGGAGGATTAATGAGTGAATGACCAACATTTTACCTGTATTGGCTGCGGAATAAAAATCCAAACCGGGAATCCCGGGGAATTGGGGTATGCCCCGCAGTCGTCGTTAGAGAAAGAAGCGATTATTTGCCAGCGCTGCTTTCGCTTAAAACACTATAACGAGGTTCAAGACGTCAGCTTAACGGATGACGATTTTCTCAAGATTCTCAATGGAATCGGTAAAACCGATGCGCTAATTGTTAAAATTGTCGATATTTTCGACTTTAATGGCAGCTGGCTTCCGGGCCTGCACCGCTTTGTCGGCGACAATAAAATTTTGCTCGTCGGCAATAAGGTTGATCTCCTTCCGAAATCGGTTAAGCGCGGCAAGCTTGTGCATTGGATGAAGCATGAGGCAAAGCAGCTCGGTTTAAAGGCTGAGGAAGTATTTTTAGTAAGTGCCGCAAAGGGGCATTTTATTAAAGAAACCGCAGCTGCGATTGAGGAATATAGAGAAGGTAAAGATGTCTATGTTGTCGGTTGTACCAATGTCGGCAAATCAACATTTATTAACCGGATTATCAAGGAGGTTACAGGTGAGGAGGATGTGATTACGACCTCTCATTTTCCGGGAACCACTCTTGATATTATTAAAATACCGCTGTCAGACGAAAAGG
Source organism: Bacillus canaveralius (assembly GCF_002860125.1). Taxonomy (GTDB): domain Bacteria; phylum Bacillota; class Bacilli; order Bacillales; family Cytobacillaceae; genus Bacillus_BJ; species Bacillus_BJ canaveralius. Next base: position 17,598 of record NZ_PGVA01000004.1, read on the forward strand.
CGATCATCGATACACCTGGGATCATCAACCATCATCAAATGGCTCATTTTGTCGATAAGCGTGATTTAAAGATCATCACCCCGAAGAAGGAAATAAAAGCAAAGATTTATCAATTAAATGAGGGGCAAACATTGTTCTTCGGCGGCCTGGCCCGATTTGATTATATTAGCGGCGGCCGGCGATCAATCGTTTGCTACTTATCCAATGATCTAATGATCCACCGCACGAAAACCGAAAAAGCAGCTGAACTCTATAATGATCACGCCGGCGAAATGCTGTTCCCGCCGCGCAAGGAGCAGCTTGATACTTTTCCGGAGCTCGTCAGGCATGAATTTACAATAAAAGAAGCGAAAACGGATATCGTTTTTTCAGGCCTCGGCTGGGTAACAGTGAATGATTCAGGCGCAAAGGTGGCTGCTTATGTTCCACGCGGCGTCCATGTGATGCTGCGGAAGTCATTAATATAGAAATAACTTATGCTTTATAACGATCCACCTTATAAAAAGAAAACTGCTTCTACGCGAGGGGCCTGAAACAAGTTTCTTCCTTTGTAAGGTGGACAACGAGCTTACGTTTTTCTGGGGGGGAGAGAGATTTGAAGAAATTGTACGGAGTAATCGGTGATCCGATTGCCCATTCGATGTCACCAATTATGCACAATGATCTATTTCAATTTTACCAAATTGATGCCCATTACCATCCGTTCCATATACGAAAAGAACAATTGCAGGATGCTGTCAACGCTTTGAAAACGATCGGCATTGCTGGATTCAATGTCACGGTCCCGCATAAAGGCGAAATCATCAAATGGCTGGATGAGATTGACCCCCTTGCAGAAGCAATCGGAGCCGTTAATACAGTCGTTAACCGCAACGGCAGATTAACAGGCTATAATACAGACGGTCCCGGCTTTGTAAGAGGATTAAGGCGGCTCATCCCATCGCTTTGGGGCCAACGAGTCCTGATTGTCGGTGCTGGCGGGGCAGCAAAAGCGATTTATTACACGCTTGCGCAGGAAGGCATCAACGAGATTGATATATGCAACCGGACTGCCGAAAAAGCCGTTGCGCTTAAGAGCGGCTGTCCTTTTTCGGTGCAGACGGAGATTCTGTCGATAAAGGAAGCGGAGGAAAAGCTCAATCAATATAGTTTGCTTATTCAAACAACGCTGATTGGGATGGAGCCGGCAACTGATTTTTCACCCCTTTCGCTTGAAAACCTTAATCGCAACGCTTTTATTAGTGATATTATTTATAATCCGCTTGAAACAAAGCTTTTGCGGGAAGCTAAAAAGAAAGGCGTGGGTACCCAGAACGGCATCGACATGTTCGTCTACCAGGGGGCACTTGCTTTTCAAAACTGGACCGGCATCGTGCCGGATACTGCAAGAATGAAAATCAATGTAACAAAACAATTGGGAGGAAATCCATGCTAACCGGGAAACAAAAACGTTTTTTAAGGTCGAAAGCCCATCATTTAAACCCGATCTTTCAAGTAGGCAAGGGTGGTGTAAATGAAAACATGGTCAAACAAATTGCCGAAGCGCTTGAAGCCAGGGAATTAATTAAAATAAGTATTTTGCAAAATAGTGAAGAAGACAGGGATACTGTCGCAGAAAAACTAGTAGCAGGGACGGGAGCAGAGCTTGTCCAAATTATCGGGAATATAATTGTTCTCTACAAGGAATCAATGGAAAACAAGCAGCTAACCCTTCCGTAACGAAGGCCGCATCAGTTAATGGATTGAGAGGGAGGTTCTCATTTTGCGAAAAATCGGTATTCTTGGCGGTACATTTGATCCGCCCCATTACGGACATTTGCTGATAGCGAATGAGGTATTGGCAGCGTTGGATCTGGAAGCGATTTGGTTTATGCCTAATCAGGATCCGCCCCACAAGAATAAAGCAAAAGTTCAAAGTGAGCACCGTTTAAGAATGCTGGAGCTGGCTACTCTCGACCATCCCCGATTTCAGATCGAACCGCTGGAGTTAACAAGGAAAGGCCGGTCTTATACAATTGATACAATGCGATTGTTAAAACAAAAATATCAAAATGTAAGCTTTTATTTTCTGATTGGGGCAGATATGATTGAATATTTGCCTAAATGGCATCGAATCGACGAGTTAATGGAAATGGTTCAGTTTGTCGGAGTAAGGCGTCCTTCCTATAGCCACGAAACCTCGTTTCCGATCAGCTATGTTGAGGTCCCTGAAATGGGTGTTTCGTCCAGTATGTTGAGAGAGCGGTTACTGAAGGGCAAAACAGTCAGGTATTTATTGCCTGAATCGGTCAGGACATATATTGAGGAGAATAACTTATATGGATCGTAAAAAGGCTCTCGAGCTTGTGAAAATTCAATTGACCGAGCACCGCTATAAGCATACGATCGGCGTAATGGAAACGGCAATTCAGTTGGCGCGCCAATACGGTGCCGATGTGAAAAAGGCAGAACTGGCAGCGATCTTCCACGATTATGCAAAGTTCCGTCCGAAGGATGAAATGAAACATATTATTATTGCTGAAAAAATGCCCGCTGATTTATTGGCTTATAGCAGTGAGCTTTGGCACGCGCCCGTCGGTGCTTTTCTTGTCGCAAAGGAAGCGGGGATAACCGATCCTGAAATTCTGGACGCAATTCGCTACCATACTTCAGGACGAGCGGGAATGACGCCGCTTGAAAAAATTATCTATATAGCTGATTATATCGAACCGGGACGACAATTTCCCGGGGTAGATGAGGTCAGGGAGCTCGCAGAAACAGACCTTGAGCAAGCGCTCGTCCGCTCCGTGCAAAATTCGCTGGTTTTTTTAATCAAACAAAACCAGCCAGTATACCCGCAAACCTTAATGACCTATAACGATTTAGTAACAAAGAGGAGGATTCACCTGAATGAATGAACGGGAAATTTTATTAACAGCCGTAAAAGCAGCAGACGATAAAAGAGCGGAAGATATTGTGGTCCTGAACATGAAGGGAGTTTCGCTTGTCGCCGACTATTTTATCATTTGCCATGCTAATTCTGACAAGCAGGTTCAAGCGATTGCCCGGGAGATGAAGGAGAAGGTCGAAGAACTGGGCCATTCCACCAACAGGATAGAGGGCTTTGATGAAGCGAAATGGGTGCTCGTTGACCTCGGCGATGTCGTCGCCCATATTTTCCATCGCGATGAGCGAAGCTATTACAATCTGGAACGGCTATGGGGAGACGCACCGCTTGAAAACGTGCAAAGTGAGCTCAATTTATGACATACGAGAAATTCGCTTATTTGTACGATGAACTGATGAAGGATGTCCCATATGACAAATGGGTTGATCTCTTAATGGAAAAAACGGAAAAGTACGCTGTCAATGGGAGGCACCTGCTTGATCTTGCCTGTGGTACGGGTGAGCTTTCAATTCGGTTGGCGAGGGCGGGTTTTAGCGTTTCCGGTGTGGATTTGTCTGCGGATATGCTCACGGTTGCTCAAGCAAAAGCGGCGGAAAACCGGCTCGCTATTGGTTTTTATCAGCAAAACATGGCAGAGGTGACCGGTTTTGATGAAGTGGATATTGCAGGCATCTTTTGTGATTCTTTGAATTATCTGGAAACGAAGCAGGATGTGAAAGACACCTTCAGGAGTGTGAATAGCCAGCTGAAAAAAGGCGGGCTTTTTCTGTTTGATGTCCATTCTATCTATAAAGTGACGAAAATTTTTATGAATGAAACGTTTGCTGTCGATGACGAAAAAATTTCGTATATTTGGAACTGTTTTCCCGGCGACGTCCCAAACAGTGTCGAGCATGATTTAACTTTTTTCGTGCTTGATGAACTGAGCGGCAAGTATGATCGCTTTCAGGAATACCACAAACAACGGACTTTCCCTATTTATGAGTATGAGGGCTGGCTGCAGGAAGCAGGCTTCGATGTTCTTGAAATACTCGCTGATTTTGAGGATGATGAACCGGACGAGCAGTCGGAGCGAATTTTTTTTATTGCAAGAAAAAAATAAAAGCCGGCGTTTTCGCCAGCTAACAAGCTTGCAGAGAATAATTTTTTCTCTGCAAGTTTTTTTTATGGATTAGGAAGGATTTTTTCACGCAAAAGAGAATTAATTTATTTGAGAAGGAAACTGCTTTTCAATCCCCTTTAAATCTTCACGGAATTTTTCATGAGTGGCCGCGAATACGTGTTCGAAAATATCCCCAAGCTCGCTCTCAAGGATTTTGATTCCTTCGCCAGTTATTCCGCCTTTTACGCACACTTTTTCCTGGAGTGCCGGCAGCGTAAAAATGTCCTTTTTTAACAGTTCTCCCAGCCCGATCAGCATCTCACTTGTCAACTTTGTTGCTGTCTCCGCGTCAATCTCTGTCTCTTTTTCCGCCGCTTTGATAAACCTCTGAACGAGATAGCTGAAAAAAGCCGGACCGCAGCTGACGATATCAGATGCTACCCTTGTTATGTTTTCTTCGATTTCAACCGGGACAGAAACGGAAAGAAACAAATTCCAGATCCCGTCCTTCCATCTGGCGTCACACCGTTCACCGAAAGTTACGAGCGATACTCCTGCAAGAGCACGGTTTGTAATGCTTGGAATCACTCTCGCCACCGAACAAGGAACAGCCTGTTCCAATTGTCCTGTACTTATTGGGCTTGTGATTGAAACGACGCACATGTCCGCACTTAAGTGCGGGTAAATTTCCCGCAGAACCTGACGGATATCATGCGGCTTGACACATATGAAGATTAAATCGGACATTTGTGCAGTTGCGGCCGGTTGGTCTGTGACCGTTATATCTTTAAATTTGGCTTGAATGTCCAATGCTTTTAACTTTGTTCGGTTCGTAATCGTCATTGAAGAAGGGGGCACTGCTTTTCCTTCAATCATAGCCTCTGCAAGAATTCTCCCCATATTACCAGTACCAATGATCCCAACCCTCATAGCTGTTTTTCCTCCTCTTAAGCCGGCTTTCTCATAAAAGGATATGAAGCAACTGACCGTTTATTCCAAAAAGAAAGGAATGATGTATTGTGAAGGAAATTTTTAAAAAGTACAAATATGTTATGATCGCGCTAGCGGTTTTTTCAGCAGCGGCTATTTTCTATTATCAAGAACCGGCGAAAGAAGAAGAGGGGACAGTAACCGATTTAGAGGATTGGGGCACTGGTGAAAAGCCGGTTCCCGAAAAGACTGAGGCAGAACCAAAAACGATCATGGCCGACATAAAAGGGCAAGTAGTCCATCCTGGAGTATATGAAACCGCAGCGGGTGAGCGGGTTATTGATTTGATTGAGAAGGCGGGTGGGCTCACCCCGGACGCTGATCAGGCTGCCGTGAATTTTGCCTTGCAGGTAACAGATGAGATGATGGTTTATATACCGGCGATCGGCGAGGAAACGGGTGTGACTGGAGGTGCTTCTCCGACTGCCGGACCAACCGGAAATGATACTGAACTGGTAAATATTAATACGGCTGATCCAGCCGCGCTCGAAACATTGCCGGGGATCGGCCCTTCGAAGTCAGCAGCAATCATTGAATACCGGGACACGAATGGAGCTTTCAAAACGGTTGACGACTTAAAATCGATCAGCGGGATTGGTGAAAAAACCTTTGAGAAGTTAAAAGACAAAATTATTGTGAAATAGCAGAATGTCATTGACCAACTTTCATGAAACGATTTAAACTTATGGAGACCAAGCCCGAAACTTCCATGACTATTAAAAGCGAGGGGAAACTGAAGATGGAGCGTATTTCCTGGAACGAATATTTTTTGGCGCAAAGCCATTTGCTGGCCCTTAGAAGCACGTGTACACGGCTGACCGTTGGTGCGACGATTGTCAGGGATAAGCGGATTATCGCGGGAGGATATAATGGTTCGATTGCTGGTGGAGACCATTGCATTGATGAAGGATGCTATGTGATTGATAACCATTGTGTCCGGACTATACATGCGGAAATGAACGCTCTTTTGCAATGCGCAAAGTTCGGGGTTCCGACTGCCGGCGCAGACATTTATGTCACCCATTTTCCATGCTTGCAATGCTGTAAAGCAATCATCCAGGCTGGGATTAAAACGGTATTTTATGCGGAGGATTATAAAAACCACCCGTATGCGCTCGAGCTCTTTGAGAAAGCAGGCGTTAAAGTAGAGAAGGTGGAATATACAAGTAGACAATCGGTTGATAACGAGTTGGTCGATCAATTATTGCACGAGCTTGAGGAGAGCGGCGTCGATCAGGAGATTGTCCGGAACTTTTCTGAACGCGCCAGAAATCTTATCAAAGATCGGGCATAACAGTCGTTTTAACGGTATTACAGCCTTGCCAGTTCACAGCAAGGCTGTGTTTGCCTGCCCCAGGTGATAGTTAAAAAGAAAGGAATACTAATGAAAGGTAAACTTATTTATTTCGCTCCGCCTTCGTTACTGGGCCTTCTTGCTGCATTTGAAAACGTTTATCTGTTTACATTGCTGATGGCTGCATTTAGCTTGTTTCTAGTTAAACGGAAAAACTTTCGTGCTCCTCAAATCGGTGTCGCTTGTCTTCTTTTTGTTATATTCTTCATAGCTGGCAAGACGGCCGTTCTCCAAAATGAAACATCAATAAATGGACATGAAAACAGATTCCAGTTAATTTTTAATCAGGAAACGAAAGTGGATGGCGATGTATTGCAGGCCCATGCCGCAGTGAGCGGGCGCCATGAAAAAATCGCCCTGCGGTATTATATTGCTACCGAACAGGAGCAGGAATTCATTCGCGCGAATATCATGCCCGGCACGAAATGCAGTGCTTACGGAGAACTCAGCAGACCCGCTTTGCCAACCAATTTAAATGCCTTTAATTATCGTGACTTTCTATACAGAAAAGGCATCTTCTGGACGTTTGAGGCTGCAAAAATCGACCTTCAATCGTGTACAAGAGCGAAACCGACCCCCTTTTCATTCCTGCAAAGCATCCGCCAGAAAGGAACTGCGTATATAGACAGGCATTTTCCTGAAGCCACTGCTCAAGTTTCCGCAGCACTCATTTTTGGAGATCGTAATTTATATAATCCAGAAACGATGAAGAACTACCAGGCAGTAGGGATTATTCACCTGCTTGCCATTTCAGGTCTCCAAGTCGCACTTTTAGCCGGGATGATTTTTATATGCGGCGTGCGAGTCGGGATCACGCGGGAAAAGATGATCAATGCATTATTTTTGTTTTTGCCGGTTTACGCCATTTTGACCGGCGCTTCGCCATCTGTTAACCGCTCATGTTTGATGCTTTTGTTAGTCCTTGCAAGCATGAAAATAAAGGGCAAATACAAAATCTCTCCCGCAGACGCAATCAGCCTCGCCTTTGTGATCTACCTGGCTATTTCCCCATTTGCCATCTATTACGCCGGATTTCAGCTTTCCTTTGTTGTCAGTTTTTTTCTTGTTGCTTCATCTCGTATTTTGAGCCGATTTCACGGTCCGATCAGCCAGCTTGTCGCTGTTTCCTTTGTTGCGCAGCTTGGATCGTTGCCGATCTTGCTGTATCATTTTTATGAGCTTTCGCTTATTTCGCTGTTCGCAAATGTACTGTTTGTTCCATTTTTTTCAGCAGTATTGCTTCCGCTCACCTTGATTATTTTTCTCCTCCATTTGCTGTCGGCAACGCTTGCCGGTCCACTGCTGTTCTTTTTGAACCTGATTATTGAAACATCCGACCAGCTCGCCAATATCCTCTCCTCGATTCCTTTTTCCACTTTTACACTGGGGAGACCTTCGTGGTTGCTGTTGCTTTTTTATTTAGTCACGATTGTCAGTTTCTTTTTGCTATGGGAAAAAATGTCTGACCGTTGGCAGATCACCAGGATTATATGGCTCATCATTATTCCATTAACGGTTCACAGCATGTCTCATTATATCTCCCCAGCCGGGGAAGTAACCTTTATTGATGTAGGGCAGGGGGATAGTTCATTAATTATTTTGCCAAACGCCCGCGGAACATACTTGATTGACACAGGGGGGACAGTCCGGTTCGGGGAAACGGAACAGTGGCGGCAAAAGAAAGATCCTTTTGAAGTTGGCAGCGACGTTCTTGTTCCATTTTTAAAAAGCAAAGGAATCCGCCAAATTGACAAGCTGATCCTGACTCACGGTGATGCAGATCATCTTGGTGGCGCACTGTCGCTTATCGGAGAAATAAAGGTAGCGGAAATTTTAATGCCACAGGCACCGGACCGAGCCGAATTGGAGCGGCAAGTTATTGCTGCTGCCGTGAAAGAGAAAGTGCCAATCAAGTTTGTAACAGAGGGGATGGGCTGGAACAAGGGGACCGCCGCTTTTGACATTATTTCTCCCGACCCTGCCGCACCATTTGAAAGAAACAATTCATCGATTGTTGTCCGGGCGCATTTCGGCGGATTGGACTGGCTATTCACTGGGGATTTGGAAGCGGAGGGGGAAGAATTGCTTTTAAGAAAGCATCGAGATTTGCATGCCGACGTGTTGAAAGCCGGACACCATGGCAGCAAAACCTCCACATCGGAACCCTTCATTAACCAATTGCAGCCAAAGGCTGCGATCATTTCAGCAGGAAGGAAGAACCGGTTTGGCCATCCCCATCCTGAAGTAGTAGCAAGACTGGAGGACAGGAACATTAAAATTTTCCGGACCGATCAACAAGGAGCGATCACCTATACTTTTAGAGGAAATTCGGGAACCTTTTCAAGCGTACTTCCATAGAATATATCAATAATAGTCACCCTGACTAAACGAAAAGAGACTGCATAAGAACATGCAGTCTCCATGATTTTCATATGTATCCCGTAACTTAAGAGCCGATCAATTTAATGACTGTTGCAATTATAAATATCGTTGCAAAAAATCCGAAAGAAACAACGAATCCTACGCCGGAGTCAATGGCATCGTTACGCTTACTTTGTACGTTTGTTTCAAATTCATTCACAGTCTATCCCTCCTATTTCCTTTATAGTATACGCGAACTATAAATAAAAATCCAGCACTCGAAACGCGCTTTTCCTTTAATGACAAGAGTTGACACAAATAGTTCTCTCTTTATGAGCCAAAATAATGATACCCAGAGGGAATACCGCCATTTTATAAGTATCCTAGGCCTTATAAAATGGCGTTGATTATAGATGGGGAATTGGCGCGGGCAAGAGACGTCAATTCCCTTTGTGTACTTGCCAAATTGTCCATGCTTCTTTACGATAGGAGTAGTTATATGATTGAACGGAGCGAAGGACATTGATTAACGATTTATGGAAACAAATTAAAAAAAAGCAAATTGCCCCGCTTTATTTATTATATGGCAATGAATCATTTCTTATTAATGAAACGAAACAGCTGCTGATCAAAAATGTTCTAAATGAAGAAGAGGCTGATTTTAACTTTTCTTCTTATGATCTTGAGGAAACGCCGATCGAAGCTGTGCTCGAGGATGCTGAAACCTTTCCGTTTATCGGCGAAAAAAGATTGATTATTGTACATAATCCTGTTTTTCTTACCTCGGAAAAGACAAAGGAAAAAGTGGAGCATGACATCGCAAAGCTCGAGGCTTATTTGAAAGAACCGGCCCCGTATTCCGTTGTGGTGTTTGCCGCGCCTTACGAAAAACTGGATGAACGCAAAAAAATTACAAAAGAACTGAAAAACAAAGCGGTCACGCTGGAAGCGAAAAAATTAAACGAACAAGAGCTTAAAGTGTGGATTAAAGAGAGAGCCGCGTTAAATGGCGTTCAGATTGATGAGGATGCAGTCGGCATGATGCTTGCCCTCGCTGGGACTAATTTGTTTATGCTGACAAGTGAGCTCGATAAGCTTTCGCTGTACGCCGATACAGAAAAAAACATCGATCTTGAAACGGTCGAGAAGCTTGTATCAAGGTCATTGGAGCAAAATATATTTGCCCTTGTTGACAAAGTGGTCAACCGAAAAATAGATGAAGCGCTCAGAATTTATTACGATCTGCTCAAACAAAATGAAGAGCCGATCAAGATTTTGGCGATCTTAACCGGACAGTTCAGGCTGATTTATCAAGTGAAAGACCTGGCGCGGCGGGGATACGGACAGCAGCAAATGGCCGGCTACTTAAAAATCCACCCGTTTCGCATCAAACTCGCTGCCGGTCAAGCCAGCATGTTTACCGATGAGGACCTATCCAAAATCATCAGTATGCTCGCCGAAGCAGATTACCAGATGAAAACGGGCGGGATGGCAAAAGAACTGTTGATTGAAATGTTCTTGCTGCGCTTGCATGACTACAGCCTGCAGACCTAAACCAGACGCAATGGCTTGTACCTGATTCTAACCGCGGATAATGGAGGCATTTCGACGGCAATTACCCATCTATAAATGAATCTGTTCCCGAAAACAAAAAAACGACCCCGAAAGGTCGTTTTTTTCATACTTAAGCGTTCATAGAGTTCATTTTTTTCATTAAGCGGGATTTTTTACGTGCTGCAGCTTTTTTGTGGATTAGCCCTTTAGCTGCTGCTTTATCAAGTTTACTTGAAGCTGAAGAGAAAGAAGCAGTTGCAGCGGCAGCATCGTTGTTAACGACTGCTGATTCAACTTTCCTTACAGCAGTACGCATAGATGATTTGACAGTAGAATTCTGAGCCTTGCTAGCCTCACTTGTTTTTACACGCTTAATAGCAGATTTAATGTTTGGCATTCCATTCACCTCCCCTGAAACTTTCGAGGTTATATTAACTCGATTTTTCCATCTCAATAACAATAATTAAGAACACAAGATATTTTATCAAACCGTTGCCGATAATGCAATACCTTCGCTTATTTTACCGGACGGTTCATGTGAATGTTTTTATGGAAATCAGGAAAAGATAGGTGATAGTTGGAAAAATGAATGAGAATAATCCTACATAGACGATTCAGCCGTCAAGAATCTTGAGCAGACATGATCGAAAACGCCTTAACAGGAGGGATAACGTGAAGGATGAGCTTGATTTAAGCCAATATAATGTTCGCACGGATTTAGCTGTAGAGGCCCGGGAAATGGTTCTTGATGCTCGGAATCAAAGTGTCCGCCAGCAGCAGGATATTTCACAAATTAACGGTGTCGTCATCAAAGAAAAAGAAGAAAACGGTATAAAAGTTTCACTCGTTGAGGTTAATGATACAGGAGCCCAGGCGATCGGCAAAAAAGCAGGCCGTTATTTAACGCTTGAAGTACTTGGCATCAGGCAACAGGATACAGGATTACAAATGAAGGTAGAAAGAGTATTTGCCGATGAATTTTCTCATTTTTTAAAGGAAAGCGGGGTTGGCGATCAAGCATCCTGCCTGATCGTCGGACTTGGAAATTGGAATGTTACACCAGATGCTCTTGGCCCAATGGTATGCGAGAACCTCCTTGTCACAAGGCATTTATATGAGCTGCAGCCCGAAAATGTTGAAGCGGGCTACAGGCCAGTCAGCGCCTTGTCTCCTGGCGTAATGGGGCTAACCGGCATCGAGACGAGCGATATTATTGTCGGGGTTGTTCAAAAGACAAAACCAGATTTCGTGATTGCGATTGATGCCCTGGCTTCCAGATCGATTGAAAGAGTAAATTCAACGATTCAAATTTCTGATACAGGAATCCACCCGGGCTCGGGTGTAGGGAATAAACGAAAAGAATTAAGCAAAGATACGCTTGGAATTCCGGTTTTTGCGATTGGTGTTCCGACGGTCGTGGATGCTGTATCAATCACAAGCGATACAATTGATTATATCCTTAAACATTTTGGCAAAGAAATGAGAGAAGGCGGGAGCCCTTCCCGTTCCCTTACACCGGCGGGAATGACATTCGGGCAAACAAGAAAACTGACTGAAGACGACTTGCCGGGGGAACAGCATCGAAAAACCTTTTTGGGAATGGTTGGAACGCTGCCTGATGAAGAAAAAAGGCAATTAATATACGAGGTACTGTCACCGCTCGGCCATAATTTGATGGTTACCCCAAAAGAAGTCGATGTGTTTATAGAGGATATGGCCAACCTGCTCGCGAATGGCTTGAATGCGTCTCTCCATAAAGCCGTGAATCAGGACAACACAGGCTACTATACGAAATAATAACGATAGTATGGTTCTATCTTCTCTAGCAATGTCATAGAATTTACTAGACTTGCCAAGAGAGGTGGAACGATGAAACATTATAAGCAATCAGGAATCATGGTGGCTGTACAAGGGACAACCATAGTAAAGGCTGTTCTTGCAATATTGCTTTTTCTGCTCATGTCGTTTTCAATAAGCGGTACGTTAACCGCTCTCAAACCAGAGTATCGAATTACCTCTGCATCGGTTTACAATACAGCTGCAAATGTCACCGGGGAAATGCTCTATCAATTAATTGGCTTTGAAAACCACCATTTTATGAAAGCCATTCCTGATAGCGGCTCTCCGGCACTATCAAGCTTCATATTTAAATTGTCGACCAATATCAATTTAGATGATCCGCGCAGCTTTTTAGGGAGAGAACTGCCAGGCTTCTCAATATTTGATGGGAAAATTCTTGTTGCAGGTGAAGGTACCAACTATACAAATATGCCGATTGAATCAGCCCCGCCAATCGAAGTGTTAAAGGATAAACAGGAAGCAGCCTTACAGAACACAGAGGATATCGAGCCGTCCGCAGATGATGGTAAACACGAAACTCCGCCTATAACGACAGGCAGTAAACAGGTGTATGTTTATTTTTCGCATAACCGCGAATCGTTTCTTCCGTATTTAGAGGGAGTCACAGACCCCGACCTGGCCCAGCACTCGGAAATCAATGTTACAAAAATTGGCGATAAGCTGAAGGAAGAACTGGAGAGCAAAGGAATCGGAACAATGGTGGACAAAACCGATATTCAGCAGTTATTGAATCAAAAAGGTTTGCGTTACCCGAAATCGTATCAAGAGTCAAGAGCTGTTGTCGAGGCAGCGGTTACTGCCAACCGTGATCTTAATTATTTGATTGATATCCATCGCGATTCTCGAAGGAGAGAGCATACGACTAAAGAAATTAATGGGCAATCATACGCGAAGCTTGCTTTTGTGATCGGCGAGAGAAACCCGAATTACGAAAAAAACCTTAAGCTTGCAAATGAGCTTCATAATCTGCTCGACCAGAAGTACGGGCCGGGCTTGAGCCGGGGAATTATTGCGCACAAGGATGAGGGCAATAATAGCTTATATAACCAGGACTTATCGGAAAATGCCATGCTGATCGAATTCGGCGGAGTCGACAATACGTTTGATGAATTGAACCGCTCGGCTGCCGCGCTTGCTGATGTGTTCAGCGAATATTATTGGCAGGCCGAACAAGTAAACAAGCCGCTCGAAGAAAAGAAACAAGAGAATTAAAAAAATTGGGTGATCCGTTATGAAAATGTTCATGCTTAAGGTGTCATTGATAGCATCGTTAATGTTTGTGTCCGTGCTTGTCGGGATGCAGCATGCCAATGGAGGGATCCACAAGATGAAAGGGTATGAGGATTCCGGTTTCCGCGGCGCTTTTATCGTCAATGAAGCCGATCAAGGTGAATATCAGGCAACCGTCCTTGGCAACGATATTTCAAGCCATGACCTTGAAGAGAAAAAAGCCAAGCTTGAAAAAATGAAAGCTTATAACTTTTTTTCGGATATGGGTAAGAAGGCGGCAGATGGGATAACTGCAGCAGTGAAAAAACTGTTCGACTCGATAACAGGGTTAATCGAATCATCATAGCGGGCGGGCCAACATGGTCCGTTTTTCTCTGTTTCCTAGCCTTTTTGCCGCTCCGTAGCCGCAGGGCCGGGACTTTTCATTGAATCTTGTTATCCCTGCTGATATAATCAAAAATAGTGTACATGTGCGAGTATAGTAGGAGTGAACCCAATGAACAGAGAAGAAAGACAGAAAAGACAATCGAAAATCCGGAACTTTTCCATTATCGCGCATATCGACCATGGAAAATCGACTTTAGCAGACCGGATATTGGAAAAAACGAATGCTCTTACATCAAGAGAGATGAAGGATCAGCTCCTTGATTCAATGGACCTTGAAAGAGAACGGGGAATTACGATCAAGCTGAATTCTGTTCAGCTAAAATATCGCGCAAAAGATGGAGAGGAGTATACTTTCCATTTAATTGATACGCCAGGGCACGTCGATTTTACCTATGAGGTGTCTCGGAGCCTTGCTGCCTGCGAAGGAGCGATTCTTGTCGTTGATGCGGCGCAGGGAATCGAAGCCCAAACATTGGCAAATGTTTATTTAGCGCTTGATAACGATTTGGAGATCCTTCCGATTATTAATAAAATTGATTTGCCGAGTGCCGATCCAGAACGAGTCCGCGCTGAAATTGAAGAGGTTATTGGTTTGGATGCTTCCGAGGCCGTGCTCGCCTCAGCAAAAGCCGGGATTGGAATCGAAGAAATTCTCGAACAAATCGTAGAAAAAGTGCCTGCACCAACGGGTGACCCGGACGCGCCGCTAAAAGCGCTTATCTTTGATTCACTATATGATGCTTACCGGGGTGTTGTCGCATATATCCGTGTTGTCGAAGGGACCGTAAAAGTAGGCGATAAGGTGAGAATGATGGCGACCGGCAAAGAGTTCGAAGTAACGGAACTAGGCGTCTTCACGCCAAAAGCCGTTTCCCGTGATGAGTTATCTGTTGGTGATGTTGGCTTTTTAACAGCCGCGATCAAAAATGTCGGTGATACACGGGTTGGCGACACGATCACGAATGCCAAGAACGGAGCGACTGAAGCGCTGCCAGGCTACCGGAAACTGAATCCAATGGTCTACTGCGGCCTTTATCCGATCGACAGTGCGAAATTTAATGATCTGCGCGAAGCGCTTGAGAAGCTTGAACTTAACGATTCCGCTCTCCAATTCGAACCGGAAACGTCCCAGGCATTGGGATTTGGATTCCGCTGCGGATTTTTGGGCCTGCTTCATATGGAGATTATCCAGGAACGAATCGAGCGCGAGTTTAAGATTGACCTGATTACTACAGCACCAAGTGTTATCTATGATGTCATCATGACAGACGGCACCGAGGTGAAGGTGGATAACCCTTCCAATATGCCGGATCCGCAAAAAATTGACAGGATTGAAGAACCGTATGTAAAAGCAACGATGATGGCACCAAACGATTATGTCGGGGCAATTATGGAGATTTGCCAGGAAAAGCGCGGTATTTTCGTTGATATGCAGTACATGGATGAAACGCGCGTCAGCATCGTCTATGAAATCCCATTATCAGAAATCGTCTATGATTTCTTCGATCAGCTAAAATCTTCGACGAAGGGTTATGCTTCGTTTGATTATGAATTGATTGGCTATAAGCAGTCAAAACTTGTCAAAATGGATATTCTGTTAAATGCTGAAAAGGTGGATGCATTGAGCTTTATTGTGCATAACGATTTCGCCTATGAACGCGGTAAAGTCATTGTTGAGAAATTAAAAGAGTTAATCCCGCGCCAACAGTTTGAGGTGCCAATCCAGGCAGCAATCGGCCAAAAGATTGTCGCTCGCTCCACAATCAAAGCGATGCGTAAAAACGTGCTCGCCAAGTGTTATGGCGGCGATATTTCGCGGAAGCGGAAGCTGTTGGAAAAGCAGAAAGAAGGAAAAAAACGCATGAAGCAGGTCGGCTCGGTAGAAGTACCGCAGGAAGCTTTCATGGCCGTTTTAAAAATGGACGACAGCAACACGAAGAAATAATTTTACAGAGGGTAGACGGAGGCGCGCATGCCTGCTCTAGCCTCTTTTACTATTAAACGGACAAAAGGTAGTGAAGCAGATGATCAAAGCAGCTTATATCCACATCCCATTTTGTGAACATATTTGCCATTATTGCGATTTTAATAAAGTATTTTTAAAAGGGCAGCCGGTTGAAGCTTACCTGGAAGCATTGGCAAAGGAAATCGAGCTTACCCTGGAAAAATACCCGGCAAACCCGCTGAATTCGATCTTTGTAGGCGGAGGGACGCCGACTGCCTTAAATGAGCAGCAGCTTCAAAGGCTTTGTGAAATCATCACAGAGAAGCTGCCATTCAATGAGGATACTGAATTCAGTTTTGAAGCGAATCCGGGTGATTTATCAAAAGAAAAGCTTCAGATTTTGGCATCAGCCGGAGTCAATCGGCTTAGCTTTGGGGTTCAAACCTTTAACGACAAACTTTTAGAGAAAATTGGCCGTGCCCATCGCCGCGATGATGTGTTCAAGTCAATTGACCTTGCCAAGCAGACGGGCTTTGAAAACATAAGCGTAGATTTAATCTTCAGCCTTCCCGAGCAAACGCTTAATGACTTCCGTGACACTTTGGAAACAGCTTTTTCTCTCGATATCCAGCATTACTCAGGCTACTCATTAATCATTGAACCGAAAACAGTTTTTTATAATTTGATGAGAAAAGGGCAGCTGCCGACACCGGGAGAGGAAACGGAAGCAGCCATGTTTGAACTGCTGATGGAACAAATGGATAAGCACGGATTCAAGCAATACGAAATCAGCAATTTCGCGCGTCCCGGCTTTGAAAGCCGGCATAATATCACGTACTGGGCCAATGAATCGTACTACGGTTTCGGGGCTGGGGCGCATAGCTACACAGACGGGCATCGAATCTCCAACTACGGGCCATTGAAAAAATACATGGATCCATTATCAGAAAACCATTTTCCTGTTATGGATAGCCATAAGGTGACCGATGCAGAACGGAAAGAGGAAGAAATGTTCCTCGGCTTAAGAATGACGAAAGGAGTTTCGATTCGACAATTTTCGGACAAATTCGGCGCCGATCCGCTCGTCGTCTTTGCTGATGGAATAACAAAAATGCAAACCAGGGGCTTGCTTGAAGTGAATGACGACCATATTTATCTTACAAAGAATGGAAGGCTGCTTGGTAATGAAGTGTTTCAATCCTTTATTGGTGTAAGCTAATCGTTGACAGCTTCCCCTGTTGTTTGATAATTTATTATTAGATTTAGCACTCATTCAATAAGAGTGCTAACAGGGGTGATGAAGTTGTTAACAGATCGGCAATTATTAATATTTCAAGTGATCGTTGATGATTTTATTCGTTCTGCCCAGCCTGTCGGTTCAAGGAGCTTGTCGAAAAAAGGGGATATCTCATTTAGTTCGGCTACGATACGCAATGAAATGGCTGACTTGGAAGAATTGGGTTTTATTGAAAAAACGCACACCTCATCAGGGAGAATTCCATCTGAAAAAGGTTACCGCTACTATGTTGACCATTTGTTGTCTCCGCAAAAACTAAACAGGACAGATGTTCATAAAATAAAATCGATTTTTGCAGAGCGAATATACGAGCTTGAAAAAATCGTCCAAAAATCGGCAAAGATTTTGTCGGAGATGACGAACTACACTTCGATCGTTTTAGGGCCTGATGTCATGGACCACAAATTAAAGAGAATCCAAATTGTGCCTTTGAATCAGGACACCGCCATCGCCATTATTGTCACCGATACCGGCCATGTTGAAAACCGGATGTTTCAGTTGCCTGAATCGATCGATGGCGGCGATCTTGAAAAAATGGTCAATATTTTGAACGAGCGGCTTGTAGGCGTGCCGCTTGTCCACCTTAACGGAAAAATCTATAAAGAGGTGGGTGTACTGCTCAGGCAGCACATTCAAAGCTATGACTTTATGCTGCAATCATTTGCGGAAACGTTAAAGCTGCCGACAAACGAGAAGTTATTCTTTGGCGGTAAAACCAACATGCTCAGCCAGCCGGAATTTCATGACATTGCAAAAATCCGCTCACTGCTGGCGATGATAGAGCAGGAGGATGGCATTTACGAGCTGATCCGTGAAAACCCGCATGGGATCAATATTAAAATCGGACGAGAAAACAACAACTCAGCGATGGATAACTGCAGTCTAATTACCGCTACTTATTCAATGGGAGCTGAAAAGATCGGGACAATTGCGATTCTCGGGCCAACCCGCATGGAATATTCAAGAGTTGTCAGCATTCTGCAGCTGATAAGCAAAGATTTAACAACTGTTTTATCAAAACTGTATCAAAGTAATTAAGGCAGGCAATATTGAATAAGGGTGGTGAACATTCCACCCTTTTCTTTCCATGCCCTGTTCGCACAACGCTTTTGACTTGAAACCATCCGGACAATATCGTATATCTTTAAGGGAGGTGAGCAATTTGACAGAAGAAAAAAATAGAAATGAATTTGCACAACCAGCAACTGAAACGGAACAGAATCAGCAGGAAGAAGTAGTCGAGCCGGTATTCGCAGAAAGCGATTCATTTGAAGGCGCTGAAATTGAAACGGAAGCCACAGATGAAGCAAGCGAGGCCGATGTTAAAATTGCCGAGCTTGAAGCGAAGCTGGAGGAAGCGGATAACCGATATGTACGTTTGCAAGCCGATCTCGATAATTTCCGGAGGCGTTCGAGACTTGATCTTGAAGCACGTGAAAAATATAGAGCACAAAGCTTAATCACAGACCTGCTACCTGCTATCGACAATTTTGAAAGAGCTTTAAAAATGGAAGCTGAAAATGAACAAGCCAAGTCTGTTCTACAAGGAATGGAAATGGTATTTCGCAGCTTGCTTGATGCTCTTAAAAAAGAAGGGGTTGAGCCGATTGATGCAGTTGGCCAAGAATTTGATCCCCATCTGCACCAGGCGGTTATGCAGGTTGAAGACGATAATTATCGGCCTAATGTCGTTGTAGAAGAATTTCAAAAAGGCTACAAGTTGAAGGACAGAGTGATTCGTCCATCGATGGTAAAGGTAAACCAATAAATAAAACTACATATTTAGATATGGGAGGAAAAACGCATGAGCAAAATTATCGGTATTGACCTGGGCACGACTAACTCTTGTGTAGCCGTGTTAGAAGGCGGCGAACCAAAAGTAATTCCCAATCCGGAAGGAAATCGGACAACACCTTCTGTCGTTGCTTTTAAAAACGGTGAGCGCCAGGTGGGGGAAGTAGCAAAACGCCAGGCAATTACAAACCCTAATACGATCCAATCAATTAAGCGTCACATGGGGACCGCTTATAAAGTAGAAGCAGAAGGAAAAGAATTTACGCCACAGGAAGTTTCTGCGATTATTCTTCAGTATCTTAAATCCTATGCTGAAGAATATTTAGGAGAGAAAGTTACAAAAGCCGTCATTACAGTGCCTGCTTATTTCAACGATGCAGAGCGCCAGGCGACAAAGGATGCCGGAAAGGTTGCCGGACTTGAAGTAGAGCGGATCATTAACGAGCCGACTGCGGCTGCCCTCGCTTATGGCCTTGATAAGATGGATGAAGACCAAACCATTCTTGTCTATGACCTTGGCGGCGGAACTTTTGACGTCTCAATCCTTGAGCTTGGCGATGGAGTATTTGAAGTAAAATCAACAGCTGGTGACAATCGCCTTGGCGGCGATGATTTCGACCAGGTGATCATCGACTATCTTGTTGATCAGTTCAAAAAAGAGAATGGCATCGACCTTTCTAAAGATAAAATGGCGCTGCAGCGCTTGAAGGATGCGGCTGAAAAAGCGAAAAAAGACCTGTCCGGTGTTAGCTCCACACAAATTTCACTGCCGTTCATTACCGCAGGAGAAGCTGGACCGCTTCACTTGGAAATTACGATGACAAGAGCGAAATTTGATGAGATTTCAGCAGGCCTTGTTGAAAGAACAATGGGTCCAACACGACAGGCGATAAAGGATGCAGGCGTATCTGCAGCAGAGATCGATAAAGTCATTCTTGTCGGAGGTTCGACGCGGATTCCGGCTGTTCAAGAAGCGATTAAAAAGGAAATTGGCAAGGAGCCGCATAAAGGTGTGAACCCGGATGAAGTCGTAGCGATGGGTGCAGCGATTCAAGGCGGTGTCATTTCCGGAGACGTGAAAGACGTTGTCTTGCTTGACGTTACACCACTGTCACTTGGAATTGAAACAATGGGCGGTGTGTTTACGAAGCTGATCGACCGCAATACCACGATTCCGACTTCGAAATCACAAGTATTCTCAACAGCTGCAGACAACCAAACAGCGGTTGACATTCATGTATTGCAAGGGGAACGCCCAATGGCAGCTGACAATAAAACGCTTGGCCGTTTCCAATTAACCGATATCCCGCCAGCACCACGAGGAATTCCGCAAATCGAAGTTTCTTTTGATATCGATAAAAACGGAATTGTCAATGTACGTGCAAAAGATTTAGGTACAAACAAAGAGCAGGCCATTACGATTAAATCATCTACCGGATTATCAGATGAAGAAATCGAACGCATGGTCAAAGAAGCAGAAGAAAACGCTGAAGCAGATAAACAGCGGAAAGAAGAAGTGGAACTCCGCAACGAAGCAGACCAGCTTGTCTTTACAACTGAGAAGACTTTGAAGGATCTAGAAGGAAAAGTGGACGAAGCTGAAGTTGCGAAAGCAAATGAAGCGAAGGATGCTTTAAAACAGGCAATTGAAAAGAATGAGCTCGAAGAAATTCGTGCCAAGAAAGATGCCTTGCAGGAAATCGTCCAAAACTTGACAGTTAAGCTTTATGAAGAAGCGGCGAAACAAGCCCAGGCTGCGGAAGGGTCTGAAGGACAGGAAGCCGGTAAAGCAGACAATGTAGTTGATGCAGAATTTGAAGAAGTTAAGGATGATAAGGACAATAAATAATCCTTGTGCTTCTTAAGGAAAGTCAAAGTCAGGTCATCCTTGGCTTTGGCTTTTTCTTTGAGAAAGGAAACACATGCTGTGCGTTTTTGCTTTTGGTAAAATCACAATAATCACGCATGATGGCGATGTTGCACGAATTTAGTTTGAAATGATACAATAACCTTTATGTGACAGGAAATCGGGGAGTGGTTTCATGAGTAAACGGGATTATTACGAAGTGCTTGGAGTTGGCAAAAGTGCGTCGAAGGATGAAATAAAAAAAGCATATCGGAAGCTTTCTAAAAAATACCATCCGGACATTAACAAAGAAAAAGATGCTGATGAAAAATTTAAAGAAGTAAAAGAAGCATATGAAGTGTTGAGCGATGACCAAAACCGCGCCCACTATGACCAGTTCGGCCATACCGATCCGAATCAGGGCTTTGGCGGCGGAGATTTCGGCGGTGGCTTTGGCGGTTTTGAGGATATATTCAATACATTTTTCGGCGGCGGTGGCGGACGACGCAGGGATCCTAATGCCCCAAGACAGGGTGCAGATTTACAATATACAATGACACTGTCTTTCGAAGAAGCCGTTTTTGGAAAAGAAACAAATATTGAAATTCCCCGCGAAGAGACTTGCAATACATGTAATGGATCCGGGGCGAAACCGGGAACAAAACCGGAAACGTGCAAGCATTGCCATGGTACCGGCCAGCTGAATGTGGAGCAAAATACTCCGTTTGGGAGAATTGTCAACCGCAGGGTTTGTAACCACTGTAACGGAACAGGCAAAGAAATTAAGGACAAATGTTCAACATGCCGCGGAACCGGCAAGGTGACAAAACGCCGCAAGATTAACGTAAAAATTCCTGCCGGTATTGACGACGGCCAGCAGCTGCGCGTGTCCGGACAAGGAGAGCCGGGTATTAATGGTGGACCTGCCGGTGATTTATATGTCGTGTTCCATGTCCGTTCCCACGAGTTTTTTGAACGTGATGGTGATGATATTTATTGTGAAATGCCGATTACTTTTGTCCAGGCTGCGTTGGGGGACGAAATAGAAGTGCCGACCTTACACGGAAAAATCAAACTAAAGATCCCTTCAGGCACACAAACTGGAACGCGATTCCGCTTAAAAGGCAAGGGTGTGCCGAATGTCAGGGGTTATGGTACGGGTGACCAGCATGTAGTAGTCAGGATCGTTACTCCGACAAAGCTTTCAGAGAAACAGAAGCAGCTGTTAAATGAATTTGCTGAAGTCAGTGGAACAGTTCCCCAGGGGGAGCATGAGGAGAGCTTTTTTGAAAAAGTGAAGCGTGCCTTTAAGGGAGAATAAAGGAAACGGAGTTGGTAGGAGATGAAATGGTCAGAAATCAGCATTCATACTACAAATGAGGCGATTGAACCGATTTCAAATATATTGCATGAAGCCGGAGCGAGCGGAGTGGTAATTGAAGATCCGGCTGACCTTGTGAAGGAGCGGGAAGACCAGTTCGGAGAAATCTACCAACTTAATCCTGATGACTATCCGGAGGAAGGCGTTATTGTAAAAGCTTATCTGCCTGTCAACAGCTTTCTTGGTGAAACAGTGGACGCAATCAAAGAAGCAATTAACAATCTAATCATTCATAACATTGATATCGGGCTTAATGAAGTAACCATCAGTGAAGTCAATGAAGAAGAATGGGCAACAGCCTGGAAGAAATATTATAATCCAGTGAAGATTTCCGAGAAATTCACAATTGTGCCTACGTGGGAAGACTACACGCCTGTAAACAGTGATGAACTGATCATTGAGCTCGATCCGGGGATGGCGTTTGGAACGGGAACACATCCTACAACGGTTATGTGTATTCAGGCTTTAGAGCGAACAGTGAAGCAAGGGGACCGTGTGGTCGATGTCGGTACAGGCTCAGGGGTGCTAAGCATTGCGGCCGCCTTATTGGGGGCAGACCAGGTTCAGGCTCTGGATCTCGATGAAATTGCAGTAAAATCGGCCCGGCTGAATATTAAACTGAATAAAGTCCAGGAGCGCTGCACCGTTTCCCAAAACAATTTGCTGGACGGTATTAGAGAAGATGCAGATGTTGTTGTAGCAAATATATTGGCTGAGGTCATCCTTCGTTTTACCGATGATGTTTCACGGGTCGTCAAGCGGGGCGGATATTTCATCGCATCGGGAATTATCGCACAGAAAAAGCAGCAAGTAAGGGAAGCAATCATCGACGCCGGATTTGAGATTGAAGAAACCATTCATATGGAAGATTGGGTTGCGATAATCGCGAAAAGACGCTAAGTTACGAAAAGGGGCACATAAATCGTTTTGCCCTTTTTTCGGTTTCCCGCAAAAACGGCTTGCTGTTTTTAGCAACGAAAATATAGTAAAATCTGCGGTACGGGTACCAAGATTAATCAATTCGTGAATCAGATTTAAAGGTAGGTGCACGGTTTGCAAAGGTATTTTGTTAATGCTCCCGCTTCTGAAGGGCGCTTTTATATTTCTG
Source organism: Bacillus canaveralius (assembly GCF_002860125.1). Taxonomy (GTDB): domain Bacteria; phylum Bacillota; class Bacilli; order Bacillales; family Cytobacillaceae; genus Bacillus_BJ; species Bacillus_BJ canaveralius. The sequence goes on from NZ_PGVA01000004.1 coordinate 40,694, forward strand.
GTGACGACAGGCATCATATTGTCAGGGTCATGCGGGGCAAAATAGGTGACCAAATTATTTGTTCTGACTCCGACGGCAAGAGTGCGATCTGCACAATTGCAGAAATTACCGATGACCTTGTAATCGCAACCGTTGTACAATGGGAAGAAGGATCCTCCGAGCTGCCAGTTCGGGTAGCGATCGCGAGCGGCCTGCCTAAAGGGGATAAACTCGAAACGATCATCCAAAAGGGAACTGAGCTTGGAGCTTATCAATTTATCCCTTTTACTGCAGCCCGTTCGATTGTTAAATGGGACGATAATAAGGCCAGTAAAAAGGTGGAACGGTGGCAAAAGATAGCCAAGGAAGCTGCAGAACAGTCGCACCGAAGACTGCTCCCAAAGGTGGCAGCACCGGTCACGTTCAAGGAGCTCTTGGCGTTAAGCCGCGATTACGATTTTAAGCTGATCGCCTATGAAGAAGATGCCAAAGCCGGTGAGTCATCAATGCTTTCGAAAACATTCGCATCTGTTGAAAAAAACCAGTCAATGTTGATTGTGTTCGGGCCTGAGGGCGGCCTGGCCGACCAGGAAATCGCACAATTGAAAGAAGCCGGGTTTATTTCATGCGGATTTGGACCAAGAATATTAAGAACAGAAACGGCCCCGCTCTACGCACTGGCTGCCGTTTCTTATCATTTTGAATTGATGAGGTGAAATAGATGCCTGCAGTAGCTTTCCATACGCTTGGATGCAAAGTCAACCATTATGAGACAGAGGCAATCTGGCAGCTGTTCAAACAGGAAGGATATGACCGTGTTGACTTTGAATCCACGGCAGACGTTTATATTATTAATACTTGTACCGTAACGAACACAGGAGATAAAAAGAGCCGCCAAGTCATCCGCCGCGCAATCAGAAAAAATCCCGATGCTGTTATCTGTGTAACCGGATGCTATGCGCAAACATCTCCTGCCGAAATTATGGCCATACCCGGAGTTGATATTGTTGTCGGCACACAAGACCGGGTTAAAATGCTTGAGTATATCGAACAGTTTAAAGTAGAGCGGCAGCCGATTAATGGTGTCGGTAACATCATGAAGAATCGTGTTTATGAGGAGCTTGATGTGCCCGCTTTTACCGATCGCACAAGGGCATCGCTTAAAATCCAGGAAGGCTGCAACAATTTTTGCACGTTTTGCATCATTCCATGGGCGCGCGGCTTAATGAGATCACGCGATCCGAAGGAAGTTATCCGCCAGGCGCAACAGCTTGTCGATGCTGGCTATAAGGAAATCGTCCTGACCGGAATTCATACCGGCGGCTATGGCGAAGACATGAAGGATTACAATTTAGCGATGCTGCTCAGAGATTTAGAAGCGCAGGTAAAAGGCTTAAAACGATTAAGAATTTCCTCGATTGAAGCAAGCCAAATTACCAATGAAGTGATTGAAGTGCTGGGCCAGTCAAAAATGGTTGTCCGCCATTTGCATATTCCTCTTCAATCAGGATCAAACACAGTGTTAAAAAGAATGCGCAGAAAATACTCGATGGAGTTCTTCGCTGAACGCTTGACCCGCCTCAAAGAAGCATTGCCGGGCTTGGCAATCACATCTGATGTAATCGTCGGTTTCCCTGGAGAAACAGAGGAAGAATTCATGGAGACTTATGATTTCATTAAAGAACATCAATTCTCCGAACTCCATGTCTTTCCGTACTCAAAGCGGACCGGAACACCGGCAGCAAGAATGGAAGACCAGGTAGACGAAGAGGTTAAAAACGAACGCGTTCACCGCCTGATCGCCTTGTCCGATCAATTGGCGAAAGAATATGCATCAAAACATGAAAACGAAGTCCTCGAAGTCATTCCGGAAGAAATTTATAAAGATGAGCCCGATCGCGGTCTTTATGTTGGATACACGGATAATTATTTAAAAGTTGTGTTCCCCGCTGATGAAACAATGATCGGCCAAATTGTAAAAGTTAAAATTGCCAAAGCCGGCTATCCATTCAACGAAGGACAATTCGTCCGCGTCATCGAAGACACGGAAATGAAGGAAGAAGCGGCAGTATAATGTGAGATGGAATTGCTATTTTTAATGATAGCAATTCTTTTTTTTAGAGTACGAATTTGAAACCGATTGCATTTTTATAATTTATTCTCGAAATTTCAACCATACAATGATATGATTAGAGAGGTACGGACAACCTTCCATTGTAAAGGAGAGTTCAAGATGAGTAAAAATGTAGCAAGCATGATTGATCATACACTGTTAAAAGCAGATGCGACAAAAGAACAAATAAAGGATCTGTGCGAGGAAGCGAAGCAGCATCATTTTGCCTCCGTTTGTATCAACCCGGCATGGGTTAAATACGCAAGTGAACTTTTGAGCGGCACGGAAGTTAAGGTATGTACGGTAATTGGCTTTCCGCTTGGGGCAACAACATCCGCAACAAAGGCTTTCGAAACGAAAAATGCGATTGAAAACGGTGCTGGTGAAGTCGATATGGTAATCAACATTGGCGCTTTAAAAGATCGAAATTATGACATAGTTGAAAGTGATATCCGTGCGGTTGCCGAAGCAGCAAAAAGCAAGGCATTGCTAAAAGTGATTATTGAGACATCCCTGTTAACTGAAGAAGAAAAAGTGCGCGCATGCGAACTTGCAGTCAAGGCCGGGGCAGATTTTGTAAAAACATCAACAGGCTTTTCAACTGGCGGCGCCACGAAAGAGGATATTGCATTAATGCGTAAGACGGTTGGTCCCGACATCGGCGTCAAAGCATCCGGTGGAGTGAGAAGCGCGGCTGATGCCGAAATGATGATCGCAGCAGGTGCAACGAGAATCGGTGCAAGTTCAGGTGTTTCGATTGTAAAAGGGTTAACCGGTGACTCAGACTATTAATCAAATTAAAACGAATAAACGCTCTTAAACCTAGTCCAGTTTAAGGGCGTTTATTATTTCTAAAAGGAAAAAATCATTTTCGGTCATGAATCCATAGTATTATTTGCCCAAACCTTTCTGCAAAAGGGAGGATGATCAGCGACGAAACGACATTAAAGAAAACGCTGATATGGGCAAGCTGGACATCAATGTCATCCGCGGTTAATGGAGCAGCATCAGCAAGTATTTTTATAAATGGGAAAAAAGCGGCAACACCGAGAACATTAAGCCATATATGAGCGTATGCAGCGAGCCTGGCTTCTCTGCCTGCAGTTATCGAGGCGATATATGCGGTTACACATGTGCCAATGTTGGCGCCGAACATAATCGCAACCGCAGACACGAGGCTTAAATGGCCCGCTATTAAAAAGCCCATCAGCATTCCGACTACCGCGGTGCTTGACTGGATTACAGCAGTGATGATTGCTCCTGCCATGACACTAAACAGATGGCTGTCATTCAAAAATGTCAACAGATTATCAATGTAAGGCGTGACTGACAAAGGTGTTGCCATGTATTTAAATCCTCGCATCGCGGTGAACACCGTTGCAATCCCAAATATGATCATGCCGGCACTTCGCACTCTTTTATTATTGAGTGCGATCAGAATGGCACCGGTAACTGACAGCGGAAGCAGGATGGAATCGATATCAAATGTAATAAACTCTGCTGTGAAGGTGGTACCAATATTGGTGCCAAGAATGATGCCAATCGATTGCGGAAAGGTTAACAGCCGGGCTGAAATCATTCCAATTGTGATGACCATAACTGCAGAGCTGCTCTGGAGAATGGCTGTGACCAATATACCAATCAGGAACCCTTTCATTGGGGAAGCTGTCAGCCGGGCCATCCACAATTTAAGTGAACCGGCTGATAAATTAAACAAGCCTGTTCTTAAAATCGTCATGCCGAAGATAAACATCCCAATGAACAGGATAAATAATAGCATCAAAAGCATGTCCTTCACTCCCTTCTTAAATCATATGGGGGGATTGCGAATGACATGCCATGAAATAGAGACACTTGAATATTGTACGGAGAACGAGGAGACTAAATACAGAGTTGACCTTGCACGGGCATTATATTATAATTGCAAAGTACATGGAATTTTCATGTAGTAATGTTAGTGGGTTGTGCTCGGAGGGAGGGAAAGAGAATGTCTAAAACTGTCGTTCGCAAAAACGAATCGCTTGAAGATGCTCTTCGTCGTTTCAAACGTACTGTATCTAAAACTGGTACTTTACAGGAAGCCAGAAAGCGCGAGTTCTACGAAAAGCCTAGCGTAAAGCGTAAGAAAAAGTCTGAGGCTGCAAGAAAACGTAAGTGGTAAGAGAGGGTGTATATGATTGAGTCTTCTCGAGCGTTTAAATAGTGATATGATACAAGCGATGAAAAGCAAGCAAAAAGACAAACTCACTGTAATTCGGATGGTAAAAGCTTCGATGCAAAACGAAGCGATTAAGCTCGGTAAAAAAGAGCTATCCGAAGAAGAAGAGTTAACAGTTCTTTCTCGCGAAGTAAAACAACGCAAGGATTCCCTCCAGGAATTTGAAAAAGCAGGTCGTGAAGACCTTGTTGAAAAAATTCGCACTGAATTACAGTATGTTGATCTATATATGCCACAACAGCTTTCCGAAGAGGAAGTTTCTGAAATCGTGCAAGAAACGATTTTGGAAACAGGTGCATCGTCAAAAGCTGATATGGGCAAAGTGATGGCTGCGATAATGCCCAAGGTTAAAGGCAAAGCAGACGGATCGCTTGTAAATAAACTCGTACAACAACATCTTTCATAATTGAATGAAACAGGATCGCAGGCAGTTGTCTGCGGTCCGTTTTGTATTTTGCGGCTGCCAGGGCATATGCTGTTTCTGTCACATCATTCATGGATGATTGGGAGAAAGTAACATTGATATTTTTTCTTGAAAATGAATCTTTCTTTATCGGAAAACGTAAATACATAAACGAAATAAATGGAAGAAAGGGGGGAAGGGTGTGGCAATACGCCGCTATCTTACAGCAATAGCTCTTTTACTTGCTTTCTTGGCAATCGTTTTTCCGTCTGAAGGTTCTGCAAAGGATGAAATTGTTTATGTCGTTCCGCTTGAGGAAACGGTTGAAAAAGGCCTTTTCGGTTTCCTGAAGCGAGCTGTCCAAACCGCCGAAGCGGAGGATGCAGCTGCTATTATTTTTGAAATCAATACTCCCGGAGGCGCTGTGGATGCAGCAGCAGAAATTGGCAAACTGCTGGCGACAACAGATGTAAGAACGGTCAGCTTCGTCAACAAGCAGGCCTTATCTGCTGGAGCATATATTTCCTTGTATACTGACGAAATCTATATGGCTCCCGGTTCGACGATGGGTGCTGCTGCGATTATAGACCAGCAGGGAAATACAGCCGGTAAAAAAGCGGAGTCCTACTGGCTGAAGGAAATGGAGAACGCAGCACAGCATGCTGGCCGGGATCCGCAATACGCGATTGCGATGGCCAGTGAAGACAATGATTTATCTGAATACGGGGCCGGTCAAGGGAAATTGCTGACGTTAACAAGTGATGAGGCGCTTGAAGTCGGATATTCAGAAGGAACCGTAAACGATCTCGATGAACTAACGGAAAAGCTCGGCCTTGCCGATGCTGAAGTTCGAACCGTCGAAGAAAGCTTTGCAGAAAAGGTTGCGCGCTTTATCACCAACCCGATCGTAGTGCCGATTTTATTGACACTGGGAAGTCTCGGGCTTGTCCTTGAGCTATACTCACCAGGCTTTGGCCTTCCTGGCTTCACGGGCTTGTCTGCGCTTTTATTATTCTTTTACGGACACCTCGTTGCCGGCCTGGCTGGATACGAAACTTTCATTCTATTCGCGGTCGGAATCGGCCTGCTCATCCTCGAGCTCTTTGTTCCGGGCGGAATTGCCGGTATACTTGGAGCAGCAGCCATCCTGGGCAGCTTGTTTTTAGCATCAGATAACGTGTTCCATATGGGTATATCCCTGTTAATTGCAATCGGAGTGTCCATTTTAGCATCTATTTTACTAGTAAAGGTGTTTGGTAAAAAAATGAGACTGTTTAAAAAGATGATTTTAACCGATTCAACGAGCACCGAAAGCGGTTATGTCTCCAATAAAAATCGCCTGGAACTGGTCGGCCTTGAAGGCTATGCCTTAACCGCATTGCGGCCAGCAGGTACGATAGTGATAGAGGATGAGCGCATTGACGTCGTCAGTGAAGGAGGCTTTGTACTGCAGGGAGCCAAAGTGAGAGTCATAAAAGCAGAGGGATCGCGGATCGTGGTCAGGGAAATTCCTGATTTAGATAAAAACGAATAACTAGGAGGAAATCTGAATGGAAGCATCAATGTTATTTATTTTAGTAGCCATCGTGCTCGGCATTATTTTGCTGTCAATCTTATTGACATTTGTGCCGGTCATGCTGTGGGTTTCGGCCCTTGCAGCCGGAGTAAGAGTAAGCATATTCACCCTGATTGGAATGAGGCTGCGCCGGGTTATCCCAAACCGCGTCATTAATCCGTTAATCAAGGCGCATAAAGCCGGATTAAATGTAACGACAAACCAGCTTGAAAGCCATTATCTTGCCGGCGGTAACGTCGACAGGGTTGTCAATGCATTAATCGCCGCCCACCGTGCCAATATCGAACTATCGTTTGAGCGCAGTGCAGCAATTGATCTGGCAGGACGTGACGTTTTGGAAGCAGTCCAAATGAGCGTTAATCCAAAAGTAATCGAAACACCGTTTATTTCCGGCGTGGCAATGAATGGAATCGAAGTAAAAGCAAAAGCAAGAATTACCGTCCGTGCCAACATCGAGCGCTTAGTAGGAGGAGCCGGTGAAGAGACGGTTGTTGCCCGTGTTGGTGAAGGGATCGTTTCAACAATTGGTTCTTCAGACAACCATAAGAAAGTACTGGAAAACCCGGATATGATTTCGAAAACCGTCCTTTCAAAGGGCTTGGATGCAGGTACCGCATTTGAAATCCTCTCGATTGATATTGCGGACGTTGACATCGGTAAAAACATCGGTGCCGAGCTTCAAACAGAACAGGCTGAAGCAGATAAAAATATTGCCCAGGCTAAGGCAGAAGAACGCCGGGCGATGGCGGTGGCAAAGGAGCAGGAGATGAAAGCACGCGTCCAGGAAATGAGGGCGAAGGTTGTCGAAGCGGAAGCGACCGTGCCGCTTGCGATGGCAGAAGCTTTAAGAGAAGGCAATATCGGTGTAATGGATTATATGAACATCCAAAATATCTCGGCTGATACCGATATGAGGGGCTCAATCGGCAAAATGACAGGCGAGAAAAAAGATAACGGCAAGAAATAATAAGAGGAAAACCCGGACTTAAGAAGGGAGGAGCCTCTAATGGAGTTTATTTTTGAAAATCCTATTTTTATTGTGGTTGTACTCGGGATCATTTCCAGCTTGTTCAATCGCTTTAAAGATGCCGGCAAGGAACAGCGGCAGCAACGGCCTGTGCGGCCCCAGGCACCAAAGCAGCCCGCACCTGCCCCATCTCCGGCTCCGGCACCAGCACCAGCACCAGTGGCTGCGCGCCGGGAAACGCGTGAGATGACGGCGACAAGACTTGACAATAAGTATGAAGAACAGAAACAGCAGGCTGAAGCTAAGCTGCGATCTTTAAAGAAAAACGAGAAAGCGTCAGCTGCGAGCATTTTTCAGGAAAACGAAGAAAAAGAGCGTACAGAGCTTGATATTGATCAACAGAATCTCTTAAACGGAGTGATCCTTGCGGAGGTCCTTGGACAGTCAAGGGCAAAACGCCCCCATCATCCATTTAAAAGATAGGCGGAAGATGAGCGTAAACGATGTGGACATCCGGGAAAAAGGTGTGCTAGAACCCCCATTCATTTCATAAACATGAGATGAAAGGGGGTTCTTTTTTTATGTCAAAAAAGTTGAGCCATTCGATATGGAATTGGATGACAAAGAAAATGGATCTTCCGCAGGATGTCATGCTCGATTTGCCGCGTATAACGATGATCGGGCAATTACATATATACATTGAGAACCACCGGGGCTTACTTACTTTTACAGATAAAGAGATAAGGCTGCTTCTTGAAAAGGGGCAGCTGTTAATTAAAGGGAATCATTTTGTCATAAAAACGATTTTGCCTGAAGAAATATTGGTCGAGGGGCAAATTGATCAGGTCATGTATATACAGTAACAAGAAAGCGATCACGCGTGGTGATTCGGCCTTTTCGTCATATTAAGAATAATCCAGGAGGAAGATATGAAGAATCAGTGGGTTGAATTTTATAAAGGAATTGTGACGGTGAAAATAACAGGAAAAGGAATTGAGCGGCTCTTAAATCGATTGACAAAAAAGGGGTTGCATATCTGGCAGGTTAAGAGGCATGGAACGGAAACGGTGACAATTAAACTTCGGCTTGAAGACGTTCATAAGCTCAGAGCTGCTGCAAGAGGAAGCGAGTGTAAAGTTCATTTTTTAAATCGGACAGGCGCCCCATTTTTGCTGAAAAGGTTGTTGAAAAACAGCGGCTTTGCAGCGGGAACGTTCGTCTTTTTTGCAGTCATTATGTTTCTATCAAATATGATCTGGGCTATTGAAATAAAAGGAGCTAATCCGGCAACAGAATATCAGATTCGCAAAGAATTGGACAAGATGGGTGTGAAAATTGGCAAGCTCCAGTTTTTTGTTGATGATGTGAGCACGATCCAGCGTGAGCTCACTAACAATATCGAAGCGCTTACCTGGGTGGGTGTTGAATTAAAGGGGACAACCTATCGGATGCAAGTCGTCGAAAAAAACGAGCCGGAGCAGCCGGAATACGCTTCTCCAAGGAATTTAGTTGCTAAAAAGAAGGCCGTCATTGTTGATATGTTTGTCGAACAGGGCGATCCAGTTGTCAATATCCATGATCATGTGACGGCAGGGCAGCTACTGGTTTCAGGTGTAATCGGCAGAGAAGAACAAAGTATAATTATTCCGGCCAAAGGGGAAATTCTCGGAGAAACCTGGTACTGGTGTAAAGTTGAGCTTCCGTTAGAAAGTTCTTTCCAGACTTTTAGCGGCAATGAGAAGCGAAAACACTATTTGAAAATAGGCAGTGTCGCTGTGCCGGTCTGGGGATTTGGAAAGCCGGAATTTAGCAAATTTGAGACAGAGACAAATGAGAAAAAAATCCGTTTTATCAAGTGGGAGCTGCCGATTTCATATGTAGCAAGCACACATCGTGAAAGTGAACAGGTTACACGAACTTACTCCAATGAAAAGGCGATTCAGGCAGCAAAGGAGATCGCGAGAAATGAAATAAAAAGTAAGTTGACTGAGGATGCTACCATTAAGGGTGAAAAAGTTTTGCACCAGTCCATCGAGAATGGTAAAGTAAATTTATCAATACACTTCCAAATTATTGAGAATATCGCAGAAGGACAACCAATTATCCAAGGAGACGACGAATGACAGAAGAGTTAAAAACAATTGATATCCAGCTTGAGAATGCGAATGAAGCGATTGCTTTATTTGGGAATTCAGATACAAACTTAAAAATAATCGAACAAGAATTGGATGTTTCAATAGTGACGAGAGGCGAAACCGTCTACGTTTCGGGAGATTCGGATCAAATAAATCTTGCAGGTAAAATATTGGTGAAACTGCTCGCTGTGATCAGAAAAGGAATGAACATCGGTCAGAGAGATGTCATCTATGCTATTGAATTAGCGAAAAAAGGCACACTTGAATATTTCGAGGCTATTTACGATGAAGAAATTGCCAAAAAGGCAAACGGGAAATCAATTCGAGTTAAAACTCTTGGACAGAGTCAGTATATTAACGCCATCAAAAAGCATGACCTTGTGTTTGGAATTGGCCCTGCCGGCACAGGAAAGACATACTTAGCGGTTGTCATGGCTGTGAGCGCATTAAAAAACGGCCATGTAAAACGGATTATCCTTACCAGGCCGGCGGTGGAAGCAGGGGAAAGCCTCGGCTTTCTCCCGGGAGACCTGAAAGAGAAGGTCGATCCGTACTTGCGGCCTTTATATGATGCCCTTAATGATATTTTCGGAGCAGAGCATACACAGCGATTGATTGAAAGGGGAACGATTGAAATCGCCCCGCTTGCCTATATGAGAGGGAGAACCCTTGATGATGCTTTTGTGATTCTTGATGAAGCACAGAACACAACGCAGGCACAAATGAAAATGTTTTTAACCAGGCTCGGATTTGGTTCAAAAATGGTCATTACCGGTGATACTTCACAGGTTGACCTTCCTAAAGGGGTAAGGTCCGGTTTACTTGCAGCGGAAGACGTTTTAGGCAATGTAAGAGGCATAAGCTTTACCCACCTTGACGAGAGTGATGTTGTGCGCCACCCGCTCGTTGGAAAAATTATTCATGCATATGATCTAAATGAAAGCAAATAACTGTCCGGGCTGCCGGGCAGTTATTTCTTTTGGAAAATGCAAGCTATTCGCAGTGTTGCGCATAAACTATCGTGGGATTTTTCTTTTTTGCAAACATTTTTTGAGCTAATCCGATTTGAGGATGAAACTTGGATGAAAAACTGTTATGATTTTACATAATTAGAGTCGACAAAACTAAACTGCTTATCTGGCCATGATTTCGAGCCGTGATAGGAGGGGCCGAAGATGGAAAAGCTTCAAAGACAATTAGCGAAAATCCGCAACCTGCTGGATGTTACCTTTTTTAAGGTGCTGTTATTTGTTTCGATCGGAATCATATTATTTGCTGTTATGTACAGCAATGTAAAACCGGAAAAACTGAACCTGACTCTTTTTTCTGTTGCGGAGCAAACAATCCGTTCGCCGATTACCCTTGAAGACCGGGCCAATACGGAACGGAAGCGGACTGAGGCAAGCGAACAGGTTCAGGACGTCTACACAATGAAAAAAGAGTATACGGAAAACCGGGTCGATTTAATTTCGTCCATATTTGATTCGGTTTCCGAGGTGGAAGAAGAGATTAAAATGGAGCAGGATCAGCTCCAGAAACAGGCTCAGACAAATGCAGATGGCACGGGAACCGCTCCAGCAACAGCGCCGACTGTAGCTGACAAGCTTCCGATGCTGAAGGATAAATTGACGGAAAATGTGACGAAAGATATTCCAGATCCGGTTTTTAATTCGCTTCTGCAGACGGGGAAGGATGAATTATCAATCGCGAAAGATTTAACGGTTACGGCAATTAACCATGTCATGAACGAGCGAATTCCGGCTGATCAAGTCGAAAATGCAAAGAAGCGGCTTGAGGAAGAGCTCAAATACACGAGCCTATCTGCTAATATGAAGGACGCTGCGATCGCTCTTGGCAGGTATGCGGTCGTCCAAAATGAATTTTACGATCCGGTTGCTACAGAAGAACTGAGAGAACAGGCAAAGGAAGATATAGAACCTGTTAAAATTCTTCAGGGGCAGATATTAGTGGAGGAGGGACAGCTGATCAGCCGCGAAATTTTCCGGCAGCTCGAGCTGGCTGGAGTGCTTGATAGTGATAACTCGATAAAACCGTTCGCCGGTCTCGTTTTGTTTATTTCGATTTTGCTGCTTGCTCTTTATTATTATTTTAATGAAAAAACCCCGGAAGATAAAAAGCAGACAAATTTGCTGCTGTTCAGCTTAATTTTTGTCCTGTCGATAATCATCATGAAGTTGATCAGCCTTTTGCAAATGTATGAGTACGCTGATATCGGTTATGTGTTCCCGGCTGCAATGGGTGCGATGCTGATAAAAATTTTAATCGATGAACGTCTGGCTATATTTATGACAATTGCGATGGCGGTTTGCGGCAGCATCCTTTTTAACGAAGGAATTACCGGAACCATTCATATGACGATCGGGATCTACATTTTATGCAGCGGACTGGCAGGAATTTTATTTTTAAGCAAGCAAAACCAACGCTCAAAAATTCTCCAGGCTGGTTTGCTCGTTTCGGCGGTCAATCTTGTCGTGATTGTTTCGTTATTGTTTTTGCAAAACGGACAATACTCCGGCCTTGAATATAGTTTCTATTTGATCGCCGCACTTGTGTCCGGGATAGCATCCGCTGTTCTGACGATCGGGCTGCTGCCATTTTTTGAAGCTGGATTCGGAATTTTGTCGACAATGAAGTTAATTGAGCTTTCAAACCCGAATCATCCGCTCCTCCGCAAAATTTTAACAGAGGCACCGGGCACGTACCATCACAGTGTCATGGTTGCCAATCTTGCCGAATCAGCATGTGAAGCGGTCGGGGCAAACGGGCTGCTGGCCCGGGTTGGCTGCTATTATCATGACATTGGCAAAACGAAACGACCGCAGTTCTTTATTGAAAATCAATTGAATATTGAAAATCCCCATGACCGCCTGCCGCCGCAGACAAGTAAAAATATCATTATTGCCCATGCAACAGATGGGGCAGAAGCATTACGAAAGCATCGCCTGCCCCGGGAAATTGTTGATATTGCGGAACAGCATCATGGAACAACCCTATTGAAGTATTTTTATCACAAAGCAAAACAAAACGGCCTTGAAGCGAAGGTGGAAGACTATCGGTATCCAGGTCCGAAAGCAAAAACAAAGGAATCGGCAATCATTGGAATCGCCGACAGTGTCGAAGCGGCTGTCCGCTCGATGAGCCATCCTACAAATGAACAAATTGAGGAGATTGTCCGCAATATAATTTCTGACCGATTGCAGGACGGACAGCTGAACGAATGTGATATTACACTGAAAGAACTGGAAATCGTCGCTCATACATTATGTGAGACGTTAAAGGGAATCTTTCACTCAAGGATTGAATATCCAGAAATGATGAAACAGAAGGTGAACCAAGCATGAGCTTAGCAATTGAACCGATCGATGAAACCGGTCAGCTTGCTGATGAAGAGATCAGCACCGTCGTTGCACTTTTAAATTTTGCGGCGGAAAAGGAAGATGTGGAAGCGGGCAGTGAGGTTTCGATTACATTCGTATCCAATGAGAGAATCCAGGAGATTAACCGGGATTATCGCGATAAAGACAGGCCAACAGATGTCATCTCCTTTGCGATGGAGGAATTGGGCGAAGGAGAGCGGCAAATCCAGGGGACGGAAATTCCGCGGGTACTTGGCGATATCGTTATATCTGTACAGAAAGCAAAGGAACAGGCTGAGGAGTATAGCCACTCGTTTATCCGCGAGCTCGGGTTCCTGGCTGTTCACGGATTTCTTCATCTATTGGGATATGATCATATGACCGAGCAAGACGAAAAAAAAATGTTTAGCCGCCAAAAGGATATATTAGATGAGTTCGGCCTTCAAAGATAGGAGAAATAGGCGTCATTGCGGTGTTTTTCGGTCGTTTCTCTACGCTTGTGCCGGGATCAACTCAGCTCTCAAAAACGAAACAAATATGAAAATCCACTTCTTCATTTCGTTTTTTGTGATTGGCGCGGGATTTTTCTTTTCACTTTCACCTGTCGAGTGGCTGTTTGTGTTATTTGCCATCGGGGGCATGCTCTCCCTCGAATTAATCAATACAGCCATCGAGAGAGCCGTCGACCTCGTTACGAAAGAAGAGCATCCCCTTGCAAAAGAGGCAAAGGATATTGCGGCGGGAGCAGTGCTGATCTATGCAGTTTTATCGGTTGCAGTCGGATTGATCATTTTTATTCCCAAGCTATTGTAGACAGGCTGGGGCTGCCTTGTCGGGCAGCCTTTCTGTCATGAAACAGTCCTGGATACAAATTGGGCCAATACCGGATGCTGATTGTAAACGCTCTAAATATTCGATAAAATGACAGAGCAGTATAAAATAAACCGGAAGACTTTTTAGAAAATTCAATATTTTTTATTGCGATTTTGTAACAAGCGATGAAATTAACTGCAAAATAGGGTAAAATAAAGAGAAGGCAGTCTTCTTTTGGAAAGGAAGAATTGTTTTGAACATTGAACAATTAATTCAAGAAGCAAAAAAAGCAAGAGAAAAAGCATATGTTCCCTACTCAAAATTTCAAGTGGGAGCAGCCCTTCTAACAGATGATGGCAAGGTTTACCATGGCTGCAATATTGAAAATGCTGCATACAGCATGTGTAATTGTGCAGAGAGGACAGCTTTGTTTAAAGCGTATTCAGAAGGAGACCGCGTCTTTACTGCAATGGCGGTCATTGCAGATACGAAAGGGCCAGTCTCGCCTTGCGGAGCCTGCCGGCAAGTTATTTCAGAGCTTTGCCCGAGGGATATGAGGGTTGTCTTAACCAATCTTCACGGGGTAACCCGGGAATTCACTGTTGAAGAATTATTGCCAGGAGCATTTTCACCGGAGGACTTACATGAGTAATACAAACGAAACGCCACAGCACAAATCCGGTTTTATTTCAATTATTGGCCGGCCCAATGTTGGCAAATCAACATTTCTTAACAAAGTGATCGGCCAGAAAATAGCGATCATGAGCGATAAGCCGCAAACGACTCGCAACAAGGTCCAGGGAGTCCTCACGCAAAACGATTCACAGCTGATCTTTATCGATACACCTGGAATCCATAAGCCGAAACATAAACTGGGCGACTTCATGATGAAGGTAGCAATTAACACACTAAAACAAGTTGATCTTGTTCTTTTCATGGTCAATGCTGCAGAGGGATTCGGCAAAGGTGAGGAGTTCATTTTAGAAAAGTTTGAGTCCGTTCGAACACCTATTTTCCTTGTCATCAACAAAATTGACCAAATTCATCCCGATCAACTGCTGAATGTAATCGACTCCTATAAGGAAAAGTATGACTTTCGGGAAATTGTCCCTATTTCTGCACTTGAAGGAAATAATGTTGATGCATTGCTGGAGCAGATCAAAAAATATCTTCCGGAGGGTCCGCAGTTTTACCCTGCCGACCAAGTAACAGACCATCCGGAGAGATTTATCGTATCCGAGCTGATCCGTGAAAAGGCTCTCCATTTAACTCGGGAAGAGGTTCCTCATTCCCTTGCCGTTGTAATCGACAAAATGGAGCGTCGCGAAGACAAAGACGTAATCCATGTGATGGCAACAATTATTGTTGAACGCGATTCGCAAAAAGGCATCATTATTGGCAAGCAAGGAAAAATGCTCAAGGAAATCGGGCAAAGGGCAAGGATCGATATTGAAAATCTTCTCGGCTCCAAGGTTTTTTTAGAGCTTTGGGTAAAAGTCCAGAAGGATTGGCGGAATAAAATGCACCAGCTGCGCGACTACGGTTTCCGCGAAGATGAATATTAAAAGTTCAAGCGCTAGCGGACTATCTTCGCCCTAACTAAGTTATTATTGAAATTTCAAGTTTATGCATGTAACAGATTAACAAATTTTTCGTCTCATGATTTTTGAATGACAGGCTATGATAAATGTAAAGGAATTGGGCCCAGAAGTGCTAGTTGAATAATCGAAAGGTGGGGTTTTCGATGTTGGATTTTACCTGGAAGGTGTTTTCGCAAACAGGTAATATTGACACATATCTTCTCTTTAAGGAATTGGAGAAGGACACACAAGAAATACCCGGAAGTCAAGAAGTTGAGCTAGCAGAGGTAGATTTTCCCATCTCATAGATTTGTCTAATTTAATGGATGGTGGCGTTATGCTTCAAAAGTGTGAAGGCATTGTCATTAGAGCTACAGATTATGGTGAAACGAATAAGATTGTCACTTTATATACACGTGAATGGGGAAAGGTTGGTGTGATGGCGAGGGGAGCTAAAAAGACAAACAGCCGCCTCTCCGCGGTCACCCAGCTGTTTACATATGGTTATTTTTTAATCCATAAAGGCAGCGGTCTGGGCAATCTCCAGCAAGGGGAACTGGTTTCCTCGATGCGATCCATCCGCGAAGACATTTTTTTAACCGCCTACGCGAGTTATATTGTTGACCTGACAGATAAAAGCACGGAAGAAAAGAAACCCAATCCTTATCTTTTTGAATTGCTTTACCAGACGCTGCAATACATGAACGAAGGATACGACCTTGAGATATTGACCAACATTTATCAAATAAAAATGCTCAGTGTCCTCGGTCTCTATCCTGTATTAAACCGATGCTCTGTGTGCGGCAGTACCGACGGGCATTTTTCTTTTTCAATCAAGGAAGGCGGGCTTATTTGCCATCGCTGTGAGCATCACGATCCATACCGTTATCAAATCGCCCCTGCGACGGTAAAGCTGCTCCGCCTTTTCCAGGCTCTTGACCTTTCGCGGCTTGGGAATATCTCGGTCAAACAAGAAACGAAGAATGAACTTAAAAAAGTGATATCGGCCTATTATGAAGAATACTCAGGGCTTCATTTAAAAGCGAAAAAGTTTTTGGATCAAATCGATAAAATGCGTGATATGCTGTCTTAACATTGACAAGCAGATTGGTTCTTTGCTAATATTCAAATTAATATTAATAGGTTGCGGTGAAGGAAAAGAGTACCCAGCTTACTCTATAAAAGCGATTCCGGGATGGTGCAAGCCGGAAAATAGACAGCAGGGGAAGGGCGTTCCAGAGCAACGTTTTGCTTTTGTGAAAATTAAGGCGGCTGCCGGACGGCAGCAAATAGGGTGGAACCGCGGGTAACTCTCGTCCCTATGCGTAATGCATAGGAACGGGAGTTTTTTGTGCTTTCATTTTCTTGTGTATTACGCTCAGACCCGCTGCGATGTGAGTCATTGACTGTCCAGTGTCCCGAAAATGGTGTGGGAAATACGAAATTTTACAGAAAGAGGTGGCTTATGAACATTCAAAACATGATTTTGACATTGCAAAAACATTGGTCCGACCAAGGCTGTATTTTGATGCAAGCTTATGATGTGGAAAAGGGAGCGGGAACGATGAGCCCTTACACATTCCTGAGAGCGATCGGGCCTGAGCCCTGGAGTGTCGCTTATGTAGAACCATCACGGCGTCCTGCTGACGGCCGTTACGGAGAGAATCCAAACCGGTTGTACCAGCATCATCAATTCCAGGTTATTTTAAAGCCTTCTCCCGACAATATCCAGGAACTATACCTTGAGTCACTCAAAGCACTAGGCATTAACCCGCTCGAGCATGATATCCGTTTTGTTGAAGATAACTGGGAGAACCCTTCGCTGGGCTGCGCCGGACTTGGCTGGGAAGTGTGGCTTGACGGGATGGAAATCACGCAATTTACCTACTTCCAGCAAGTCGGCGGACTGGAGTGCAAACCTGTCTCTGTTGAAATTACTTATGGAATCGAAAGGCTTGCTTCCTATATTCAGGATAAGGAAAATGTCTTTGACCTCGAATGGACGGAAGGCTTTACTGTCCGCGACATTTTTCTTCAGCCCGAATACGAGCATTCAAAGTATACGTTTGAGACATCCGATCCTGACATGCTCTTCAACCTTTTCAATATTTATGAAAAAGAAGCGCACCGCCAAATGGATGAAGGGCTTGTACACCCTGCTTATGACTATGTATTGAAATGTTCACACGTTTTTAATATCCTTGATGCGCGCGGTGCGATTTCCGTAACAGAGAGAACAGGCTATATCGCCCGCTGCCGGAATCTGGCGAGGAACATTGCCAAAACATTTTATGAAGAACGGGAGAAGCTCGGCTTCCCGATTTTAACTCAGAAACGTGGTGAAAAAAGTGAATAAACGTGATTTATTGCTCGAAATTGGCCTTGAAGAAATGCCTGCCAGGGTTATTACAGACTCGGTAAATCAGCTTTCCGCAAAAGTTCAGGCATGGCTGGAAGAGAGAAAAATTAACTTTGATACAGTAAAAACGTTTTCGACTCCCCGCCGCCTCGCTCTTTTCATAACAAATCTTGACGAAGCACAACCGGATATTCATGAAGAAGCAAAAGGGCCAGCAAAAAAGATTGCTGTGAACGATCAAGGGGAATGGACGAAAGCGGCGGAAGGATTTTCTCGCGGCCAGGGCAAAAGCGTCGATGATCTTTATTTTAAAGAGATTAACGGTGTCGAATATGCTCACGTCAAAAAGTTTACAAAAGGCCGGAAAACAGCAGAGTTGCTCCCTGAATTAAAACAGGTGATCACAAGTCTAACATTTCCGAAAAACATGCGCTGGGCAAACGAAGACTTAAAATATGTCAGGCCGATTAAATGGATTGTTGTCCTGTTTGGTAATGAAGTGATTCCAATGACGATTGCCGGGGCCGTCTCAGGGAACAAAACGTTCGGACATCGCTTTCTCGGCAGAGAGATCAGCCTTTCATCCCCTGCTGAATATGCTGAAGCGATACTCAGCCAGTTTGTAGTCGCCGATGCAACGGAAAGAAAACGGGCGATCGTCAGCCAGATTAACCGGATTGCAGAGGAAAAGCAGTGGACGATTCCGATTGAAGAAGATTTGTTGGAAGAGGTTAATAACCTTGTTGAGTATCCAACAGCGTTATTTGGCCATTTTGAGCAGGCCTTTCTCGAGCTGCCCGAAGAGGTGTTAATCACGTCAATGAAGGAACACCAGCGCTATTTTCCAGTAAAGTCGCCGAGCGGTGACCTTCTTCCCTACTTTGTAACAGTGCGGAACGGGGATCATCTGCATCTTGAGCAGGTTGCAAAGGGAAACGAAAAGGTTCTGCGGGCCAGGCTGGCGGATGCAGCGTTCTTTTTCAGGGAGGACCAAAAGCTCGTGATTGAAACAGCGCTGCAAAAACTTGATTCGATTGTTTACCACGAAGAAATAGGCACTCTTGCCAGCAAAGTTGACAGAGTCAGAGAGCTTACCAATCGACTGGCAAACATGCTTGAGTTGACTGAGCGTGATCGTAAGGCAGCAGACAGGGCTGCACAAATTTGCAAGTTTGACCTTGTCACGCAAATGGTCTATGAATTTCCTGAATTACAAGGGACGATGGGTGAAAAATATGCATTGCAACAAGGCGAGCAGCCTGAGGTTGCCGCTGCCATTAATGAGCATTACATGCCGCGCAATGCTGAAGACCGGACTCCTGCTGCAAATGTAAGTGCAGTGCTTGCGATCGCCGATAAGCTTGATACAATCGTTTCATTCTTTAGCATCGGCAAATTGCCGACCGGTTCCCAGGATCCGTATGCGTTAAGGCGGCAGGCAACCGGCATCATCCAAACGCTGATTGACAAAGATTGGCGGATTTCTTTTGAGCAATTCCTTTATGAAGCGCTTCAACTCAACATGAAAGCAAATCATTCTGATGAGGGCAGAGAAGGTTTATTCAGCGAGCTTGTCCAATTTTTCAAGCTGCGCATTAAACATTTGCTCCAGGAGCGGGGCATTCGTTACGATCTAATTGAGGCAGTCCTGGGCGGGGAAATTGGCGCTCCGGCGTCGCTCGTCAGAAAAGCTCAAATTCTTGACCGGAAAAAAGACGCGCCCTACTTTAAAGAAAGTATCGAGGCCTTTAGCCGTGTCTTGAATATCGCTAGCAAAGCAAATGCTGATGGTGACGTTCAACGTGAACTGTTTGAAAATGAATACGAAAAAACGTTGTTCCAAAGCTATTTAACAGCCTCACAGCAAATAGATTTCAACGAAGGAGAAGAGGAAGCATTCGAAATGCTTGTTTCCTTAAGGGATCCGATTAATGATTATTTTGACCATACAATGGTCATGGCGGATGACCCAACCATTCGTGCAAACCGCTTAGCTTTAATGGGCAAGCTGGCCCGGCTTATCAACAATTTTGCGAAAATGAATGAGATCATCGTAAAATAGACTTCCAAAGTAGAAGAGTCTGTCCTGTTGCGACAGGCTTTTCTGCTTTTGATCATAATCAGTTCTTCCTATTTTCGATAAATGGTATATAATATTTCTATAAAAGTATGTCATTATTGCTTTGGACGTAAGATAAAAATGCGTTCCAGTCCAGCAGCTACAAGCATAATAGAAAGAACGGCTATTTTACAGGAATGCTAGGCGGTGAGAAAAATCGAACTGAATAAACGGCAAGAATTAATATTGGAGATAGTTAAAGAAAATGGCCCGATCACAGGCGAGCATATTGCCGATCAATTAAATCTGACGAGGGCAACCTTAAGGCCCGATCTCGCAATTTTAACGATGGCGGGGTTTTTGGATGCCCGGCCAAGAGTGGGTTATTTTTATACAGGAAAATCGGGGACGCAGTTGCTCACTGAAAATCTCAAGAAACTCTATGTGAAGGATTACCAGTCGATTCCGGTTGTAGTAAACGAAAATGTTTCTGTTTACGATGCAATTTGTACGATGTTCCTTGAAGATGTCGGAACTCTGTTTGTTGTCGATGAACGGTCCATTTTAATGGGTGTCTTATCAAGAAAGGACTTGCTCAGGGCCAGCATTGGCAAGCAGGAGCTGACGAGCATACCAGTCCACATCATCATGACGAGGATGCCAAACATTACAATGTGTCATAAAGAGGACCTTTTGATTGACATCGCAAAAGTTCTTATTGATAAACAAATTGATGCTTTGCCGGTCGTGAAAGAAACCGAGCAGGGATTTGAAGTAACCGGGCGGATTACGAAAACAAATATTACAAAAGCGTTCGTTTCGCTTGCTCATGATTGACAAAGGGGAGATTTAAGAAATGGGTAATTTGCCGATTATTTACGTCGTATCCGATTCCGTTGGAGAAACGGCTGAACTCGTTACAAAAGCGGCAATCAGCCAATTCAACGGCAGCGACGTTACAATAAAACGTTTTCCGTATGTGGAAGAGAAGACGAATATTGATGAAGTAATTACATTAGCGAAAATAAATCAAGGAATGATTGCCTATACACTCGTCAAGCCTGAGATCAGGGCATATATGCAGGAGGTGACGGTGAAAGAGGGCATTTATGCATTCGACATAATCGGTCCGCTGATGGACCGCATCCAGCAGATTTGCGGAGAGACACCTTTATATGAACCTGGTCTTGTCCGCAAGCTTGATGAAGATTACTTTAAAAAGGTTGAGGCGATCGAATTTGCCGTAAAGTATGATGACGGCAGGGATCCGCGTGGGATCTTAAAAGCAGACATTGTTCTGGTGGGTGTGTCGAGAACATCAAAAACACCGCTTTCGCAATACTTGGCCCTTAAACGGCTTAAAGTCGCCAACGTCCCGATTGTGCCTGAGGTGGATCCTCCGGAAGAACTTTTTTATGTCTCCCCGGATAAGTGCTTTGGTTTAAAAATTAGTCCGGAGAAATTGAACAATATTCGCAGGGAACGCCTGCGTTCACTCGGATTAAATGATGAAGCCAGCTATGCAAATATTGAACGGATTAAAGCAGAACTGGTCTACTTTGACAAAATCGTGCATAGAATAGGCTGTCCGATCATTGACGTCACAAACAAAGCGGTAGAAGAGACTGCAAATATGATTCTGAATCTTTTTCAAAAGAAAAACTCCGTGAATTAGCACTTATTTTGATAAGTGCTTTTCTTATGGTTTTCGATCCAGGCTTATTTCTATTTTATTTTTCAAGTAATATTAATGGAAAAATGAACATTTCTATACTATAATAAAAAATTGTGATAAAAATGCACATGATTAGGTTTAGACTTCAATCTGAACGAATAAACTATTTATTGTCAGATGTCAAGAAAACCAGTCAAAAAATATTCGACACATTTCCATTTTAGAAAGTTGTTTAAAGAAAGAAGGAATATCCGGGGGGATGTAGAATTACTAGTAAAATGGGCATTCCTGATTTATTTGTGGATGCAGATTCGTGTCCTGTTCAACAGGAAATTGTCGAAATCGCAGCTTCTTTCTCAGTCGAGGCAATTTTCATCGCTTCCTATAACCATGTCAAACGGGACAATGGCCATGCTGTCTGGAAGTACGTTGATGCAGGAAAGGAAGCTGTAGATTTGTACATCATGAATCATGTGAAAAAGGGTGATATTGCGGTGACCCAGGATATCGGTCTCGCATCGACCCTGCTCGGTATGGGGGTTTATGTACTATCACCACGGGGAACTTTATTTGAAGAAAAGGATATTGATACGGCTCTTGATCTGCGGTATCTTTCCGCCAAAGCGCGCAGGCGCGGTGTTTATGGTAAAGGTCCCAAACCATACACGGACGAGGACAGATCGAGATTTGTACATCAGCTGACAAACATTTTGTCGAAATTTGCAGGGATTCGTTGATTTTTCAAGAATATCTAATAGTTGAGTAAAGTTACAATGTAATAAGCTAAACCGAAAAACGAATGAAGCTGTCTAAATAAACAGGAGTATGCCATAGGAAATGAATAATACGATCTTAATTTAAAAAAACTGTTCGTTTTTCAGTTAAAGAATTGCTTTATGAAAAATTCATTCAGTTAAATGGAGATGCACTCATCATGGCAGAACGAATTGCCGAAGAAAAATTAAATGAGATACGGCAAGCGGTTGATATTGTTGATGTCATAAGTGATTATGTTCAGTTGAAAAAGCAAGGCCGCAATTATTTCGGCTTATGTCCTTTTCATGGTGAGAATAGCCCTTCATTTTCCGTTTCGCCCGATAAACAAATATACCATTGTTTTGGGTGCGGGGCTGGCGGAAATGCCTATTCGTTTCTGATGGAGGCAGAAGGATTGACGTTTATGGAGGCTGCGATTAAACTCGCTGATAGAGCGAATATTGACCTTCAACTTGATCTGTCTGCAGTGTCAGCAGGGAAACCGGTTTCGAAAGAGAACCAACAAATGATCGAAGCCCATGAGCTATTACGGAAATTCTATCATCATTTGCTTGTAAACACAAAAGACGGTCAGCATGCCCTTGAGTACTTGCTCGGCAGGGGATTTACGATCGAATCCATCAATAAATTCGAGGTGGGTTATGCGCTCGGCACATGGGACTTCGTTTATAAGTTTTTGGCGAAAAGAGGTTTTTCCACCGCTCTGCTGGAGAAAGCCGGCTTAATCATTAAAAGGGAAAAGGATGGCAGCTACTTTGACCGTTTTCGGGACAGAATTATGTTTCCGATACTGGATAAAAACGGAAATACGATTGCTTTTTCCGGGAGATCACTAGGGGCCGATGAGCCTAAATATTTGAATAGTCCCGAGACGGCAATCTTTAATAAAAGCAAAATTTTATATAATTTTCACCTGGCCCGCCCGAGTATTCGGAAGCTTCAGCAAGCCGTTCTGTTTGAAGGGTTCGCTGATGTCATAGCTGCAGACCGGTCAGGCGTCGAAAATGGAATAGCAACGATGGGCACAGCGCTCACTGATGAGCATATTACTCTTATAAAGCGGAATGTCCAATCGGTTATCATTTGTTATGATGCTGACAATGCTGGAGTAGAAGCTGCTTTTCGGGCAGCAACCGCCCTGTCCGCGGCAGGAAGCTACATAAGAGTAGCACAAATGCCTGACGGTATGGACCCTGATGACTATATCAAGAAATTTGGTGCTGATAAATTTCGAAATGATGTAATAGGGGCCAGTATTCCGTTCATGTCTTTTAAGCTTCTGTATTATCGGAGAGGGAAAAACCTTCAAGATGAAGGAGATCGGCTCCAGTATATCGAAAAAGTAGTAAAGGAAATAAGCCGCCTTGACAAAGCGGTCGAAAAGGATCATTATTTGCGCCAGCTTGCATCAGAGTTCTCATTGTCTCTCGATGCCTTAATGCAGGAGCAGCAGCAGTATACCCGGGTTGAAAACCGCAAAACAACAAGTAAGAGCGCTGAAAAGCCCGCGAAAAAGTGGGCAGGGGCAATGAAAACCGAGCAGTTGAAGCCTGCTTATCATACCGCTGAAAGAAGGCTGATTGCCCACATGCTCAGAAGCAGTGATGTGGCTTATAAAGTGCAGGAGCGGCTTGCAGGCAGTTCATTTAATATTGATGAACATCAAGCAATTATTACGTATTTATTTGGCTATTATGAGGACGGGAGAGCTCCTGATCCAGGCGCATTTTTAAATTATCTTCAAGACCCGAAGCTGAAAAGGCTTGTGGCGGACATTGAAATGATGTCTATCAATGAAGAGATCAGCCAGCAGGAAATGTCTGATTATATCAAACAGGTGTTGAATTATCAAAAGATGTTAATGATAAAAGAAAAAGAGGCGCAAGAAAAGGAAGCAGATCGCCAAAAAGATTTTGCAAAAGCAGCCGCTATCGCGATGGAAATTATCCAGTTGCGAAAGTCTTTATAGATCCGAATAGTGTAGATAAGTGTTTGGTGATTTTGGAAGGAGGGGGACATATGGCTGAAAAGTCAGCCCGTTCGAAAGAGGTCGAGTCAGATATGACCCTGGAACAAGTAAAAGAGCAGTTAACGGAAGTAGGTAAAAAGACCGGTGTATTAGCTTATGATGATATAGCGGAAAGATTGTCAAACTTTGAGCTCGATTCAGATCAAATGGATGAGTTCTATGAACTCCTTGGGTCACAAGGAGTTGAGCTGGTCGGAGACAGTGAGGATGCCGACCCGAATATACAGCAATTAGCAAAAGGTGATGAGGAATTTGATTTAAATGACCTCAGCGTACCTCCGGGCGTAAAGATCAATGATCCTGTCCGCATGTATTTAAAAGAAATTGGCCGTGTCGACCTGCTTTCCGCTGAAGAGGAAATATCTCTTGCAGAGCGAATCGAGCAGGGTGATGAGGAAGCCAAACGGCGTCTTGCTGAAGCTAATCTCCGTCTTGTAGTCAGTATTGCCAAGCGTTATGTCGGCAGGGGAATGCTTTTCCTTGACTTGATTCAAGAAGGAAATATGGGTTTAATTAAAGCTGTTGAAAAATTCGATTACCGAAAAGGTTTTAAATTCAGCACATATGCAACATGGTGGATTCGCCAGGCGATCACGCGTGCAATTGCGGATCAGGCAAGAACGATCCGTATTCCGGTTCATATGGTCGAGACAATCAATAAACTTATCCGGGTCCAGCGCCAGTTGCTTCAGGACCTTGGCCGCGAACCAACACCGGAAGAAATTGCGGAAGATATGGATCTCACTCCGGATAAAGTTCGTGAAATTTTAAAAATCGCCCAGGAACCTGTTTCACTTGAAACACCAATCGGTGAGGAAGATGATTCACATCTTGGTGATTTCATTGAAGATCAGGATGCAACGTCTCCTTCAGAGCATGCTGCTTACGAACTTCTCAAGGAGCAGCTTGAAGACGTGCTGGATACACTGACAGACCGGGAAGAAAATGTACTGCGCCTCCGTTTCGGGCTTGATGACGGGCGCACCCGGACACTCGAAGAAGTCGGGAAAGTGTTTGGCGTGACGCGCGAACGGATCCGCCAGATTGAAGCGAAAGCGCTGCGCAAACTTCGCCATCCATCCCGCAGCAAAAGGCTGAAGGATTTCCTGGAATAATCAATCTGAAAAATAAATGATTGTCACAAAGTAGTTTACTTCTTACAATGGAAGTAAACTATTTTTTTTACAATATGCTTCCGGTTGCAATAGGAGCAGATGTTAGGAAGTGTACAATAAATGAATGAAAATCGCAAAAGCACGATTGTTAAAGAGATTTTGTATTGGAAGGAAAACAGGCTGCTTCCTGAACAATACTGCAACTACCTTTTGACGCTATATACGGAAGGGAATCGCCCGGTCGAAAAAAATAAACAGAGAATAGCTTCCTTAAAATCACATTTTCCAAACATTGCAATTTTCCTTCTCATTCCAATTTTTATATTTGTCATTTATTTTACTGAATTGTCTTTCATTTTGCAAATGGCTCTTGGCGGAATTTTTATCATTGCCGGCCTGTTGGCTGTTTTCTATTTTTCCAGAAAAGGGATTTCATTTCAAGTGCCTCTAATTGTCTCGGCCCTGATATTTCTTTTATTGTCTGTGGAAGGGGCGTCGGTGCTGGCGCCAAACCGCGACGGAATTCTCTATATCATTTGTGCGGCAAACTGTTTGCTCTGGATTTTTACTGGCTGGAAACTAAAGCTTCTTTATTTCTGCCTAGCCGGTATTTTAGGAGCGGCGATCATTATTATATCTATTTTTGTATAATAATTTATTATAAAAATTTTAAAATGTTGTGAAAATTCATATTTCCCTTTTATAATAAGAGTGATGTAAGCGTATTCAAAAATTGCAAGGGGGAAGTTCAATGAATTTTGATTTAACTTCAGAACAGGAAATGATCCGTAAAACAATCCGGGAATTCGCAGAAGAAGAAGTCGCTCCCGGAGCTCTTGAACGGGACCGAAATAAACAATTTCCGGAATCTATTTTTAAAAAGCTGGCCGACATGGGGATGATGGGTTTGCCCTTTCCTGAGGAGTATGGCGGAGGAGGCGCAGATACGGTCAGTTTTGCGATTGTAACCGAGGAGTTGAGCCGAGCCTGCGGTTCAACGGGAATTACGTATTCGGCGCATATATCGCTTGGTGGGGCTCCAATATACTTATTCGGGACAGAGGAACAAAAACAGCAATACCTCGTTCCAATTTGCACAGGCGAAACGCTCGGGGCATTTGGCTTAACCGAACCCAATGCCGGGTCCGATGCAGGGGGGACGAGAACAACGGCAGTTGAAAAAGACGGGGAATTTGTGATCAATGGAAACAAATGCTATATTACCAATGCCAGCTATGCCAGACATCTGGCGTTAACGGCGATCACGGGTGAACAGGACGGAAAAAAAGAAATCAGTGCGATTATTGTGCCTACAGACGCACCAGGTTTTAAAGTGATCGACAATTATGAGAAAATGGGCTTGCATTCATCGAATACAACGGAACTTGTCTTGGAAGACGTGCGTGTTCCGACTGAGCACTTGCTCGGCAATAGAGGAGAAGGATTTAAACAATTCTTGATGACTCTGGACGGAGGGCGGATTGGGATTGGGGCAATGGCGGTTGGAATTGCCCAGGCTGCCTATGATAAAGCTCTGCAATATGCCCATGAGCGAAAGCAATTTGGCCGCTCCCTGTCAGCCTTTCAGGCGATACAGTTTAAACTGGCCGATATGGCTATGAAAATTGAGCTTGCCCGCAATATGGTGTACAAAGCGGCCTGGCTAAAGGATAACGGAAGGCCGTTCACGAAGGAGGCTTCGATGTGCAAGCTGTATGCTTCGGAAATCAGCATGGAAGTGACCGATCAGGCCGTACAAATACACGGCGGCTATGGTTATATGAAGGAATATCATGTTGAACGTTATATGCGAGATGCGAAGCTGACCGAGATTGGCGAGGGCACATCCGAAATCCAAAGGCTCGTGATTGCGAGAACAATCGGCTGTTGAATATCCAGGGTAAATGCTTATTTCAATCCAGCCTGTAGAGAAAACATTTGTCTATAGGCCTTTATTTTGTCGAATTTAAGAACATCGAGTGACAAAGTTTACTTTAGGGCTTTTCCTCTCAGCAATTTTAAAGTAAAATAGAAATTGTTTGTATACGATAATATTAAACTGAGATGTTGTTACATAAGGGAGGTAAAATCATGAATCGGAACCCACTTATTCCATTTGCTCTTATCGCGGTTTTGGGGATTGCATTAATGTTCTTTCTTTCAGTTAAAGGCCTCGGCGATGCTGAAGAAATGGCGAATAAAGCTGAGGGCGGCGAAGAACAAGCAGACACTGCTTCAGCAAACCCGGAAGAAATCTACCAAAAAAGCTGTATTGGCTGCCATGGCGGCGACTACCAAGGTGGAGCAGGCCCTGCATTGAAGGGTGTAGGCGACAGGCTGTCCCAGGAAGAAATTGCTGATATCGTAGTCAATGGTAAAGGCAATATGCCACCCGGTCTTGTTGCTCAAGACCAGGCACCAGCAATGGCTGAATGGCTCGCAGGTATAAAATAAAATAATGAAAAATGGTCCTTTGCATCTGTGAAGGACTTTTTTTATACTAGAGGAGTCAATTTCACAATGTGATAAGTTAAACCGAAAAACGAATGAAGTGTCTAAATAAACAGGATCATGCGTACGAAACGAATACTATCTTAATTTTTACATAACTGTTCGCTTTTTCAATTAAAGAATTGCTTTATGAAATTCATTCAAAAAAACTATATTAATGTGGTGACTCATGAATACCGAGAATCTATCAGATCGTTTAAAGGCAGTTGTACAATATATCCCTGCAGGCAGCAGGCTTGCCGACATTGGCTCTGACCATGCTTACCTGCCGTGCCATGCTGTTCAGCAGGGGATCGTTACATTTGCGGTAGCGGGCGAGGTGGCTGAAGGACCATATCGATCGGCAAAAAAGCAAGTAGACGAGGAGGGATTATCCGATAATATCTTCGTACGCAAAGGCGATGGACTTGATGTTATCTCTCCGGGTGAGGTTGATTGCATCACAATCGCCGGAATGGGTGGAACGTTAATCGCTTCGATATTGGAAAAAGGCAAACAAAAGCTTCCGGCGGTTAAGCGCCTTATCCTCCAGCCGAACATCGGTGCCATTTCGATTCGCAAATGGCTAATGGAGCATGACTGGAAGCTGGTCGATGAAAAAATTTTAGAAGAAGACGGAAAAATCTATGAAATATTGGCAGCGGAACAAGGTGATCCGCGTTCCTATTACGGCGAGTCATTCGAAGGCGGTCTTTTGCTCGGCCCGATCTTAATGTCAAAGCAAAATGATGTTTTCCGTAAAAAATGGATTTCTGAACGGGATAACTGGGAACGGATTTTAATACAGCTCGAAAAAGCGGACGAGAACAGGGAAACATCCAAAAAAAAGCAGGAGCTTCTTGAGAAAATCAGAATTGTAGAGGGGGTTTTGAAAAAATGAAACAAGTCAATGGTTTTGAGGTTATTCAGTTGTTTGAAACATTCTCGCCAAAGAGCCTTGCAATGGAAGGGGATAAAGTCGGACTCCAGATTGGCAGGCTGAACAAACCTGTCGAAAACGTGATGATCGCGCTCGATGTACTGGAGGAAGTCGTTGATGAGGCGATCGACAGGGGTGTCCAGCTCATTATCGCCCACCATCCGCTCATTTTTCGCCCGCTCCAGAAAATCGCAACAGATACTTATCAGGGTGCTGTGATCGAAAAGCTGATTAAACACGAGATTGCTGTTTATGCGGCCCATACCAATCTGGATGTTGCAAGCGGCGGTGTGAATGATATGCTCGCTGCAGCACTTGGTCTGCAAAACACGGAACTGCTTTTTCCAACATATGAGAACAAATTGAAAAAGTTAGTCGTGTTCGTACCTGAAGAAAATGCGGCAGACGTCAGGGAAGCAGTCGGGAAAGCGGGAGCGGGTGCAATCGGCGCTTACAGCCACTGCTCATACTCAAGCAGCGGCACAGGCCGATTCTTGCCTGGTGCCAGCACTAATCCGCATATCGGCCGCCATGGAACCCTAGAGACAGTGACGGAGGCGAGGATTGAAACGATTTATCCGGAGACAATTGAAAAAAAAGTACTGGGTGCAATGCTGAAGGCCCATCCATATGAAGAAGTGGCCTACGATATTTATCCTATGGACAATAAAGGTGAGCTGCTTGGGCTTGGCAGGGTCGGTTACATAGAAGAGACGACATTAGAAGCGTTTGCTCATCATGTAAAAAAGGTCCTGGATGTGCCGGCAGTCCGTGTGGTCGGGAACTTGAATACGACAGTCAAGAAAATAGCCGTGCTCGGCGGTGACGGCAATAAATATATCAATCAGGCCAAATTTAAAGGGGCAGACGTATATGTGACCGGGGACATGTATTACCATACTGCTCATGATGCAATGATGATGGGCCTTAACATAGTCGATCCCGGTCATAATGTTGAAAAAGTGATGAAGCAGGGAACCGCGACTGTTTTAACAAGGTTGTCCAGGGAAAAGGGTTATGCCATCAACATCTTTCCATCAACAGTCCACACAGATCCATTTCAATTTATTTGAATGAATTTCATAAAGCAATTCTTTAAGTGAAAAACGAACAGTTACTTATTCGTTTCCTATGGCATAATCCTGTATATCTAGACAACTTTGTTCGTTTTTCGGTTTAGCTTGTTACATTGTGAAATTGACTCATTTAAATGCAAAAAACCCTTGCCGCTTGAGGCAAGGGTTTTAGAAATCACGGTTTAGCTGTCAATTTTTTTACTTTTGGAAGAATCTTTCCAAGTGGTACCTTCTTTTCATGTACCCATGTAGACGAATCTGCAGGATCATATTGCTCGAGAAAGGTGATCACTTCTTTTGTGATCGGCGTCGGTGTCGACGCTCCAGCTGTAACGGCTACTGTATTTGCGTCTTTTATCCAGTCCAGTTCAAGCTCCGATATGTCGGCAATTCGATAAGCCTTCGTGCCGGCAACTTCCTCGGAAACCTGGGCAAGCCGGTTCGAGTTATTGCTCTTCGGGTCACCGACAACAATCAACACGTCTGCTTCACCGGCCTGCTCGGCGACTGCTTCCTGGCGCACCTGGGTAGCCAGGCAAATTTCCTGATGCATTTCCACATGAGGATATTTTTCTCTAACCTTTTCCATAATATCTGCTACATCCCATTGACTCATCGTTGTCTGGTTGGTGACAATAATCTTTTCGCCGACAACTTGAAGGGCAGCGACGTCCTCAATTGACGATACTAAATGGACGATCCCTGGAGCGACACCAACGGCACCTTCAGGCTCAGGATGCCCCTTTTTACCGATATAGATGACCTGGTAGCCTTCTTTTTCTTTCTGGCGGATTAGATCATGTGTTTTCGTAACATCCGGGCAAGTGGCATCGATTGTTACCAGGCCTTTTTGTGCCGCAAGCTCCCTCACTTCAGGAGATATCCCGTGGGCTGTGAAAATAACGGTACCGTGGTCAACCTGCTCCAATATTTCTTTGCGATTCTGTCCATCAAGAGTAATGATTCCTTCTTGCTCAAATGCATCTGTCACATGCTTATTGTGCACAATCATACCGAGTATATAGATAGGCCTTGGCAAAGACTGATCCAAAGCTGCATTACGGGCAATAACCATCGCATCAACTACGCCATAACAATAGCCGCGCGGTGATATTTTTAATACCTTCATATTGAGTCCTCCCCATAAAAGCAAATAAATGCTTATGTTTAATTATATAAAAGTTATGGGAAGATTACAAAGCGGAATCACTAATGTATATCATTAGCAATAACCGGGAAAATGCACGTGAAAAATTCTTTTATTGTTAAAAAAATATTTTCGGTACAGAATTTCCATTTTTCGGCCGCCTTAATGGCACATCTTCCTGATCCTGCAGGGACTCAGATTCTGATTCAAGATCGTCCCAGGATTCAGATTCTGATTCAAGGACGGATCGTTTTCGGCTGCGATCTTTCTTAGTTTTTTTTGCATGATCCCCGTCATTTTCAGGGGCATCCTTTAGTCCTTTATATAATTTCAACATCGCAGGGAAGTTTTTGACGAGCGGCCCGTACTGCTGGACAATCGGCCCGAAAGATTGCATGGCATTAAGTATTTGCTGGGTATTATTTAGAAATCCGTTTATGGTGGCAGGATTGGTAAGTGTTTTTAAAAATGAGCTTCCAGTTGTTGCTGCAGGTGAGCGGGTCTGGCCGCCCACAACAAAAAAACCGCCGCCGGGAGCACCTGGATATCCCGTGTTTTGGTTTCCACGGCCAAAAATTTTCGACAGCAGCCCCCCTCCTTGTTTGGCCCGCTGCTGCGGACCCATCATTTGGCCGAATGGCCCGCTGCTCCTGCCATGGTTGAAGCTCGGTCCGGGTCGCCGGCGATTCATAAAACCGGGGTTGATTCCGCCGCCAAACGAACCTCGATGTCTCGGCTGCATAATCATTGCCTCCTTCATGGTTACTCTCATTGTTAACATATGCTTCTAAACCATTTTGGTTTTGGGCAGATGTGGAGATCAAAAAAGCTGCTCTCATTAATTGCTCTAAATTGAAAAATACTATAAGGGGTCAGTTCCCAACTGGGTACTTCCAAATGCCGCAGTGGCGATTTAATGAAATCTTTATTATAATTACAGGATGGGTGCATAGGAACGACCTTTAATTCATGATATGAGGAGTTAAATAAATGACTGAAACGAAGTTTTTACAATACAAGCTTAAGCCTTTCCTTATAGAAGCAGTGGCCGATCTTGGTTTCCAGGAGCCTACTGAAATACAGCGCCGGCTCATTCCGATCGTGCTAAAGGGTGAGAGCGCAATTGGCCAATCACAGACAGGTACCGGGAAGACCCATGCTTATGTACTGCCGATTCTGAATAAAATTGATCCTGCCAAACAGGAAGTCCAAGCAGTAATTACTGCGCCAACCCGAGAACTCGCGAATCAAATTTATCAGGAAATCCTCAAAGTTACAAAGCATTGCGACGACGACAAAATGATTTCTGCCCGTTGCTTCATTGGCGGGACGGACAAGCAGCGCACGATTGATAAATTGAAAACGCAGCCTCACATTGTTGTTGGAACGCCGGGAAGAATCAACGACCTTGTGAAGGCGCAGGCTCTTGTTGTTTATACAGCCTCCACACTGGTAATTGACGAAGCTGATTTAATGCTCGATATGGGGTTTATTGAAGATGTGGACCAAGTAGCGGCGAGGATGCCGGAAAAGCTTCAAATGCTCGTCTTTTCTGCAACGATTCCGGAAAAGCTGAAACCGTTATTAAAAAAGTACATGGAAAACCCTGCCTATATCCATATTGAGCCAAAACAAATTGCCGCAGAAAACATTGCCCATTACGTCATTCCAGCACGGCACCGTTCGAAGATTGAAATCGCTTTTCAAAGCCTGCAGCTTTTCAATCCGTACTTGGCGATTGTTTTCACGAATACAAAAAAAATGGCTGATAAAGTCGCAGATGGTTTGCTTGAAAAAGGCTTGAAGGTTGGTAGAATCCACGGCGATTTAAGTCCGCGTGAGCGCAAGAAGGTAATGAAACAAGTAAATGATCTTGAGTTTCAATACATTGTTGCAACTGATTTGGCGGCGAGAGGAATCGATATCGAGGGCGTCAGCCATGTCATTAACATCGAATTGCCGTCTGATTTGGATTTCTATGTGCACCGCGTTGGCCGAACCGCCAGGGCAGGCGCTTCAGGGGTCGCTTTGACGATTTATGAGGATTCTGACGAAGATGCCCTGAACCGGCTTGAGAAGCTTGGAATCCAATTTAAAAATGTTGATATCCAAAAGGGCGAAATGGTCGAAACAGGCGACCGAAATAAACGCAAAAAACGACAGAAGCAGGTGGACGACCTCGACGTCCAGGCGAAGTCGATGGTCCGGAAGCCGAATAAAGTAAAGCCTGGCTATAAAAAGAAAATGCAGGCCGAGGTCACTAAAATAAAGAAAAGGCAAAAGCGGGTGCAAAGAAAAAAATAACTTTTGCTTAAAAAAGGGAGAGAAGAGAATATGTTGAAAATTGGTTCACACGTCTCAATGAGCGGAAAAAAAATGCTGCTTGCTGCGAGCGAAGAAGCTGTTTCATATGGCTCAAATACATTTATGATCTACACAGGTGCACCGCAAAACACACGACGAAAGAAAATAGAAGATCTCAATATTGAAGAAGGTCGGCGTCATATGGAAGCGAACGGCATTGATGACATCATTGTGCACGCCCCCTACATTATTAATATCGGGAACGCTGTTAACCCGGCTACATTTGAACTCGGGGTGAATTTTTTGAGATCGGAAATTGATCGTACCGAAGCAATTGGAGCGAAGCAAATTGTTTTGCATCCCGGCGCGCATGTAGGAGAGGGGACTGAAGCAGGCATCAAGAAAATAGTCGAAGGGCTTAACGAAGTATTGACAGGTAAGGACAAGGTCCAGGTTGCCCTTGAAACGATGGCGGGCAAAGGATCGGAATGCGGAAAAACGTTCGAAGAGCTTGCGATGATTATCGATGGAGTCACTTACAGCGATCATGTTTCAGTATGCTTTGATACGTGCCATACCCATGATGCGGGCTATGATATCGTTGAGGATTTTGATGGGGTTTTAAATCAGTTTGATAAAATTATCGGTCTTGAAAAATTAAAGGTACTGCATATTAATGACAGCAAAAATGCCCGTGGAATGAGAAAAGACCGCCATGAAAATATCGGATTCGGGAATATCGGTTTTAGAGCACTCAACTATATCGTCCACCATCCTCAGCTGGCGAGTATTCCGAAAATCCTTGAAACTCCTTATGTTGGCGAGGATAAACTAAACAAAAAGGCGCCTTACAAGCATGAAATTGCGATGCTGAGAGAACAAAAATTCGAAGACAACCTGCTCGATAACATCATGTGCGGATGATAAAAAAAGTATAAAATTTTCGAATTAGTTAGGTGTTTTGGTGTCCAGCTCCAGCGCCTAGCCCCTCGAGTCGCTTCGGTCCTGCCAATGAAGTCAAAGAGCGCGACTTCACTGTAGGCCCTCCAGCGCTTGTTGGGGCTGAGCAAGGCGCTTCCGCTTTTCTTTTTACTTTGTAAGTTCGAGAAAAATCCGGTTGACTTCTCTTGCTGTTTCAGGGCCGGCAACCTTGGCAATTTCTTTGATTAATCCGGTCCGCTCGGCATCATTAAAAATATTAATTTGTTTTCCTTTTAAATATGCCGCCACTTTGTGCGCTTGCGCCCTGCTGACTTTAATCTGAAATTGATTTGCATATTTCATTAATTCGTCAGCGGAGATCGTATTGATCTTGTGATTAATGATGTTTTGAAAAATTTTCACAGTCGTCACCTCTTTAGCAACATATGAACACTATTCATGAATCGTGACAAAAATTGAAATGACGGCTGTGGACGCCTGTGCGTTTTCTTTACTTTCATACCCGGTTGTTGTATACTACAAAATGTAAATCGGAATGATTCTTAAATTAGGTGATAGGATTGAAATCAACTGAAACGATTGTGAAGATAGAAAATGTTTCGTACCGGTATGAAAAGGAATTGGTGCTCGAGGATATTAACCTTGAGATTTTAAAGGGCTCCTTCCTCGGAATTGTCGGCCAAAACGGTTCCGGTAAATCAACACTTCTAAAATTAATCCTCGGGCTTTTAAAGCCGCAAAAAGGGGAGATCTTCTTATTCGAAAAGGAGATCAGCCGCTTTAAGGACTGGCAAAAAATTGGTTTCGTTTCTCAAAAGGCAAACTCGTTTAACACAGGGTTTCCGGCAACGGTCTTTGAAGTAGTCGCAAGCGGACTGACAAAAAAAATCGGCTTGTTCCGGTTTATGGACAAAGAAGACAAACTGAAAGTGTTTAAAGCAGTAGAATCGGCTGGACTCGAGCACTTGATCAAAAAAAACATCGGGGAATTATCCGGGGGGCAGCAACAGCGAGTTTTTATCGCAAGAGCACTTGTCAGTGATCCCGAGCTTCTCATTTTGGATGAACCGACCGTTGGGGTTGATGTACAGCATGTACAGGCGTTTTATCAAATGCTCGACGAATTGAATAAAAAATTGGGTATTACCCTTTTGCTTGTTACCCATGATATCGGCACGATAACCGATAAAGTTACCCACGTTGCCTGCTTGAATAAGCACCTCCATTTCCATGGCAACACCAAGGAATTTGAACACTTGAAAATGGAAGAAATGTCTGAGTTCTACGGGCATGACGTTCATGTTCTGACACATGATCATTCCCATCATGGAGGTGTGGAATGATTGCCAACATACTTCAATATGAATTTCTGCAAAATGCTTTTCTGACAGGGATTATCATCGGGATTATTGCTCCGCTTCTTGGCGTTTTTATAGTGGTAAGAAGGTTATCTTTAATTGCGGACGCGTTAAGCCACGTAACTCTTGCTGGAATCGCAGCGAGCCTGCTTCTTGAGAAGCGTTACCCGGCGCTGACAGGATTGAATCCACTCTACATGGGGATGGCCTTTTCGGTAGCTGGCTCCGTTTTTATTGAAAAGCTTCGCACTGTATACAAGCATTATCAGGAGCTGGCGATTCCGATTATCCTGTCGGGTGGCATCGGGCTCGGAGTAATATTTATTTCACTGGCAGACGGTTTTAACACAGATTTATTCAGCTATTTATTTGGGAGTGTCAGCGCAGTAAGCCGGACAGATCTGTGGACAATTGTCATTATCAGTCTGTTTGTGATCGTCGTTATTTTCATGCTTTATAAGGAGTTATTTTTATTATCCTTTGATGAAGAACACGCCAAGGCTTCCGGTATCGCAGCTAGAAGTGTCCATTTTATATTTATTGTCATGGTGGCTCTCGTAATTGCAGCATCAATGAGGATTGTCGGAATCCTTTTAGTATCTTCGCTGATGACGCTGCCTGTTGCGGCAAGTATTCGCATTGCCAGAGGATTCAAACAAACCATTCTTTATTCCGTTATCTTTGGTGAAACGTCGGTTCTTGGCGGGTTAACGCTGTCGTATTATCTTGATTTGGCGCCAGGCGGTACAATTGTGATTATTGCCGTGGCGATTTTAATGATCTCAATCCTTTTTAAAAAATTTTTATCGGCAAGACCTGTGTAAATTCAGCATTAGGCTCAGGCGGCCAGTCTTCCGATTGATTGCGGATTAAGAGGTGAATGAAATGAATGTGGACGAAGCTTTAAAGATATTGAAGGACGAAGGATACAAACATACAGCAAAAAGAGAAGAAATGCTGCAGCTTTTTGCTGCCAGCGATAAATATTTAACGGCACGCGATGTATTAGAGGATATGAAAGATGACTATCCGGGACTAAGCTTCGATACGATTTATCGGAACCTGTCTTTATTTGTCGATATGGGCATTTTTGAAATGACGGAACTGTCAGGCGAAAAGCATTTTCGATTTTCATGCACCCATAAACAGCACCACCACCATTTTATCTGTCTTGACTGCGGAAAAACGAAGGAAATTGACACATGCCCAATGAATGGATTGAACGAAGATCTGAAAGGCTATGATGTCTCAGGGCATAAATTTGAAATCTACGGGCGTTGCCCTGAGTGCTACGAATGAAAAAACGGCTGGCCGATCAGCCGTTTTTTTATTTCAACCAATTTTCAACCCAGTTTGCGGCCTGCCGCCAATTTTGAACACGGATAACACCTTCAGGCGTCGCAGCGCGGTTGTACGGGGTATCAAATAATATTACCGGAATCCGGCATGCCTCATGAATCATGACGGCATTATCATGTTTGTCCTCAAAAAAAATATCGACATTATATTTTTTGGCTGTGGCGACTTTGTCATGTGAACCAATTAATTCCACATGGTGGTAGGTTAGGCCTTGTTTGCAAAACCATTCTTCTGTCAAAGCAAGCAAGTCTGACCTTCGCGCGCTGATAAAATAAAGCTCATGATGTTCTTGCCATTTGAGTAAAATGTCCCTGGCGCCTTCGGCGAGAGGTGAAGTTGAATATATAAGCGGCTCGTTTTCGGCAAACCACGCTGCAAATTCGCGCTCTCCTATATTGACGAGCGGGTTTAAATCATATTGTTTGATGTCTTGTAATGTTATGTTCATGCTGAAGGCCTTGTTTAAATGAGGGATCATCGACGTTGGACAAGTAACTGTCCCGTCGATATCAATACCAAAACGTTTTCCCATGTTGATGATCCTGCTCCTGTCTTTGCATTATTGTCTTTATATTATCAAAAGAACCGTGATTTCTAAAGACTCGAGGTCGACAATCAGTTTTTTGCCTGAAAACACAGGAAAAATGCAGACAAACATTAACATAATGAAACAGTGTAAAGTCGCAAACAATATGAATGCTCCATTATGAAAGCGAGGGATGAACATGGCGGAAAAGCAACGACAAAATAAAGGTGCAAAAACCAATCGTAATAAATCCGATCTGGGGACCAGTTATAACGATACAAATTTTCGTGAAGAAACAGCAGCTGAGGTCGCTGCTCCAGTCCGTATTGACCGGAACGTCAATAAGAATAAATCAAACGGGGGGAATTCGGGTGAAGTAGCTGCAAGCGGCCGGGGTATTGGCTATGCAGCCCTTGCGCTGTCTATTTTATCCCTGTTTGTAATGCCAATCCTGTTTGGGGCGGCCGGGATTATTCTCGGCTTTGTTGCGCTCAGAAGAGGGGCGGCCAACCTCGGCGGTTGGGCGATTGGAATAGGCGCAATCGCCATTATAGTAGGGATGTTTGTCCTGCCGTTTTTCTAAAGCTTTTCAAAGATAACGGAGCAATTGAAAAGCAAAAGACCCGGCGAATTTTTCCGCCGGGTCTTTTACCATTATGGTTGGACAACTTCTTGTTGTTCCAGAGCTCTCGCTGCAAAATATTCTTCTGCAATCTTATCAATTTCTTTCTTTAGTTCCTCGACCATAGTCTCTTCCGGAACCTTTCTGACGATCTTTCCTTTACGGAACAGAAGTCCTTCGCCTCTTGCTCCGGCGATGCCGATATCGGCTTCACGGGCTTCCCCCGGGCCGTTTACCGCACAGCCCAGCACGGCGACTTTAATCGGTGCTTTAATTTTTTGGATATACTCTTCGACTTCATTTGCAATACTGATTAAATCAATTTCAATCCTTCCGCATGTCGGGCACGAAATCAAAGTCGCTGCATTAGAGGACAGGCCAAAGCTTTTTAACAGCTCTCTGGCGACTTTCACTTCTTCAACCGGATCAGCACTTAAGGAAATACGCAGCGTGTTTCCGATCCCTTTGCTTAAAATAGCTCCAAGGCCCGCAGCACTTTTGACCGTTCCTGCGAACAGCGTTCCTGATTCGGTTATGCCGAGGTGCAGCGGGTAATCAAAAGCTTGTGCTGCCTTTTCATATGCCTCAATCGCGAGACCGACATCAGATGCTTTCATCGAAACGATGATATCGTGAAAATCAAGATCTTCAAGAATTTTTATGTGGTGCAGAGCACTCTCGACCATACCGTCCGCAGTCGGATAACCATATTTTTCCACGATTTTACGTTCGAGGGATCCGGCATTCACACCGATGCGGATCGGAATTCCTTTTTCTTTAGCCGCTTTAACAACAGCCTCCACTTTTTCACGTTTTCCGATGTTTCCCGGATTGATTCTAATCTTATCAGCTCCGCCTTCAATTGCCTTTAAGGCGAGCTTGTAATCAAAATGGATGTCGACAACAAGCGGGATGTTGATTCGTTTTTTAATTTCCGGTATCGCATTCGCAGCGCGCTCATCCGGGCAAGCCACCCTGACAATCTGGCAGCCTGCCTCTTCCAAACGGAGTATTTCGGCAACTGTCGCTTCGACGTCGTGCGTTTTTGTTGTTGTCATGCTTTGTATAAATAATTCATTGCTCCCGCCAATCGTTAGGTTACCAACTTTAACGGGGCGCGTTTTTGTGCGATGTATAAGTCCACTCAATCGAGATTCTCTCCTTTAAACATTGGATTCATAAGCTGTGTTATAACCAATATGCTTCCATTGTATCAATGAACTGCTGAATTTGACAAGGATATGACACCTGCGGGAATTAATATTCCGGGAACTTGTAGTCTTCGCCAATTTGAATTTCTGTTGGTTTCAATCCTTCATTAAGGCTCTGGAAATCGGTAATTACTTGCTCAATCGAGACGGGGACTGCTTTATCTATATTTTTTTCAATAATCGACAAAACTGTGTCGCCCGGCTTAACGCTTGATTCGAAATAAGCTAGCTGAGTTTCCATTTTCGCCTCGATTTTTTTCTCCTTAACACCCGGCAGAGTGCCTGAGCTAAGATCAAAGTAGATAACATATATGACCAAAACTACACAGATGAATCCGGCAATCCGTTTCATATTAAGCGGCCTCCAGTCGAAATGGGAGTTTGTCCAATATATATGTCACCGCTTAAGAAAATAGAACAGATTCTTTAACTTATTACATTGTGAAATTTACTCATGTTATTATAATTGTCTATGTGATGGGATAAACTTCTCACTTTCTTCACAACCTAGAAAGGATTTTTAGGAGGTGAGAAATATGTCAAATCAAAATCAAAACCAAAACAACAACGGAAATAATATGGCACAGAATGTTGCTAATAGAGTTAAAAACAGTGCTGATGTAGTCTTTGATGCAGCTCAAAATACGATCGAAGCAACAGAGAATGTTACGATGAACGCTGTTGATCAAACAGCTAACGTGATCGACCGAGCAACAAACGGTGTAAGCAAAGCGATCGGTAATCAACAAAATAGAAACCAAAATAGGCAACAAAACAACGAGTAGCTGTAATATATTACATTACCCATCTGGATCTCGCCTGTGGGATAATGCCAGATTTGAAAAAATAAGCGGGGCCTTTGGCCGCGTTTATTTTTTTTCATTGTAATGGTAATGTTTCGTTAATTCGGATAATTCATCTGATAAAGTCATTAGTTTCTCACCCGCAGAATGGCTAAGCTTTACTTTTTCCATTTGCTGCTTTGAAGCTGACATCATTTCTTCTGCACTGGCAACAGTTTGCTGTGACACGAAAACGAAGCTTTCCGATGCTTGCTCCATTTTAGGCAGCGTATCGTTCAACCCTGACAGTAATGCTTGTACATTAGCAATCATTTCATTAACCGCTTCAATCTCCAGCATTAAGCTGTCAAAAGTCTGTCTGCTCACAGAGGCATTATTTAAGTGACTTTCAAGTCCTGTCAGCATTTTCTCGAATTCGTCTGAAGCTTTCAGGGAAACAGTTTCCATTTGATGAATCGTTGTCGTAATTTCGTCAGCAGCCCGTGACGACTGGTCTGCTAACTTTCTGACCTCACCCGCAACGACAGCGAAGCCTTTTCCCGACTCACCCGCCCTGGCTGCTTCAATGGCAGCATTTAGTGATAACAGTTTGGTTTGTTCGGCGATTTCTTGAATTAAGTTGATTACTTTCGCAATCGACGAGGAATGGTTCTTAACCGCGTGAATCGTTTCAGTAACTCCGCGAAACTCACCAGCAAATCCTGTTATAGACTCAGCCATCGCGGCAACACTCTTTTCTCCATGGACAGCTGAACGGTTCATCGCGGCCGCTTTATCGGTAATATGCTCAATGTTCATAAAAATATTGCTGATCGACCTTTTCATTTCATGGAACGTGTGAACACTTTCTTCTGAGCTTCCGGCTGTTTGTTCGGCTCCTGCTTTGACAACCTGAATCGCCTCCACTAACTGACGATTTTGACTGATCACATCGCTGGATATTTCCCTGAGCTCATTACCTGTTATCGACAGGTTGTTTGTTGTGCCGGAAATATTAAATAGCAAGTCCCTCATTTGCAAGACCATCGCCTGAACGCTTTTAATTAAAGAATTGATTTCGGGTGTCGACGGCTTCGCCTCTATTTGTAGATCCAAATTGCCATTTCTGATTTCCTTCATCACTTCGTGCAGGTTGGATATAGGCTTTGTCAAACTTCTAACAAGAAGAGTGATAATAACCGAGGTCACCACAAGGCTGATCAGAACGGTAATAACCATATATGTAGCCATTTCATTGATATTTTTTAAGTATAATTTCTGCGGAATGACGATCACATAAATCCCATTTAGCTCCTGTATATTATGAAAAGAGATCGTATATAGCTCGCGATTAATCTCGCGGTGAAGAATCCCTTTTTGCTGCGAGCGAATGTCGGTCAGGACCGAATCGGGAAAAACGAGCTTAGAGTTCCGGCTAACCTGAAACGGTTCAACACCTTTTTGATTTATTAAAAAATAATCCCCTTTTAAATCGTCCTGGGCCATATCGGCATCCTGCGATTTAATGACTTGATCCATTTTTTCGCTGAATTTCTCTTCCTTGCCAACGTAAATCAACATTAAGTTCTTCGCCATTTCACTAATGGTGGCTGCTTCTTTTTCAAGGCGCTGCTCCATCAATTGCACTGTCGTTTCTTTTGATTTTACAAAGGAAATATAAGCAATGCTTGATATCGTGACAAGCAATAGGCTGAGGATGATCGCCAGCAATCTTGCCTGTAAAGACAGTCTGGAAAGCATTCCGCCCCAGATTTCGCCACTTGCCATTTTTATCTGTTTAAGCCCAAGCCGATCCAATTAAATGCCCCCTCCCAAATTAAATGCAACTTTAGTATGAAGGAGGTTTGTTAAGGGATTGTTAAGATTTATTATATTTAATCTTAATTTGGATCGTTTTGCCTGCAACTTTATTCCTAAACATTTTTTAAAATGGATTGCAATGTTTTCCGCAGATATTTATTGCAAAAAAAATAAACGAGGCTGAATAGGCCCCGTTTACTCTTTTACGGTAGGTTTCGGTATTTCTTTTATTGCCAAATAGAGCATCAGCAGCGATACGAACCAGTGGATTAAAAATCCGCCTGGAACCTGGGTTTGCAGTGCTCCCATAATGGCAAAAAATATCGTTGGCAATGTAACGCTGTATGCAGCCATTCTCCACAAATGGCGGTATTGCAAATTCCTGCCTGCAAGGTTTTTTAACATTAACCCAAAGAAGGCAAGGATCGATATTTCAACAAATTTAATTGCGCTTGAAAATAAATAAATGACGACAATCATTACGGGAACAAGGATCCCCATCATTGAATCGAGATTGGTAAGTAACTGGGTTACGTCATTCTTTGTTAGATTTAAACCGAGCATTGAGTACGGGTGAACCTGATCTTGGCCGCCGGCTACTAATACCAGTTCATTTTGTAGAAGCGCAACAGCATTATCCTCGTTGCTCAAGTCTTTCTCACTTACTGCGCCCGTTGGATCGACGATGATCGTAAAACCGTCTTTATTGATTGTAACCGGACGATTCTCTTCGGAGGAAAGCTGGCCGTTCTCAATAGTGAAATCGGGCATATCCTCTTCGATCGATTCGCGGGCAGTATTCACCCCGTCAATTAATGCCGTGCTAAGAAAGTACGACGATGGAATAATCGACAAGAGGGTAAGAAAGAAAATATACAAGATCGTTTTGCCAATTCCCTGAAATCGAAATAATGCTATGTCTTTTGGAGAATACAAGCTTTTAAAAAATTGTTTAAATATATTCATTTAACTACACACCCCTACCTAAGTCTTGCTTTCTTATTGTAGCTTTATCACTTTTTAAGCACAAGCTTTGTTGCTCCTTGTGTTCGAAAATATTACACGAATCACACCAAAAACGATCAGGCAAGGTTTGTCGAAAAAAATAATAGTATATATAATAGCCATAAGTGTTTTATTATAACTGAGAAAATTTACAAAGTATTAAGCAAACCGAAAAACGAATTAATTGTCTTAATAAACGAGGACGTTTCAGTAAGAGAGGAATAGTACTGTGTGAATTTTAAATAATTGTTCGTTTTTCGATTAAAGAAAAGCTTTATAAAAATAAAAAAGTTGAAGGATGAATGGTATGGAATACGTCTATTGGGCGGCCGTTATATTAATGTTTATTGTTGCTTTTGCCGGGTTGGTTTTTCCGATCATCCCGAGCGCTTTGTTCTTGCTGGGCGGTTTCTTGCTTTATGGCTTGTTTTTCTCTTTTGA
Organism: Bacillus canaveralius; assembly: GCF_002860125.1. GTDB lineage: Bacteria > Bacillota > Bacilli > Bacillales > Cytobacillaceae > Bacillus_BJ > Bacillus_BJ canaveralius. Next base: position 83,893 of record NZ_PGVA01000004.1, read on the forward strand.
ACCGTTGGGCTGGCTGTTCTGGATCATACAAGGTTTGTTTGTGATTCTATTATTTGGGGCCGATTATATCGCCAATTTAATAGGTGTAAAGAAATATGGAGGTTCGAAAGCAGGCGTATGGGGAAGTACGATCGGGCTCTTGATCGGGCCATTTGTTATTCCGGTGCTGGGAATTCTGATCGGCCCATTTCTTGGCGCGATTATTGCCGAACTGCTGATTAACAAGAAGGACATCAAATCAGCGACAAAAATCGGATTTGGCTCGGTGATCGGTTTTGTCAGCAGTGTTGTGACAAAAGCGCTGATCCAGGCCGTCATGATCATTTATTTTTTGATTTTAGTTCTGTAAAAAGGGAGGACATTTGCAAAGTGACCTATATGGAGTTTGGAAATGTCCTTTTAAGGAACCGATAGAAATAACCGCTGAAAAGCGCTAAGTCTAGACTGGCTGTCATTAATTTAAGCCGCAAATTTCAAACGGACAGTTTTGGCAGTCAACTTCCTGTCGCAAATAATTTAAGTCCTTGACCACAAATTTTTGCTGGTCATAGGAAATCACATCAAGCTCCCGCAATTCCTTCAGCATTCTTTGGATGACTTCCCTTGTACCGTATGTTAAATTGGCGAGCTCCTGGTGGGTAAGCGGAATATCGATGAGGATGCCTTCATCAGTCATCACGCCATAGCTGTTGCAAAGGCGGATCATGATCGAATAAAGGCCGCCCTTTTTTCCGTGCATAATTAAGTCCTGGCACTTCATCTGCGCTTTTAAGTAGCGGGTGCTCAGCCATACTGTCAGGGCATTTAACGCCCGGTGGTCATGTGCAATATAATGTTCAAAGTGCTCACGCTTGATCATCAGCATTTCGCAATCGCTCATCGTTTTGGCAAAGAAATGATATCGATCGGAATTCTTAAATAATTGATATTCAATGAGAAGTTCTTCTCCATTCAGGATTTTAAGAATAAATTCTTTTCCTTTTAAGTGAATTCTCCCCAGAGCAACAGTGCCTTCCAAAAGAATATAAATATGCTGGACAGGATCTTTTTCCTGAAAAAGAATTGTGCCAGCTTTCACTTTCTGAACCGTTTCTTTATCGACAAAATGTTGCAGCAGTAAACTATAAAGTGATAGATTGATCTCTCCCATGTATGCCACTCCCTTTAGTTCTTACACCTTTGATTTAAAAGAAGTATTTATAACATGTCAATATGGTTTTTCCAATTAATGGCTGTTATTTTTGGGACAAGCAACTTATATCATTTACAGGAAAGGGATTACTTGAAAAATGACAACTTTTCGAAACAATGACCCGGGTACCCAGTCGCCCCGGTTCGTTCAATAAGGAATGAGGTCAATTATCCCAAAATACACTTTTAACAATGAAAATAGTGGAAATATTATAAGCATTTTATTTGAAACGCTTACCGAACTTTGGTAATCTTATGCTGAAGTGCTTAAGATCAAATCTTGAACACTAACTTTACGATACATAAGGAGGAAATAATGATGGCTTTTGAATTACCGCAATTACCTTATGCTTACGATGCATTGGAACCAAACATCGACAAAGAAACGATGAACATTCATCACACAAAGCACCATAACACATATGTGACAAACTTAAATAACGCTTTAGAAGGAAACGAAGAGCTACTTTCAAAAACTGTAGAAGAGGTTATTTCCAATTTGGACGCAGTTCCTGAAACTGTTCGCACAGCTGTGCGCAATAATGGCGGTGGACATGCAAACCATACGTTATTCTGGCAAATCCTTTCTCCAAACGGCGGCGGAGAGCCGACTGGCGAATTGGCAGATGCAATCAACAGCAAGTTCGGCAGCCTTGAAGCGTTCAAAGAAGAATTTTCAAAAGCAGCTACAACTCGTTTTGGCTCAGGTTGGGCATGGCTTGCAGTCAACAATGGCGAACTGGAAGTATCAAGCACTCCAAATCAGGATAATCCGTTAATGGAAGGCAAGACGCCGGTTCTTGGACTTGATGTTTGGGAACATTCTTACTACCTTAAATATCAAAACCGCCGTCCAGAATACATCAATGCATTCTGGAATGTTGTAAATTGGGATGAAGTATCCAAGCGTTATAGCGCGGCGAAATAATTTATAAATGAAGACCCCTGTCAGAGATTGTCCGGCAGGGGTTTTTATATGTATTAAAAATACTTGGCCGGTTTATGATCATAACTCATGATCGACGCGAAGAATTAAAGGAAAGACTCCGTGCTTTAACAGCAAACTTTCAGAATCAAAAGCATTCAGTCCTCATCCATATCCCTTTTTCGCTAGAAAGTGCATACACGAGTTGATTTTGTTGAAAACTACCCCTGTGATACAAAGGGGAGTTTTTTTATGAACTTGAAAAAATTGATCGGAGATGTCGAGCTTACAAGAGATTTAAGTTTATTGCTGTTGATTGGCGGCCTTTATTCATTGAGTGTTGCCCTTTCCAATACATTTGTTAACATTTATCTTTGGAAACAATCCGGTGAGTTTATGGATTTGGGATTATATAATTTATCGGTCGTCGTGCTTCAGCCGATCACTTTCATTTTGGCGGGCCGATGGGCGAAGAAAATTGACAGGGTAATTGTTTTGCGGATTGGCGTTATTTTTTTAGCCTCATTTTATTTGGCGGTCCTGTTTATAGGAACAGACGCGTCGAGCTTTTTACTGCTCCTCGGGGGGCTGCTCGGGATCGGCTATGGTTTTTACTGGCTCGCCTTTAATGTGCTAACCTTTGAAATTACCGAACCGGAAACGCGGGATTTCTTTAATGGTTTTCTCGGAATCTTGAACTCGATTGGCGGGATGATCGGACCGATTGCTGCAGGTTTTATTATTTCGCGGCTTGAGAATTTTACCGGCTATTCAATCGTCTTTGGTTTATCTTTAACATTGTTTTCAGCAGCCGTGTTTTTTAGCTTCTTTTTAAAAAGAAGGCCTGCGCAGGGGCGCTACTGGTTTCAGCGCATCCTTTCCGAACGAAACTATAATCGGAATTGGCGGCTGATTACAAATGCACATTTTTTTCAAGGGTTGCGTGAAGGCACATTTGTTTTTATCGTTTCTGTGTTTGTGTTTATTTCAACAGGAAGTGAAATGGCACTCGGAGCTTTTGGGTTGATTAATTCAGGGATTGCCTTTATTACATACTATATCGTTTCAAGGATGATTAAAAAGAGAAACCGGAAACAGGCGATTTTGATTGGCGGTTTGATTTTATATGGATCGATCTTCCTGATTGTCTTCGAACCTACATTTACAAAGATGCTGGTTTACGCAGCGGTCATCGCGATTGCCTATCCGCTTCTTCTTGTTCCATATGTGTCGCTCACCTATGATGTGATTGGCAGGGGGTGGAAAGCTGCGGAAATGAGAATCGAATATATTGTTGTCCGCGAGCTCTTTTTAAATTCGGGAAGGATCGTGTCAATTTCTTTATTTCTGCTCGCAATTACCTTTTTTAACAGCGAAAAAAGCATTCCTATTCTGCTGCTCATCCTTGGAGCCGGCCATTCCCTCATCTACTTATGTGTCCGCAATATTCATTTTTCTTCACCTTGACGGGGAATTCGACAAATTCTTCGTTTTTATTTCTGGAAAATGCGGTTAGTAATAGATAAATCGATCTTTTTCTTATAGAATAAAGAATAGAAAAATGTAATCCTTTTATAAGGGAAGTGTGGAGAGTTGAACAAAAAGAAAAAGAAGACGCACGTGCCGTTTCGGTTGAATATGTTGTTCTTCGCTGTGTTTTTGCTTTTTTCATTATTGATCTTGAGATTGGGCGTTGTCCAAATTGTATATGGTGACGATTATAAACGTGAGATTGCACGGACCGAGGATAAAATTATCAACAATTCGGTGCCGCGGGGGAAAATGTTTGACCGCAACGGAAAGGTGATTGTTGATAACACGCCGCTGAATGCGATCACGTATACGAAATATCAAGGAACAAAGCAGCAGGAGATTTTGAGAGTTGCCGAGAATCTGGCCCAGCTGATTGATAAAGATACAAAAAAAATACGAGAGCGGGATAGGAAAGATTTTTGGATTATGAAAAACCCTGACCGCGCTGCTGAAAAAATTACTGATAAAGAACAAGCATTATTTGAGGGAAAAGAGCTGACGGATAAGGATCTCTACAAACTGCAGCTCGAAAGAATTACCGAAGACGAAATTAATGAATTTTCCAATGAAGAACTTGAGGTGCTTGCGATCTACCGGGAATTAAGCTCGGGTTATGCACTGACACCGCAAATTGTCAAAAACGAGGGGGTAACCCCTGAAGAATTTGCAGTTGTCAGCGAGAACCTCGAACATTTACCTGGAGTTGATACCACGACTGACTGGGATCGTTATTATGCATTCGGCGATACGCTGAAGTCCGTGCTTGGGAAAGTATCCGATGCGGATAAAGGTTTGCCTGAGGAGCAGCTTGATTACTACCTGTCACGCGACTATAATCGGAATGACCGCGTCGGAATCAGCTATATCGAACAGCAATATGAGGATGTTTTGCACGGCCAAAAAGCGAAGGTTAAAAATATTACCGATAAAGCGGGCAATGTCCTTAAAACAGAAATCATTTCCGAGGGACAGCGCGGCAAAGACTTAGTCCTCTCCACTGATATGGATTTGCAGCTCGCAGTTGAGAAAGCGATCGAAGAAGAGCTTTGGGCTGCAAAAGGTCAAGCAGGGACCACCCTATTGGACCGGGCATATGTTGTGATGATGGATCCGAATACGGGAGAAATCCTATCCATGGCAGGTAAACGAATTGTAAAAAATGAAGAAACGGGCCAGGATGAAATGCAGGATGATGCGCTCGGAAATATCACGACCACCTACAACGTTGGGTCTGCTGTCAAGGGTGCGACGATTTTGACAGGTTATCAAAACGAGGCAATTGCACCTGGAACACGCCACCATGATGCACCGATGTATATTAGAAGTACACCAGTAAAAAAATCGTGGACAAACATGGGTACTGTTGATGATCTCTTTGCGTTAAAAAGATCTTCGAACGTCTATATGTTCAAAACGGCGGTCACGATCGGCGGTGGCCAATATATTCCGCAGGGCCCGCTTAAGCTGAACACAAAGGCTTTTGACACAATCCGTGATTCATTCAGCCAGTTTGGCCTGGGCGTCAGAACCGGGATTGACCTGCCGAATGAAACGATTGGCTTTAAAGGAATGGACACAAGACCCGGTTTCCTGCTTGACCTCGTGATCGGCCAGTATGATACTTATTCCAATATGATGCTCGCCCAGTATGTTTCAACGATTGCCAATGGCGGCCACCGCCTTGAGCCGCATTTGGTGAAGCAAATCAGGGAGCCGGTTATGGAAAATAACCAGCTTGGCCCAGTCATGCAGGAAATCAAACCAAAGGTTCTTAATAAGCTGCCGATGAAAGAAGAGTGGATAGAGCGTGTCCAGGAAGGCTTCCGCCAGGTCGTCCAGGAACCGGGGGGTACAGCATACAGTTGGTTCCCGCTCGAATATTTGCCGGCTGGGAAAACGGGAACAGCTGAAGCTTTTTATGACGGGCCACTAAGAAAGAATTTTGGTAAAGAAGCTCCTGAAGTCATGAACTTAAGCTTTGTCGGTTACGCGCCACATGAAAACCCTGAGGTTGCCATCGCCGTGTTAGTGCCGTGGGCATTCCAGGGTGACAAAGACCATAAAGCCAACCTTAAAATAGGAAAAAAAGCATTTGATGCTTACTTTAACTTAAAGAAACAGCGTGTCGAACAAAATATGAACCAAGCAAACCCTGTCCAGCTAGTGGAAAACATTGAAGAGGTTCAGGCGGGCCAGGAAATAGCAAGGGAAGTAAACGAACAAAGTGTCGAAAATTAATATGGGAATACAAACAAAAAAACTGCTTTCGAAAACTGAAAGCAGTTTTTTTATTTGGGTATAATAAGTTAAATTTCACTGATTTCTGGTGTGTTTTTAATTTTGGCGATTTTAATTCAGCGATTTTGGGTATAGTAAAAAAAACTTTAAATATCCGGATCAGACAGTGCATGCAAATTATTAATTTTACCTGCTTTCGACATTTTTACACAGATTTCAGCTAAATTTACAAAACCTTTACAAAGTGTTAAAACGCGATTAATAGTTTAGCTTTAATGTATTACATGTAGGACAAAACAACCATATCTCTTAGGGGGACCAAAAGAAATGAAAAAGTTTAAGTTCTTGGCACTATCAGCAGTGATGAGTACTTTGCTTGCAGTTACTGCAGCATGTGGAAACGGAACTGAAGGGGACAATGAAAACACCGATTCAGGCACAGGTACTGAAAACGCACAATTATCAGGTGACATTAATATCGACGGATCTTCAACTGTATATCCAATCATGGAGGCAGTTGCTGAAGAATATCAAATGGAACAGCCGGATGTGAAAGTATCTGTAGGATTCTCCGGGACAGGCGGCGGATTTGAAAAGTTTATTGCCGGCCAAACCGATATGGCCAACGCATCCCGTCCAATTAAAGATGAAGAAAAAGCCCAATTAGAAGAAAAGGGCATTGAATTCACAGAATTTAAACTTGCGAACGACGGCCTTTCAGTGGTTGTAAACCCTGATAATGACTGGGTTGATAATTTAACGGTAGAAGAACTAAAAAAAATGTGGGTCAATGATGGTACAACAAAGAAATGGTCCGATATTCGTGAAGGATGGCCGGAAGAAGAAATTAAGTTTTATTCACCGGGAACAGACTCCGGAACTTATGATTATTGGAACGAAGTGATCCTTGAAGACGAAGAAATGGTTCAAGGCGCAACACAATCTGAAGACGACAATGTTCTCGTTCAAGGCGTTGGCAATGACAAGAATGCGATCGGATTCTTCGGTTACGCATACTATGTTGAAAATAAAGACAGCTTAAAAGTAGTACCGATTGATAATGGTGAAGGTCCGGTTGAACCGACAAATGAAACGGTTGAAAGCGGAGAATATGCACCACTTTCCCGCCCATTATTTACTTATGTAAGCAATGAAGCAGTAAAAGAAGAGCATGTGTACGATTACATGACATACTTACTTGAAAACGCTGGCGCGCTTTCAGAAGACGTTGGTTATGTAAGCCTTCCTGAAGAAGACTATACTGCAGGATTGGAAACACTTGAAGGATTGAAGTAATACTGGTTTTGACAAGATGGGAAGCCCTTCCTTGGTGCTTCTCATCTTGTCATGTGGATGAAAGGGGTTTTTTATTTTGGCTGGCAATAAAATGTCAACAGCACAGTCTCTCTCAGTACGCGAGCTGATTCAAGCAAAAAAGCAAAGAAAAGGCACGCTGACCATCATGGAAAAAGTAGTCCCGATTATTCTGTTGGGAACAGCGGTTATTTCTGTTTTAACAACCTTTGGTATCTTATTTACACTTATTTTTGAAACATTTGAGTTTTTCAGCCGTGTTTCAATCGCGGAATTTTTCACATCTACCAAGTGGTATCCGTTTTCGGAAACATCGGGGTCATACGGAATTTTACCGCTTGTTGCAGGTACGTTAAAAGTAACGGCAATCGCATCGCTTGTCGCAGTACCGATTGGCATCGCATCTGCCATTTACTTGAGTGAATATGCTTCAGACAAAACCCGACGGATTATCAAGCCGATTTTAGAAGTACTGGCCGGTATTCCAACGATTGTATACGGTTTTTTTGCATTGACATTTGTAACGCCACTTTTGCGCAGTTTCATACCTGGACTGGATTTCTTCAACGCACTAAGTGCAGGGATTGTTGTCGGAATTATGATTACGCCGATGGTGACCTCTCTTTCGGAAGATGCAATGTCATCGGTGCCGAGAACGATGCGTGAAGGAGCGTTTGCACTTGGTTCTACTAAATTTGAAGTAGCAATAAAAGTCGTGTTGCCTGCAGCTGTTTCCGGCATTGTGGCTTCTGTTGTTTTAGCTCTTTCCCGTGCCATCGGTGAAACGATGATCGTGACATTGGCAGCCGGGTCAACTCCGAGCCTGGAATGGGATGTAACTTCATCCATTCAAACGATGACAGCCTATATTGCGCAGGTTAGCTCCGGAGATGCCGGTTTTGGGACGACGATCTATTACAGCATTTATGCAGTGGGTATGACTTTATTTGTTTTCACGCTCGCGATGAACCTGCTTGCACAGTTTATCTCTCGCCGCTTCAGGGAGGAATACTAATATGAAACTAGTGGATCAAAAAATTGTTGAAAAGAAAATGCCGGCTCGGATTATGCGAAATAATCTTTTCAAAGGAATCTTCTTCATTGCTACATGCTTTGGATTAGTGGTTCTGGCGATTCTACTATATCGGATATTCACTCAAGGAATTGGCTATCTGAACTTGGACTTTTTGCAGAACTTGCCTTCAAGAAGACCTGAGCAAGCTGGAGTAAAAACAGCGTTAATCGGGACAATATGGCTGATGGGGGTCATTGCGCCTGTTTCTTTGTTTCTTGGGGTAGGAACGGCATTATATTTAGAAGAGTATGCCAAGAAAAATAAGTTTAATGCATTCGTTAAAGTAAATATTTCGAACTTGGCTGGTGTGCCATCGATCGTATTTGGTTTGCTTGGTTTGACCATTTTTGCGCGTGCGCTTGCTTTGGGTAATAGCGTACTTACAGCCGGGCTGACGATGAGCTTGCTTGTTTTGCCTGTTATTATTGTCGCATCCCAGGAAGCGATTCGCGCCGTGCCAAGAGAGCTTCGTGAAGCGTCTTATGGGATGGGAGCGACAAAATGGCAGACAATCGTCCGTGTTGTACTTCCGGCTGCGATTCCGGGGATTTTAACTGGGGGGATTCTCGCGCTTTCACGTGCGATTGGCGAAACCGCCCCATTGCTTGTAGTCGGAATTCCATTGTTTATTGCGTTCACACCAACATCGATTTTCGACACTTTTACCGTTCTGCCAATGCAGATATATAACTGGACGAGCCGTCCGCAGGAAGAGTTTCATGCCGTTGCCGCGGCGGGGATTCTGGTGCTTCTTGTCCTATTATTGTTAATGAATTCAATTGCGGTAATCATCCGCAATAAATTTCAAAAGAGATATTAAGACCTGGACGATAAAGTTACTTTTCTTTTTGGATGAAGGAGGAAATCATATGAGTACGACAAAAGAGAAGACAGTTGTAATGAATATGGGGAACGATCAAAGAAATAACGTGGAAAATGCCGAAAAATCCATCGTTTATAAGACTTCAGGTTTGAACCTCTGGTATGGTGAAAACCAGGCTTTAAAGAATATTGACCTTGATATTTTCGAAAATGAAGTAACAGCGATTATCGGCCCTTCCGGGTGTGGTAAATCCACATATATTAAAGTTCTAAACCGGATGATTGAGCTCATTCCTGGCGTGCGCACTTCAGGAACGATTTCTTACAGAGGGCGCAATATTCTTGATCGCGATTATAAAGTAGAGGAATTACGCACGCAGGTTGGCATGGTGTTCCAAAAGCCTAATCCTTTCCCAAAATCAATTTATGAAAATGTAGCATACGGACCGAGGATTCATGGTATTCGTGATAAAAAGATCCTTGATCAAATTGTTGAAACGAGCTTAAGAGGAGCAGCGATCTGGGACGAAGTAAAGGATCGCTTAAACCAGAATGCTTATGGTTTATCAGGCGGCCAGCAGCAGCGTTTATGTATCGCGCGCTGTCTTGCGATTGAGCCCGATGTCATTTTAATGGATGAACCAACATCAGCCCTTGACCCGATATCAACACTAAAGGTCGAAGAACTTGTGCAGGAGTTAAAGAAAAACTTCAGTATCATTATCGTAACGCATAATATGCAGCAAGCAGCACGTATTTCTGATAAAACGGCTTTCTTCCTGAATGGAGAGGTTGTTGAATTTTCTGATACGGATAAAATATTCTCAACTCCGGCGGATAAACGGACGGAAGATTATATTACTGGTCGATTCGGGTGATAAGAAAAATCGTGCGAAACATCGCGCGATTTTTCATAATATAACTATTGTCTGCGTTTAAAAAACTGAGCGTTTCGAGGTACACGACTTACTGTTGGCGACAAACCAGGGGTGGGGCACGCTTAGTGGGCCCGGCATTTGTCTGCTTTGAACGACAGGCTTACAAGGCATTCGCACTTTTCTTATATCATGGCGTGATGAAGGGAGACAATCACATGGTTGTACGGGAAAAATTTCAGGAAGAACTGAATGATTTACAAAGCAAGCTTAATGAATTGGGGCAATTGGCAAGTGAGGCGTTAACAAGATCTCTTGAGGCTTTGGAAACAAAAAACATCGAGCTTGCGCTGGAAATTATGGAAGACGATACGAAAGCTGATATTTTGGAAGAGGAAATCAATGATCTTGCCATTTTGCTGATTGCCAAGCAGCAGCCGGTAGCGATTGATCTGCGCAGAATTATCGTAGCCATTAAGATTGCGACTGACATCGAAAGGATTGCGGATTTTGCTGTCAATATTGCTAAATCGACGATCAGGATTGGCAATGAGCCGCTCGTAAAACCAATCGAGCACATCAAGCAAATGCACAAGCTGAATTTAGAGATGTTACAGATTGCTTTAGAAGGTTATACGGAAGAAGATGTTGTAAAGGGCAAGAAGGTTGCCGAAATGGATGATCACGTTGATGATTTATATGGGGAAGCCATTAAGGACCTTCTCCAGCTAAGTATTCAAAAGCCTGAATTCTTACCGCAAATTACCCAGCTGTCATTTGTATGCCGCTATCTGGAAAGAGCTGCTGATCATACTACGAATATTGCCGAAAGCATTATTTATTTAGTTAGAGGACGCCGCTACGATTTGAATAGTTAATAAAAAAAGGAGCAAGCGCAAGCTTGCTCCTTTAATTTTTTGTAATCAATTTCCCGATCTCCTCATAATCCATGTCCGTATGTATTTCAAAGGTTCCGACCTGGATTTTCGTGCTGTAGCCGGAACGATTCATAAATAACTCGAATTCACTAGGGTTTTCGATAATGCTCTGCTCGGCAAGGAGGCTGGCAATTTCCGAAGAGGTCATGCCGCTGGTAACTTCAAGCTGATACTCAGGTGCAGATTGCTCGGGAATCTGTTCTGGTTGTTCTGTACTTGCCGCTTCTTGTCTCTCTTTTTCGATCGTCTCAGGCGGACTCGCTTCTGTTCGTTCTTTACCAGTCCGTTTCAGTTCCATAAAATGATTTTGCGATAAAACGACATAGCCTTCAGCTTCGAGCTTCTTGATCGATTGATCAACAGACTGGGCCTGTTGTCCATCAATAAAAAAATAATATGAACCGATGCAGCTTACTGTGAATAAAATTCCAACTGCAAATGATCTTACACTTCGCTTATTCATAACGCGTCCCCTTATCCTAATTCCTGAAGAATCGAATCTACTTCACTCGTCGATAGAGACGATTGCCTGGCAATTTGTTGAGTCGTTAAGCCTTGCTGGGCAAGAGAAATAACCTGATTTTTTAAAATCGCGTGGACTTCCCTTCTTTCCGGAACAAACGAAGGCTGCAAATCTTCATAAACAAGAAGTTCTTCCTCGAGAACAGCCAGTTTCTTTTTGATTTGGTAGATTTCCTGCATTTGCTGCAATGAAAATTCATCCAGTTCATCGCGGATCTCCTTGTGCGGATCTTTCAGAAATATCGAAACAATGATTAATAGTATTGAAAGGGCAAGCATCCCTAACATCAAATACTCCATTATATACACCTCAGTTGTGTTCATTTATATATGACAAAAATATTTTACCATTAGAAACAGCAAATTTCGATGTTATTCGCATCAATAATTTTTCAGAAAAAGGATTGTCGGAAAAAGAAGATTAAAAAACGGCCGTTGTCGGAACATCTGTTAGTCATGAAAGATTCCTAAAAAAAATTGCAGGTTTTACATCAGTTCCACTGCACTCATCCAGGTTTTATACAAGATCCGACAAAATGCGTTTATTGTGGGCTTTTCCTTTCAATGCTAACATGAAAGTAATCCTTTTGGTCATCATTCAGAAGCGTTCATGAATATATTATCCGTTTTAGTCATAACGAAATGAGGTGCTGCAATGATTGAGGAAATTATAAAGCTTCGCAGGAACGGGCTTTCGTTTCGTAAAATAGCCCTCGAGCTTGGCTCAACTGTCGGTAGGGTCCAATACCAGTGGAAAAAATATATAAATGAAGAACGTAAAGGTTTGCGGACTGGCATCGTATCCAGACCGGAGCAAATCGACGTCAGAGCTGGAAACGGCTTTTCAGGGCTGGGTGATTCTGCTCCTCTTACAACGCAAGACGAGCTTGTTTTGTGGAGCGTTTCTGCTGACAAAGTTTATGCCTTTTGGAGACTTTCTCGCTTTATAAAGAACCTCGTCCAACAATACTTTGATCAGGATTATCGCGATCTTTCAACAGTGCTGCGCCTGTATGATATCACTTCAATTATTTTTAATGGACATAATGCACATGGACACCATGAAATCATGATCGCGGAAGATGTGCAAAACTGGACTTTTAAAGGGCTGAAACCAAATCGTTCTTACTGTATAGAACTTGGCGTGAAACTGTCTGGAACGAAATTTTTCCCTTTGTTGCGATCTAATTCGATTCATATGACAAGAACTTCGGCACAACAGAGCGGAAAATTATTGAAGGACATTACAACATTTATGGAAAAATATGATTCTCCTCCTAATTGGATTGAACATGTCAGCACCTACAGCTATTATGAGAAAACGATTAGAAAAGAGGAGAGGGAATGACAAAAGTGAATTTTCAGCTTGTCTTATACTCAGACTTTTCCTATCTAGATATTGAGAGTTGCTTAGAAGCACAGCAAGTACCAGCCTATAAGTTTTCTGCAGAACTAATTCGCTTTCTTGACTATTTGCAAACATGCAGCCATGATGCAGTATTCCAGCTAGCTTTACCAGCTGTTTATTATGAACTGGCCGATCAGCCTGTTTTTCGACAAGCGTTGACGGAATATTTAGAAAAAAATGACGAACATCAACATATTCTTAAAGCATGGGCAAACTGGGAATATCGGATATCTGTACCAATTCGTCAGCTGATAAAGGATGGAAAGCTTGAGTTACTTGCCAGCCCGGCGACAGGGGCATTGCTGCCATTTATTTCTACACCGGCCGGCATGAAGTCACAAATAAACGAGGGGCTTTCGATTCTCGAGGATTACTTCCATGTAAAGCCGAAAGGATTCTGGTTTCCGCAATGTGCATACACGCCGGGGCTGGATTTGTATTTACTGAATGAAGGGTTCCAGTTTAGTTATCTACATGAACATGCGATAAAGTATGGGGACCCGCTCCCGAAGGCCGCAGGAGCTGAGCCGGTTCAGACTCCAAGAGGACTGACGGTTTTTCCAATCAGTGAACTTATCATCGATGACCTGTCGATGGAGATCGGCAGGAAAGTAAACGAGTTGGCTTCTAACAGCAACCCGCCGATATTGTCAACCGCGTTCGAACTCACTTTTTTTACAAGCGATCTTGCCAACTATATCGGGCAAATTACCGATCTTGCCGATGAAAAAATCATTTGCTGGCAGCAGGCAGGTGTTGTTCAGAAAGAGCCTGAACAAATCCACCTGAGCACCTCGGCATTGCCTTTTGGCCAATCCGAACAGCTGGTGGAGGAAAGACTTCTTCCTTATTTTGAAGAAAGCTTTTTAATTGAAAAAGAGCTTGAACAATTAGCTGGTAAGATTGAGGGGACCAGCGATCAGAAAACGGTCATGAAACAAATGATTGTTGAATGGACTTTATTAACCGGGCAAATAGCAAGCAAGAAGCACTTCAATAAAGCAGATGCTGATAAGCATATTTTCAACTACAAGCAATTAAAATCAGCTCTTTTGACAGGGGCAATTGGCAATCGCTTCGAACTCCCACAAGGGTTTCCGCCAGCTGTGTTAACCTCCCTATCTGTTGATACATGGATAAATGAAGTGAAACCGGAAAAAGGGCATCAAATGCGCAATCAAAAGTGTAAAATTCTCATGTTAACGTGGGAGTATCCCCCCAATATTGTCGGGGGCCTCGCAAGGCATGTGCATGGATTGTCGGTCAGCCTCGCAAAGCAGGATTACGAAGTGCATGTGATCACTGCAATGGCTGATGGTTTGGTCCGCTTCGAATTAATGGAAGGTGTATATGTCCACAGGGTAACAGCATATAACGAAAAAGACAGTGATTTCCTGGCGTGGATGGGAGGCTTAAATGTAGCAATCGCTTCAAAAGCAGCCGAACTCTCATCACTCTTCCATTTCGATGTTATTCATGCCCATGATTGGCTAACCGGCAGTGCTGCCGCCGCTCTGAAAAAGTTGCTGAAGCTTCCTTTAGTAGTGACGATCCATGCAACCGAGCATGGGCGCAACAATGGCATTTATACCGAAATGCAGCGGTCGATTCACAGAAAAGAAACAAAACTGCTTGATGTATCGGACCATGTTATTGTCTGCAGTGAATTTATGAAAGAAGAACTTGGCCTTATTTTTGGGACGAATTCGGCAAAGATATCTGTCATTGCCAACGGGATCGAGAAAGCACCCCGTACAGACACTGATAGTTCAGGATTGAACGGGCTTCCAATCTGCCATGATAAAAAACTTATTTTCTCGATTGGGAGAATGGTGGCTGAAAAAGGATTTGAAACACTAATTGAAGCCGCCAGCAAAATGAGACACCTTGAGGAAGATATTTACTTTATTATTGCAGGCAAAGGTCCGATGCTTGAGGTTTATCGAAAAATGGTAAAAGATTATCAACTCGAAAATTTTGTGTATTTACTCGGTTTTATTAATGACGAGCAACGGAACGCGCTAATGGCAGAATGTTCGATCACCATCTTTCCGAGCCTGTACGAGCCGTTTGGGATTGTTGCCCTTGAAGCAATGAGCTTTGGAAAGCCGGTGATTGTTTCAGAAACAGGTGGTTTGAAAGGATTTGTCCAGCATGGTAAAACTGGCTTGCTGATGGATCCGGGCAGCTCTGAGAACCTGATCCAACAAGCAGAATGGCTTCTTGAAAATGAGCAAAAGGCATTTGAAATTGGCGAACAAGGCAGAAAAATGGTTGAAAGCTTATTTAGCTGGAACCGGATCGCCGAGGAAACAAAGCGGGTTTTTGACGAAGCCCTTTTAAACTTTAGAATCTAGTTGTTCATTGATCTGAAAGATATGATCACATTTCTAGTAAAAAAATAAAAACATAAAAGGTGTAAACATGAAAACAAAAGATGGTCCATTCTTTCGAGGAAACGTGCCAGCAGAATATAGGGAAACGGAACAACTTAAAGCTAAGCCGGGGATTTGGGTAAACGGAAAGATGTATTGGGTAGATAGCGGTTATGAAAAGCTTATACCAGAACAATTGCTTTCAATTAAAATGAACAGACACCATCCCCACTCTAAAATTCGTTTTTATGATATGTATGTAACAAATCATTCTCTCGAGCCAACCGAAATCAAAGTTCTCATGATGCATTCTTATGAAAATGCAACAAAAGACCATGTTACATTTATTTCCCCCGTAAAAAAAGTAATTTTTCATCTGACCGAAGACCATGTTTTTTTAATAAACGGTCACTATAACGGTGAACCAATGGAGGAGTCGACTGTCCAGCCACTCTGGAATATTGGTTCAGAAGCTTTTTGGAGCTGCGCTGAAAAAGGACGGCTCCGCTATCAGCCGATGGCAAAAGGATTGGCAGTCAGCATTTTCTCCCTTTCTTTGAAATTGGCAGCCAGGCAGACAGTCACAGCCAATGCATGGATGATGAAAGGATCGTCACAGGACGAGCTGTTTTATTTAAATCAGGCAGTTTTAAAAAATAGACTAGCATTTCCCTGCAAATAATGCTATTATAGAAAAGTCGTATGCACGAACTAGTTACACATAGTTTGGAGGGAAATAACATGCGTGTAAACATTACATTAGCTTGCACAGAGACTGGTGATCGCAACTATATCACTACAAAAAATAAACGAAATAACCCGGACCGTCTTGAGCTAAAGAAATATAGCCCAAGATTGAAACGTGTTACTTTACACCGCGAAACAAAATAAGCAGTGGGAGTTATTCCTGCTGTTTTTTTGTATAAAAAAATCGACTTTTACGTTATAGAAAGTCAGCGGCGAGACTGAGCATTTTAAATTCAACGAGAAAACAGGGAGCCCATTTTTAATCCGTGCTTCCTGATTAAAAAACCCGCTGTTATCGAGCGGGTTTTCTTTTTGTACAGCTTTATAAACAGGGGGTGTGTGTTCATGAACAGGAAAAATGAGATTCGGAAAATAGTAAAAGAGCAGCTCGCTATTCTGAACAAACCATTATATGAGGATAAATCGTATCGGATCGCGACACAGCTGTATCAAGATAGGAGCTGGCGGGCAGCGAAGACGATTGGTGTAACGATATCAAATTTTCCAGAGGTTGATACATATCAAATCATTCGAAAAGCTTGGGAGCTTGGCAAGCGTGTCGTTGTGCCGAAATGTATTCCGGCGCAAAAGCAATTAATCTTCCGCACGATCGAAAGCTTTACCGATCTGGAAACAGTGTTTTTCGGATTATACGAGCCTGTTGAGGAGCTGACAACTGCAGTTGATGCCGAAAGCATCGATTTAGTAATTGTCCCGGGCCTTGCATTCGACCGGAGCGGTTTTAGAATTGGCTTTGGCGGTGGTTATTATGATCGATTTTTAGCCGATTATCATGGCGGGGCAATATCACTCGCGTTTCAAGCGCAACTGTTCGAAGAACTTCCAGTTGAGGAACACGATATACCTGTTGCAAAAATTATTACTGAGACAGCAGTAATTGTTGCCGATGAGTAATACAGTGATTTTAGCGTTGTTCGTTGTTGCCGCTGCTATCCTCGCTTTTTTATCTCATTCATTATCAAAAAGCGGGGCACTGGCCTCTGTCCTGACCGGCATTGCCATTGCTGCGGGAACTGGTCTGGAAGGATTAATCTTGTTGGGGGCCTTTTTTGTCAGTTCAAGTTTATGGTCAAAATATCGGGCCGGAGAGAAAGCTTTTGCCGACAAACACGAAAAGGGTTCCAGGAGAGATTGGAAACAAGTACTTGCGAACGGAGGCATTCCGGCATGTTTGGCCTTGGTTCATTATTACACGCATGATCCAGTCTGGATCGTCGGTCTTTCAATCGCTTTTGCCGCCGCTAATGCCGATACATGGGCGTCTGAAATCGGCTCACTCAGTAAAACCCAGCCGGTGCTGATCAGGAATTTCCAGCGGGTTGAGAAAGGGACCTCAGGTGCTGTTACCGTTAAGGGGACGGTAGCTGCTTTGTGCGGCTCTCTGCTGATTGCCATTTTAGCTGCATGTTTATTTCAATTTGATTTTACCCTTGCCTTGTTGGTTTTCTTACTGGGGTTCACAGGGAATCTTATCGATACTCTCTTAGGCGCATATCTTCAAGCAGCTTATCAGTGTACTCACTGCCGCTCAGTGATCGAAAAAAACAGCCATTGCGGCAAACAGGCGCAGCTTATTAAGGGCTTTCGGCTATTTGATAATGACGCCGTCAACTTTTTATCATGTTTGATCGCGGCGGCAGCGGGAATGCTCTTATATTAGTGGGTTCGCAGCCAAATGGAGTAAAGACGCGTTTACACTGCCAGCAATTGGTGAAAATAGATTAAAGTACGATGTACAGTCCAGTTCATATCACTGTATACAGGTCATTGATAAATATGTAAACAAAGGGGTAATGGTATGCAAAAAGGAGTAAACCGGGTAGCGCTTATCGGAACTGGATCTGTCGGGTCCAGCTATGCTTTCGCTCTTTTGAATCAAGGGGTTACCGAAGAGCTTGTCTTAATAGATTTAAATAAGGAAAAATCTGAGGGGGATGCGATGGATCTTAACCACGGAATGGCATTTGCCCCATCCCCGACGAAAATATGGTATGGAGATTATTCTGATTGCCGCAACGCCGACCTGGTCGTTCTATGTGCCGGAGCAAACCAGAAGCCGGGAGAAACGAGGCTTGACCTTGTTGAAAAGAACACGCGGATTTTTCAATCGATTGTCGAACAGGTTATGAAGAATGGTTTTGACGGAATCTTTCTCGTCGCGACCAATCCGGTTGACATTTTAACCTATGCGGTTTGGAAATTTTCAGGGCTTCCAAAGGAACGGGTAATCGGGTCTGGAACGCTCCTGGATACTGCGCGCTTCCGTTTTCTGCTTGGCGAATATTTTCACGTTGATACCCGAAATGTTCATGCGTATATTATTGGTGAGCATGGTGACACAGAGCTTCCGGTCTGGAGCCATGCTGATATTGCAGGCAGATCTGTCTCCGATTGGATTGAGAGCCATGCCGAGATTCGCAGTGATGATCTAGAGGATTTATTTATCAATGTGCGTGATGCTGCATACCACATCATCCAGCGAAAGGGTGCCACTTATTATGGTATTGCGATGAGCCTGGTCCGGCTTACTAAGGCTATTTTACAAAATGAAAACTCTGTTTTAACGGTTTCCGCTTATTTGCACGGCGAATACGGGCATAAAGATATTTATATTGGCGTTCCGGCCGTTGTCAATCGAACCGGAATAAGAGAAATTGTTGAACTTGATTTGACCGAAGAGGAGAATGAGAAATTCACCCATTCTGTTGATGTGCTGAAAAAGGCAATGGACCCTGTCTATAAAAGGAAAAGTTAATTGAAGGGACCATTGGCCTTGTTCATGAATAGCCATGTTCTTCTAAAGTGCCGGCGATTTCAGCGCGGATAAAAAAAGCGGTTATTCCTCAAACTAGTGCAAGGAGGGATGTTTATGATCAGGATAATGTCTTCAATTTTTTTAATTGGAACCGCAGGTTATTTTGTGTTTAAAAATCGTTATAAGTTAGTCAATTCGGCGATGCGAAGTCCAATAGGCCGAAGGTTTTTCGTTGCTTCCCTGATGAGTATTCCGGGAGTCAAAAACAAAATGATGCAAACCGTATTCTCAGGACCTGCCGGCGGTAAATGAAAAGACCGATGCAGGTCTTTTTTCAGAAAAAAAGTAATCAGAATTGTTACACATACCCTTATGATTTTCTTAAAAACGGAATATACGATTTGTATTTATACGATAAAATAAGTTTTATCAGGGCCCGTGCTGAAACAAAGAAAGTAGGGGGAAAATTGAGCTTTCGGGAAGATTATTTATTTTGGAGACTCGCTCTTTATTTCATTTCCAAGCAACATTACCGGATCGTTCAGCTATCCAATGAGCAAACCGAGCTTTGGCTTGAAAAAACTGAACAAAAACAGGCGCAAATCATCAGACTTGTGAGATACAATCTTGATTGGGGAAATTGGCTGCAACGCGATATTGAATTAACGGCGACGAATGGGGAAAGGATTCGCAAGCAGCTTCGCCACCGTGAATTGAAGGTTGTTAATATTTATGTAACCCCATATCCCCCTGTAGATGATTATTCGTTTCATATTGAGAAGCCGTATTCACACCCGGATTTACCGAAGACCATGGTCTCAACCCATATCATCGACCGGGCGAACGGGCTTTCGGCACTCGAAGCTGTTGGACAATATTTTCACGATTCAATTTCATTCACTGCCAATGGGGAATATACGGAACAGGACGTCGAGGCGGTTAAGCAAGCGGCATTGACCGAGGCTGTAAATAAGGCCAAAAAAGAAAAAGCCGTTTTTGAGTACGGAAGACCGTTCTTCTCCTACATTTTTATCGCTATTCAAGTGATGATGTTCCTTATTCTTGAATTGAATGGAGGTAGTACAAACACTGCAACGCTTATAGAATATGGTGCGAAGTCCAATCCGCACATCATTGCAGGCGAATGGTGGCGGTTTTTCACACCGATTGTCCTTCATATCGGCATCCTTCATTTATTCATGAATACGCTCGCTCTTTTCTATCTCGGCCCATTGATAGAAAGGATTTACGGCAACATACGGTTTGTTGTGATTTACTTATTTGCAGGGTTTACCGGGTCGCTTGCCAGCTTCGCATTCAGCCCGAGCCTATCTGCCGGGGCAAGCGGAGCCATTTTCGGCTGCTTTGGCGCTCTCCTTTATTTCGGGCTCATTCATCCAAAGCTATTTTTTCGGACGATGGGCATGAATGTCATTGTTGTGATCGCAATCAATCTTGGATTGGGATTTGCTATTCCGGGAATTGATAACGCCGGTCACATCGGTGGTCTTGCTGGCGGCTTTTTAGCAGCGGGTGTCGTTCATTTTCCGGAAAAGAAAAAACTTTTACTGCAGCTGCTATTTTTAATTTTAAGTATTGGCTCGATCCGATGGCTGTTAAATTACGGATATGAAGAAACAGCAAGAACAAGGGATGAACAATTGGTGCTCTCACTTGCAGGGAAATATGCCGAATCGCAACAATACGATCAGACATATAAAACACTTTTAAACTATCCAGAAAGTGAAAATCGTTCAGCCCAATTTTTGTATGCACTGGCCTTTACAGAATTAAAACTGGGAATGAATGACGAGGCGAAAGGCCATTTGTTCGAAACGATTGAAAAGGAGTCACGCTTCGATGAGGCTCATTATTATTTAGCATGGGTCTTATTTACAGAACGAAAAGTTCAAGAAGCACAAACCCATGCAGAAAATGCAGTGAAAATCAAACCATCCAACGAGGAATATCAACAGTTATTAAAAAGGATTAACGATTATCCTGAATCCGCTGCCGGAGGATAACGGGTTCCCCGTCAGCTGTTTCAAAAGCAGCCAATAAATGAGATTTATCTTTTGCAATCAAAATCAAAGGCATGGAACTATCAGTTGGATCAATGATAGTTCCATCCTTTTTTGATGCCTAAAAAATAGTTTTATCGGACGAAGCAAAAAGAATAAGGAAGCCGTCATTATTAAAAAAGCAAAAAGCGGAATCTGACCCTTTCTTTTCATAAAAACCACCTCATTTATCTACCGGGTTGATTGGTTGTCCTTTACAAGAAAAATATATGTGAAGCTATCGGAAGAAATGCTGACGCGTATGTTTTTTCTGATACATGTCAAGGATGGAAGTATCAATAAGGAAAACTTTGGATTTGTTGGATACTGTTTTTAGAGGTGAAGTATGGATTTAAGACCAAAAGTACCGGTGAATGAACGAATAGACGAAAATATTGCCTTTATGCGGAAAGAGCTGGGAGTCGGTAAAAGTTTCGACGTGATCCAGATTGATGTTGAATACGCTGAGAGGAAGATGGCGTTTTATCTGATAGACGGACTGGTAAAGGATACAATTCTGCATTTCATCATGGGGCAGCTGGCGAAACTTGAAAAGGAACAGCTTGAAAATGAACCATTGGAACAGCTCCTCAAAAAGTATATTCCCTATATAGAAGTGGAAACGACCGATGATCTTAATTCAGCGGTCGATACCGTTTTGGCGGGACCGACGGCACTGTTGGTCGACGGCGTCGATAAGGTGATCATGATTGACGCCCGTACGTATCCGGTTCGGGGACCTGAGGAACCAGATATTGAAAGAGTGGTCAGGGGTTCAAGAGATGGATTTGTCGAAACAATTGTTTTTAATACCGCATTAACAAGAAGAAGGGTCAGGGACCGCACGCTAAGAATGGAGTACATGCAAATCGGCCGTCGTTCTAAAACAGATACGGCGATCTGCTATATAGAGGATATTGCCGATCCGGACACCGTTAAAAAACTGAAAGCTTCCTTGTCAAAAATCGACACTGATGCATTGCCGATGGCGGAGAAAACGATTGAAGAATTCATAGCGGGACGGCATTGGAATCCATATCCGATGGTCCGTTACACTGAGCGCCCGGATACTGCAGCAGCCCATTTATATGAAGGACATGTAATCCTGATAGTTGATGGCTCACCAAGTGTAATTATTACGCCAACTACTTTCTGGCATCATCTCCAGCATGCCGAGGAGTATCGAAATAAACCGCTGATTGGAGCCTATTTAAGATTGGTCCGCTTTATAGCTGTATGGGCTTCAATCTTTCTGTTGCCTCTCTGGTACCTGTTCGCTGCAAATCCGGAGTTGCTGCCTGAAAATCTCTCTTTTATAGGTCCGAATGAAGAGGGCCAGGTTCCGCTCCTGTTACAATTTTTACTCGCTGAAGTGGGAATCGATTTGCTGCGAATGGCGGCGATTCATACACCATCATCATTGGCGACCGCTCTGGGACTGGTAGCAGCGCTAATGATCGGTGAAGTTGCGATTGAAGTCGGGCTATTTATAAACGAAGTGATCCTTTATCTCGCTATTGTTGCAATCGGTACATTCGCGACCCCAAGCTATGAGATGGGCCTTGCAAACCGCATTGTCCGCATTATCCTCATGCTGGCAACAGCTATGTTTGGTGCTTACGGATTTGCAATTGGTGCTACACTCTTCATTATTATCCTGGCGCGATTGCAATCGTTTGGGGTTCCATATTTATGGCCATTCATTCCATTCAACGCACGGGCATTTCGTGAAGTACTGGTCCGTGCACCTATTCCTTTGAAAGACAGGCGGCCGCGCATGTTGCATCCAAAAGACCCTGACCGGTAACCGGTTTGGTCCAGTTACGTAAAAATTTTGCCATTAAAAAGTCTTCTTATTGAAGAGAAAATGATAAACGAAAAAATCGCTAAAAGAAAAGGTGAAGAGGATGTCAGAAAAATGGATCGCGGGTGTTGACCTGGGTGGAACTACCACTAAACTTGCTTTTATCAATCTTTACGGTGAAATTATACATAAATGGGAAATTTCAACCGACATCGCAAATGGCGGGAAAAATATAACGACAAATATCGCAAAAGCGATTGATCAGAAACTGGTTGAGCTTGACCAGCCGAAAGAAAAGCTTCTCGGCATTGGGATGGGCGCTCCAGGCCCGGTCAATTTAACAACCGGCGTCATCTATGAGGCGGTTAATCTCGGTTGGAAAAACGAATATCCGTTAAAGGATTTACTTGAAGTGGAAACTTCCCTTCCTGCAGTCATAGATAATGATGCAAACTGTGCAGCACTGGGGGAAATGTGGAAAGGGGCCGGGAACGGGGCGAAGGATCTCGTGTGCGTCACTCTTGGTACCGGTGTTGGCGGCGGCGTGATTGCAAATGGTGACATCGTCCAGGGCGTTAACGGGGCAGCAGGAGAAATTGGCCATATTACGTCCGTTATCACCGGAGGAGCTCCTTGTAACTGTGGAAAAACAGGATGCCTCGAGACCGTAGCATCCGCGACAGGAATTGTCCGGCTTGCTTCTGAAAAGCTTAAAGGCGCAGAAGACAAGGGCGAGCTTGTTGATATCTTTACCCGCAATGGGGAGATTACGGCAAAAGATGTTTTTGAGGCAGCCACTAAACAGGATCCGCTTGCTGAAGAAGTTGTCGCCGAGGTTGCTTTTCATCTCGGACTAGTGTTAGCCAGCATTGCCAATACATTGAACCCGGAAAAGATCGTGCTTGGCGGCGGTGTTTCAAAGGCCGGAGACATTTTGCTCAATTCCGTCCAGAAGCACTTTGTAAACCATGCCTTTCCCCGGATCGCTAAATCAACGCAATTAGCCCTCGCAACGTTGGGAAATGACGCCGGGGTTATCGGGGCCGCCTGGCTTGTCAAAAATAAAATCGATTAATATTCGCGTCTTATTGTAGAAGAGCTCGGGAATTTTGGCTGGATAGTCCAAAGTTCCTTTTTTTCATCCAAACCACAGGTAAGACACGCGTCAGGCAGACTGCAGACAGCCGTGAATAAAGTTTCAATTTTCTGAAATTGGACAAACGTGAAACTTTTTTGTGTTTCAAACGTCTAATGATTTGGGTATGAAAAGAGAGCTTAATATATAATTCTATAATATTAGTTTAAAATGGCATTTGATTTTTTGTAAAAAAAGTATTAAGATTATGTTTGGTTACTTCACAGTAAATCCTTATTTTGTAAAAACAAATGTAACATTCCATATCTGTGCATGTAACAGGGAGGGTTAAAACAGAATGCGAAAATTTAACTGGTCAAAGATATCGTTGATTGCGATTGCGACGGTGCTGCTTTGGCTTAAAACCTATATCGTCTATAAAACTAGCTTTGATATTAAAATTGAAAACTGGAAGCAGGAGTTTATCTTATTTATCAATCCGCTAAGCTTCCTGTTATTTATTTTCGGAATCAGCTTATTTATGAAGGAAAAGAACAGAAACCGCTACATCTTAATTTCCAGCTTTTTCATTTCGTTTGTGTTGTTTGCCAACGTAGTATTTTACCGTTTCTTTAATGACTTTTTAACGGTCCCTGTACTGTTCCAAACAAGCAATATGAGCGATTTGGGAAGCAGTGTCAATGAATTGCTTTATGTAAGTGATTTACTTTATTTTGCAGACTTTGTTATTTTGGCTCTGCTCATTAAATTTAAGCCGAAATTCATCATGGTTAAGGAATATTCAAAGGTGAACCGCCGCGTGTTTTTTCTTGTCTCGATTGCGATAGCCTTTTTTAATCTGGGCCTTGCCGAAACGGAACGGCCACAGCTGCTGACACGAACCTTTGACCGTGAAATTCTTGTCAAAAATATCGGTACTTACAATTACCATCTTTATGACATGTTTTTGCAATCGAAATCGTCTGCACAGCGTGCTCTTGCTGACGGCAGTGAATTAGTCGACATCGACAATTATGTCCATGCCAACTATAAGGAGCCTAAAGATGACATGTTCGGGATTGCGAAAGGCAAAAATGTAATTGCAATCTCAATGGAATCGATGCAAAACTTTGTGATCAACGAAACGGTAAATGGAGAAGAGATTACACCGTTTCTCAATGATTTTATCGGAGAGAGCTATTACTTCGATAATTTTTATCACCAAACGGCCCAGGGGAAAACGTCAGATTCAGAGTTTCTTTTGGATAACTCCCTTTATCCGTTAAGCCGTGGTGCAGTTTTCTTTACACATTCCGGAAACGAGTTTACGGCCACACCGGAAATTCTCGGCAATAACGGCTATTATACGGCCACACTGCACGCAAACAATAAAAGCTTCTGGAATCGGGACATTATGTATGATTCCCTTGGCTATGACCGTTTTTATTCAATGATCGATTATGACATCAGAGAGGAAAACTCTGTCGGCTGGGGCTTGAAGGATATTGATTTCCTTGAGCAGTCTGTCCAGCATTTAAAGGATATGCCGAAGCCGTTCTATTCAAAATTCATCACACTGACGAACCATCACCCTTTCGAATTGGGGGAAGAAGATAAATTTATTCAGCCTTATACGTCAGGTAATAATACGGTAGACAATTATTTCCCTACAGTCCGTTATACGGATGAAGCGATTAAGAACTTCGTCCAGAAATTAAAGGATGATGGGCTCTATGAAGATTCAGTTATTATCCTTTATGGCGACCACTATGGAATTTCTGAAAACCATAATAAGGCGATGACCGAATTTTTAGGAACAGAGGTCACACCGTTTGTCAGCACCCAATTGCAGCGTGTTCCTTTAATCATCCATATTCCTGGTCAAGAAGGAAAAACGATCTCGACTGTATCAGGTCAAATCGACTTGAAGCCAACAATTCTGCACCTTCTCGGCATTGATACGAAAAAGGATATTCAGTTTGGGGCAGATTTGTTCTCGGCAGACCGGATGGAATTCACTGTACTGCGTGATGGCAGCTTTATCACGAAAGACCATGTATACACTCGGGAAACTTGCTATGACAAGAGTACTGGCGAGCCGGCAGCAGACCAAAATGCGTGTGAGCCTTACATGGAAAAAGCGAAGAACGAACTTGAATACTCTGATAAAATTATTTACGGTGACTTGCTTCGCTTCTATGAGAATGAGAATTATCGAAGTGAAGATAGTGGATTGAAAGAAAACAACGAATAAAATCGAGGCCTGTATCTTATTAATCGGATGCAGGCCCTTTTTCTGCAGAAAAATCTGGCTGCTATCCATTTAGAGGCTCAGGTAAGTTGCTTCAATGTTGAGAAATCCCGGCCATCGGCAGTCATTTTAAAAGCCTTTCGATCATAAATTATGGTGTAATGGAAGGGGTGAAAAAACAGTGAAAGTTCGCGTCCGCGCGGGGGATTCCCTCTGGTATTATAGCCAGCTATTTCGCATGCCGCTGAACTTGATTGTCGATTCAAATAACCTGGCTACAGCAACCTCTTTACAAATTGGGCAGGAAATCAATATTCCCGGGTTTACTGCAGTCACATATTCAGTAAGAAGAGGGGACACTTTCTGGCGATTGGCAGCTGCGAGGAATTTGTCAGTAGATGCTTTGCTCCTTTTAAACCAAACTGTAAATCCAAATGTTCTTACGATTGGGCAGACGGTCTTTTTGCCGAGAAGGTTAACTGAGCCAATTGTGTTCGGGAAGAAACCATACGACTTTAATACATTAGCCACGGACATAGAAAAATTGCTGAATGTTTATCCGTTTATGATCATAAATACGATCGGTTCAAGCGTATTGGGAAAGCCGATCCAGGAAATTAGACTTGGCCGCGGCAGGCGTAAAGTCCATATAAATGCCTCCTTTCATGCTAATGAATGGATTACAACCGCTATATTAATGAGTTTTCTAAACACCTATCTGCTGTCTTTAACGAATATGAATCCGGTCCAAGGCGTTACTACCATGAACTTGTACAACAGTGTTGATCTGTCCATCGTACCAATGGTCAATCCTGACGGTGTTGATCTGGTCGTAACAGGGCCCCCTGAGGAAGTGCGGGCAAGAGTGATCGAAATAAACAGGGGGAGCACGGACTTTACTGGCTGGAAAGCAAATCTTCGCGGTGTTGATTTAAATAATCAATTCCCGGCAAACTGGGAAATCGAAAAAACACGAAAACCGAAATCACCGGCGCCGAGAGATTATCCCGGGGTTGCCCCGTTAACTGAACCGGAAGCGGTTGTGATGGCAGAACTCGCCAGAACCAGATCTTTTGATCGTCTGCTTGCTTTTCATACACAAGGGAAGGAATTTTATTGGGGATATGAAGGGCTCGAACCTCTGGAGTCTGGGATAATCGCAAATGAATTCGCGAGGGTAAGCGGTTACAGAAAAGTTCAATATGTCGACAGCCATGCTGGCTATAAAGACTGGTTTATTCAGGATTTTCGCCGGCCTGGATTTACGATTGAGCTTGGTAAAGGGATAAACCCGCTGCCATTATCCCATTTTGACGAAATCTATACAGACGCGCTCGGTATATTTCTGGCGGCCCTGTATATGTGAAAATCCACTATTATTTCCAGAAATAGCTTGTATTTTTCGCCTATTATCATTAACATAATTGTGAAAGCGGTCTATGATCATGAAACGATCTAGGAAAAAGCCGATAGCCGGCTTTTTTTCTTTTAACATTTTTCAAAATCTGTAACATTCACGGTTCTGTAACGTACTGATTACTAACTGATAAAGGCGGTGTGGGAATGGGGAAAAGGAAGACAACGAGAAAAAAATATTATAATTTTATTTTTTTGTTTTGCATCATCATTTTCACAACGATATTATCTTCCTGTTCACAGGAAAAAGAATCAGAACCCCATTCGGATATAGAGGAAAAGGATATCGGCAAAAACCCTCCAGCCCCAACCTTTTGGGATGAACAAGCGATTACTCCTATTAAAATACCCGACGGCGCCTTCAATAGAGTCAATGGATGGATTGATAATGAAACGGTGCTGTTTACAACAAATCTTAGCCAGGGATCCAACGTCTTTACATATAATTTAAGATCAGGTGAGAGCAGCCTGCTATATGAAAGCCGGAGCCCGATTGTTGATGTCCACATTAGTCCATCAAAGCGTCAGTTCCTGATTCATTCAGCACCTTCAACATATGCAGGAGTCATCACTGTCCTCGATCGTTCTGGAAAAGAAACGTTTTCCAAGCAGATAGAATCATTTGAGCTTGCCCTTGAATGGAATCCATATGATGAAAATGCTATTCTTGTATCGTCTTTCGCCGAGGACTGGACCTACAGTACTTATTTATTAAATGTCTCAGGCGGCGAGCTAACAAAGGTGAATTTGCCGGAACCGTTTGCTCATTGGCTGAACAAGAAAGAGCTTGTGTTTCTGGACTGGGATGAAAATAATCCCGGACTGCTTGCTCCACTTGTTAAAAAAGAAATCGACAAACCCGGGGAGACCGCTTTATTTGAAAATATCATAGAAGTTTCGACATTCAAGAATTTGTTAATCACGGTATCAGTAAACAGGGAGAAGCCGGATCAGGCCATTTATACCTTTTTATCAAATGATTTAAAGAAAGTAGCCTCCATCAGTTTTCCACACTTATCAACGTTTTCAGGCTGGCTTGTCCCCCATTTTGACTTTATGGAGACAGCACGGCGCTTTATTACATTCCGACCGCTCTCAAGTGGTGAAGCGGACAATTATGCAAGCGGATTTCAGCTCGTTTCCCATGATCTGAAAAGCGGAGATGAAACCATTTATTTTCAGGGGATGGATAATGAGCCTATCAGTTGTTCCCCGGACGGGATGATGTGTCTTGTCGGCTACCAGCTGGAAAAGCTGCTTATTTTGAACGCAAAGAAGGTCATTCCGTTAACCAAAACCGACGTTTGACTTGAGATTTTTTCTCTCTTATGAAAAGATGAGTAAAAAGCAGTGAGGTGATCAAATTGGCAATTGCAGATGTAACCGTTATCCCGATCGGAACCGATTCTCCCAGTGTCAGTGAGTATGTTGCAGACATTCAAAAGGTATTACAAAGATATGAAACAACAGGGAAAATCAGATACCAGCTGACCCCAATGAATACGATTATTGAGGGGGAACTTGCTGATTTATTTGAAGTGATTCAGGCGATGCACGAAGCCCCCTTTGCGAAAGGGCTTGCCCGGGTAGCCACAAATATTCGCATTGATGATAGACGGGATATAGAAAGACGCATGGAAGAGAAGGTAAAAAGAGTCGAGGCCCTGCTCGAAAGTGAAGGGAATTTCTAACTATATAAAAAAGGATTGCCTGTAATAAACGGGCAATCCTTTTTATAAAGCTTTTGCTTAGTGCGCAGTTGGAAAACCATGGTGGATGACCGTCATAATCGAAAACCAGCCAAATACAACGAACGTTCCAAGCGCGAAAAATAATCCGAGCAGATTTTTGTTCTTAAGAGAAGTGTAGCTGGCGTAACCTGCCAGGAGTGTAACTAAAGCAAAAATAATAACAAGTCCCATAATAAAACCTCCTTCACTTTAAAGCCGCGGTAAGCCTTTTTTCGTTCAGGTTTCAATTACCTGTATGTAACGGTTTTTTTATACATTCGTATTTATTTTATAATTTTTCAATGGGTTTGTCGAGATCTAAAAATGACACTTCTATGTTATACGCTTTTGCAATTCTGCCGATCAATTCCTGGTCATGCAAAGTAATAAAAAACAGTTCAACGTCATTTGTTTTTGTTCTGGCAACTAGGTGTTCTTCCATCTGCAGTTGGGCCATTTCTATTGCTATTTTATCACCATTGATAATCAGGAAACAGCTTACCATGCTTTTAAATAAGTAATGATTTTGTTTCTTGCTGACAAAGCCATAATCGGGAAAGACATCCTCGGTCGTTGCGTTTGTCAGCAGAATGAGCATATGGACATCTTCATAAAGCTCACCTTCAATCAGAAGGTTTTTGGCAAGAGTACATGCATCAGTTGACCGATAAATAAATATTGAGTCATGCTCATCCGCCGGGCTTGTTTCAAGCCGCACCAGCTCAATAAATTCAGGGACGTGTCCAATAAGATGATTTGCTTCAACACCATAATGAATAATCATGCCGATCTCCTTCCTCCTTATTTTCAGATAGTGTAAAATAATATTAGCATAAACAGCAAATGGAGGGTTTAATTGTGAAATGGATTCAAATACCGCTTGGCCCGCTGCAAACGAATTGCTACATCATTTATACTGACCGTAAATCATGTTTAATCATTGACCCTGGTGAAGAAGCCGGGAAGCTGTTCAGCGCAATTGAGGCGGAAGAATTGAAGCCTCAGGCTGTTTTGCTAACACATGCCCACTTTGATCATATTGGTGCCGTAGATGCGGTTAGAGAAATGTTTGATATTCCCGTCTATGTTCATGAAAAAGAAGCGAACTGGCTTGGCGATCCGACTTTAAATGGCTCTGAGTTTTTTATGGCTGGAAAAATCCGTGCAAAAGCGGCAGACCATTTTCTTGCTGCAGCAAATGAACGAACGATCGGTGATTTTAATTTTCAGGTGTTCGAGACACCCGGTCATTCACCTGGAAGTATTTCCATTTATTTTAAGGAAGCAGACTTCGTTGCAGCAGGAGATGCCTTATTTAATGGCAGCATCGGCCGCACTGACCTCCCCGGAGGAAATCATGATCAGCTCATTAAAAGCATTCATGACCACTTGTTAACATTGCCTGAAGAAACCGCAGTCCTGCCAGGCCATGGGCCGACAACGACAATTGGCGCTGAAATGGACGGAAACCCGTTTCTTAACGGGTTTTAAGACTAGACAAAGAAAACCCCTTCTCAAAGAAGAGAAGGGGTTTTCTGGGGGATGTTCTATTCATAATGGGAGGGGATAAGTTTAAGCTACTAATCTTACAATATAATAAAGATAACACTATGTCAATGGTGAAAACATAATAAAGGAGTAATGATGTTGTTAAATTATCTAAAAAATATGATTTTTTCAACTTCTTCAAAAATGATTACATATGCTGACTATATTTCAACAGCATTGTACCATCCGGAACTCGGCTACTATATGAAAGAAGGAAAAAAAATCGGTACGGGCGGAGATTTTATCACCTCGAGCAATATATCCGACGTGTACGGAAGGGCAGTGGCGAAATGGTACAGTGAGATTGTAAAGGAGATTAACTTGCCAGCGAAGGTTTGTGAACTTGGAGCAGGGAATGGAAGATTTGCCACAGCATTCATCGATGAGTGGAAGAAGTTGACTGACACACCACTCACTTATTTTATTGTGGAAACCAGCCCATATCATCGAAGCATCCAGCAGGAACTAATTGAGCTTGGGCCGGTTTGTCAGCAAATCAGCGCTCTTGACGAAATAGAGCCATTCTCTGGAATGATTTTTTCAAATGAGTTATACGATGCATTGCCAGTGCATGTAATCGAAAAAAAAGACGGCAAATTTTCCGAAATCATGGTTGCGGAATCAACCGGAAAGCTAATTGAACTAGCAGTCCCTTTGCAAAATTCACAAATCACAACGTTTCTAAACGAATATGACCTCGAACTTCAGGAAGGCCAGCGAATTGAAATTCCCCTTCAGATGGCGGAAGTCGTTTCAGCAATCGCGAAAACATTGGAAAAAGGTATTGTGGTCACTGTTGATTATGGTTATACAAATGAGGAGTGGGAGGAACCATCAAGGAGAAAAGGCAGCCTGAGGGGTTATTTTCAGCATCAAATGGTCGATAATGTTTTGGAAAGGCCCGGTGAGATGGATATTACAAGCCATGTTCACTTCGATGCGTTGATTAAACAAGGCAATGAGAGGAACCTGAAGTTTATCGCAAAGCTGAGACAGGACGAATTTCTGCTTTCTGCCGGCATATTGGACGTGCTTCGCGACCATTTTGACCCAAACCCATTCTCTGCTACAAGTAAGCGGAACAGGGCGATCCGCAGCCTGATTATGCCTGATGGGATGAGTGCTGCTTTTCATGTAATTGCCCAGGCAAAGGGGCTTGATTTTCCGGAAGAAAGGATTCTAATTGAAAGGCTTTCATAGCGGGCATATGGAATCGTGCGGACGGGTTATGATTTTTTGGCACAAAAAAAGCGCCAAGCTTGCCAGCGCTTTTTTCGTATTCACATTTAATGGCCGCCAGCACCCGGCGTCATCATAAAGGTCGTCCAGTAGGTAAAGCCGGCGAAGAAAATTGTTAAATAGGCACCAAAAACATAAATATACATGCGCTCGGAAAGCTTTAAATAACTTAAAAGTACGAAAAATCCTGTTTGACCAAAGAAAATTAAGGACATCGCATACATGTCACCTAAATAAAACATAACTGCAAATATACCCGTCCAGAATCCTAACACTCTGTACATACGATCCATATGTATCCCTCCTTTACCCTACAAGTCCCATCATTACAATATTATAAAATAAATGCAAGCAAATTGTAAATATCGGATTGTAGTTAGTTGGTGACGAATGCCTGGTAGGTGCATGATTCACAGCCGGAAAGCATGTTTTCTTTTTCCACAAGATCAACGGATTCAAACAAAGATTCAAACATTCCTTTTAAAAATTCGTAATGCATATTGCAGACCGCCTCAGTATGCTCAACGGCAACCTCCTTAAACGGACAGTTAAATATTTGAAAGTAAATTTTTGTTTTGTCCTCGCCAGCTTCCAGTTCTGGATAAAATCCAGCCATCGTTGAAGCACTCTTCAGTATATTTACTTTCTGGTCGAAGCTGAGCTCTTCACTGGAATGGGAGTTTCTTGCTGTTTCCTGTTCAATCAATTCGGTTCCAAATTGCTTCCCTGTCAAATACAGGGCTTTTTTCCCTTCTTCACCGAGGTTAAGCATCGTTTGCAGAGCAATTTTTGAAAGGAGCTGGTAGTCACGGAACGGAAAATGGAGTTGGATCACATCGTCACTTAAACGATATAATCTGCTCGGCCGTCCGCCTTTCCCCGTTTTCTTTGTCTCGGAAACTAGCATATTCACATCTTCAAGCTTTGATAAATGGAGTCTTGCTACATTAGGGTGGATGTCAAATTCGTCGGCAATTTCCTGGACTGTCACTTCTCTGTGCCACTTTGTAATGTATTGATAAATATAATACCTTGTTGGATCGGATAAAACATTTGTAACTCTTAATGTTTGTTCCATCAAAGCTCACCTCAGTCAGATTTTTTTCCCTTAATGGGCGGCAAGTCCGTCATTTTCCCCGAGCACGCATTACCGCCCGTAAAATTTGATTCGCTCCACTACCCATCCGCGGGATGGATAAGCCCCCGAAGCGGAGGTTTAAATTAGTTCCATTATAATACAGCGCTCGTAGCATTGGAATGAGGTTAACACTGTAAACACTATATGTTTAGAAAATGTTCACATTTACAGAGCTAGTTTAGGAGTAAATATTATACATTATTATATAAAAAGTATACATTGTGTATAATAGAGGTTTATTTGCTGGAACTTCGAAGAAAGCGGAAGATGTGATGAGTGAATTAACTATTGATTTGCCTTATTAAACTTTAATTAATACTCCAATTGATAGCCGTATTAATAAAACTGGGCTAGCTGGATTCGAACCAACGCATGACGGAGTCAAAGTCCGTTGCCTTACCGCTTGGCTATAGCCCAATAGAGGGATTTTGCGATTATGGAAAGGTACACAAATCACCATGTTAATTGCGTAATAACTATTATGGAGTTTTTCGAAAAAAAATATACAAAAAAATTGTCGATAAAGAAGGAGAAGTAAATAAGTTTGTCGAATAAAACTAATGATCTAAAAGAAAGGCGGTGTTTAAGGTTGTGAAATCAATCAAACAGCTGGCTGATCGGATTATCAAGGATGCAGTCCAGCATCATGCTTCAGATATTCATATCATTCCCCGGAAAGAAGACACCCTGATCCAGCTCCGCATGGCAAACAAACTGATTCCAAGACAAACTCTCCCCAAAAAAGATTGTGACCGATTAATTGCCCACTTTAAATTCACAGCATTAATGGATATTGGCGAGCGAAGGCGTCCCCAAAGCGGTGCTTATTCATGTTTGATCGACGGCCAAAAAATCGGGCTCCGGCTCTCCACACTCCCTGCCAGCAATCGAGAAAGCCTTGTTATCCGGCTCCTGCCCCAGAACAAACAAATTCCCTTCTATCAAATTTCCTTATTCCCGTGCATGACCCGAAAATTGACCGCTCTATTAAAGCATGCACACGGCCTGATCATCTTCACAGGTCCAACCGGCAGCGGCAAAACGACTACCTTATACTCAATGCTGAACGAATCTTCCCACGTTCTTAACCGCAATATCATTACCCTTGAAGATCCAATTGAAAAGGAAACAGAATCTGTTTTGCAAGTACAAGTCAACGAAAAGGCTGGTATCTCTTATTCAAGTGGATTAAAAGCGGTTCTCCGTCACGATCCCGATATCATTATGGTTGGGGAAATCCGCGACGGCGAAACCGCAAAAATAGCTGTACGAGCGGCGCTTACTGGTCACCTTGTCCTGTCGACCATGCACACGAGAGATTCCAAAGGTGCCATTTACAGGTTGATGGAATTCGGCGTTAATTGGCTAGAAATTGAACAGACGCTTGTCGCTGTTACCGCGCAGCGGCTGGTTGAATTGGCCTGTCCATTTTGCGAAGGAGAATGTCCGCCAATGTGCTATTCCTATAGCAAATGGAAAAGAGCAAGCGTCTTTGAAATGCTGACGGGCAACGATCTTTATGCTGCTTTAAAGGAAGCAAAAGGCGAGACTTCCGAGCCGGCTCCCTACCGGACAATAAAAAAAGAAATTATGAAGGGAATCGCGCTGGGATATGTAGTCGAGTCGGAATATGAGCGCTGGATTTTCGCAAATGAAGAGAAATAGCTGGACTGTCGAAGAGCAAGCCTATTTTTTAAAGCGCACAGGTGAACTTCTTGGGCGCGGTTACCCATTGACTGAAGCCATTGAATCACTTATTTTTTACTTGCCGGAAAAGAAACAAAAACAGATTCAAAACTGCCTCGCTGAGTTAAAGGAAGGTTACCCGCTTTTTCAAATACTGGCCGGGCTTCATTTCCATAAAGATCTTGTTGGTTACGTGTTTTTTGCTGAACAGCATGGTGGCTTGGCCGCGGCTTTTCAGGATGCAAGCGAGATTATGTTGAAAAGAAACAAGGATTTACAACGGCTTCTCAAGCTCCTCTACTATCCGGCAGTGTTAATTTTTATCACGATTGTCTTATTTTTCTTCGTCGAAAATCTGTTGCTTCCAAAGTTTATCACTTTATTTCGCTCGATGAATCTCGAAGAAAACTTTTTCACACAGGTCGTTTATCTGTTTGGAAAGCTCCTTCCGCTTTTTTTGGCTGGGGTGATAATTGTCTCAGCAAGTACATTTCTTTACCACTTTGTCTTTTTCCGAAAGAAAACTCCTCTTGAACAAAAGAAAAAGTTGATTGTTCTTCCCTATGTTGGACCACTATTAAAAATGCTGTATTCCCATTATTTCTCTGTGCAATTGAGTTATTTGCTGTCAGGGGGCCTGTCAATTTTCGAAGCGTTACACCTTTTTGAACAAAATTCACAGCAGCCGTTATATAAGCAGGCAGGCGCAGAAATAAAAAGAAAGCTGATCGGAGGCGAGAGGCTGGAGACAATTTTGGCTTCTTTGCCGATCTTTGAGAAAGAATTGGCAACGATCATTAAACATGGCCAAGAAAATGGGAGGCTTGATAAAGAGCTGTATTTTTATAGTCGCTTCTGCCTGGAAAGACTCGAAGCACTCACGGAAAAAACGTTAAAGATCCTCCAGCCTCTTTTGTACTTGTTAATCGGCTTGCTTATTGTATCTATGTACTTGGCAGTACTGCTTCCGATGTTTCATTTGCTGGATGGTATATAAGAAAGGGGCACTAATAATGAAAAAAGAAGATGGTTTTACATTAATTGAAATGATGATTGTCTTACTTGTCATTTCTGTTTTGCTGGTTATTACGATTCCAAATATTACAAAGCATACTTCGAACATCCAGGATAAAGGCTGTGAAGCATTCATAAAAATGGTTCAGGCACAGGTACAAGCTTATGAAATTGAAAAAAACGCCCTGCCTGAAACAGTAGCTGATCTTGTTGCAGCACAGTATTTGAATAGCAATGAAACATCGTGTCCGAACGGAAAGCCGATCCAGATCGTTGGTGGGACTGTCACGGAGAGCCCTTAATGTTAAGAAACGAAAGCGGATTTACTTTAATAGAATCTTTATTTGTATTATCAATTTTCCTCGTTGTCGCTTCTGTCTTAGTCTTCACAAATAAACCCCACTATGTCAACACACAGAAATCAATATTTTTCTCTGAATTATCAGGTGATCTTTATTTCGCACAGCAATATGCCATTGCCCATCAAGAGGAAGTGTCGGTCAATTTTATCCCCGGCGATAACTATTATTATATTCGCAACCGTGAACAGATCATTCTCAAACGCGATTATCCGAAAGGAATCACTGTGTATGAAGGAACACTTAAATTACGGTTTCAGTTTCAGGCAGATGGCAGCATCGCTAAATTCGGTTCATTTTTTGTTGATATTGCCAGCAATACCTATCGAGTAACGTTTTTAATTGGAAAGGGGCGCTTTTATATTGAAGAAGAGTAATGGCTTCTTTTTGGCTGAGTTGCTGCTGTCACTGTCTGCATGGGTCCTTGCTGCCAGCTTTCTCCTTCCAGCCGCAATGAAATTAGCTTGGCAGTCGAGCACTTTGCAGCAGGAAAACGCAGCACTCCAGCTGCTATATGAAGAGCTGCAAATGCTCGTTACTGATGGAGCCTCTCCTCGCGATTATGAAGTAAGTAAAAACGGAACAAATTTTCACGTTTACCCAAAGATGAATGCAACAGGGACGGAGGTGTGTGTTGAATTTGAAAGCCACTTCAGTAAAAAAATCAGTAAATGTGCTGCTGTTGAGCAATAAAGGATTTACGATGCTCGAAATGCTTTATGCTTTTGCTGTGTTCTTGATCATTGTCTCCTTTGTGCCCTTAAGCTATAAACTTATTTTAAATGATGAATCAATGGGATCCCGCTTGCAAACAATGGAATGGGAAGTATTTGCGAGCCAGGCAAAAAAAGAAATAAGAATGAGCGAACGAATTGAAATACAGGGTGACAAACTGTTAATTGGAAAAGGGGGGAGTATCATTTCATATGAGATATATGGATCAAAGATCAGAAGAAGGGTAGATAATGCAGGTCATGAAATACTGCTGCAAAACGTTGCAACTGTTGAATTTAAAGGATTGCCACAGGGGGTGGTGATTTTGGTTAAGGACATATATGGCCGGGAATATTCTCTTTCGGCCAATTCGTTTATCGGGCTGGAGGTTGGCTGAGTGTCAATGAACGAATATGGGTTTACCTATCCGCTTACGCTCGGGATTTTTCTGTTGCTGTCGTTGATGCTGACGCTGAATGCCGAGCATTTCCTGGCAGAACAGCGTTTATTAAAGGAAACCGAATCCATATTGGAGCAGGAATATTACTTGATGAGTGCAGTAAAAAAGGTCGAGAACTCACTGCAAAGCGACATGCCAATCGAGCCAGCGGGGACATATTTCTTTCGGGACGGACAGGTTGCATACAAAATAGAGCCGTTGGCCGGTTCTGTTCTGCAAGTAACTTTTATATTAACGATGAAATCCGGTATCGAAACAACGAGCTACGGATATTATGACAGCTCCTTAAAAAAGATGACAAAATGGATCGAGAAAAATTAAGTGGAATGCTTCATAGAAATCGATCAAGGAAATGTTCATCAATGAAGATAGTTTAAAAAAGCAGCGATCGGGCAGACTTTTAAGAGAATAAGAAGGGAGGCAGTGTCCCGGTGAAAACAAATGATTATGTGAAATACATCACACAAAATGTCGTCAAATATATTGACCAGCCGAAGGATGTGCGAAAAAAGATCAAAGACGAACGGAAAGAGACGAAACAGCCTTTCCTGATCAGATGGTTTGGAATTTTGCCATATCTTTTTCAGCTTGGAAAAAACAATAGAAAACACGAGGCTCGAAGCAGAAAGTAATTCTGCTTCTTTTTCCGTCAATTCCCCGAGAAAAGGCTAAAAAGTGTTAGTTAAATAAAACAATCCCCCATTAATGATCGATATTTTTATTATTGGTTCATACTGCTCCCTTAACGCTTCTTTTTCGGTTTCATAACTTTCCTGTTTGTCTACTTCATCTTCATAAAAATGGTCCAGCAGTTTCAAATCCTTTTGCCAGCGTTCTGTCGCTTCCTCTGCCCAGCTATGGTCTTCGGATTCGATGATGTTGGCCAAATAATTTTCAATGCGCTTAAGTCCGCTTTTCGGCATGATCATTGACGATAATGTGAAAGTATAGTCGGGTAATTTTGGTGTCAGCTCGGTATTAAGCAGTTTGTCGTGAAACTGCTCGACAAGCTGCCCATTTACCAGTTGCAAGCCAATCGATTTGAAAATATCCCTTTTCCGGTCACACTGATAAGAAATCTTTAAGTTCACAGCGAGCCATGGCAGCAGCGGAGTATGATTTGGAAACGATCCTGCCGCATTTTCGTACAGCCGAATATAAGGTGCGAGCTTTTTCGTTGATTGAAAGATTTGATGCAGTCGAGGTGAGCCGAAATGAATGGTTTCTCCTTTAATTTGCTCGGGCACTTGCTTCGGGTTCGTGATAAGCGTCAGTTTAGCCGGATTCGGAGTTCCGCCGGTTTTCTCCAGGTATAGCCAATAATAAGGCCGGTTCATAAGCTCTTTATCGAGTTCGATTGTTAATTGCACCGTCATGTAGGCGGGGTGGTCTTCTTCAATATGACAGCTGTTTGCAATAAAATAGCGTTCAAGATATTGATGTATTTCCTGCTGCTGCACCGCTTTCACCTTCTTTCAATTCTTCAGCAAATTGAATCATCGAT
Organism: Bacillus canaveralius; assembly: GCF_002860125.1. Lineage (GTDB taxonomy): Bacteria > Bacillota > Bacilli > Bacillales > Cytobacillaceae > Bacillus_BJ > Bacillus_BJ canaveralius. Next base: position 122,630 of record NZ_PGVA01000004.1, read on the forward strand.
GCTAAGTTCTCCATTTTAATTCTCATTTCGCCTTCGGAAGTAGATTGGCCAAAGATTTCGATTAAATGATCTTCAATATTTCCAAACTCGAGCTTTGATAAAATATCATCCAGCTCGCCGATGACCTTTTCGAATAAATGAATCTTTTCATAGAGAAGTTTTAAAATATTTTCTTCGACAGTGCCTTTCGTCGCAAAATTGTATATGATAACATCCTTCTCCTGGCCAAGGCGGTGAATCCGGCCGATCCGTTGTTCAAGGCGCATCGGATTCCAGGGCAGGTCAAAATTAATAATATGATTGCAAAATTGTAGATTGATTCCTTCACCGCCAGCTTCTGTCGCGATTAATACTTGAACTTGTTTCTGGAACAGCTCTCTCATCCAATCCTTTTTACCGCGTTTAAAGCCGCCGCGAAACGGGACCGAGCTGATTCCGTATTGCTGTAAAAACCATTGCAAGTACATTTGTGTGGCCCGGTATTCGGTAAATATAATCACCTTATCATTAATTTTTTGGATAAGTTCAACGGCTTTCATAGCCTTCGTATTGGTGTTGACCGCTTCTGCCTTACTTGCTAAATAACGAATTTGGTTATCAAAGGCTGCGGATGGATTTTCTTTTCGGTTATACATATTATTCAAAGTGAAGAATACAGCTTCCTTGCTGCTGCATGCTTCGCGCTGCAAAGTCATCACAGAAAACTGGCTTGACGTAACCCAGTCCCCTTCACTGCGCAATTCCGTAATGGCATCATACAATTCTTGTTCTTCTTTTGAAAATTCAATCGGAACGGTTTCAACATGGCGCTTGGTCCATTCGATGCCAGTGTCTGCCCGCCGGTTTCGAATCATTACTTTATTGACAAGTTCGCGCAAATGCTCGTCTTCATTAATAGATCGGGAATCTTTTTTATACTTTCCATAAAAAGCAGATTCATTCCCGAGATGCCCGGGCTTTAGCAAGGAAACAAGATTAAAGATTTCTTCAATACGATTTTGAATAGGGGTTGCCGTCAGCAACAAGCAAAACCGTTTTTTCAAGCTTTGTACAAATTGATAGTTTTTTGTTTTGTTGTTTTTAAGCTTATGGGCTTCATCGATGATGATCAGGTCATAATTTTGTTCGTAAATAATTTCGCGATGGGGACTGCGCTTCGCCATGTCAATGGAGGAAACGACCACATCATACTGTTCCCATACATAGCTTTTCCTCTGCGTACCGGCAGGGATGAAAAATTTATTTTTCAGTTCCTCTGCCCATTGGGTTACCAATGAAGCCGGCACTAATATCAATACCTTTTTTACAAGGCCACGAATCATATATTCTTTTAAAATCAAGCCAGCTTCAATCGTTTTGCCAAGTCCGACTTCATCAGCGAGGATTGCTTTACCATTCATGTTTTCAATTACCTGCTTGGCGACCTCCAGTTGGTGAGGCAAAGGGGTTAAGTGAGGAAGGTGTGCAGGTGCGATCAAGCCTTCAAAGTCTGGAATCACTGTATGTTGTTCGATCTCAACGGCGAGCTTGTACAATTCCCAATTGCCCCACGGACCATCTTCCGAAATTCGCTGTAAAAACTCGTCATGCCAGGTGGAATCAAATTTGATCTGTACGGTCATGTTTACAGCTCCTTTTCTTCCATAAAATAATATTGCCCGAACACGGTTTTTAATGTAGGATAAAAATAGCTTTGAAAGTTTAGAAATTTTGCACATTATGAAATCTGTTTAGAAGTTTCTGGTTATGATGTCAATATAAAGATTAGTATGGACAACTTGATAAATTTTATAAATGCGAATGATAACAAGGGGAGAGACTGCGTTTGCAGCGCCGAAGGAGCAAGCAATCAGATTGTGAATCTCTCAGGCAAAAGAACTCTTGTTTGACGCAGCTCTGGAGAGTGCTTCGAGCCATTACGAAGCCACCAAAGGGGAAAGCCTTATTTAATAAGGTAAACTTTCAGGTGCAAGGACAGAGACCTTCTCGATTCATTGGAGGGGGTTTTCTGTCCTTTTTTGCTTGGTTCAAAGCGTAAGTGTTAAAGCGAACTTTACTCGCGGTTCCGAATCGAAATCGAGCGGACGTGGCTGGATTGAACCAGGCGTGCCGGTTTCGATCTTGGCATAATCAAATTTTGATAAAACCGGACTTATGAGGGGGAGCAAACATGTCACAGTTAAAACGCACACCGTTATTCAATCTGTACAAGGAGTATGGCGCTAAAACGATCGACTTTGGTGGCTGGGATCTGCCAGTTCAATTTTCAAGCATTAAGGAGGAACATGAGGCAGTTCGGACAAGAGCCGGTTTGTTTGATGTCTCTCACATGGGTGAAATTGAAGTAAAGGGGAAAAGCAGTCTCGCATTCTTGCAAAAAATGATGACAAATGATGTGGAGAAGTTAAAAAACGGTGCTGCCCAATACACGGCAATGTGTTATGAAACAGGCGGCACAGTAGACGATTTGCTCGTTTATAAACGGGGTGATGATCATTATCTTCTTGTGGTTAACGCCGCGAACATTGAAAAAGATTATAAGTGGCTTGACGATCATCTGATAGACGGTGTTGAGCTGACAAATCTGTCGGAGACTATTGCCCAGCTTGCATTGCAGGGTCCGCTCGCGCAAGCGGTGCTGCAGAAGCTTGCTGGCAATGTGGATCTGTCAGAAATCGGATTCTTCAAATTTCAGGAGGACGTGGACTTAAACGGCAAGAAGGCACTCGTGTCGAGAACGGGATACACTGGGGAAGACGGCTTCGAAATTTATTGTCGTGCAGAGGATGCAGCAGCTTTATGGAATGGGATTTTGGCTGCCGGGAAAGAAGCTGGTGTCGTTCCGTGCGGGTTGGGAGCAAGGGACACGTTGCGATTTGAGGCAAATTTAGCCCTGTACGGCCAGGAATTATCGCCACATATTTCCCCGCTTGAAGCTGGAATTGGCTTTGCTGTGAAGCTCAACAAGCAAGCTGATTTTATCGGTAAAGAAGCCCTTTTAAAGCAAAAGGAGAACGGGGTGCCAAGAAAGCTCGTCGGTGTCGAGATGATTGATCGGGGTATTCCGCGCCATGGCTATTCTGTTTATAAAGGGGAAGAAAAGATCGGTGAAGTAACAACAGGAACACAATCACCAACATTGAAAAAAAACATTGGACTTGCCCTGCTTTCGGCACAGCATGCAGAGCTAGGAAATAATGTTGAGGTCGAGATTCGCGGCAAGCGCCTGAAAGCACAGGTGGCAGCTACACCTTTTTACAAAAGAGAAACGAAATAGATTTGAGAGGAGAATCAGTCATGAAGCATCGTTACTTACCGATGACAGAGCAAGATAAACAATCGATGTTGGATGCAATAGGCGTTACGGCAGTTGAGGAACTGTTCGGCGATATTCCCGAGCGTGTCCGCTTTAAACGTGAATACAAAATAAAGGCTGCGAAACCGGAATCCTCACTGATGAAGGAGCTAAGCCAGCTTGCAGATAAAAATGCCGACTTAAAAAAGAACACATCTTTCCTCGGCGCGGGTGTTTATGACCATTACATGCCTGTTATCGTTGACCATGTTATTTCACGTTCCGAGTTTTACACGGCGTATACGCCGTACCAACCGGAAATTTCCCAGGGTGAATTGCAGGCTATTTTCGAGTTTCAAACGATGATTTGTGAGCTGACCGGCATGGATGTTGCCAACTCTTCGATGTATGACGGCAGCACTGCTTTTGCAGAAGCGGCCATGCTCAGTGCAGGCCAGATGCGCCGGAAAAAGATATTGATCTCAAGCACTGTTCATCCGCAAACAAAGGAAGTTGTCAAAGCGTATGCAAAAGGGCAGTATGTTGAAGTCGTTGAAGTGCCGCATCAAAACGGTATTACTGATATCGAAGCACTTAAAGAGATGATATCGGATGAAATTGCTGCAGTGATGATCCAGTATCCAAACTTCTTTGGAAGGATTGAACCTTTAGACGAATTAGAGAAAGTGATTCATGCTGAAAAGGCTTTATTTGTTGTCTCCAGCAATCCTCTTGCACTGGGCGCGTTAACACCGCCCGGAAAATTCGGTGCCGATATCGTTGCCGGCGATGCCCAGCCTTTTGGAATCCCAACCGCATTCGGCGGCCCGCACTGCGGTTATTTTGCCGTTACAAACAAGCTAATGAGAAAGGTACCGGGACGCCTTGTCGGGCAAACAACCGATGAAGAAGGGCGCCGCGGCTTTGTACTGACCCTGCAAGCGCGCGAGCAGCATATCCGCCGCGATAAAGCGACATCCAATATTTGTTCCAACCAGGCGCTGAATGCTCTCGCTGCATCAGTGGCGATGACGGCACTTGGCAAAACGGGAGTCAGAGAGATGGCTCTATCCAATATTCAAAAAGCCTACTATGCGAAAACAGCTTTTGTGAAAAATGGTTTCGACATTGTTTTTGATGGCCCGTCCTTTAATGAGTTTGTTGTCAAGCTTAATAAGCCAGTCAAAGAGGTCAATAAGCTCCTTTTACAACAAGGGATTATCGGCGGCTATGACCTTGGCCGCGAGTACAGCGATATGGAAAATCACATGCTTATCGCCGTAACTGAACTGAGAACAAAAGAAGAGATTGATACATTCGTCAAAGAATTGGGGGATTACCATGCATAACCAAGACCAACCGCTGATTTTTGAACAGAGCAAGCCTGGCCGCATCGGTTATAGCCTCCCGGAATTGGATGTTCCGGAATCAGATTTAAGCGAGTTAATTCCAGCTGGCTATTTGCGTGAAGAAGAACCGGAATTGCCTGAAGTATCGGAGCTTGATATTATGCGCCACTACACGGCGCTGTCAAAGCGCAACCATGGTGTCGATTCAGGCTTTTATCCACTCGGTTCTTGCACAATGAAATATAACCCAAAGATCAATGAAAATGTCGCCCGCTTTAATGGTTTCGCCCATATCCATCCCCTTCAGGATGAAAGCTCAGTCCAGGGGGCGCTTGGCTTATTGTATGACTTACAGGAGCATTTGATTGAAATTACCGGCATGGATGAAGTAACTTTGCAGCCAGCGGCAGGTGCGCATGGCGAGTGGACTGGGCTAATGATGATCCGTGCATACCACGAGGCAAACGGTGATACAAAGCGGACGAAAGTCATTGTCCCGGATTCAGCGCACGGAACAAACCCTGCGTCGGCAACGGTTGCCGGCTTTGAAACGATTACCGTTAAATCAAATGAACACGGCCTCGTCGACCTTGCGGATTTAAAACGTGTAGTCGGTGACGATACAGCGGCTCTCATGCTGACTAACCCTAATACGCTCGGCTTGTTTGAAGAAAATATTTTGGAAATGGCGGAAATTGTTCATAGTGCCGGCGGAAAACTTTATTATGACGGCGCCAACCTGAATGCGGTTCTATCAAAGGCACGTCCGGGAGATATGGGCTTTGACGTTGTCCATTTAAATCTTCATAAAACATTTACAGGTCCACATGGCGGTGGGGGTCCCGGTTCAGGCCCGGTTGGCGTTAAAAGAGACCTGATCCCATTTCTTCCAAAGCCGATTATAACAAAACGCGGTGACGAATATGTACTTGATTATGACCGCCCGCAATCTATTGGCCGCGTGAAACCTTATTACGGAAACTTCGGTATCAATGTCCGCGCCTATACGTACATTCGTTCAATGGGCCCTGATGGATTAAAAGCGGTAACGGAATATGCCGTGCTAAACGCGAATTATATGATGAGAAGGCTGGCGCCGCATTTTGACCTTCCGTTTGACAGGCATTGCAAGCATGAATTCGTCCTAAGCGGAAAACGCCAGAAGAAGCTCGGCGTCCGGACTCTTGATATTGCGAAAAGACTTCTTGATTTCGGCTATCATCCGCCGACCATTTATTTCCCGCTCAACGTTGAGGAGTGTATGATGATTGAGCCGACTGAAACAGAGTCGAAGGAAACATTGGATGCATTCATTGACGCAATGATTCAAATCAGCAGGGAAGCGGAGGAAAATCCAGAGATTGTCCAGGAAGCACCGCATACCACTGTGGTGGGACGCTTGGATGAAACAACAGCGGCAAGGAAACCGATCCTGCGTTATCAAAAAGCATAAACAATAAAAAGGAACCCGTAGACTGTTTTCCCAGTCTCCGGGTTCCTGCTTATCCGAGATTATTTTTTTGCTTTGACTTTTCCCGACCATTTTTTAAAACCGCCTTGTAAATGAGACAAGTCTTTATAACCTTTTCGGTTTAAAAGCTGGGCGGCTCGGCCGCTTCTCATCCCGCTCTGGCAGTATAAATAAACAGGCTTGTCCGGACGGATTTCCTTCAATCTCATTTTTAGTTGCGAAAGAGGAATATTTCTGGCTCCAAGGATATGTCCGGCGTCATATTCATTCGGTTCGCGGACATCGATAAGCTGGGCTTTACGATAACCCTCACGAAATTGATCTTCAGTAAGCGATTTAACAATTCTTCGCTGATACAGCCACATCACGGTAGAGTATATGATGATCGCTCCAGCGACAATTACCAGGAAATAAAGTGTATCCAATCTATTCTTGCTCCTTTCAGACAATGCTAGCCAATCTTTATTATATAAGCCCGTCGTCCTATCAGTAAAGGAAATCAGATTAAAAACTTTTAAAATGAGAAGGCAATTCATCTTTCTTTTTTTTTTTAACAAATTTTGATAGACTAAAAATCATATTTCCTAAAAGAGGTTTTACATATGACAAAAGAAGTTTGGCGCTTTATTGATTCAGGAAACGGGTCTCCTGCCTTTAATATGGCACTTGATGAGGCCTTGCTTGACTGGCATAGCGAGGGGAAAATCCCTCCGGTGATCAGGTTTTACGGCTGGAATCCGGCAACGCTGTCTGTCGGTTATTTCCAGAAGGTTGAGAAAGAGATTGATATGGAGGCTGTCCGTCACCATCGTCTTGGTTTCGTGCGGCGCCCAACAGGCGGAAGGGGAGTTCTTCATGAACATGAGCTCACCTACAGTGTGATTGTGTCCGAGGAGCATCCCGACATGCCGAAAACAGTGACAGAGGCATACCGCGTTATTTCTGAAGGAATCTTAAAAGGGTTTCATTATTTAGGGCTTGATGCTTATTTCGCCGTCCCAAAAACAGCAGCAGAAAGAGATTCGCTCAAAAACCCGCGTTCGGCGGTCTGCTTTGATGCGCCGAGCTGGTATGAGCTAGTTGTCGAAGGCAGAAAAGTGGCCGGAAGTGCACAAACAAGGCAAAAAGGCGTGATTCTGCAGCATGGCTCTATTTTGCTTGATCTTGATGAGGATAAGCTTTTCAGCTTATTTAAATATCCGAATGACCGCGTCAAAGAAAGAATGCAGAAAGCGTTCAAGAGTAAAGCGGTTGCGATCAATGAGATCAGCTCCCGCACGATTTCGTTAACCGAAGCAAAAGATGCATTCAGAAAAGGATTTGCAGATGGGCTTAATATTGACTTGGAACCGTACGAGCTTTCTGCGGGTGAACTGGAGTATGTTACGAAGATTGCAAAAGACCGGTACGAGAGTAATGAGTGGAATTTTAAGCGATGACAAAGCAGCATGGGTTGCTTTGTCATTTAAAAAAAATTAGGAAAATATGACGATAAGTCTTTTTACCTAGTCGAAGAAAGTGCAAGTTGCGAAATTTGTTAAAATTTATCGATTTAGCACGGAAATCTATTTATTGCTCTCTTATTCTCCTTTTTTTAAGTTTTCTTAGGTTTGACAAAAAATTAAATTATGGTCTTAATCACAATATATAGTGGTATTAAAAATAATTTTGCTACTATATATTGATTTTTTATGTTTCGGTATGATAACGTTAGGGTACTTGAAAAACAACTAGAATTTACATCCTGAGTTGGGATTCTTCCCTATTCAACGTTGAAAAAGCTTTAGAAAGATAAAGGAGTTGTGTTGTATGTCTGTTGTGTTACGACAAAAAATGAGTATTGATGTAGAACGATTGAACAAGGATATTGGGCTATTTCCCCAAGTACACCCCATCACCGCTGATATGAAAATCTCACATAAAGGGGTTTCACGTTTGGTTATGCTTGACCGTTACACGTTCAAGGATACTGAAAAAATTACGCTGTCAAACGGAGACTTCGTCGTTCTTACTATCAAAGAAGATCCAAAATTCCCGGCGCGCGGCCTTGGTTTTATCCTCGAGATTGACTGGGAAAGCAAAGCTGCAAAAGTATTGGTCGATGAAGAATTCAGAGCAGTTCTCGACGACCCGGAAGAAGCGCGGACAGGTGTCATTAAGCGTTCTCTTGATGTTATTGAAAAGCCGCTGGAAATCTACTATGAACAAATTGCAAAACGAAACGCAACAGGCTTGGCTTCAGTAGAAAAAACAGAAGAAAAAAGGCAAGAGTGGTTCGAAAAGTTTTACCGCGAGCTTGTGAGCTTAAATTTTATCCCGGCAGGCCGTGTTCTTTACGGAGCCGGAGCTGAAACGGATGTAACTTACTTTAACTGTTATGTAATGCCGTTTGTAGCAGATTCACGAGAAGGCATTTCCGAGCACCGCAAGCAGGTAATGGAGATCATGAGTCGCGGCGGCGGAGTAGGAACAAATGGTTCTACATTGAGACCGCGCAACACTCTGGCAAAGGGTGTAAATGGAAAGTCGTCAGGTTCCGTATCCTGGCTCGATGACATTGCGAAATTAACGCATCTTGTCGAGCAGGGTGGCTCAAGACGTGGTAAAGCAGCATAACAGTGTGCCTCGTCTATAAATAAACCTCGTGAATTGCTGGAAACTCTTTATGGTTGTGAAAAACACATCCTAAATGACTTGTTGGCTACAACGTAACTGGAAACGGTAAGCGTGAATGCTTGAAAACAACAAGTGGCTAAAGACAATCAGCAGCCAAGCACCGTACAGGTGAAGGTTCAACGGCCATCGAAAGCACACTGAATAAGTGGAAGCGAGTAGAGTAGGAATCAAGTGATTCCGAAGTGCGAGGACACTCTGATTTGAGTGTAAGATATGGTCTGAACTCTAAGGCGACTTAGAGAGTTGATCTAACGAATCAACGTAACATTTTTCTGGCACAAATGATCATGCTTGCGGACTGGCATCCAGATATTGTTGAATTTATCATTTCAAAAATGCAAAACCCTCGAATTCTAAGGTTTTTGATCGAAAATACAAACGATGAACTGATTAAAAAGCTCGCAAAGGACAAGCTTAAATTTACTCCATTAACCGAGCAGGAAAAAGACATGTACCAGGGAATCATCAATTACAAACAAATTCCAGGGCTTGGCGGTTTCAATGAACAGATCATCCGAGATGCGGAATTGAAGCTGCAAACGGGTGGAAATTACACGGTTCACAACACGGAATTTTTAACTGGTGCCAACATTTCTGTCTGTTTAACGAAGGAGTTTATGGATGCTGTCGAAAACGAAGGCGATTACGAGCTTCGTTTCCCGGATGTTGAAAGCTATGACGCGGAAGACATGAAATATTATAATGAAGAGTGGCATAAAGTCGGTGATGTCCGAGAATGGCAAAAGCTCGGCAAAAAGGTCCGCACCTATAAAAAAATCAAAGCAAAAGAGCTTTGGAATTTAATCAACATTTGTGCAACTTACTCAGCAGAACCAGGCATTTTCTTCATCGACAATGCCAACGACATGACAAACGCCCAGGCATACGGCCAAAAGGTTGTTGCAACTAACCCATGTGGAGAACAACCTCTCGCACCATTCAGCGTTTGTAACTTGGCTGCTGTCAACCTCGCTGAAATGGCTGATAAAGAAACGAAGACTGTTAACTTTGAAAAACTAAAGCAGACTGTTGAAGTTGGAGTCCGCATGCAGGATAACGTCATTGATGCAACCCCATACTTCCTTGAAGAAAATAAAACGCAGGCACTTGGCGAGCGCCGTGTCGGTCTTGGCGTAATGGGGCTACATGATCTATTGATTTATTGTGAAACAGAATACGGTTCCGAAGAGGGCAACAAGCTGGTCGACGAAGTATTCGAGGCGATCGCTACCACGGCTTACCGTGCTTCTGTTGAACTTGCAAAAGAAAAAGGCAGCTTCCCATTCCTGCAAGGTCAAACAGACGGCGACACGAACCGCTTAAGAGAAGCGTTCACACAAACAGGTTATATGAAAAAAATGCCTGAGGATATTCGCGAGTCGATTAAAGAACACGGAATCCGTAATTCACATTTACTCACAGTTGCTCCGACCGGATCGACTGGAACAATGGTCGGAGTTTCAACCGGTCTTGAACCATACTTCTCGTTCTCCTATTTCCGCAGTGGACGCTTAGGGAAATTTATCGAAGTGAAAGCCGATATTGTTCAAGAATATTTGGATCAGCATCCGGAAGCAGACCCAGAAAATCTGCCAAGCTGGTTTATAGCAGCTATGGAATTGGCGCCTGAAGCACACGCGGACGTCCAGTGTATCATTCAACGCTGGATTGACAGCTCAATCAGCAAGACCGTTAATGCACCAAAAGGCTATAGCGTGGAGCAAGTGGAACAAGTGTATGAGCGCTTGTACCGCGGCGGCGCAAAAGGCGGCACAGTCTATGTTGACGGCTCACGTGACACTCAAGTGCTAACCTTAAAAGCAGAAGAAAATACATTCGAAGAAACGCAAGCTGAAAAACAGGAAAAGAAAAAACAGCATGTCGTTCTCGTCGACACCATCAATGAGCTTCGTTCAACAAACGTAACAATCGGTTCCGAAATTGGCGATACTTGCCCGGTATGTCGGAAAGGCACAGTAGAAGAGATCGGTGGTTGTAATACATGCACAAACTGTAATGCACAATTACGGTGCGGTCTATAATCGTTTTTATATAAAAAGAGGATGGGGAATTTCCCCTATCCTCTTTTTTATATTCTGTTTCCTGTTGCTCATCATACAGATGAAAATCGACAAGCTGAAAGGAGGGCAGGGACTATGAAGGCATTTATGCCACAATTAATTTTTTACGAGCAACAGCGCTTGATTGTCCGCTTCCGACTTGAAATAAAGGACAAACTGGAATATCATCCTGTAAATGCGGAAGTGCAGTATTTTATGTGAGTTCTTAAAATAATCAACTTGTCTGCCGTACTATTTTCAGCTGCTGCTGCTTAAAGATGTAATAATGACGACATCGACAGGAGTGGCGGCTATGTATATAGACGGCGTTTTTTCCGGCGGTGGCATTAAAGGTTTTGCCTTGATCGGTGCTTACAAGGAAGTTGAAAAACGGGGCTTCCGGTTTGTCAGGGTTGCCGGCACAAGCGCCGGTTCGATTGTAGCCGCCCTAGTTACGGCAGGTTATACCAGTGACGAGATTTTTAAACGCTTGGATGAACTTGATTTATCTGCCTTCATGGATCCAAGAACGACGCTGCTCCCTTTTCCGATTGCCAAGTGGCTCCTCATCTACTGGAGGCTCGGCTTGTATAAGGGAAATGCACTTGAAAAATGGATTGCCGAACAACTAATGGTAAAGGGATTGCGGACTTTTTCCGACTTGCCCCCAAATACACTGAGAGTGATTGCCTCCGACCTATCTAATGGGCGGCTTCTTGTCTTGCCGGACGACTTGCCAAGATTCGGAATTGACCCTGGCTCATTCCCGATAGCTAAAGCGATCAGGATGAGCTGCAGTCTGCCATTCTTTTTTGAACCTGTTAAGCTGAAAACCGGTTCTGAAACCAATATTATTGTCGACGGCGGTGTTCTCAGCAATTTTCCAATGTGGCTGTTTGATAAGGAACACATCAAAAAAGTTCGCCCGGTTTTAGGGATAAAAATAAGCCACCATGTTCTGAACCGTCCGAAACACAAAATCAGTAATGCGCTTCAGTTGTATGAGGCCCTGTTTGAAACGATGAAGGATGCACATGATGCACGCTACATTTCACGTAATTATGCCCGCAATATTATTTTTATTCCAACAAAGGGCTTTCTGGCTACCGAATTTCAATTGACTGAGGAAAAAAAGCGGGCCCTGATGCAACTGGGCAAGGAATGCGCCGAAGACTTTTTCCAGTCATGGAGCTATTGAGATTTGTTTGGTTGTTTTTTATGTAAACAAAAATAGATGCAAAAAGTGCCAACTAAAAAAAAGACCGGGCTCAAAAGGTGGCCCGATCTTTCTTTTTGCCTTTTTTTCCTTCGATCACGGTGAGGTGGGAAGGATGTTTTTTCGTTGCCTTATTTTTGCGTAAAGAAGCAAGTGACCGCACGTTTGCCCGCTGCTTGTTCTGACCGCCGTCTTTATGATGTAGTCGTTTTTTTGATTTTTTCGCTGCCTTAACAAATGCCCGCTGCTCTTGCTTCTCAGGGCTGGATTGGTAAAAGCGCCGGAAAAGAAAATAAACTGCTGCAACAATCAAAACAATGACAGCTATTCTTTGTAAAAAACCGGCCGGATTGCTTATCAAGCTGCCAATAATTCCGATAGCCGCTAAAATGGTGATACAGATAGCCATAATACTTGCAGTCCGATTTTTCAAGAATGCCACCTCCCTAAGAGCATGATGAGCATATTTTCCCTCTTTTAAACTTCTTTGCTCCGCCTTTTACACAATTTCTTCCGTTTTCAAATTGTCTTCCTTTTCTTTTTCCTTTTTAAGAAGTTCTTTAAACGAAAGAATCGCCACTTCTACTTGATCATTTTTTGGTTCCTTTGTTGTAAGGAGTTGGAGCCATAAGCCGGGCAGTCCTAAATATTTTAATACAGGTATATCGCGAAGCTTATTGGTCAGCTGGAGGACTTCGAAAGAAATTCCAAGCACGACCGGGATCAGAGCCAAGCGATTTAACACCCTCGCCCATAAAGGCTCGGTGGGAACAAGCAAATATACAAACATACCGACGATTACAGTGAATAAGATAAAGCTGCTGCCGCATCGGTAGTGGAGACGGGAATGAGCCTGCACATTTTCAACGGTCAGCTCTTTGCCGGTTTCAAATGTATTGATGACTTTATGCTCTGCACCATGGTATTGAAACACTCTTTTAATAACGGGGGTCAGCGATACAAAGTAAATATACCCGAGAAGGAGGATAAGCTTAAAGAAGGTTTCAACCAATATTTGAGAGAGATCGCTTGAAAAAACAGGTTTTGTCAATGCTGCCAAAAAAACCGGAATAAGTGTAAACACAAATTTTCCGAACAGGAAGGTCAATACTCCTACCGCAGCAACCCCGAGTACCATTGCCAGCTTGGAGACTTCCTCTTCTTTTATTTGGTGGTCTTCATCCGGGTCGACATCGTATCGTTCTGTCGAAAAGTTCAAATGCTTGGAACCATTGGCACTCGCCTCAATGATGGCTACAATTCCCCGCAAGAAAGGGATCTTTTTCAAAATTTGGGCGACCGGGTTTGTTTTTCGTGGTAGTTCAAAATACTCGATTGCCCCATTCTTTCTGCGAACAGCTGTCACATAATGATGTTTGCCGCCGAACATGACGCCTTCGACAACTGCCTGCCCGCCGTAAACGGGCTTTTGACTTTTAGCCATAATTACACCAACCTATATAGTGAACTTGCACAAAACAGCACAGGAATTACAAAAGCTGCATGTACCTTAACTCCATTTTACTAGAAAATCGTGAAAACCTCTATACTCGAAGACTGTTGAAGTCTTGAATTAATAATTTATTTTATTATGATGCAAGGAATAAATGCCCGTGGACATAATAAAAATGGAGGTGGAAAAAAATGTCCGAACAGCAGGGGCCATTGGAACAGAACCAGCAGGAAAAAACAATGTCGTTTATAGCGATGGTTATTTTGACCGGATTTTTTGGCGGCATTTTATGGAGTGGTTTGGCATATATTGCTTATTTATTCAATTTCACGAACATTCGTCCCAATATTATTCTTGAGCCGTGGGCACTTGGTGACTGGAAGGGGCAATGGCTTGGGACGATTATTTCGATCATTATGATCGGTATTATTTCGATTGCTGCTGCATTATTATATTATGCGGTGCTTCGAAGATTTCGCAGCATGTGGGTTGGAATTGGGTATGGAATTGTGTTATTTGGTCTCGTTTTTTTTATCCTGAATCCAATATTCCCGGGAATACGTCCATTTGCTGAACTGAACAGAAATACAATCATTACATCCATCTGTTTTTATGTTTTATACGGTGTATTTGTCGGCTATTCTATTTCTTATGAAGAAAATGAACTTAGAATTCGAAAAAAGCAAGAGGCTGATGTTGTAGCCTAACAAAATGAATATTTTCCGTGCCCGGAATAAACTGAATGCAGAGACACTTTGTGGTAGAATGTTCATATTGGACATTCTTTTTTAACATTGAACAATGCAAAGGAGAGAGGATAAAATGGATAGGCTAGAAAAGCTTCGCGCTCATTTTGACAAACTCGGAATAGACGGATTGCTGATTACAAGTAACTACAACCGTCGCTATATGTCGCAATTTACGGGATCTGCTGGCGTAGTCCTAATCAGCGCTGAAAAGGCTCTGTTTATTACAGATTTTCGTTATGTTGAACAAGCCGAAAAACAATGTAAGGGGTTTGAAATTGTCCAGCATAAAGGTCTAATTCCTGATGAAGTTGCCAACCAGGCTGAAAAAATCGGCATTAAAAGGCTTGGATTTGAACAGGATCATTTAACTTTCTCTGGATATACAGCATATGAAAAAGCTGTGAAGGCCGAGCTTGTTCCGATATCCGGAGCGATCGAAAAGTTACGCTTGATTAAGACTGACGCAGAGATTAAGATATTAAAAGAAGCAGGGGCAATCGCTGATGCCGCTTTTAAACATATTTTAGAATTCATTCGTCCGGGGATCACAGAGTTGGACGTTTCGAATGAACTTGAGTTCTTTATGAGAAAGGCCGGCGCAACGTCATCTTCTTTTGATATCATCGTTGCATCGGGTTCACGGTCAGCACTCCCGCACGGGGTCGCCAGTGAGAAAGTGATTGAAACCGGTGACTTTGTTACACTGGATTTTGGAGCGTACTACAAAGGATATGTTTCAGACATTACAAGAACCGTTTCCGTAGGTGTACCTGATGAGAAGCTGAAGGAAATCTACAATATTGTCCTTGAAGCCCAATTGCGGGGGATGGCAGGAATCAAGCCGGGAATGACGGGAAAACAGGCCGATGCGTTAACTCGGAATTTCATCAGTGAAAAAGGCTATGGTGACTATTTTGGCCATTCTACAGGTCATGGAATCGGGCTTGAGGTCCACGAAGGTCCGGCGCTGTCCATTAAGTCAGAGATCGTTCTCGAACCGGGAATGGTTGTCACAGTTGAGCCGGGAATATACATACCGGGCCTTGGCGGAGTCCGCATTGAAGATGATACGGTCATTACAAACGATCATAATAAAACGCTGACCCACTCTACGAAAGAACTAATCATTCTTTAATTGAAATAGGAGGACATTAGATGATTTCTGTTAACGATTTTCGGACAGGATTAACCATTGAAGTCGATGGCGCAATCTGGCGCGTATTGGACTTTCAACACGTTAAGCCTGGTAAAGGAGCGGCGTTTGTCCGTTCAAAACTGCGCAATCTGCGAACTGGAGCCATTCAGGAGAAAACCTTTCGGGCCGGTGAAAAAGTAGCTAAAGCACAAATTGATAACCGCAAAATGCAATATTTATATGCGAATGGTGACGAGCATGTATTCATGGATAATGAATCGTACGATCAAATAGAGCTTCCCGCTAATTCAATCGAATACGAGCTAAAGTTTTTAAGAGAAAATATGGAAGTATTCATTATGATGTACCAGGGCGAGACGTTGGGAATCGAGCTTCCAAACACCGTTGTTCTCGAAGTGGCTGAAACTGAGCCGGGAATCAAAGGAGATACGGCATCAGGTGGAACTAAGCCTGCTATTCTCGAAACAGGCTTGAGCGTTCAGGTTCCATTTTTTATTAACCAGGGTGACAAGTTAATTATTAATACAACTGACAGCTCATATGTTTCCCGCGCCTAATTATTGAATAGGATAACCCCGTTTTCACGGGGTTATTTTTTAAATTATGAGCTTGTTGAAACCGGGTTTGGGAATCCGATTTTCCAGTTTTAATGCCTGGCTCTCAATCGCCATCATTTTCCCGATATATGTCCCGGCCTCTCGCACCTACTGAAATATCGGTGTTGTTTCGGCTATTGTAATCATGATCTGATTCTCGACGGTTATCGATGGCTCCCTGGAGATAAACTGATTTTCGTTGGTGCTTTTGAAATTGCCTGTGATCTTGATTCATGCTGATCTTTGCCTCCTTTCATCTCTTAGTTTTGTCTTTCGGCTGAAAAATATTAAGAAGATTAGAGGACAAGGCCAGCATTTCCCTGTTGAGTGATCGGGTATTTTCGGGTATTATAATAATATAAACGCTGCGTTGTGCGCCATATATGAAGTTTCAACCTTTAGTTAGTTTAAGGGAGTCTTACAATAAGGACTGAACGACAAGCCTTCATTATGCAGAGGACGTTGGGAAAGACTTTGCGGACACCCACCTGTTGGAGCAGGTTATGAAACTCCATATTGAAGGCGGCAACTGCGGCTGTTACATATTTTTTTAAAAACCGGTTCATATCTGAACTGGTTTTTTGTTGTTTTTACTGACTGTTCTCCAGATAAACATTTCCCAAAAATCCATACTAAGCATAATACACATACTCAGCTTTCACGGCTGCCTTAATAGTGAGCATCCCTTGCTCAATTGGAGTTGCTGCCTCTGTGGAACTGCTTAACACCGCACTGTGAAAAATGATCGGCTCCCGGGTTTGTGGGTTCTCGATGATCAAAGAAGGAGTTTTAATGAGCTGGACGCCAATCGTTTGCGCGATAACTGCTGCTTTGTTTAAACTGTCTTGCACCGCAATGGCCAAGGCGCGGGCGTACAATGTACCCTCGTTGGAAATCGTAAATTCGATGCTTCTCACGATATTAGCTCCATTCGCAAAAGCTGTGTCGACAACTTTTCCAGCCTGACTAATAGCATCAATCGTTATTTTCAATAAATAAGTAACCCTGTAGGCGCGGAATACTTGTTTTCCATCGACATAATCGTATTGAGGTTCAGCACTGTATTCAAAGGTTTGGATTTTTTCTCGTGGTAGGCCCAATCGAAGCAAAGCCTGGATGACATTGGTTATGATATTGGAATTGAGCTGCTGAACCTCAAGCAGTTCCTTGCCTTCTGTGATCGCACCTAATACTACTTCAGCTCGGTCAGGCGGGGCGGAGACAGTTCCTTCCCCATTAACCGTTAATACATTTCGAGCCTGATGGCGATAAGGGGAATTGCGTTGAATAAACTCCATTTTGTTCACCTCTTATTTTCAAAAAAACACATATTTATATGTACGGTTTAGTTTCTCTTTTCATGCATAAGTGTTCAGGGGTGGTTAGGAGATTCGAAAAACTTTTTTTAAAAAAGTAGTTGAAATCGTTTTCATCGTATTGTATGATCTTAATCAAGAGTAATCCAAAACGTTTCGGATTCGGGAGGAAAGTATAAATGACTACGATTAAGGACATCGCAAAAGTCGCCGGAGTTTCTATTACAACCGTTTCCCGAGCTCTTAATGGTTATTCGGATGTGAATGAAAAGACAAGAAAAAAGATTATGCAGGTTGCCAAAGACTTGAATTATAGCCCGAACACTTTAGCAAGAAGCCTGGTCATGAATAAGTCAAAGACGATTGGATTAATAGTTTCAGGCATGACAGAAGCGAACAAGAAAGACAATTTTACATTCGAGGTTCTTTCCGGGGCCAATGATTGTATTTCGGAAAGAGATTATGACCTGGTTTTATTTAGTACCACTACCGCCAAGCAAAGAGAAAAAACCTATTCACAATTGTGCAGAGAACGAAGAGTAGATGGAGCTATTGTGCAAGGAATGAAAATCGATGATCCATATTTAAAGGAAGTCATTGAAAGTGATATTCCGTGTGTGCTTATTGATATCCCTATTGAATCTGATACGGTAGGCTATGTTACAACCGACAATGTTTTGGGCGCTCGAAAAGCAGTTCGGCATTTAATCGAGTTGGGCCATAAAAATATTGCCATGATCAACGGCCACAATCAGGCCTATGTAAGTATAAAAAGGCTTGAAGGATATGAGAAGTCATTGCAGGAAGAAGGGTTTCCTGTAAATCAAAGCTGGATTCTTGATGGCAGCTTTTCTGAAGAAAAAGCGTATGAACAGACGTTGGTCCTGTTGAGAAATCATCCTGAAGTTACAGCATTATTTTGTGCCAGTGACTTAATGGCTCTTGGAGCAATCAAAGCAGCAAAAGCTTTGGGTATGGATGTTCCACGTAATTTGTCAGTAATCGGGTTTGATGATATATTGCTATCTTCATATTCTACGCCCCAGCTATCAACAGTAGGGCAAAATATTTTTCAGCTTGGCTACCAGGCGGCAAATTTGCTGATTGATATGCTCGAAGTCAAAACAAAGTCGCATGTTTGTATTTTGGATACTGAACTGATTGCCAGAGAATCAACATGCAAGGCTCAAAATGACCAAGATTAATTCAACCGTCAATATGCGAAACAGGCATTCTTAATTCGGTGCTTCGTGCAATTACGGAGAGATGTCAAAGTACACCTGCAAAATTGATTGCCGGTAAAATCCGAAACGTTTCGGGGAATTATCCTAAAAAACCGAAACGTTTCGGAAAACAGTATTAAGGAGGAGCACCATGGAATACAGAGTCATTAAGGAAAATAATTTATTTCTTTTAACGGATGAAAAAGGGAACATCCCGGAGAATCACACTTACGGATTGGGTCTGTACCGTAATGATACTCGATTCTTAAGCAAGCTTGATATCAAAATTAATGGAGAAGAGCCAATTCTATTGTCATCTGATGCCAAAGAAAATTATATGGCTACCATATTGTTGACAAACCCTCATATGGAGAATGACGGTTCACTTGTTTTATGGAGGGAATCAGTCGAAATTGAACGGACAAGATTTATAAATGAAGGGATTCTATACGAATCTATCAAAGTGAAAAATTACTTTCCAAAGTCGGTGCAATTTGATCTAAGCGTGCACATGGATGTCGACTTTACAGATATGTTTATTGTACGCGGATTTCAAAATGGAACAATGGGTAAACGTACCGGACAGAGTATCGAGGGCAACTCAATAACTTACAACTATCTTGGCGCGGATAAGGTTAGCCGCCGTTCGTTAGTATCCTGGGATCAGGACGCAGCAACGGTTGAAGAAGGCGGGAATGTTTCGTTTAACATTTCTTTACATAACGCTGAAGAGAAAACGATTACATTTACGATTCAGCCTCTGATTGGTGCAGAAGAGCCCAAAAAGAATATTGAGATTGCGGATGCGATGTCCCGGCTAAAAGCTTCTTACGAGGCTTGGGGACAGGAGATTACGAAGGTTCATACTGATTATCTTCCATTACAAAAATTAGTAGAGCGGGGAATTGATGACGTAAGAGTTCTGCTGACCGATGTAGGTTACGGCAAGTTTCCTGTCGCCGGATTGCCTTGGTACAGTGTTCCGTTCGGGAGGGATAGTCTAATCGCAGCATTGCAAATGCTGGCTTTCAATCCTGACATTGCAAAAGGAACCTTGTTGACTATGGCAAGCAGCCAGGGCAAGAAGGTAGATCCATGGAGAGACGAACAGCCGGGAAAAATCATGCATGAAATTCGCTATGGTGAACTCGCGGCAACCAATCAAATCCCGTTCACTCCTTATTATGGAACGATTGATGCGACACCATTGTTCTTAATTCTACTCTCGGAATATGTCAAGTGGACAGGTGATTTGGAGCTGGTGAAACAGCTGTCTCACAATGTGGAAGCCGCGCTTAATTGGATCGACCATTACGGCGATCGGGATGGAGATTTATTTGTTGAATACCACCAGGAGTCCAGCAAGGGAATTGCCAACCAGGGCTGGAAGGACTCAGGAGACTCAGTTGTACACAGGAACGGTGAGTACGCTGACACACCGATTGCCTTATCCGAGGTTCAGGGTTATGTATACCACGCAAAAATAGGGATTGCCAACATTTATGAAAATTTAGGAAAACCTGCAGAAGCGCTGGCATTGCGAAAACAAGCTAAGCAAGTAAAGGATCGATTTGATGAAGCGTTTTGGATGGAGGATGCCAAGTTCTATGCAATTGCTCTTGATGCCAACAAGAAACAGGTCGGAACGATCACTTCAAATCCTGGCCATGTTCTACTATCTGAAATGCTTGAAAAGGACAAAGCTGAAGCAGTAATAAATACTCTTTTATCTAAAAAAATGTTTTCCGGCTTCGGTATTCGCACTATGGGTGAAGGCGAGTCTGCGTACAATCCGATGAGCTACCATGACGGAAGTATTTGGCCGCATGATAACAGTTTAATTTTGCTGGGTATGAGCAAACTTCTCCGTCAGGATGCGGCAAATATAGTTATTGAAGGATTGATACGTGCCGGTGCCCATTTTGAATACGATAGGCTTCCGGAGCTGTTCTGTGGCTACGATGCTTCAATCGGAAAAGCGGTTAAATATCCGGTTGCGTGTTCCCCACAAGCCTGGGCAGCAGGTACACCGCTCGTATTTGTTCAATCATTGCTCGGCTTGTTCCCCGACAGCATTAACAAGGAGATTCACCTTTCTCCTGCATTGCTTGAGGACATGCAGGAGTTGACTGTCAGCGATATAGCCATCTGCGAAGGACATTTATCCATCTCGGTTACCAGAACTGAAAATACGATCAATGTTCAGGTCCTCAAGAATACGACAGGCTGTGAGCTGGTGTTTAAGAAAGGAGAAAAAGTTTAACGTTAAGCTACATCGCTCTTTAGGAGAGAAACCTCCTTTAGATATATTAATTTTAAAAATTTTGAAAGGGGAATTTCAAAAATGAGGTCAAAAAAATGGATGGCGTCACTGGGGATTACTTCTATGCTGGCTGCCAGCATCTTAGCTGGCTGCAACGGCAGCGATGATACATCAAAAAGCGGCAGCAACGGGGAATCCGGCAGTGGAGAAAAAGTCGAAGTAACACTTGCTGGCTGGGGTGGCAATCCTACTGAAGAGAAACTGCTCAAACAGACGATTTCTGATTTCGAAGAAAAACACCCTAATATCGACGTAAAGCTTGAAATTATTTCTGAGCAATACATGGATGTTATTAAAACGCGTTTAATCGGCGGTGAGGGTCCTGATGTGTTTTATCTGGATGCATTTGAAGCACCGGGCCTTATTCAAACTGGTGTAATTGAACCTCTTGATGGATACGTAACAGAAGAGTTTGATGTCGATGATTTCGAGAAGCCTTTGTTGGATGCTTTCAAGGTTGACGGTCAAACATATGGATTTCCTAAAGATTATTCAACACTAGCTTTATTCTATAACAAGAAAATGCTTGAAGAAGCAGGCGTTGAAGTGCCAAAAACATGGGATGAGCTTCGCGAAGCAGCCAAGAAATTGACCAAAGACGGAGTGTATGGTTTTGGCGTGGCTCCTGAGCTTGCCCGTATGTTCTGGCTTGCCGAGTCTGGTGGCGGAGATGTTGTAAAGGATGGCAAAGCAAACTTTGCATCACCTGAAGTTGTCGAAGCGCTGCAACCTATTATAGAAATGCATAATGCTGATAAGTCTTCAGTTGAACCGAAAGAAGTTGGCGTAACTTGGGGCGGAGAAATGTTCGGCCAGGGGAAAGCAGCCATGGTTATCGAAGGGAACTGGGCGATTCCTTATTTAGCAGATACATTCCCGGATATCGAATATGCAACCGCTGAACTTCCAACCGTTAACGGCGAAAAGTCAACAATGGCATATGATGTTGCTTATGTAATGAACGCTGCTTCCGAAAAGAAAGAAGCATCATGGGAATTACTTTCTTACTTAACTGGCAAGGAAGGAATGGAGACTTGGACAAGCCTTGGTTATGCCTTGCCTTCAAGAAAGTCTGTAGCGGAAAAGCTTGGATTTGACAAAGATGAACTGCGCGCTCCTTTAGTAGCGGGTGCATCCTATGCAACAGTATGGTCAGAAGGTGCAAACCTGCCAATTATCGTGAATAACTTTAACAACCAGTTTTTAAGCGCTTTCCTTGGTGACCGTCCTCTTGATGAGGCATTGGAAGAAGCTCAGAAACAAGCAAATAATGAAATTGAATCACAATAATCTACTGGGGGTGAGGGGAAAGAAAGTTTCCCCTTTCCTTTCCAAACTGTAGACCTCTTTCTGCCCGAAGTCCATTTGAACTTCGGCAGAAAGAGGTCTCACAGCTAATGGATGAGCTTCGTTACGAATTTCAAAAGGAGTGTTAAAGATGAAAAGCTTATTTTCCGCCAGGAAACTGCGTGAAGCAGGCCAGGGCTATACTTTTATGACACCTGCTCTATTCGTCTTATTACTATTTATAATTGGCCCGATCTTTTATATTATCTTCTTGTCCTTTCATAAGGTACAGCTTTTAGGAAATATAAGTTATGACTTCGTTGCTTTTGATAATTTTACTAGAATACGGGGAGATACGAGGGCAAAGATTGCGCTTTGGAATACATTTAAATACGTAATCATTGTGGTTCCTTGCCAAACTCTGCTTGCACTTATTCTCGCAGCAACTCTTAATGCAGGGTTAAAAGGGCAAACATTCTTCAGAATTGTTTACTTCCTGCCTACTTTAACTTCTTCCGCTGTGCTTACATTAATTTTTATGTGGATGTATAACAAAGAAGGCTTGATTAACAATGTGCTGGATTTCATAGGCCTTCCAACATATAATTTTTTGGGAGATCCGAATATAGCGCTTAATGCGATCATGATCATGAATATCTGGTCAACCGCACCGTTCTTTATGGTCATTTATCTGGCTGCATTGCAGGGAATTCCTGATTCTTTATACGAAGCAGCAGAACTGGACGGAGCAAATGTATTTCATAAATTTTGGCATATTACCGTTCCAAATTTGCGCCCGGTTACATCGTTTGTGGCGATCATGGGTTTGATCGGTACATTCCAGTTGTTTGATCAATCATACATCTTCTCTGCAGGTTCAGGAGGACCTGATAATAGTACCCTAACAGTTGTTTTATTAGTCTATCAATATGCATTTAAAACACTGGGAACAATGGGATATGCAGCTGCACTTTCATTCTTGCTCGCATTAATTATCCTTATTGCGACCTTATTGCAGCGTAAAATTTCCAAGGAAGAGTCCTTATATTAATAGGGGGAGGAGAGACAATAATGAAGAAAAAGGCGGGTTTCGGGAAGATCTTTTTATATACCATTTTAGTACTTTATGCAATTACAACATTGGTCCCGTTTTTATGGGCGCTATCATCATCGTTTAAGACGCTCCAGGAAATTGTCAGCGGAACGTTAAGCTTTATCCCAAAGGATTTCACACTGGATAATTATAAGCAGATATTCATTGAACAGGAATTATTCCCTCGTTGGATGTTGAACAGCATTGTGATCGCGACAATTACTACAGTCTTGAATTTAATTTTCAACTCAATGGCAGGTTATGCACTTGCCCGCCTTGCGTTCCCTGGGAAAAAATTGCTGTTTATCGTTATCCTTGGTGTATTGATGATTCCGGTTCAAGTAACGATGATTCCAAACTATTTAATCTTAAAAGAGTTTGGCTGGCTTAACTCTTATCAGGGCATGATTGTTCCGGCGATGATTAACGCCACTTACATTTTCATGATGCGTCAGTTCTTTATTAACTTCCCAAAAGAATTGGAGGAAGCTGCTGAAATCGACGGATTAAGCCGTTTCGGCACATTCTTCAGGATTGTTCTGCCTCTGGCCAAGCCGGCATTGGCGGCACAGGCGCTCTTTATTTTTATGGGCTCCTGGAACGACTTTATGAGGCCGCTGATCGTCATGACCGATGCGGATATGTTTACTCTTCCGCTCGGACTTAACACCTTTAAAGGGCAGTTCGTCAGCTACTGGAATTACATTATGGCTGCATCGATGGTCTTTACTCTTCCGGTATTGCTACTATACGCTTTCTTTAACCGCTACTTTATTAAAGGGATTTCTTTTACAGGTGGTAAATAACTTGGTTTTAATTAAAAAACAAAAAGGTCTTGTCCATGACAAGGCCTTTTCACATATACACATTGCCAGTCATAATCGCACCTCCTTCGAAAAAATCTTCTTCATCTTCAGTATAAATTATATTCGTAATTTTCCAAATATTTTTCTGAAAAGCTCAGGCCTGTATAAAAGTGATCTTCAGCAAATTTTATGGCGCTTGGTCATAAAGTGGCCGGGCAGGCATACATTTTTAATAACGAGAGCCTGTCTATCGAGGAGGAATCAATCATTGTGGAAACCGTTACAGCCTTTTTGCCTAAAGGCATTGCAGAAAAACTTAAGGAAATCCCTCCTAATCAATTAGAAGATATTGAAGAAATACGCGTAAGGATTCATCGGCCCATCGAGATAACAGTCAAAGGGGTGCCGCGATTTTTATCATATATTGTTAAGCCTGAGGATGCAGAGCATTTGCTGAATAAGATCAGCCATTTCTCCATTTATACGATGGAGGAAGAGCTTAGGCGCGGCTATATCACCATCGAGGGTGGACACCGGGTGGGCCTTGGCGGCAAGGTGATTCTCGAACACGGCATCGTCAAAGCGATCAGGGATGTTTCCTCTTTTAATATTAGAATTGCCAGAGAAAAGCTGGGAATTGCTGAGAAGCTGGTTCCTTACTTATACAGGGGCTCATGGGCCGATACGCTGATTATCGGACCTCCGCAAACCGGCAAGACGACACTGCTCCGTGATTTAGCGAGAATCATTTCGACTGGCAGTCCGGAAGCAGGTTTCGGCCCCTTTAAAGTGGGGATTATCGATGAACGGTCTGAAATTGCCGGCAGCGTTAATGGCATTCCCCAGTTAACGTTTGGCCCGCGTATTGATATTCTCGACGCGTGCCCGAAAGCAGAGGGAATGATGATGATGGTGCGCTCGATGAGTCCGGATGTACTGATCGCTGATGAAATTGGCCGGAAAGAAGACGGGGAAGCGGTTATGGAAGCCGTTAACGCCGGAATCAAGCTGATTATGACTACACACGGCAGTACGCTGGCTGAAGTTAAAAAAAGACCGACTTTAAGACCATTGATCGAACAGGACATATTTGAGCGATATATCGAACTGAGCCGTTCAGAAGGTCCGGGAACCATTACGAAAATAAAGGATGGTTTCGGACGCGAACTGAGTGGAAAAGCGAGCGTGACATAAATGCTGAAATTAATCGGTGCCGTACTCATTATCATTGCAACTACATGGACTGGCTTTGAAGCTGCCCGTCATTTAAGTGAAAGGCCGCGGCAGCTTCGGCAGCTGAAATCAGCATTGCAGTCACTCGAGGCGGAAATCATGTATGGGCATACACCATTGCATGAAGCTTCGAGACGTTTGGCTGCCCAGCTTCCAAAACCGCTCTCGCTCTTTTTTGAGGCCTTTGCCAATAAACTGACCGAATCAGAAACAACGGTCAAGGCCGCCTGGGAAGAAAGCTTAAATCACATCTGGAAGCTCACAGCTTTAAAGCTCGGGGAATTTGAAATTATGAAGCAGTTTGGGGAGACGCTTGGCCGGCACGACCGCCATTCCCAGCAAAAGCAAATTATCCTCACTCTTTCCCATCTGGAAAGGGAAGAAGCCGACGCCCGTGATAAACAGGCGAAATACGAAAGAATGGTCAAAAGTCTCGGATTCCTGTCCGGATTACTAGTCATCATATTATTGATGTAGCACTTAGGGGGAGAAATGATGGGCATAGACGTGGATGTGATTTTTAAAATTGCCGGGGTGGGAATAGTCGTTGCTTTCCTGCATACGATTCTTGATCAGGTTGGAAAAAAAGAATATGCCCAGTGGGTTACCCTGTTCGGGTTTATCTATATTTTGTTTATGGTGGCCTCAATTGTTGACGAGCTATTTCAAAAAATTAAATCTGTCTTCCTGTTCCAGGGGTAAAGGAGGGACTGGCGATTGAGATTATCCAAATTGCAGGAGTGGCCTTAGTAGCTACTTTCCTAGCATTAATCGTGAAGGAGCAAAAACCGAATTTTGCCTTTCTATTAATCGTTTTTGTTGGCTGCGCCATCTTCTTATTCCTTGTTGATCAGATCTATCAAGTTATCCATATGGTCGAAAAAATAGCCATAAATGCGAAAGTAAACATTATTTATGTAGAAACGATATTGAAAATCATCGGCATTGCCTATATTGCCGAATTTGCAGCGCAAATCACGAAGGATGCGGGCCAAGGTGCGATCGCCTCAAAAATCGAATTAGCCGGCAAAATTTTGATACTGGCGATGGCTATCCCGATCCTGACCGTCATGATCGAAACTGTCATTCAACTAATCCCGAATTAAATCGAAGCAGGATTCCATTAAAAAGAGGTGGTACCATGAAGCAGCGGCTGCAGCTAATGATCATCCTTATTTTTGCATTGTCCTTTGTATTCGTCGCAACCGTACAAGCCTCACCTGAAACAGATCAGCAAAATCCTGCATTAAATGCAGAAGAGATGGCCAATGCCCAGCTTGACACGCTCAATATAGAGGAGCTCAAACAATTCTGGGAAGACATCCTGTCTGAATACGGCGGCTTTTTGCCCGAGAGCCAGAAAGGAAGCCTATACGAATTTATTAAAGGGGACAAGCACTTTTCTTTACGGGAGTGGTTCTCGGGCGGTTTAAAATTTTTGTTTCATGAATTTCTTGTTAATGGGAAACTGCTTGGCTCTTTAATCATGCTGACGATTTTCAGCATGTTTTTACAATCACTGCAAAATGCTTTTGAAAAAAGTAACGTCAGCAAAGTAGCTTATATGATTGTCTTTGTTGTGCTGATGATTATTGCTCTAAATAGCTTTCACGTTGCGATCAGCTATACGAACGAGGCGATCAGCTCGATGATTCATTTCATTCTAGCACTTGTCCCGCTTTTGCTTGCATTAATTGCCGCTTCGGGAGGCCTGGTTTCGGCGGCTTTTTTTCATCCAGTTATCCTTTTTTTAATGAATACGAGCGGCTTGCTCATTCAGTACGTCGTTTTGCCACTCCTGTTTCTATCAGCACTGCTCAGCATTGTCAGCATTTTAACCGAGCATTATAAGGTCACCCAGCTGGCCCAGCTGTTGCGAAATTGGAGCATCGGCCTGCTCGGGTTGTTTTTAACCGTTTTTTTGGGAGTTATTTCTGTACAGGGTGCGTCCACTGCGGTAACCGATGGAGTTACGCTCAGGACAGCAAAGTTTATAACCGGAAATTTTATACCGGTTATCGGGAGAATGTTTACCGATGCGACGGATACAGTGATTAGTGCTTCCGTCCTCCTTAAAAATACAGTTGGCATAGCCGGAGTGATTATATTGCTGCTAATCGCTGCGTTCCCTGCCCTTAAAATTTTGATGATTGCCTTTATTTATAAATTTGCTGCTGCGATTTTGCAGCCGCTTGGCGGGGGTCCAATTATTGCCTGCCTTGATGTGATTAGTAAAAGTGTTATTTACGTGTTTGCTGCGCTGGCGATCGTTTCGTTAATGTTCTTTTTAAGTATTACCGTTATCATTGCCGCCGGCAACCTAACGATGATGGTCCGATAGGGGGAGAAGCATGGACTTTATCACAGAATGGATCACGAATATTATTTTGTTTGTGTTGCTGGCAACTGTGCTGGATATGCTGCTCCCTAATTCTAATTTTCAAAAGTATGCAAAAATGGTCACCGGCTTGCTTCTGATTGCGATTATTTTAACACCGATTCTAAAATTTTTTTCTTCTGATTTTGAAGCGGCTGTTGCTTCGATCCCGGTTTTTGAGAGCCAGCGCGATCAAAGCATGGGAAATTTGATAGAAATGCAGAAAAAAGAAATACAAGCATCCCAACATGCATATATTTTAGAACAAATGGCTGTCGACATGGAAACGGACGCAAAAAAGGAGTTGATGGACCAGTACGGATTGGAAATTGTTAAAATTGATGTTTTAGTAGACGAACAAGACCAGCATGAATTCCCGGAAAACCTGCAAAAAGTCATCGTTCAACTGAAATATCCAGACGCTGGACCCGAGGCAGTCGAAGCAGTAAAGAAAATAGAAATCAATACAGAACAACCTCTTCCATCAAAGCGACCTAACAATCAAACAAGCAAAATCGTTTCTCTTCTCTCGCAAAAGTGGAATGTTAATGAAAGCACTATCGAAGTGACGATTGAAGGGGGGAATACCAAAGTAAATGGACAAGGATAAAGGGCCGTTGACATGGTTAAAAAAACAGTTTTTCGGGGATAAACAAGCTGATAAAAAACCGGGTAAATACCATTACTTACTATTGGTCCTCCTTTTCGGTGCTGCCATCATGTTAATCAGCAACATGCTTTTCAGTGAGAAGCCATCTGAAACAGCTTTGCCAGTGATGAATGGCAATGAAGAAAATAAAAGCGATGATGTTGAAGCATTCGGACAGAAGAGTACTGGTGGAAATAGCATGATTAAAGACTATGAAGAGGCTTACGAAGTCCAGCTGAAAGAAGCCCTTGAAGGTATTGTTGGTGTAGATGACGTCTCCGTTGTCGTCAATGTTGATGCCACCGAAAAAAAAGTTCTCGAAAAAAACAAGGTGACTCAATCCCAAATAACCGAGGAAACTGACCGGGAAGGCGGGAAACGCATGGTTGAAGATATGTCAGAGGATGAGCAGCTTGTAATTATCCGCAATGGCGAAAAAGAAGTTCCGATCGTTTTAGAGACAAAGAAGCCGGCAATCCGCGGTGTGCTCGTCGTTGCTAAGGGCGCAAATAATATTCAAGTGAAAAAGTGGATTATTGAAGCAGTAACAAGGGTGCTGGACGTCCCGAGTCACAGAGTTTCAGTGATGCCAAAGAAAACAAAGGGGGATTCATAAATGTTATTAAAAAAGCAAACAGTCTGGTTGTTAACAATGTTAAGTTTAGTAGTCGTTTTGTCCGTCTATTACATTACTTCTCCTGAACAGCAAAGCAATGACTTCGCAGGAGTAGAGGAAGAAAAAAATCCCCAGGAAGCTGAAAACGGTGCACCAGACACTCCAGCAGCTGAGTCAAAGGACGAAAGCATGGTCATTTCCGGTGCTGCAAGCGATGATGTATTTGAAGAGCTCCGCCTTGAACTCAACGATAAGCGCAGCGAGCTGAAAGAGCAATTAACAGAGATGATGGCTTCTTCTGAGTTAACCACCGAGGAAAAAAGCGAAGCTTACGACCAGATGAAAGAATTAGATGCCATCGCCGAAAAGGAAGAAATTTTGGAGACATTGATCATAGCGGCAGGCTATGATGATGCGCTGGTGCGTGCTGATGGAGATAAAGTCCTGATTACAATTAAAGCGGAAGAAAACACCCCTAAAGCGGCAAATGAAATTATACAAATGGTGAAATCAGAGATTAATGAGCAAGACATAGCCGTCAGGTTCCACGGTTCCAAATAGGCTGTTCTCATTTCCGCTGAGTACAGTGGGTTGGGAATTTTAGCCTCAGCAGACAAGGATTTATACTTGCATGGGAAAAGCATCGGTATGGAGAGCCGATGCTTTTTTCTATGAAGACAATTCTTCATTGGACCATGAAAGAGCGTTGGGCACCTACAGGTATTGTTAAAATACATACCTCGCTTCGTATTTGCTCCTCTCCCCGAGTGTGCAACCATTTTCGATAAATGGTAATGAAAACCCTTTCGGAAAAATTCACAATTATGATAAAAAATATTACAATAGGGTGGAGAGGCTTTTTATCTTGTGACTCTCGAATACATTGTTGAACTTTGAGCAGGTCTTATCGTATGATATTAGAAGCTAGTCTTAATTAAGAAGGACAGAGGTGTAATCATGTTGAAGGTGCAAGAAATACGTGAACTGATAAAGCTTGTTGATCATTCAAGCATTGACGAATTTGTTTTTGAACAAGATGGTTCAAAAATTAAAATGAAAAAGAACAAAGCAGAGACAACTGTGGTCGCTCAGCCAATCAATGAAATCCCTGTTGTGGAAACTGTAAAACCGCAACAATCTGCTCTATCTGAAGTTAACCAAGAAACTCCTGCAGAGGAAAAACCCGCAGCCAGGGAAGAAGCAGCTCCTGAAGCTACGAATCTACATAAGATCACATCCCCAATGGTTGGGACTTTTTATCAATCATCATCACCAGATACTCCTGCATATGTAAAAGTGGGATCAAAGGTCTCCAATGACTCCATCGTTTGTATTGTCGAAGCGATGAAACTGTTCAATGAAATCGAGGCTGAAGTGAATGGCGAAATTGTTGAATTTTTAGTGAGTGACGGGCAGCTTGTAGAATATGGCCAGCCTTTATTTCTGGTTAAGCCTGAATAAGGGGGGCTAATTTTATCATGATAAAAAAACTGTTAATCGCAAACAGAGGAGAAATCGCCGTTCGGATCATCCGTGCTTGCCATGAGATGAATATTGAAACGGTGGCAGTATACTCGGAAGCTGATAGGGAATCTCTTCATGTTCAGCTTGCGGACGAAGCTTACTGTATTGGACCGACAGCTTCAAAGGACAGCTACTTAAACTTTACAAATATTATCAGCGTTGCCAAATTGACCGACTGTGACGCGATCCATCCAGGGTATGGATTCCTCGCCGAAAATGCAGACTTTGCTGAACTGTGCCGGGAAGTGAATATCACGTTCGTGGGCCCAAGTCCCGAAGCAATCACGAAAATGGGCACGAAGGATATTGCACGGGAAACGATGCGCGAGGCTGGCGTTCCGATTGTTCCTGGCTCGCAGGGAATACTTAAATCGGTCGATGATGGTGTGGAACTCGCAAATAAAATCGGTTTCCCGGTTATCATTAAAGCAACAGCCGGCGGTGGCGGGAAGGGAATCCGCATCGCAAGAACAGAGCAGGAGCTGATTAAAGGGATTACTATTACCCAGCAGGAAGCATTGACTGCTTTTGGGAATCCAGGCGTTTATCTTGAAAAATTTATCGAAGATTTTCGTCACGTCGAGATTCAAGTCCTCGCGGATAGTTATGGGAATGTTATCCACCTTGGCGAACGGGATTGCACTATCCAAAGACGACTGCAAAAACTGCTGGAAGAAACCCCTTCACCGGCCCTCGACGGGGAAATTCGTGAAGAAATGGGAGATGCAGCTGTAAAAGCTGCAAAAGCAGTTGATTATTCAGGCGCTGGCACGGTAGAATTTATATATGATTATCGCAATCGCAAATTTTACTTTATGGAAATGAACACAAGGATTCAAGTTGAACACCCGGTAACTGAAATGGTCACCGGTGTCGATTTGATTAAGGAGCAAATCAGGGTGGCGTCCGGAGAGAGGCTTCGCTTAAAACAGGATGAAGTCATCTTTACCGGCTGGGCGATCGAATGCAGAATTAATGCTGAAAATCCTGAAAAGAACTTTATGCCATCAGCCGGAAAAATCAATACGTACTTACCGCCAGGCGGATTTGGAGTCCGGATTGATTCGGCTGCGTATCCCGGATATACGATCCCGCCGTACTACGATTCAATGATTGCGAAGGTCATCACATACGGAAGCAGCCGGGAAGAAGCGATTGCCAGAATGAAAAGAGCTCTGAATGAATTTGTTATTGAAGGCATCCATACGACAATTCCGTTTCACTTAAGGCTGCTGGACCATGAGCAATTTGTAGATGGTCAATTCAATACGAAATTTCTGGAACTGTATGATGTGATGAAATCGGATAAATAATTTGGAGGTGCATGAAATGAGCGAAAACAACATTCTTGAAATGAACAAAGAGAATACAGGGCTTGGCAAAGTCGAAATTGCTCCGGAAGTAATCGAGGTTATTGCCGGAATTGCCGCCTCAGAGGTGGAAGGAGTTTCGCAAATGCGCGGAAACTTCGCAACTGGTGTAGTTGAAAGGCTCGGCAAAAAAAACCATGGCAAAGGCGTGAAAGTCGAGCTTACCGAACAAGGAATCAAGGTTGATGTTTATTGCCTGATGAAATTCGGCGTCTCAATCCCGCATGTTGCCCAGAAAATCCAGGACAACATTCGTCAGGCACTGCTTAATATGACGGCTTTAAACGCAGAAGAAGTAAACATTCATGTCGTCGGCATTCAGTTTGAAAACCAAAAGCAGGAAGCCGAAGAAATTGAAGAGATTTAATAAACAAACCAAAGACATCTGCTGTCTTTGGTTTTTTTAATGACGTTGTCTAAATAAACAGGAGTATGCCGTAGGAAACGAATAATATTATCTGAATGTTAAATGACCGTTCGTTTTTCAGTTAAAGAATTGCTTTATGAAATTTATTCAGATAATAGTGAAATTCCTGTTTAGTAAGCAAAATAACGAAAGAGACCGTGCAGAGCAAGTCGACTTGTGCTATTATCTTGTTATGAATTGAGACTATAGTGAAAAGTTATTTTTTCAATAAGATGTGGCACACAAAAAACATATTTCCTTAAAAAGGAGCACATAATTCAAATGAAAAGAAGAACAGCGAGAGAAAAGGCACTCCAGGCTCTTTTTCAAATTGACGTTAGTCAGGCTGAGCCGGACGCAGCAATCGAACACGTTTTGGAAGAAGCACCAGGCGATGAGTATTTATCAAGACTGGTTTCAGGTGTTGTCGAGCATAAAGATGAACTAGACGGCATGATTAAAGTTCATCTTGAAAAATGGACGCTTGAGCGCCTGGCAACTGTTGATCGGAATTTACTAAGAATGGCTGCTTTTGAGCTTGCCTATTGTAAAGAAGAAGTTCCGCAAAATGTCGTTCTTGATGAAGCAATCGAAATTGCCAAGCTATATGGAGATGAACAATCCAGCCGGTTTATCAATGGAGTATTGTCCAAGATTAAACAGCAATTAGCATAATAGCCGTCAATAGCATACAGCGGAATGGAATATGAAAACAGGGGGAAATGTCATGACAGCCCAAATTATTGATGGAAAAGAAATTGCCAGAAAAAAGCGCGCAGAAATTGCCGATGATGTGGCCAGGTTAAAGAGACTAAATGTTCACCCGGGTCTTGCTGTCATATTAGTAGGAAATGACCAGGCATCAGGTACATATGTAAAAAATAAGGAGAGAGCAAGCAAAGAGCTGGGGATGCATTCCGTTGTGCTCAAATATCCCGAGTCGCTTACAGAACGAGAGCTGCTCTCCAAAATTGCCGAGCTAAACAATGACGACTCAATCCATGGTATTTTAGTGCAGCTTCCGCTCCCAAAACATATCAATGAAACGAATGTAATCGAGGCGATCTCGCCTGACAAGGATGTGGACGGATTTCATCCTGTTAACATCGGCAGAATGATGACTGGACAGGATGCATTCGTATCGTGTACACCCGCAGGGATTATCGTTATGCTAAAAGAGATGAATATCGAAATCGCCGGCAAGCATGTGGTTGTCATCGGGCGCAGCAACATCGTCGGGAAGCCATCAGGGCAGCTGTTTCTAAATGAGAATGCTACTGTTACATACTGTCATTCAAAGACAAAGGATTTAAAAGCTTTTACGAAAACTGCCGATATACTCGTTGCAGCGGTCGGCATAGCCAACTTAATCACTGCTGACCACGTGAAGGAAGGCGCTGTTGTCGTTGATGTCGGGATGAACCGCAATGATCAAGGAAAGCTTTGCGGTGATGTTGCATTTGAAGAAGTAAGCACAAAGGCAGCCTACATCACTCCTGTTCCAGGCGGAGTCGGACCAATGA
This sequence comes from Bacillus canaveralius, assembly GCF_002860125.1. Taxonomy (GTDB): domain Bacteria; phylum Bacillota; class Bacilli; order Bacillales; family Cytobacillaceae; genus Bacillus_BJ; species Bacillus_BJ canaveralius. The sequence continues at coordinate 156,397 of NZ_PGVA01000004.1, forward strand.
CGATCACCATGCTTATGCACAATACATTGAAATCAGCTGATAACTTTCAAAAAAGGCTGCAAAAAACGCATTAACCAAATTAGAGTCCCTGTCTATTATGAGGATGGATCTTGAATATTCGAAACCCTGGAGAGGTGACGGATGGAGATCCAAACCTTATAATAGATGGGGACAGTTTGTTTGTGCCAAGCTGTTTAGCTGGAAATTTAAAGGAGCTTGTTATGAAGGAACAGCGTTTTTTAACCGTTCACGCTTTAACAAAATATATAAAAAGAAAATTTGATGCTGATCCCCATTTGCAGGACATTTTTGTGAAGGGGGAAATCTCCAATTATAAACAGCATTCGAGCGGTCATATGTACTTCACTCTGAAGGATGAAAAAGCCCGGATTCTTGCCGTTATGTTTTCGAGCTCCAATCGATTCATGAAGTTTTCCCCGGAAAACGGCATGAAGGTGCTTGTTAAAGGAGATATAACCGTCTATGAATCGAGCGGCCAGTATCAAATGTACATCAAGGAAATGCGCCCGGATGGAGTCGGCGAGCTTTACTTGGCTTATGAGCAGCTGAAAGAAAAGCTGCAGAAGGAAGGGCTATTTTCACCCCAGTACAAAAAAAGCATCCCAAAGTATCCTCATACAGTAGGGGTGATCACCTCGCCAACTGGTGCGGCTATTCGCGATGTTCTGACAACACTGAAGCGCCGCTATCCGATTGCGAGCGTTATCCTCATTCCTGCATTAGTACAGGGCGAGCAGGCAGCTCCGTCGATTGCAAAGGCCATTGCAATGGCGAATGGCAACAGCGAAATTGATGTGCTGATCGTCGGCCGTGGTGGAGGTTCGATTGAAGAACTGTGGGCTTTTAATGAAGAAATTGTCGCAAGAACAATTTTCGAATCTCGCATTCCGGTAATTTCCGCCGTCGGACATGAAACGGATTATACGATTGCCGATTTTGTTGCCGATATGCGTGCACCGACACCAACGGCCGCCGCAGAGCTAGCGGTCCCGCATATAGACGATTTAATGGAGAGGATTATGAATCGGCAGACAAGACTGCTGCGCGCGATGAAGGAAAAAGTCGCTGCGCAAAATCAGCGCTTGAACCGCATGCAAAAATCTTACGCCTTCCGCTATCCGCAAAGGCTGTACGAGCAAAAAATCGAGCAGGTCGATAAGCGGAGGGAACAGCTCGTAAAAGGAGCGCAAAAGCTTTTCGTCTTAAAATCGGAACAGCACCGGCGCGAGCTTGGGCGGCTGAACCGCGTCCATCCGCGCGAGCTATTAAGCGAAGCCGTTGCCAGCTATAAAAGATCAAACCGGTCATTAAAGAAAGCATTGGGCAACATTCATGCAAATAAGCAAAAGGATCTGCACAGCATGCTAACAACACTTGAAGCCTTAAGTCCCTTGAAAATCATGAACCGGGGCTATAGTCTTGTTTATAAAGATGACGGCCAGTTGGTGAAAAGCATAGCGGCAGTGAAAAAGGACGAATCAATAGAAGTCAAAATGGCAGACGGCTATATGCACTGCAGGATAATGGACATAAAGGAGAGCGAGAACAGTGGCAGCTGAAAAACAACTTACATTTGAGGAAGCGATGGAGAAACTGGAAGTAATCGTGGACCGGTTGGAGGAGGGCGACGTCCCTCTTGAAGAGGCGATTTCGATCTATAAAGAAGGGATGGAGCTTTCAAAGCTTTGCCATGATAAATTGAAAAGCGTGGAGGAGCAGCTGACCCAGGTTTTAACTGAGGAAGGAAAGACGGAACCATTCTCCATCAAAGAGGAGGAATAGCCTTTTGAACAATCAATCTCTTGCTTCTTTTGCAAATGAACATAAAAAGCTCCTTGAAGAACAGTTGCGGAAAGCGATAAAGGATATCGAGGCTCCAACGATTATGAAGGAAGCGATGCTTTACTCTCTCGAAGCGGGAGGGAAGCGGATTCGTCCGCTTTTGCTGTTTGCGACGCTCCATGCCTTTGGGCAAGCGAGCCAAAAGGGGCTGAACACTGCTGCAGCGATTGAAATGCTTCACACCTATTCGCTGATCCACGACGATCTGCCAAGCATGGACAATGATGACTTGCGCAGAGGAAAACCGACCAGCCACAAAGTTTTCGGCGAAGCATTTGCGATTTTGGCAGGGGACGCACTTTTAACCTATAGCTTTCAACTCATCGCTGCAACCCCGGAACAATTCGCTTCGTCTCATATAAAGCTTGAGTTGATCATCGAATTCGCAAAGGCAGCAGGGGCAGAAGGCATGGTCGGCGGCCAGGCAGCCGATCTTGAAGGCGAAGGAAAGGCACTGACTAAAGAAGAATTAGAATATATTCATGTTCACAAAACTGGAAAGCTGTTGATATACAGCGTGCTGGCTGGAGCGTTGTTGGCTGGTGCTGACAAAGCCACTATTGACAAGCTGACCCGGTATGCCTACCATTTAGGTCTTGCATTTCAAATTCGGGATGATATATTAGACCTCGAAGGAAGTGAGGAGCTGATTGGCAAACCAATTGGCAGTGATATGAACAACCAAAAAAGTACATATCCTTCTTTGCTGACGATGGAAGGGGCAAAACAGGAACTAGCCGGGCATATTCACAAAGCCAAATTGGCTCTAAAGGAAACCATATTGTATACAAGCCTTCTGCAAGACATTGCTGATTTGGTTGCAGACCGGAACCATTAGTAAATTTGAGGCGGAAATAGGCATATGATATAATTGGGTTACTTTATTAGCTGTTACCTCAAGTTAAATGAACCTCAAAAGCTTATTTAAAAAGCCAGTATGCCGTTACACTCCGGTGTTAGCGGCTATTTTTAAAACTTTGTGCCTGTTTGAAGGAATGAACAACGGCTCTGATCCAAAACGATAATCGATCAGAACTGGATTCTACCCCGAAACAGGAATTTATGCCGCGACAAGTGCGGGGCGTCGACATTTATCGAAATTAAACTATTTACGAACGAAATAGGGATGAAAGCGAGTGATCCGAACATGGATCTAATAAAAATTAAAGACCCGGGATTCTTAAAAGAACTGTCAACAACAGAATTGGAAGCGCTCAGCGATGATATCCGCCAGTTTTTAATTGAAAAGCTTTCAATAACTGGAGGACATATCGGCCCAAATCTCGGGGTCGTTGAATTAACGATTGCTTTGCACAAGTGCTTTGACAGCCCGAAGGATAAAATCATCTGGGATGTAGGGCATCAGTCGTATGTTCATAAAATTTTAACAGGACGGGCTTCGCAATTTGATACCCTGCGCCAGTTCAAAGGCCTTTGCGGTTTTCCGAAAAGAATTGAAAGCGATCACGATGTATGGGAAACAGGCCATAGCTCTACCTCTCTTTCAGCAGCAATGGGGATGGCCATCGCCAGAGACTTGAAAAAAGACGATTCGTTTATTATTCCTGTGATTGGCGACGGAGCTTTAACAGGCGGGATGGCGCTCGAGGCGCTTAACCATATCGGCCATGAAAAAAAAGATATGATCGTGATCTTGAATGATAATGAAATGTCGATTGCCCCGAATGTCGGAGCACTTCATAGTGTGCTGGGCCGATTAAGGACAGCAGGCAAATACCAATGGGTCAAAGACGAGCTTGAAATGCTTCTTAAGAAAATTCCGGCTGTCGGCGGACGCCTTGCCTCGACTGCTGAAAGAGTAAAGGATAGCTTGAAGTACTTACTTGTTTCCGGAATATTTTTTGAAGAATTGGGATTTACTTATCTCGGTCCTGTTGATGGGCATAATTATGAGGATTTGTTTGAGAATTTAAGCTATGCAAAAAAGACTGAAGGACCAGTGCTGCTTCATGTTATTACAAAAAAGGGGAAAGGGTACCAACCCGCTGAAAACGATAAAATCGGAACGTGGCATGGAACAGGTTCTTATAAAATCGAAACGGGTGATTTTGTCAAGCCGATTAATCCTCCTCCAGCATGGAGCAAGCTTGTCAGCGAGACCGTCCGGCAATTAGCCCGAGAAGATGAACGGATTGTTGCGATCACTCCGGCAATGCCAGTCGGTTCCAAACTGGAAGGTTTCGCAAGCGAGTTTCCCGATCGGATGTATGATGTCGGGATTGCTGAGCAGCATGCTGCCACAGTTGCGGCAGGGCTTGCTACCCAGAATATGAAACCGTTTTTGGCGATCTATTCAACTTTTTTACAGAGAGCGTATGACCAGGTTGTCCACGATATTTGCCGGCAAAACTTAAATGTGTTTATCGGCATTGACCGGGCTGGGCTGGTTGGTGCGGACGGCGAAACCCACCAGGGTGTTTTCGATATCGCCTTCTTAAGGCATCTTCCCAATATGGTTTTGATGATGCCGAAGGATGAAAATGAAGGCCAGCATATGGTAAACACCGCCATAAAATATGATAACGGACCAATTGCAATGCGGTTCCCGCGCGGCAACGGAATTGGCGTTCCGATGGATGAACAGTTACAGACGATTCCAATCGGCAGCTGGGAGATTTTAAGAGACGGTGAAGATGCGGCGATCCTGACATTCGGGACAACGATCCCGATGGCAATGGAAGCAGCTGCAATCCTCGAGAAACAAGGAGTCTCTGTTAAAGTGGTCAATGCGAGGTTTATCAAGCCTCTTGATGATAAAATGCTTAAAGGCATTCTCAGTGATGCGATGCCAGTCTTTACCATTGAGGAAGCTGTTTTACAGGGGGGCTTTGGCAGCGCCGTACTGGAATTCGCCCATAATAATGGCTACCATAACTCCAGGATTGAACGGATGGGAATTCCAGACGAATTTATTGAGCATGGAAGTGTGTCAGAGCTCCTCAAGGAAATTGGGATGACTGTCGAGAATGTCGTACAAAAAATGAAAATCCTCGCCAGAAAGAAACAAAAAAGGGCTTAAGGGATGAAAAGCAAAAAAGAACGCTTAGATGTATTACTTGTAGAAAAAGGCTTGTTCGATACGCGGGAAAAGGCAAAGCGCGCTGTGATGGCGGGCCTTGTGTACAGCAATGAGGAACGCCTTGATAAGCCGGGCGAAAAAGTGAATGCCGACCTTCCGCTGACGGTAAAAGGTAACGTCTTGCCTTATGTGAGCAGAGGCGGCTTAAAGCTTGAAAAAGCTTTGAAAATATTCGATGTCGATGTCCGTGACCGCGTAATGCTTGACATCGGTTCATCGACCGGGGGCTTTACAGATTGCGCCCTGCAAAATGGAGCCAGGCTTTCGTACGCATTGGACGTCGGCTATAATCAGCTCGCCTGGAAATTGCGCCAGGATGAGCGGGTCGTCGTGATGGAACGGACAAACTTTCGCTATGTTACCCCCGCAGATTTACAGGGGGAAATGCCAAGCTTCGCAACGATCGATGTTTCATTTATTTCCCTGACATTAATTTTACCCGTCCTAAAGACATTGCTTGTGAACGGCAGCAATGTGATTGCCCTTGTCAAACCCCAATTCGAGGCAGGAAAAGACCAGGTTGGAAAAAAGGGAATTGTCCGCGATAAAAAAGTCCATGAGAGCGTCCTTGAAAAAATCATTGATTTTTCACTGAGTATTGGCTTTAATGTTAAAAACCTTTCTTACTCACCCATCACTGGCGGCGATGGCAATATCGAATTTCTGCTGCATCTTTATTGGGAAGGTGAACAGGAAATAGGGAAGAATGAACTCGTAATCCCACCGGCCAAGGTGGTTGAGGAGGCCCATGCTGAATTGAAGTCAAAACAAGCTGCCGAGGAATGAGCGATATGCTTATTCCTTTTTTTGTCGATTCGGTTCGGTTTCAAATCCGGTTAACTGTATGAAACTAAACATGGCAAAACGACTTTAGTCGCTAAGCAGTGAATAATCAATGTCGATTTTTAAGAAAAAATGTACAAGTTAACAGAAATGGGCTAACATAAATAATAGAAAATGAAAAGACTGTTACGATTCGCTTTTGAGGTGATAGGAATGAATAAAGGACAGCGCCATATTAAGATACGTGACCTGATTACAAACAACGATATAGAAACCCAGGACGACCTTGTTGACCGGTTGAAACGCGCAGGCTTTAATGTAACCCAGGCAACCGTTTCCCGCGATATTAAAGAGCTGCACTTAGTGAAAGTGCCGTTAATGGATGGCAGGTATAAATACAGCTTGCCAGCAGATCAAAGGTTCAATCCACTGCAAAAGCTAAAAAGATCGCTAATGGATGCATTTGTGCGGATCGATAATGCCGGGCATTTGCTGGTAATGAAAACATTGCCGGGCAATGCGATGGCGATTGGCGCATTAATTGACAATCTTGACTGGGAAGAAATACTTGGAACGATCTGCGGTGATGATACAATCTTAATCATTTGCAGGTCACCTGAAGACACAAAAGCTATTTCAGACCGTTTTCTTGAAATGCTCTAACCGAGGTGACGACTTTGTTAAATGAACTGTCCATAAAAAATTTCGCAATCATCGAAGCCATATCGATCCCGTTTCAAAAAGGTTTGACTGTGCTAACAGGTGAAACGGGCGCAGGGAAATCGATCATTATCGATGCTGTACATTTGCTTGTCGGCGGCAGGGGCTCAGCAGAATTTGTTCGTCATGGCGAAGAGAAGGCCGAGATTGAAGGGCTGTTTCTGCTCGATGATGAGAAGCACCCATGCTATGAAAAGGCAAAAGCATTTGGACTGGAGATTGAAGAAGGAATGGTGATCCTTCGTCGTGATATAGCCAAAAACGGTAAAAGTGTCTGCCGCATAAACGGCAAACTTGTTACGATTTCGACGTTGAGGGAAATTGGCAGCACGCTGATTGATATTCATGGGCAGCACGAGCATCAGGAGCTTATGGATGAAACGATGCATATTTCGTTACTTGACCAGTTCGGTGCCGACGAGATTGCTGCTGCTCTTGAAGATTACCGGCAAGTATACCGCGCTTATGACACGACACAGCGGAAGTTGAAAAATTTAAGTGAAAACGAACAGCAGATGGCACACCGTCTCGATTTACTCCAATTTCAGTTCGAGGAAATCCAGGCTGCCAATTTGCAGGTAAATGAAGATGAAGAGCTTTTTGAAGAAAAACAAAAGCTGGGCAACTTCGAGCGGATCTTTGAAGCCGTTCAATCAGGATATACGGCCCTGCAAAGCGAACAAAAGGGGCTTGATTGGATTGGGCTTGTGATGGGGCATTTGCAGGATGCAGCAGATCTTGACCCGGCTTATAAGGAAATGTATGAAACCGTATCGGCTAGTTTTTATGCCCTTGAAGACGTTTCAACGTCACTTCGCAATGAACTTGAGCTCCTCGAGTTTGATCCGCGCCGCTTAAATGAAATTGAAGAACGATTGACTGAAATCAATGGGTTAAAACGTAAATATGGAAGTACTATTGCTGAAATTCTCGAATATGCAGCAAAGATTGAAGAAGAACTGGAAACGCTGCAAAACAAGGAGACGCATATCGGCCAATTGGAACAAGAGCTTTCATCGCTGCGAAAGGATTTAAAATTAGAAGCAAAACAGCTGACCGATCTTCGTAAAAGCTGGGCAAAAAAGCTGACAAAACTGATCATGAAAGAATTGAAAGAACTCTACATGGAAAAAACGGTTTTTGAGATAAAATTCGGCACAGCAGGAGATGGATTCACGAAAAACGGTTCAGATAAGGCCGAGTTTTTCATCTCAACAAATCCGGGGGAACCGCTCAAACCCCTTTCAAAAATCGCCTCAGGTGGCGAGCTTTCGCGAATTATGCTTGCTTTGAAAAGCATTTTTTCGAAACACCAGGGGGTTACATCAATCATATTTGATGAAGTGGATACCGGTGTAAGCGGCCGAGTGGCCCAGGCAATAGCCGAAAAAATTTATAAAGTATCCGTGAACTCTCAAGTGCTTTGCATATCACACCTGCCGCAAGTGGCAGCAATGGCGGATACACACCTGTTTATTGCCAAGAAAACGAAAGCGGGACGGACAAAAACGACAGTCACCCCGCTCACCATACCCGAAAAAATTAAAGAAATCGGGCGAATGATTTCCGGCGTTGAAATTACCGATTTGACCAAACAGCATGCCGAAGAGCTGTTGCAGCTCGCAAACGAACTGAAAATGGCAAATTAAAAGCTATCCATACGGGTAGCTTTTCTTTTTTTATAAAGATCATTCCTGCCAAATGGATAAAAACTTTAATTTCCATCGGTTATAAATGCCTCTCAAGCAGGCAAAATTATAGATGTAGCCATTTTTAACGAGTGTGTGGACTAGAAGCGAGGAGAGTGAAAAATTTGATATATGAGCATCTCAGAAAGATAATTGGTGGAATTCTCCTTGTTTCATTAATTGCCATCGGATTTTTAAAACCCGTTCATGAATATTTGTCAATTCCAAAACAACTTACCATTTTTGAAGGACAACAGATCGATCTGCCAAAGGCTGTGACAGTATCGGCTGGTTTGTCTTCAGATAGCTCAAATCTTAACCTTGTTCAAGATCAGGATTCAGTCTCGCTCGAAGCAAAGGAATATGGAAAAAATGAGATGATCCTCGAACTGGCGGGTTTTCCCATTAAAAAAGTTGATGTTGATGTTTTAAAGGATTTTAAAGTTTACCCGGGCGGCCAGTCGATCGGAGTGAAGTTAAATACGGTTGGTGTGTTAGTTGTAGGCCATCACCAGGTTGAAACCCCGGCAGGGAAAGCGTCGCCGGGAGAAGCTGCCGGAATAAGGGTTGGCGATATTATTACTGAAATAAACGGCACGCCAATAGAGAAAATGGCGGACGTTGGCCCGGTTGTTCAGAATGCGGGAAAAAATGGTCAACCACTTAATATCACGATTAACCGCGAGAATGACAAGATAAGCGCACAATTAAAGCCCACTCAGGAAAAAGGCGAGAACTCCTATAAGCTTGGCCTTTATATCCGGGATTCAGCGGCTGGAATCGGCACGATGACTTTTTATCACCCCGAATCAAAAAAGTATGGTGCGTTGGGGCACGTCATTTCCGACATGGATACAAAAAAGCCGATTGTGGTGGAAGATGGGCAAATTGTCCGATCAACTGTTACTTCTATTGAAAAAGGAAGCAATGGAGATCCCGGCGAAAAACTCGCGCAGTTTTCAACTGATCGGGAAGTAATCGGAAACATAAACAGAAACAGTCCTTTTGGGATTTTTGGCAAGTTGAATAAAGATATTGAAAATGGTGTTTATGACGAGCCATTGCCGATTGCATTATCACATCAAGTTAAAGAAGGGCCTGCAAAAATCTTAACGGTGGTCGACACTGACGAGGTCAACCTGTTTGACATCGAAATTGTTAGCACAATTCCGCAAAAATTTCCGGCGACGAAAGGAATGGTTATTAAAGTAACAGATCCAAAGCTGCTCGAAAAAACGGGCGGAATCGTCCAGGGAATGAGCGGGAGCCCTATCATCCAGGATGGAAAGCTAATTGGCGCTGTCACACACGTGTTCGTTAATGATCCAACATCCGGCTACGGTGTTCACATTGAATGGATGCTAAACGAAGCGGACATCGATATATATGAGCAACCCAAGCAAAAAGCAAGTTAAGCACAAATTGATAATGATCCTTTTGGCTCTTTAAATAGGCAGGTTATCCTGCCTATCTTTTATTATGTGCGCTCCATCGCAAAAAAAATGAAGATTTTTCGACAAAGAGTCGACTCCTAATATGAAAACTGGTGAAATCCGTCGAAAAAGAAAGAATTTTAAAGAAAAAATATGATTTTATGCCCTTTTTCAGAAAATATTAAAAAACAAAAGGAATTTGGGTTGCATTGTCGAATTTGTCATTTAGAATAGAAATTAGCAGCGGTTAGAAAAAGAGACCATAATGGAGTCAAGGAGGAACAAGAAGTGAAAAAAATTAAAGTTTGTGTTGTAGACGACAACAGGGAGCTTGTTGGACTATTAGAGGAATATATTTCTTCCCAAGAGGATATGGAAGTAGTCGGTGTAGCGCATAACGGTCAGGAGTGCCTTGAAATTGTAGAGGAAACTAAACCGGACGTTTTAGTTTTAGATATTATCATGCCTCATTTGGACGGCCTTGCTGTGTTGGAAAAGGTCCGAGAGATGAAGACAAATCCTGCTCTTAATGTCATTATGCTTACCGCTTTCGGACAGGAAGATGTCACAACGAAAGCTGTTGAACTTGGCGCATCATATTTTATTTTGAAGCCTTTTGATATGGAAAATTTGGCAAACCATATTCGCCAGGTCAGCGGAAAATCAACCAATATGGTTAGAAAATCGTTTTCCTCAAATTATCGGTCGTCTGCTGAACAAAAGCCGAAAAATCTTGACGCAAGCATCACAAGCATTATCCATGAAATCGGTGTCCCAGCCCATATCAAAGGCTACATGTACTTACGTGAAGCCATTTCCATGGTTTACAATGATATCGAACTCCTTGGCTCAATTACGAAAGTGTTATATCCCGATATCGCCAAGAAATTCAACACTACAGCAAGCCGTGTAGAACGGGCGATCCGCCATGCGATTGAAGTCGCCTGGAGCAGAGGCAACATCGAATCCATTTCATCTCTTTTCGGCTACACCGTCAGCATGACAAAAGCAAAACCAACCAATTCCGAATTCATCGCAATGGTCGCTGACAAGCTTAGACTTGAGCATAAGGCTTCTTGAAAGGGTTAGGATATCGGGTTGGGGTTATTGCAAACAAACCAATTTTCTGAAAACCAACTCTTTGTTCCAATAGTGAGTTTATCGCAATGCTGGCTGACAAACTTAGACTAAGCATAAAGCTTTTTGAAGTGTAAGGATAAAGGTGGTTAGCTTTAAATTTACAATCCAACTTCACATTATCCGATGGCCTCAACGAAAGACCAATGACATTTTTGTCACTGGTCTTTCTATTTTTTTAGCCATATGGCGGCATTTAAAAAATTTACTGACTTAAAGAAAGTCAATATTTTACTTTCGCTGAATCATCAGATAGTATCCTGCTTTGTTATTATACTGCCTGAGTCCGGTAGATATTAGCGGTATTTTACATTGACGATTTTATTGTTCAATTCCTTTAACCCTGGTATGTTACTATTCGCATACACTCCATATCGGCCATTAACCAATACATTGTGCAAGATAGTGAAGTTTTTTATTGCTCGCTTTGAATTATTTGAGGTAATAGCAATGATAGACGAATGATTGTAGGATCCCTTCCCTCCATTTCTTAGATAATTTTTAATGATATGTACATCACTTGCGTTAGCTACATCAATAATTCTTGCGTAGTTCCCCACTCCAGCGATTTTGTTATGTGAGATGGTCACGTGGTTCGCATAAACGGATATAGCAGCCCACATGTCATACTCTTTCTCCTCTGAATATGTGCTATAGAAGTTATTTTGAAAAAAGCTGTTAAATATTTCATTTCCTTTGATGAGCACTCCGGGTGATTGTATCTTAATCGCTCTTTTATAAATATTTGAAAAAGAATTATTTAAGATTTGCAGGTTCACTCTTTCGTTAAAGCCCTGGATGACAATCGCATCGCCATCATCTTTTGGGCCGATTTCTTTGAAAGTTGAGTTGCTGATTTTTATATTTTTAGTTGCGGCTTGTTTCTTATAAGCTGGGCTGATTAGAATTCCTCTCGCAACAAAATGCCCCCAGCCTTTTACAGGGTTTCTGGCCATCACATTTTCGATTTTGTTATGGTCCAATACGATATTTCTAGTTCCACCTTGAATTCTAATCGCACTTACCGTTAATCGGAATAATGAGCGGTGATTTGGCTGCGTGAAATTTTTAATGATACTTTTGACAATGAATACATTGCTGGAACCTTCCTCAATAGTAATTCCCCGCAAAGATGTATTATTTCCGTCGACTGTTAGGTTGCGAATACGAATATTCGAGCCTTTAACCCTCATAACGGTTTTCAGGGCAGAAGAGGTTTTTAGTATAGCATAGCTCCCGTACATCTCTGTGTGACCCTTAATTTGTAATTCTTTCGTTATTTTATATTCACCGTCAGGAAAGTAAATGATATGGCCAGCGCCATCTTGCAACGCTTTTTGTAACGCTTTTGTATCATCGGAAACTCCATCCCCGACAGCTCCATAATCCTTTACGTTCAATAAAACCGTCTCATCTTTTGAGAAGAGGGGAAACAGGAAGAAGGATAATCCTATTATAAAAACATAAACACCGAATTTCTTAACCACTATTAATACTCCCTTTTTATAAAACAAATAAGATGAAAAATTTAACTGATTCTTTAACAGGCTTTGCTCTTTATTTTAAGGGTTAAAAATTCAAAGGCAATAACAAGGATCCAACAATATTATTACATCGGATTTTGATGAATATCTCATTACATTCAGTTGGGAGTAATTATCTATCTGTTCCCTGTACACAGCGTTGAAAGGTAATGAAATGATGAAAGAAATTCCTGTTACTAAGGCTTCTATTCCAAAACGTATGTCCCTAAAAAAATGCAGAAATGAATAATTTGGAATAAACTATGCCCTTTTAACCGAATTTTCGTTGCCAAATTGTATTAGGAAAAAATGCTTACTGACTGTTTATACTAATACAGCGTTTACATAAAAATTATATGCATCCTTTGGTCCTGTTTTGAATCCAAGACAAAAGACTAGACTTTTATAAACGTCCACATCTTTATATGTTTTTGAATTAAAATGAGGGTGGAATTTGAGAATAAGGGAGGAAGAACATCAATGTCTGCTGAATCACGGCGTCCCAGCAAAGAGGGTAAGAAATATATTTACGAGATTCATTTTTTGCGTGCATTTGCATGTCTGTCGGTTGTCGGAGTGCATGTTTCTGCTACGAACTATGGAATGACTCAAGAGACATGGACCTGGTTTACCTATTTTCTTAATCAAATCGGACGATTTGGCACCCCTATTTTCGCTGTTATTAGTGGCTTTCTGCTTTTTTATCAGGTGAAAAGAAGAGGATTTGCACTAGGCAGGTTCCTGAAAACACGTCTGTCCAAGATTATAATTCCATTTCTTATCTGGAGCCTCGCTTATCGTTATCTTCTTTACTATTACGACAATCAGGCATTAGGCGACTACGGAGCGGAAGTCAAGAAAATTTTATTGGGCGATTCCTTCTATCACCTGTATTTTGTTGCTATAGTAGTTCAATTTTATTTGATCTTTCCATTCATTCAAAAGTTATTTCGTACCCAAACTCTATTGTTGGTGTTTGCGTTTATTGCCTTATTAATCAGCTATAATCTTTATGGATTCAGTCCTGGTATAGAAGGGGCAATTGGGGAATTCCTGGCTAGTAAGTCGTTTATGCCTATCTGGATTTTTTACTTTGCGTTTGGCGGATTTCTTGCCTACTTCTGGGATGAAATTGTGAACTTTGCAACGAAACGGCCGTGGCAGATGCTAGCTCTAGCATTGATCGTTTCAGCAGGTGCAGTAGTGGAATATATGGTGAATGGCTTTGTTTCCAATCGAAGACTTTCAAATCTGGCAAATATCCCGTTGCTTTGTATTGCAACAATTGGAATTTATCCGCTTCTGGCTAGATGGAACGTGATCAAAAAGCCTCTATACTTGATTGGCCAATATTCGATGGGAATTTATTTGATTCATCCAATGATCTTATATCTGTTTGCACGGCATCTTCCGGAACATTATTGGAATGCAAATTATGTCGTCTTTATGTTTATTGCAGTTATGATAATAGCGGTCGTTTTCATTCGAGTTCTGCAGTTTATCCCGCTTAGCGGCTTTATTATTCCAGTACCAAAAATCAAAAAGACGAAGAGCCTTCACCAAACAGCGGAAGGAGTTGCTGAGAAGAAACAATCTGCATAATCACATTTGATCACTGCCAAACCGCCGTAAATGAATGAATATTATTGAACAAGTTTTGAAATAAGCCGCCAAATCAGGCGGCTTTTATGCATAGTGGCTCAAAGCTGGATGCTGCAGGAAGGGAAAAGCCTATACTCTGACTATGGAACAACACTGGGGAGACCTCTAAAAAAGCGTCTTGTATTATCTGAATATTGCGTGAAAATAGAAGTATAGGTATTTGGAGGAGGAATAACGGAGATTTTCTGCAAGTTTTCACAATTATTGTGGATAAATCATGTCCAGCAAGCAATTTTTCATCAATTTTATAAACATTTTACTGCAAAATTTTCCTTTTCGTATATACTTGAAGAAAAAGCATTAGTTGGTAGGGGTTACTATGGAACTATACAGAGATGAGACCATATTACTTGAAGAAGAAAGCGGTTCCGTTTTTATAACGGTTTTTAAAAGCGGGATGACATTTGTGAAGCTGGATCGAACCTTGCAAGCGCTGCCGCAAATATCGATCACAAAATTTCTGCCTTTAAAGGATGCCTTAAGCGCCGGCTATTGTGAAAAGCTGGAGATTGGCGAAATAAAACCGCCGGTTGACCTGGAGATCTCCAGAGACAGCATGACAGTAAAGATAAGGATAAATTGTACAGAACAGCATTTAAAAGAAAATCTTAAAAGTATAAAAGCTGAAATTAGAAACATGCTCGAAGCAAGGGGAATTTGTGAAGGAATTCTTGAGCATGTTATTGACCATGAGCTGAAAGTCCAAAAAGATATTACTGTTGCGGCCGGAACCGAAGCGGTGGATGGACAAGACGCACAGCTTATCTATTTTCAGCCGTCTGAACGAAAACCATCGATTAAAGAAGATGGTAAAGCTGATTTTTTTGACATGCATTTTTTAGATGAAGTAGATAAAGGGGATTGGCTCGGGGAAAAGCATGATCCGACAGATGGACTGCCAGGGAGAACTATATTTGGAGAAATACTGCATCCGAAAAAGGGGAAAGACAGGAAACTTTTATACGATGCAAAAACAGTCATGGAATATGAAGAGGACGGAGTAATTGTTCTCCGTGCCCTTGTTAAAGGGGTTGTTGAAAAAAAGGGAAACCGGATTGCCGTTGGGGATCATTTGGTTGTTAATGGCGATGTTGGTTTAGAAACTGGAAATATTGATTTTAACGGAAATATTACGATTAAAGGGATTATTATGGAGGGTTTTTCCGTGACTGCGGATAAGGACATCTCGATTCTCGGGGCAATGGGCTTAAGCGGGGTCGAGTCTGTCACATCAAGGAACGGTGACATCTTTATTAAAGGCGGGGCCTTTGGCAAAGGAAAAACTAAGATCAGAGCGGCGAAGAACATTTTTATAAAGCATGCAAATGAGTGTACGCTTCAGGCTGGTGAAAATATTATGATCGCCTATTATTCGGTAGGCTGCTTCTTAATCGCCAAAAACGTAATGGCCCATGAGAAAAAAGGGAAGTTGATTGGCGGAGTCATCGAAGCAAAGGGGAAGGTGGTGGCAGGCATCGTCGGCAACCATCTTGAGAGGAAAACGATGATTCATGTAGAAGGATTCAACAGAGCATCAATTGAAACGGAATTGGCGGGACTGGTTCCAGAATATGATATGGCAACTCTCCATGCCGAACGTTACGCTCAGCAGATCTCATCATATGAAAGTGTGTTGGATCAGTTAAATGAACAGCAAAAAAATCAATATGCACTGACAAAGTCCAATTATGAGAAAGAGCTTGACAAGCTTAATGAATTGGATCAGAAGCGAACATCACTATTATCATTGCTGGAGACGAAGGGGGAAGGCGAAGTTACGGTGGGAGTGACCGCCTATCCTGAAACAGTGATCCAAATTAAAAGCATGATTAAAAGGATTCATTCTACTTCCCACGGCACTTTTTATGCCACGGGTAATATACTCCATCATGAGTAAAGAAAAAGATGCTGAAGTTAATTTCAGCATCTTTTTCGCTAGCCTATTTCTTGGTTCCCTTCTCGATTTCGATTAGCTTTTGCATTAAAATATGTTGTGGCAGATGAATAACTTGTTCTACAGGGATATTCAGCTTTTCGGCAATTTTAACGGCTGTTTCAGCGCTGATTTGCAGTGGTTTCATAAAATATCCTCCTATCATGAAAGGTACGTGAATGTATGACACAGATTTTTGCCCATCGCGGCTATTCGGCATTGTTTCCGGAGAATACGATGATAGCATTTGATGAAGCAGAAAAAGCCGGTGCGGACGGAATTGAAATTGACGTGCAGCTTACAAAAGACGGTGAAGCAGTGATCATCCACGATGAACGGGTTGACAGTCATACCGATGGTCAAGGACTAGTAAAGGATTTCACCTACGCTGAAATCCGCAAGCTCAATGCCGCTTTTTCGCATAAAAAATTCTCCGGCATCGAACGGATTCCTGCATTGAAAGAACTGCTGGAGTGGTTGACAACGAATCAGCTTATTTGCAACATCGAATTGAAAAACGGCCTTATTCCATATCCAGGTATGGAAGAGAAGGTGATTGAGCTTGTCCGCAGCTTCGGGCTGTCAAGCCGGATAATTATTTCTTCTTTTAATCATTATAGCATTGTACATAGTTATCGGCTTGCCCCGGAAATAGAGATTGCGCCTCTTTATTCTTCAGGATTATATATGCCCTGGGTTTATGCGCAGTCGATCAGGGCTAAGGGAATTCACCCGGCACTGGTGGCCGCTCCTGATGCAATTATTAAAGAAAGCATTGAAAATGGCATCGCCGTAAGGCCATATACCGTCAATAAAGAAGCAGATATGAAACGGCTGTTTACGGCAGGGTGCTCGGCGTTTTTTACCGATGAACCTGTCAAGGCCAGTAAAATTAAAAATGAGCTACAAAAAAATAACCTTTAATAACACAGAAAAGAGCCTTGTCATGTTTAACAAAGCTCTTTCTTATTTCTTTTGATGTTGTTCGGCACCTGCTTTTATCCGGGAATTTTCATTTCGAAATCTTTGCTGGACTTTATTTCTTTTTCGGTCCCGATGTAAAATAAAACCTGCAACAAAGCCAAGTCCTGCCAGAAAAAACAGCAATCCGGCCAAAAATTGCAGCCACAAAAAAGGAAACGGCTCCTGCAAAATCCCGAATACCATATCCCTCATTAATTTTATTCCAACCGCCGCAAATACCCCGGGAATCAACATAATGATTAATGCGATTATTCTGCTCATAGACATTCCCTTCACTTCTTGCCCTCACGAAAATAATAAATCATCCACCGAATTTGTCAAGGTTAACTGTTCAAGGTAAAATGAATATGAAAAAAGTTGCAAAACTAGCCTGAAAAATATTTCTTGATTCTGCGTGAAGAAAGGAGTCCATATGCAAACTGCCATGATTGTCGGCGCGGGAAAAGGCGGTACAGCCATTTTAAAAATTTTAAAAGAAACGGCTATTCTGGATGTAAAGGCTGTAATTGATATAGATCCAGCCGCACCTGGACTTCGCTATGCAAAAGATGAAGGGATCACGACAGATTCCGATTGGAAACCGCATATTGCCGACAATATTGATGTCATTATTGAAGTGACCGGAAATGATCAAGTGTTTACAGCGCTCCGCGATGCCCGCGGCAAGCATGCGGTATTGATTCCCGGCAGTGTGGCCTTCTTGCTGGCAAGCCTGCTCGAAGAAAAAGAAGAACTTGTTGAGACATTCCGCAATGAAACGTATAAGCACGATCTTATTTTTAATTCTACTGAAGATGGCATGGTTGTGATCGATACAGACGAAAATGTCATTCTTTTTAATAAAAGTGCTGAGAAAATTACTGGAGTCAGCCGTGAATTCGCCCTTGGCAGGCATATCCATGAAGTGATTGCCGCCAGTGAGCTGCCGGGGGTTTTACATACGAGAAGAATTGAAGCAAACCGGAAGCTTCTCTTAAAAAACGGTGCGAAAATCATCGCGACGCGTATTCCGATAATCGATGAAAAAGAGCAGCTAATCGGCGCATTTTCTGTTTTTCAGGATATTACCGAAGTCGTGAACCTCGCTGAAGAAATAACGAATTTAAAAGAGATTCAGACGATGCTCGAGGCAATCATTCATTCCAGTGATGATGCCATATCTGTTGTCGATGAAGCGGGCAGAGGCATACTCATTAATCCGGCTTATACAAGGATAACCGGACTGACCGAGGATGAGGTAATCGGCCAGCCTGCGACCGCAGATATTTCTGAAGGCGAAAGCATCCATATGAAAGTTCTGCAAACCCGCCGAGCTATCAGGGGTGCTGCGATGCGGGTCGGTCCGAACAGGAAGGAAGTCGTTGTCAACGTAGCCCCGATTATTGTAAACGGAAAACTGAAAGGGAGCGTCGGTGTTATTCACGATGTGTCCGAAATCCTAAGTTTGAACCGCGAGTTGAATCGGGCCAGGCAAATCATTAGGACGCTTGAGGCAAAATACTCTTTTGAGGATATCATTGGTAAGTCTGATGAAATGCAGCTGGCTTTAGATCAGGCAAAGCTCGGTGCAAAAACACCTGCCACTGTTCTGTTGCGCGGGGAGTCAGGAACGGGGAAGGAACTGTTTGCCCATGCCATCCATAACGCCAGTGATCGGAAGTATAACAAGTTTATTCGCGTAAATTGTGCGGCGTTATCGGAATCCTTGCTTGAAAGTGAACTGTTCGGTTACGAAGAGGGTGCCTTTTCAGGTGCGAAGCGGGGAGGTAAAAGAGGGTTTTTTGAGGAAGCGAATAATGGCAGTATTTTTCTCGATGAAATCGGTGAGCTATCGGGAAATACCCAGGCAAAGCTATTAAGGGTTTTGCAAGAGAAGGAGATCACGCGGGTAGGAGGCACAAAGTCGATTCCGATCAATGTAAGAATAATCGCCGCAACAAATGTAAATTTGGAAAAAGGCATTGCGAACGGAACTTTTCGGGAAGACTTATACTACCGCCTGAACCGGATGCCGATTCATATTCCGCCATTAAGGCGGAGGAAGGGCGATATTCCTTCTCTATGCGAGCGGCTGATTCATAAAATCAATCAGGATTACGGACGAAATGTAGAATCGATTTCCGCTGACGCGATGAACTATTTAATGAGCTATGATTGGCCCGGAAATGTCAGGGAGCTTGAAAACATTCTCGGTCGGGCGATCATTTTCATGTATTATACAGAACAAGAAATAGACACGAACCATCTGCCGGAGTTAAAGGGAAAGTTCAATGAAACAAGTGATCTCCCTGTCTTAAAACACTCGTTTCAACAGGCAGGTTCTTTAAACGAACGAATGGAGCAATATGAAAAGAAACTGATTGAACAAGCATTGGAGCAGGCCAATGGCAATAAAACGCTGGCGGCAAAGGTGCTCGGAATATCCGTAAGGAATTTGTATTACAAGCTGGAGCGGCATCAACTTGCAATAGATAGCATGCAATAAATTTCATACTATGAAATTTTTTTCACGCTTTATTATAGTGAATAAAACGTTTTCATCAGTTTTTTAAGTTGGCATATTTCTTGCATAGATATGTGTAAGTTAATAGCTTTAGGATTGAAGGGATTGAGAAATGTATGGAGCTGGATTCACTTCTCAGAAAGGCAACCGAAATTGAAAATCAAACGGTCGCAGTTGCTGCGGCAGAAGATGAAGAAGCAATTGAAGCGGTTGTCGGTGCAATTGATCGTAATCTCGCCAATTTCCTGTTATTTGGGGATAAAGAAGAGATTGTGTCGATTTTCGATAAAATAGACCCCGGCGCAATGAAAAATAGTAAAATAAAGATCATTCATGCACGCTCAAAAGCAATTGCCGCCGAGAATGCGGTGAAAGCCGTAAAGCTTAATGAAGCAAATGTATTAATGAAAGGCGATGTGCCGACAGCAACAATCCTCAAAGCGGTTTTGAACAAGGAATATGGTTTGAGGACGGGAGGTGTTCTCTCTCATGTAGCTGTCTTTGAAGTGCCGGGATATGAACGGTTTACGATTATTACTGATACCGGAATGAATATCGCGCCAGATCTTCAGCAAAAAGCAGAAATCATCAAAAATGCCGTTGCAATCGCGAGGCAAATCGGGATTGCAAAACCAAAGGTTGCTCCGCTTGCTGCGGTAGAGACGGTTAATCCTGCCATGCAAGCGACACTGGATGCGGCTGCTTTAACCGCGATGAACAAGCGGGGCCAAATTGGTGGTTGCGTTGTTGACGGGCCGCTGGCTTTGGATAACGCCGTTTCCGTGTTTGCGGCAGAGCACAAAGGCATAAGCGGGCAGGTTGCCGGACAAGCCGATATTTTGTTAGTCCCGACAATTGAGGCGGGAAATATCCTATACAAATCGCTTATTTATTTTGCAAAAGCAAAAGTCGGTGCTGTGATTGCGGGCGCCAAAGCTCCAATTGTTTTAACCTCAAGAACTGATTCAGCTGAAAGCAAGCTTTATTCTCTTGCTCTCGCTCTCTGTTCTGCTTCTAAATAGACTTTTTGACATGATGGGGAGGAAGTATTAATGGAAATCTTCAAGTATTTAGAACAATATGATTACGAGCAAGTAGTATTCTGCCAGGATAAGCAATCCGGGTTAAAAGCAATCATTGCGATCCACGATACAACGTTAGGCCCTGCTTTAGGCGGAACACGGATGTGGACCTATGATTCAGAGGAAGCGGCGATCGAGGATGCACTCCGCCTTGCCCGCGGCATGACCTATAAAAATGCAGCTGCAGGGCTAAACCTTGGCGGCGGGAAAACGGTTATTATCGGTGATCCCCGTAAAGATAAAAATGAAGAAATGTTCCGGGCGTTTGGCCGCTATATTCAGGGCCTAAATGGACGCTACATTACAGCTGAGGATGTGGGCACAACCGTTGCCGACATGGACTTGATTCATGAAGAAACGGATTATGTTACGGGAATTTCGCCTGCTTTTGGCTCTTCAGGGAATCCTTCACCGGTTACGGCTTACGGCGTCTACCGCGGAATGAAGGCAGCTGCTAAAGAAGCTTTCGGGACGGATTCTTTGGAGGGGAAAGTCGTCGCTGTCCAGGGAGTAGGAAATGTTGCCTATACTCTGTGTCGCCACCTCCATGAAGAAGGCGCCCAATTAATTGTTACTGATATTAATAAAGAAGCAGTTCAGCGTGCCGTTGAGGAATTCGGCGCCAGAGCGGTTGATATTAACGATATTTACAGTGTGGAATGCGATATTTATGCTCCCTGCGCTTTAGGTGCAGTAATCAATGATGAAACGATCCCGAAAATTAAAGCAAAAGTGATTGCCGGGGCAGCTAATAATCAACTAAAGGACACACGCCACGGTGATATCATCCACGAAATGGGAATTGTTTATGCGCCTGATTATGTTATTAATGCCGGCGGCGTGATAAATGTTGCTGATGAGCTTTACGGATATAACCATGAAAGAGCCATGAAAAAAGTTGAAATGATCTATAACAATATCGAAAAAGTCATCGAAATTGCGAAACGGGATGGAATTCCAACGTATAAAGCAGCGGATCGTATGGCGGAAGAACGCATCAGCAGAATGCAAAACTCCCGCAGCCAATTCCTGCAAAACGGCCATCATATCCTGAGCCGCAGGTAGTACGAAAAGCGAAAGCGCCTTGATCAGCCCCGACAGGCGTTGGAGGGCCTGGCAGTGAAGTCGTTTTTTGACTTCATTGACAGGACCGAAACGACCGAGGGGCTAGGCGCTGGAGCTGGACAAAGAAAAGCGAAAGCGCCCGCGGAGACAATTTTTTGAAGCTTGGCCAGTCTCGGCCATTTAAGAAGAAGGGGATTGAACGCTGAATATTCATTTCAGCGTCTTTCCCTTTTTGAGGATATACCTTAAATAAGAATAAGAGTATTCACAGAAGCTGCTTATTCTTATTAATTGGAGGTTTAGATGTTGCCAGAAAAGGAATATCGAATTCTCGTAATCAACCCGGGATCGACGTCAACGAAGATTGGTGTTTTCGATAATGAAATATCTGTTTTCGAAAAAACGATTCGCCATGAAGCAGACGTGATTAATCTATACGATAGCACGATTGATCAATATCAATTTCGCAAAAATACAATCTTGGAAACACTTGACATCGAGGGAATTAACATTTCGAAGCTCACTGCAGTTTGCGGGCGCGGGGGCTTGCTTCGGCCGATTGAGGGTGGTACATATGCTGTAAACGAACAGATGCTTTCCGATTTAAGAGCAGGGTATGCAGGGCAGCATGCCTCAAATTTAGGCGGTATTCTCGCTTTTGAAATCGCGAGCGGGCTCAATATTCCCTCCTATATTGTCGATCCAGTAGTCGTCGATGAACTAGAGCCGATCGCGCGTATTTCAGGTATGCCTTTAA
This sequence comes from Bacillus canaveralius, assembly GCF_002860125.1. Taxonomy (GTDB): domain Bacteria; phylum Bacillota; class Bacilli; order Bacillales; family Cytobacillaceae; genus Bacillus_BJ; species Bacillus_BJ canaveralius. The sequence goes on from NZ_PGVA01000004.1 coordinate 178,630, forward strand.
TTGAAAGAAAAAGCATTTTTCATGCGCTTAACCAGAAAGCAGTTGCCCGCCGAGTTGCCAAAGAATTGGGAAGAACATACGGAACTTTGAATTTAGTTGTTACCCATATGGGCGGCGGCATTACTGTCGGTGTCCATAAACAGGGAAAGGTCATCGATGTTAACAACGGGCTCCATGGAGACGGGCCGTTCAGTCCTGAACGGGCCGGGACGGTTCCGGCGGGAGATTTAGTGGCACTTTGCTATTCAGGTGATTTTTATCGTGAGGAAATGATGAAAAAACTAATCGGCCAGGGGGGGCTTGTTGGTTATCTTGGAACTAACGATGCAGTCAAAGTGGAGAAAATGATTGAAAAAGGCAATAATCAAGCAGAGCTGGTATACTCGGCAATGGCCTACCAGGTCGCTAAAGAAATCGGTGCAGCGAGCGCAGTCCTTGCCGGAAAAGTCGATGCGATTATTTTAACTGGCGGTCTTGCTTATGGCAGAGGCTTTGTAAAACAAATCAGTGACAGAGTCAACTGGATCGCAGATGTCATCGTCCATCCCGGTGAAAATGAACTTCAAGCATTAGCTGAAGGAGCATTGCGTGTACTTCGCGGTGAAGAGGATGTAAAGGCATACCCTGGCGCCACAAAAAATAAGGCGAGCGTCCAATAAGGAGGAGAGAATCTTGGCTCAAGAATACGATTTAGTTATTCTCGGCGGCGGAACGGGTGGATATGTAGCAGCGATCCGCGCTTCCCAACTGGGATTGAAAACGGCAATAGTTGAAAAAGGGAAATTGGGTGGTACATGCCTGCATAAAGGTTGTATCCCAAGCAAGGCTTTACTCAGGAGTGCGGAGGTTTTTGCGACAGCTAAGCGCGGGGAAGAATTCGGTGTCATGACCAGCGAAGTGACCATCAATTTTGCAAAGGTTCAAGATCGAAAAGACAAAATCGTCGATACTCTCCATAAAGGTGTCCAGCAGCTTATGAAAAAAGGGAAAATAGATGTGTATGAAGGGCTTGGCCGGATTTTGGGACCGTCGATCTTTTCACCAATGCCTGGAACGATTTCGGTTGAAATGAATAACGGCAGTGAAAATGAAATGCTCATTCCCAAGAACGTGATTGTTGCGACCGGTTCCCGCCCTCGAACACTGCCGGGACTGGAAGCTGACGGCAATTTGCTGCTAACCTCTGATGAAGCACTTGTCATGGAGTCGCTTCCCGAATCAATCATCATTGTCGGCGGCGGCGTGATCGGAATTGAATGGGCTTCCATGCTTTCCGACTTTGGGACGGAAGTAACGGTGATTGAATATGCAGATCGGATTATTCCAACGGAAGATAAAGAAATCTCAAAAGAAATGCAGCGTTTGATGAAGAAAAAGGGCGTTCGGATTGTTACAAGTGCGAAAGTTCTTCCTGAAACGATGCAACAAGGTGAAAACGTCACGATTTCCGCAGAAGTGAAAGGCGAGCAAAAAGAATTCACTGCAGCCAAACTGCTTGTTTCAGTCGGCCGTCAGTCAAATGTAGAAGGAATCGGCTTGGAGAATACAGATATTCAATTGGAAAATGGTTTTATCTCGGTAAACGAACATTTCCAAACAAAGGAGTCCCATATATACGCAATCGGAGATGTAATCGGCGGCCTCCAGCTAGCCCATGTAGCGTCACATGAAGGTATTATTGCTGTTGAGCATATCGCCGGCGAAAATCCTGTCCCGATCGATTATAGCCTCATCTCTAAATGTATTTACAGTACTCCGGAGGTTGCAAGTGTTGGTTATACAGAGGACGAAGCAAAAGAAAAAGGACGTACTGTCAAAGTCGGTAAATTCTCGTTTCGGGCAATCGGCAAGGCATTAGTGTTTGGTGAAGCTGACGGATTTGTCAAAATTGTTGCTGATCAAGAAACAAACGACATTCTAGGCGTTCATATGATCGGCCCCCATGTTACGGATATGATTTCCGAAGCGGGTCTCGCCCGTGTCCTTGATGCAACACCGTGGGAGATCGGCCATACGATTCATCCACACCCGACCCTTTCCGAAGCAATCGGTGAAGCCGCGCTTGCTGTGGATGGCAAAGCCATTCATGGCTGATAATAGTTGGCTTTTGTTTTATGAAATTCATTTACATATAAATTTCAGGAGGTAAAAAAATGGCTGAAAATCGTCATAAAGACTTAGGCTTAAGCGATGAGAAAGTATTGGAAATGTATGAAACGATGCTTTTAGCACGCCGAACCGACGAGCGTATGTGGCTTCTGAACCGTGCGGGGAAAATTCCATTCGTCATTTCGTGCCAGGGCCAGGAGGCAGCCCAAGTAGGAGCTGCATTTGCTCTTGATCGCGACAAGGACTATGTTCTGCCATATTACCGCGATATGGGCGTCGTGTTAACGTTCGGCATGACCGCAAAAGAACTGATGCTGTCAGGGTTTGCGAAAGCGGAAGATCCAAACTCAGGCGGCAGGCAAATGCCAGGACATTTCGGGCAGAGGAAAAACCGAATTGTGACCGGCTCCTCTCCGGTCACAACCCAAGTTCCCCATGCTGTTGGTGTGGCGCTGGCCGGGAGGATGTCAGGAGAAGATCTTGTCACCTTTGTCACCTTTGGAGAAGGATCGTCTAATCAGGGAGATTTCCATGAAGGCGCGAACTTTGCAGGGGTTCATAAGCTCCCTGTTATCTTTATGTGCGAGAACAACAAGTATGCTATTTCCGTACCGATTGAAAAGCAGCTCGCTTGCGAAAATGTTTCTGATCGCGCTATCGGTTACGGTATGCCGGGAGTTACCGTTGATGGAAATGATCCGCTTGAAGTTTACAAGGTTGTAAAACAAGCGGCGGACCGGGGACGCCGCGGTGAAGGTCCTACTCTTGTTGAAACAATTTCCTATCGCCTTACGCCGCACTCTTCCGATGATGATGATCGCAGCTACCGGGCTCCCGATGAAGTGGCTGAAGCAAAATCAAAAGACCCGATCATCACTTTCGGTGCTTATTTAAAAGAAACAGGCGTTTTGACTGACGAGCTTGAACTGGAAATCAATGACCGGGTGATGAAGCTCGTAAATGAAGCGACCGACTATGCTGAAAATGCACCATATCCAGAGCCGGAAGACGCTTTACGATATGTTTATGCTGAGAAGTAAGGGGGAACGAACATGGCAGTAATTTCTTATATTGATGCAATTACAATGGCAATGCGTGAAGAGATGGAGCGGGATTCGAAAGTATTTGTCCTTGGAGAAGACGTTGGGAAAAAGGGCGGCGTTTTTAAGGCGACCCAGGGGCTTTATGATCAATTTGGCGAACAGCGTGTCATTGACGACACTCCTCTCGCAGAATCAGCGATTGCCGGGGTCGGAATTGGTGCAGCGATGTATGGCATGAGGCCGGTTGCGGAAATGCAATTCGCTGATTTTATTATGCCTGCTGTCAATCAAATCATTTCCGAAGCAGCGAAAATTCGTTATCGTTCCAACAATGATTGGAGCTGCCCAATTGTTATACGTGCTCCTTATGGCGGCGGCGTCCATGGTGCACTCTACCATTCGCAATCAGTTGAAGCTGTGTTTGCGAACCAGCCTGGGCTCAAAATTGTCATGCCTTCCACTCCATATGATGTGAAGGGTTTGCTGAAAGCAGCGATCCGCGACGAAGATCCGGTCCTATTCTTTGAGCATAAGCGTGCCTATCGCTTAATTAAAGGAGAAGTACCGGCGGAAGATTACACTTTACCGATCGGTAAAGCAGATGTGAAGCGTGAAGGTGAAGATATTACCGTGATCACTTATGGCTTATGTGTTCATTTTGCCCTTCAGGCTGCGGAAAGGCTCGCGAAAGACGGCATTTCTGCCCATATTTTAGACTTAAGAACCGTCTATCCATTAGATAAAGAAGCAATCATCGAAGCTGCTTCAAAAACAGGGAAAGTATTGTTGTTAACAGAGGACAACAAAGAAGGAAGCATCATTAGTGAAGTATCCGCAATTATTGCTGAAAATTGTTTGTTTGACCTTGATGCCCCGATTATGCGATTGGCAGGTCCTGATGTTCCGGCGATGCCGTATTCTCCAACAATGGAAAAATACTTTATGGTCAACCCTGATAAAGTTGAAAAAGCAATGCGTGAGCTGGCAGAATACTAAAGCAGTCAATGTGAAAAGGAGGGTTACCCTTTGGCTATTGAACAAATTAAAATGCCCCAGCTAGGAGAAAGTGTCACGGAAGGTACGATCAGCAAATGGCTTGTTTCCGCAGGGGATAAAGTGAATAAGTACGATCCGCTTGCCGAAGTCATGACGGATAAAGTAAATGCGGAAGTGCCATCCTCTTTTACCGGCGTGATCAAGGAGTTGATTGCTGACGAAGGAGATACGCTCTCGGTCGGCGAGATCATTTGTACGTTAGAGGTAGACGGCGGAAACCGAGACGACGATCAGGAAAAGGAAAATTCGCATGCCGCAGGGCAGCAAGCAGAGGCGATCTCCGCTCCAGTAGCTGAAGGCAACAGAGCACGTTATTCACCTGCCGTTCTTAAGCTATCCCAAGAGCATAACATCGACCTTTCACAAGTAAATGGAACAGGTGCAGGCGGAAGGATTACCCGCAAAGATTTAATGAAAATCATTGAATCAGGAAACATTCCAAAAACTGGAGAAAAAACCGCTCCTGTTCGGCAATCAAAACAGCAGGAAACCGTGGCTGCCACCTCGTCTGGACATATGTATGAAACCGCCGTTCCAGCAGCAAATGAACGAGTCGATGCCTCGGAAACAAGTATAAATCCGCCTGTTACCACTGGGGATATCGAGATCCCGGTTACAGGAGTGCGCAAAGCGATTGCGGCAAATATGCTGCGCAGCAAGCATGAAGCTCCGCATGCATGGACCATGATTGAAGTAGATGCAACGGATCTTGTCGATTTCCGCAATGCTGTCAAAGATGATTTTAAGAAAAAAGAGGGCTTCAACTTGACCTTCTTTGCGTTCTTTGTCAAAGCTGCAGCCCAGGCCCTGAAAGAATATCCGCAAATTAATTCGATGTGGGCCGGCGACAAGATCATCCAAAAAAAGGATGTTAATATTTCGATTGCTGTAGCCACTGAGGATGCTTTGTTTGTACCAGTCATCAAACATGCCGATGAAAAAACAATAAAAGGCATCGCCCGTGAAATCTCCGAGCTTGCCGGGAAAGCTCGTTCCGGTAAACTTACATCAGCCGATATGCAAGGCGGTACGTTTACTGTTAACAACACAGGTTCGTTCGGTTCCGTTCAATCAATGGGGATTATCAATTATCCCCAGGCTGCTATCCTTCAGGTTGAATCGATTGTAAAGCGCCCGGTTGTGATGAACAACAGCATGATAGCTGTCCGCGATATCGTAAATCTCTGTATGTCGCTTGACCACCGCGTGCTTGACGGCTTTATTTGCGGCCGCTTCCTGCAGCGTGTCAAGGAAATCATTGAACATACATCAAAGGAAAACACAGCTATATTTTAAAAAAAATAAAGCCGCTGCAACTTGCAGCGGTTTACATATTATATCGAACATAAAAATCGGTTTACATTTCACGGCTGTCTAACCGAACGAGCATTTCGCTGAGCGCCAATGTAATGACCTCTCGTTCTCCGTAATCAATTATTGCATTGGAAGTGTATCCAACAGAATAAGCGCGTTCGGCCAACTTTTCTTTAATTTGTTTGCACATCCATTTGTGATAGTCAGAAAGCTCCATGTGTGTTTGCACAAACGTCACTCCTTTAATGGTACTATCCCCGTTCCATTGCCCTGTCAAACCCATTTAATGGGGGGTGTTGGAAAAATAGTGTCAGTTGAAAGGACTGCTACGATTGCCAGTTTTTCATATGTATACTAAAATAATCATGAACCGTTTATATTTTGAATTTTTAATATAATTCGCCCCACAACCGGGAAGGAGGGGAAAGCTGTCCAACTGGGTCAGCGTAATCATGATTAACGAAATGAAAAATAAGCGTTTTTCTGGCGTCACGATGGAAGATTGGCAACGAAAAGCAGAACAATCACTAAAAGGGAAGACGGTCGATTCCTTGGCAACGAATACATATGAATCGATTATTTTGAAACCGCTTTATTCAGGAGAGAATCGGAACGGAAGCCAATCACAGTATCCCGGTCAGCCCGATTTCCGCAGGGGTATAAACCCGCTCGGAATGGCCGCAAATGGGTGGCATATTGCACAAAAAATCACTTACACAGATCAACAAGATTTAAGAAACAAGCTTGAGGATTCACTGAAAAAAGGCCAGACAGCTGTTTCATTCGACGTAAGTAAACATGTTGACAAAAGCCTTCCCTTCATTTTGGATGGGATCTATGACCGCTATCCTTTCTGTATCAATGCTAAGGACGGACAAAGTCATTTTCTAAATGAACTGCTCAATTTGTCTGGAAGCCGAAATGAGAACGTGACCGGTTATGTTGGCATGGATCCGGTCGCACGGCTCGCTGAAACAGGGAAATTGCCGATAAAACTGGAAAGCGCTTATAAAAACTGGGCTGAACTGATTGAGAAAACCGATCAAATGCTGCCGAATCTGAAAACCGTTTTAATCGATACCATCCCTGTCCATAATAGCGGCGGAAATGCTGTTCAAGAGCTGGCAGTTGCGCTGGCAACCGGCAGCTATCATATTCAGCAGCTCCTCGAAAACGGCATCAATCTTGAGAAAATATTGGAGAAGATCGTGATTAAAATGGCGGTGGGTGCCAACTTTTTTATGGAGGTTGCCAAGCTGCGGGCAGCGAGGCTGCTCTGGTTGAAAGTAGCGGAAGCGTTTGGGGCAGGGCCTGAATCCGGAAGAGCGATTATCGCGGCGGAAACGTCGACGTTTACAAAAACCGTATATGATCCGTATGTGAATATACTGAGGAGCGGAAATGAGGCGTTTGCAGCAGTGTTGGGCGGTGTCCAGTACCTTCACGTCAATCCATATAATGACCCTGAAGACAGCCCAAATTCGCTTGCGGAACGGATTGCCCGCAACACACAGCTCCTGCTGAAGGAAGAATCTTATTTGAATAAAGTCGCCGATCCTGCCGGTGGATCATGGTATATCGAACACTTGACAGATGAGCTGGCACAAAAAGCGTGGGAAATGTTTTTAGAAATTGACGAGAAAAACGGGATTGCTGCTGTGCTCCGCTCTGGCTGGCTCCAGGAAAAAGTCGCTGACGTGAACAGGAAGAGGCAGGAAGATATCTTTATGCGAAAGCAGAGCATCATCGGGACTAATGTTTATGCCAATTTGCAGGACGTTCCTCTTCGTCCCAAGGCTGGATTCTCAATTCATGATGACGGCCGGGCAGCCGAAATGATTACCCCGTTAAAGAAGTCGCGTTTAGCGGAGCCATATGAAGCGTTACGAAAGAGAGCAGGAAAAATAGAAGCAGCACAAGGAGCAAAGGCGTTGGTCGGCTTGATCTGCCTTGGAGTGCTGAAGGAATATAAGGGAAGAGCCGACTTTGTCGCGGGATTTTTAGCACCGGCAGGGGTCCATTCGCACAGAAGCACACCAATAGATTCTATTGATGATGTCTATCCATTCATAGAAGAAACGGCTTTCAGCCATTATTGCCTGTGCGGCAGTAATGAAAGATATAGTTCTGAAGTAATCGAGACAGCACGGCTCCTGAAAGGCAGGTATCCGAAATTAAAGCTTTATTTAGCGGGGTTGCCGGAAGGGACAGAAAGAGAAGAATGGCGAAGAGCCGGAATCGATGAATTTATTCATATGCGAAGCAACTGCTATGCGACGCTTTCTGCGATGCTGACAGAAATGGAGGCCAATGACAATGAAGGATAAGCCTGATTTCAAAAGTGTAAAGCTTTTTTGCGATCAGCCTGCCCTTGATTCTGATGCCTGGAAAAAAGCAGCCGAGGCGGAGATTCGCGGCTCCATAGATGATCTTTTGTTTGAGACGAACGAGCAGATAAAACTTAAGCCGCTCTATACTTCTGATGATTTAAAAAACATTGAGCATCTAAATGACAAACCGGGAATCCCGCCGTACACAAGAGGGCCGTATCCAACGATGTATGTCAACAGGCCGTGGACTGTGCGCCAGTATGCCGGGTTTTCAACTGCCGAGGAAAGCAATGCTTTTTATCGCCGGAATTTGGAAATGGGCCAAAAGGGGCTGTCTGTTGCTTTTGATCTCGCAACCCACCGCGGCTATGATTCCGACCATGCCCGCGTCGTTGGAGACGTTGGAAAAGCGGGTGTTGCGATCGATTCAATACTTGATATGAAGACGCTCTTTGATGGAATACCGCTTGATCAGATGTCGGTGTCGATGACGATGAACGGAGCCGTCCTGCCGATTCTGGCATTCTTTATCGTCACGGCAGAAGAGCAGGGAGTGAGTCAGGAGAAGCTATCAGGTACAATACAAAACGATATTCTCAAAGAATACATGGTTCGTAACACGTATATTTACCCGCCGGAAATGTCGATGAAAATCATTGCCGATATTTTTGAATACACCGCGAATTACATGCCGAAATTTAACAGCATCAGTATCTCGGGATATCATATGCAGGAAGCAGGTGCACCTGCCGATATTGAACTTGCGTACACACTGGCAGACGGTCTCGAGTATGTAAGAACAGGAATGAAGGCCGGAATCGATATTGATTCATTTGCACCAAGGCTGTCATTTTTCTGGGCGGTTGGGATGAATTACTTTATGGAAGTCGCTAAAATGCGGGCCGCCCGCTTCATTTGGGCAAAAATGATGAAAAGCTTTGAACCGGGAAATTCTAAATCAATGGCACTTCGCACCCATTCGCAAACATCGGGGTGGAGCCTGACCGAGCAGGATCCTTTTAATAATGTAACGCGGACTTTGATCGAAGCGCATGCGGCGGCAATGGGCCATACGCAGTCATTACATACGAACGCCCTTGATGAGGCCATTGCCCTGCCGACTGACTTTTCAGCGAGAATCGCCCGCAACACCCAGTTATATTTGCAAGAGGAAACAGGAATTACGAAAGTGATTGATCCATGGGCGGGCTCGTACTACGTAGAAGCTTTGACAAATGAGCTGATCGAGCGGGCATGGGCTCACATCGAGGAGATTGAGAATCTCGGGGGAATGGCGAAAGCGATTGAAACTGGTCTTCCGAAAATGAAAATTGAAGAAGCAGCGGCCCGTCGCCAGGCCCAAATCGATTCAGGCAAAGAGACGATTATCGGCGTCAACCGTTACCGTCCTGAGCAAGAAGAACCGATTGACATATTGGATATAGACAACACGGCTGTCCGTTTAAGGCAGATCGAAAAATTGAAGCAGTTGAAAGATTTAAGGGATGACCATGAAGTCAAGGAAGCTTTAACAGCGCTCACGAAAGCAGCAGAAACGGGAGACGCGAACTTGCTTGAAATGGCCGTCAGGGCGGCAAGGGTGAGAGCTACCCTTGGCGAAATCTCGGATGCAATTGAAGCTGTTGCAAATCGCCATAAGGCTGTAATCCGGTCAATCAGCGGTGTATACAGCAGCCATTTCTCCAACGAAGAAGAAATTGCCGAAGTGAAAAAAATGACCGATGAATTTCTTGAAAACGAGGGAAGAAGGCCGCGGATTTTGATTGCAAAGATGGGCCAGGATGGCCATGACCGGGGGGCGAAAGTCATTTCGACTGCGTTTGCCGATCTCGGCTTTGACGTTGATATCGGCCCGTTATTCCAGACGCCGGCAGAAACGGCCCTTCAGGCTGTCGAAAATGATGTCCATGTGATCGGGATGAGCTCATTGGCAGCCGGCCATAAAACGCTGCTTCCGCAGCTTTTGGAAGAACTCCTGAAACTTGGCAGGGAAGATATTCTGGTCGTCATTGGCGGAGTCATACCTGCCCAGGACTACCAGTATCTATATGATCACGGTGCCGCAGCCATTTTTGGCCCGGGAACAGTGATTCCTGTCGCTGCCCAAAAAGTAATCAGATCGATTTATGAACGACTCGGGTATGAGGAAGTGGCACCGTAAATGAAGGATGAACAAAAACCCGTATGGAACGACCCGAACCGGCCCGATGATTTTGCGGGGGTGATCAGCAAAGGTGTTGAAGCAGGAACACCAGGAGTCTCCAGTAAAAAAAGCGGCCGTTTTCAAAAAAAAATTCCAGTTAATCTTGATGTTGCAAAGCTTGCTAAAGGCGTCCAGGAAGGTGATCGGAGCTATCTTGCAAGATCGATTACACTGATTGAAAGCAATGCTGAGCACCATTTTGCCAAAGCGCAGCAGCTCCTGCAACGATTGTTGCCCTATGCCGGAAATTCGATCAGGATTGGTATTACCGGTGTGCCCGGTGCGGGGAAAAGCACTTTTATTGAAGCGTTTGGCAGTTATTTGTGCGATCAAGGGCTACATGTTGCCGTCCTTGCTGTCGACCCGAGCTCAAAGATAAGCGGAGGGAGTATTCTCGGTGATAAGACGAGAATGGAGCTGCTTTCCAGGAACCCGCGCGCGTTTATCCGCCCGTCACCATCAGGCGGAAAGCTCGGCGGTGTCCACAGAAAAACAAGAGAAACGATGCTGCTATGTGAAGCGGCCGGTTTTGATGTGATTTTAGTAGAAACGGTCGGTGTCGGACAAAGTGAAGTGATCGTCAGGGACATGGTCGATTTCTTTATGTTGCTTGTGTTGACTGGAGCAGGCGATGAATTGCAGGGAATGAAAAAGGGAATTATGGAGCTGGCAGATGCGGTGGTTGTCAATAAAGCGGATGGTGCAAATAAACCAATCGCTGAAAAAACAAGACAAGAGTACAACCGCATTTTGCACTTTCTGCAGCCTGCCACAAAAGGATGGGCAACAGAGGCGCATACATGCTCAGCTCTTCATCAGCAAGGCATCAAGGAAATGTGGCAAACGATTGTGGCATTCAAAGAAAAAACAGAACAGAGCGGCTCTTTTGCAGAAAGACGGAGAAGCCAAACGAGAGAATGGATGTACGCCATGATCGTTGACCAGCTGCAAGCCGTTTTTTTTCATCATCCTGAAATTAAAGCCGAGTTGCCCAAGCTCGAAAACGAAGTGGTCTCCGGCCAGACAACGGTTACGTCGGCGGTGGACAGCTTATTTAAACTATTTTATCGGCACGGCCAATAGTAAAAAAAAGCGGATAGCGCCAATATGGCACTATCCATCATCTAGGGAGTTTAGGGGTATGGATCTAGCTGTATTATTTGTATTCCCGGTACGATAGGAGTTAAACTTATTTATGAATCTTTTTTGGCTTAATTGAAAACTTGGTCGCGATCTTGTTATCATAGAAAGAGGAATCACTCCAGGGCAGAGTTTAAGCAAATGATTACAATCCAAATTCTTTCTCTGCTAAAATTATTTCTAGAAAGGGAGCGATAATAATGAACATCGATTTCAATTTATTTATGAATGACGTTGTCCGCCAGGCCCGCCAGGAAATCGTAACGGCTGGATATGCAGAATTAACAACACCTGAAGAGGTAGAGCAGACGCTTACAAAGGAAGGCACCACATTAGTAATGGTAAATTCCGTGTGCGGCTGTGCCGGGGGAATTGCCCGTCCTGCTGCTGCTCATGCACTCCATTATGATAAGCGCCCCGATCAGCTTGTCACCGTTTTTGCAGGCCAGGACAAGGAAGCGACTGAAAAAGCAAGAGGCTATTTTACAGGATTCCCGCCATCCTCTCCGTCCTTTGCCTTATTAAAAGATGGAAAACTCGTAACGATGATCGAACGGCATGAAATAGAAGGACATGAACCAATGGCTGTTGTATCAAAACTGCAGCAAGCCTTCGAACAACATTGCGATGAAGTATGATAAATGAGCCCCGGAGCAGCATCCGGGGCTTTATTTCTTTCAAAAATCCCCGCAATTTAGGATTGCCTACTTAGCCTCTCCTATCTACTATTTTTGCAGCATAATAATTTCCACGATTAACCGAAAATTTATATTTAATAATATTCTTGCATAAATATAAAAATGTGTTAAAATTCATCTAGGTGAATATATATAAGCTCATAGATTGTACTTGAAAATTGATAGATATTTACTATAAAATAAAAGTTAATTACGAAAAATATTAATTTTCAGAAAAGTTATAGGAGGAAAATAAATGAAAAAAGCAATCGGATTATTTTTAATGAGCATATTATTAATCGGTCTGCTGGCCGCATGTGGCTCAACTGAAAAAAATTCAAGCGGCGGGCAAAACGGTGACGATAAAAAAGTGTTAACAATGGGAACATCGGCTGATTATCCGCCATTCGAATATGTTGATACAGCAAAGGGCGACGATTATATCGGTTTTGATATTGATCTTGCCAATGCCATCGGCAAAGAACTTGGCTATGAAATCGAAGTAAAGGACATGGATTTTGCCGGCTTGATCGAGGCATTGAAGGGTGGACAGGTCAATTTCGTCATGGCCGGGATGACGCCGACAGAAGACCGTAAGAAGAATGTTGACTTTAGCGATATTTATTTCACGGCAGAGCACATGATTGTTTCAAAGAAGGATAGCGGTATTGAAACAATTGAAGATTTACAAGGAAAGACCGTAGGGGTACAGCTTGGTTCGATTCAGGAAGGAAAAGCTGATGAAATTTCTGAACAGGTTGACATCAAGATCGAAAATCGCAATCGCATTCCGGAATTAATCCAGGAAATAAAAGCGGGGCGCTTTGATGCAGCCGTCATTGAAGATGTAGTTGCACAAGGATATTTCAAAAACAATCCGGATCTGACAGGATTTACTTTGAAAGATGATCCTGAAGAAGCAGGTTCCGCGATTGCCTTCCCGAAGGAAAGCGAACATACAGCTGAATTTAACAAAGTTCTAAATGAAATGAAAGAAAATGGCGAGCTTGATAAATTAATAGAAAAATGGTTCCGCAGCAAAGAATAGTTTGCCACAAATAAACAGCGTTCAGAAGGATCAGCCTTCTGAACGTTTTTTCCTTCAAATATTGCATTTTAGCGAGAGGATTGAGTATCTCAATGAATTTAGATTTTGCACAATTTATCCCCTCCTTGCCCTATATATTGAAAGGGATTGGCGTTACCCTTCAAATCGTCATCATGGCAGGGATTTTAGGCTTTGCATTTGGAATTATTTTAGCCTTATTTAAAATTGGTTCAATAAGAATTCTTGGCTGGATTGCCGATGCGTATACATCGGTCTTTCGCGGTACACCGCTTGTTCTCCAATTGATGATTATCTACTTCGGTTCACCGCAGCTGCTCGGCTATCAAATTGACGCTTATGTCGCAGCGGTACTTGCTTTTGGTTTGAATTCAGCAGCGTACATTTCCGAAATCATCCGGGCCGGGATTTTAGCAGTGGACAAGGGCCAGCGCGAAGCGGCGATGGCACTTGGCGTTCCATACAAGAGGATGATGTGGGATATCATTTTGCCCCAGGCATTAAAAAATATTTTACCGGCCTTAATGAACGAATTTATTACTTTAACGAAGGAATCGGCGATTGTGACGACAATTGGGGTATTGGATATTATGAGGCGTTCATACCAGGTTGGTGCTGAAAAATTCTCGTTTTTCGAACCACTGTTAATTGCCGGAATGATTTATTATGTCATGGTCATGACGTTAACGATTATCGGTAAAGCGATGGAAAGGAGGATGAGGCGCAGTGATTAAAATTGAAGATTTGCATAAGTCGTTTGGAAAGCTCGAAGTTTTAAAGGGAATTTCGACAGCGATTCATGATGGGGAAGTTGTTGCGATTATCGGGCCGTCCGGTTCGGGTAAGTCAACCTTTCTGCGCTGCATGAATCGGCTTGAAGATCCAACCTCAGGAAAAATTTGGATCGGCGAGCATGAAATTACCGATGATAAAACAAATATTATGAAAGTGCGTGAAAGTGTCGGGATGGTCTTTCAGCATTTTCATCTTTTTCCTCATAAAACAGCCCTGGAAAACTTAACTTACGCGCCGATGAAGGTAAAAGGATTATCGAAGCAGGAAGCAGAGCAGAAGGGGCTTGAACTGCTCGCTAAAGTCGGATTGTCCGATAAAGCTCATGAATATCCAAACAGATTATCAGGCGGACAAAAACAGCGTGTCGCCATTGCCCGTGCTCTCGCCATGGATCCCGAAGTGATGCTGTTTGATGAGCCGACGTCAGCGCTCGATCCCGAGATGGTAAAGGAAGTATTGGAGGTCATGAAGTCGCTTGCCCACACAGGAATGACAATGGCGATCGTCACCCACGAAATGGGCTTTGCCCGGGAGGTGGCCGACCGCGTTCTATTCCTCGACGGCGGCATACTTGTTGAAGATGCGCCTCCGGCTGAATTTTTCAGTGCGGCTAAAAGCCAGCGTGCCCAGGATTTCTTGCAAAAAATGCTATAAAAGGTTTATCCTTAATAAAAAGATGGTCAGCTTTGATCATCTTTTTTTCATAAGAAATGTAGGAGAAATTTTGATGAAGAAATTCAGAATTGGCTATCGCACACTCAAAACCGCATTAGGAACTGCTCTAGCTATTATTTTGGCACAGTACGTCGGGCTGCATAATTTTGCTTCCGCCGGAATATTAACAATTTTATGCATTCAAGTCACGAAGAAAAAATCGTTAAGGGCGTCATGGGATCGATTTTTAGCATGTTTGGTGGCGATGCTTTTTTCGGTGCTGTTGTTTGAGGGGCTTGGCTACCACCCGCTCGTCATTGGTTTACTGTTGCTTGTTTTTATTCCGACAGCAGTGATGCTCCGGGTAAGCGACGGGATTGTCACAAGCAGCGTGATAATTTTACATATTTATTCATCAGGCAATGTTACGGGCGGGGTACTAATGAATGAATTAGGGCTCATCGTTATCGGAATCGGCATTGCATTAATAATGAATCTTTATATGCCAAGTGTCGAAGGCAGGCTCGAAGACTATCAGCGCCAAATCGAAGCTCATTTTAAAACAATTTTTAAAGAAATTGTCCGTTATTTGCGCACCAATGAAAGTGATTGGGATGGACGTGAAATTACGGAAACGGCGAGATTGATTGATGAAGGAAAATCGCTCGCCTTTCGCGATGTTGAAAACCATTTTTTGCGGGATGAGAACTTTTACTATCATTATTTTAAAATGAGGGAAAAACAATTTGAGATTCTCGAAACGGTTCTTCCGACGGTAACTTCAATTTCGCTGCCTGTGAAACAGGGGAAAATGATCGCTGACTTTATTGAAGAATTATCGGGGAACATCCATCCGGGAAATACGGCAGTCTTTTTTATTGAAAAGCTGCTACGGATGAGGGTTGAATTTGAGCAGATGGAACTGCCGACGACGAGGGAAGAGTTCGAAGCACGGGCTGCCCTCTGGCATTTTTTTAAAGAAATGGAACGATATTTAATTTTAAAAAGTTCATTCAAAGGAATAAATTCGAAGCGAGAGGTGCATGAAAAGACGGAAGCAGAAGCAAACTAGGGGAAATAAATGGGCAGGTGTTGAAATGCTGAGGCTGCTATCTGCATTGCTTGTTTTGCTGTCGATTTCCCCAATCTGGCCGCTTGGCCCCAATCCGCTTCCCGGTGATGCATTCGTCATCGTCAACAAAACAACGAACCAGGTTGCGTTAATCGATGATAACCGGGTCCAGACAGTGATTAGTGCGGCAACCGGGAAAAACGAAGATCTTACTCCTGAAGGCTTTTTTACAGTTACTGTTAAAGCGGTGGCTCCTTATTACCGCAAAAAAGACATACCAGGCGGGCATCCTGACAACCCGCTCGGATCAAGATGGATCGGTTTTGATGCCGCAGATACGGACGGACGCATATATGGAATTCACGGGACAAATGATCCTTCCTCTATTGGAAAATATATTTCACAAGGGTGCATCCGTATGCAAAACGAGGCAGTCGAATCACTGTACGATTATATACCCGTCGGCACACGCATTCTCGTAACTTCGACGGGCAAAAGCTTTGAAGAATTAGGAGCCGAATATGGGGCGCTAGAATAAAAAGGACTGTTCAACTTTTGAACAGTCCTTTTACCGTCTTCTATAAAAACATCGTTAGTCCCATCATGAGTGTCGATGCGAGCATGATAAAAATCATTAAGTAAACTACTATTTTTCTTGCCTTTCGATTTGACATTAAATCTCCTCCTAAACTTAGATCTACCTCTATCTATTATTTTACTAGGAAAAGCGATCATGAACAACCGCTCAGGTCGATGAAGGATTTTTGGAATTTTCGTCGAATAATTTAAAGTATTAAGTATATTCTATTAAATTTATTACTTGCTTGCCAGACTTGCATGTTGCCATGCCAGGACATGCAGGTCTGGTCTGACATATTTGTATACATTAAAGGAGGGGAAAATGATGATTAAAAAGGTTGATCATATCGGCATCGCCGTGAAATCAATTTTGGAAGCGCTGCCTTTCTATACAGAAATTCTCAACCTACCATTAATAGGTATGGAAGAGGTAGCAAGCGAGAAGCTTAAAGTGGCGTTTTTAGATGCAGGAAATATAAAGCTTGAGCTATTGGAGCCAATCGCAGCCGACAGTGCGGTGGCTAAATTTATTGAGAAACGCGGGGAAGGAATCCATCATGTTGCTTTTGGCGTTGAATCGATTCAAGAGCGAATCGAAGAAATCAGGACAAAAGGAATCAAGATGATTCACGATATTCCGAAAACTGGAGCTGGCGGGGCACTTGTTGCTTTTATGCATCCGAAATCAACAGGCAGTGTCCTCTTTGAATTATGTGAAAAGAAAGGACTGAGGGAACAGAATGGCGGACATCTATGAGAAAATAAATGAACTGTATGACCGCCGCCGCGAGGTAGAAATGGGCGGGGGAGACGAACGAATTGAAAAGCAGCATGAGAAAGGGAAGCTGACGGCGAGAGAGAGAATTGAATTGCTCGTAGATCCCGGTACGTTTGTTGAACTGAATCCATTTATTGAACACCGCTCGACAGATTTTGGGCTTGATAAACAAAAAGGCCCTGGAGACGGGGTGGTCACAGGTTACGGTAAGGTAAATGGCCGCCCGATTTATTTGTTTTCACAGGATTTTACCGTTTTTGGCGGTGCCTTGGGGGAAATGCATGCGAACAAAATTGCCAGCGTGATGGATTTGGCGGCAAAAAATGGAGCGCCTTTTATCGGCTTAAATGATTCCGGCGGAGCAAGAATCCAGGAAGGCGTTGTCTCATTGGATGGCTATGGCCAGATATTTTACCGAAATGCCATTTACTCCGGCGTCATTCCGCAAATATCGGTGATCCTCGGTCCATGTGCCGGCGGGGCGGTTTATTCTCCAGCGATTACCGACTTTGTATTTATGGTTGAGCAAACGAGCCAAATGTTTATTACCGGCCCGAAAGTAATTGAAACCGTTACAGGAGAAAAGATTTCCTCTGAAGATCTTGGCGGCGCTAAAGTACATAATGCGATTAGCGGTAATGCGCATTTTCGGGGTAAGACAGAGCAGGAGGTGATTGAGCAAGTTCGAGAGCTGTTAAGCTATTTGCCGCAAAATAATCAAGAAAAACCGCCTCATAAGGAAGCCGATGAAATAGAAGATTATCGCCCTGATTTAACCGATGTGATTCCTTTTGATGCGGTTAGGCCGTACGATGTCAGACTTGTTGTTGAACAAGTCGTTGATGAGGACTCTTTTTTGGAAGTACATAAGGACTTTGCAAAAAATATCGTCGTCGGGCTTGCACGGATCAAAGGAGAAGTTGTCGGGCTTGTTTGCAACCAGCCAAAAGTGATGGCAGGCGGCCTTGATATTGATAGTTCAGATAAAGCGGCAAGGTTTATCCGTTTTTGTGATTCTTTCAATATACCGATCATCACTTTTGAAGACGTAACCGGATTTTTCCCTGGGATTAAGCAGGAGCATGGTGGTATCATCCGCCACGGGGCAAAAATTTTATACGCTTATTCAGAAGCAACGGTTCCGAAATTGACGGTTATTTTAAGAAAAGCGTACGGAGGGGCGTATGTTGCGTTAAACAGTAAATCGATCGGTGCTGATCTCGTCTTTGCCTGGCCAAATGCAGAAATTGCTGTCATGGGTCCGCAGGGGGCAGCGAATATCATCTTTGCGCGCGAAATCCAAAACAGCGCTAAACCTGAAGCAACAAGGGCGCAAAAGATCGAAGAATACCGGGAGAAATTTGCCAATCCGTATGTGGCCGCTAGCAGAGGCATGGTCGATGATGTGATCGACCCGCGAGAAACGAGAATTAAATTGGTCCAGGCACTTGAAATGATGCGGAATAAGAAAGAAACCCGCCCTCTTAAAAAGCATGGCAACATCCCGCTTTAAACGTGCTCATTCATTGCTTGATGAATATCGTAAAAGGTATACTAGCATAGTGAGCATATAACAGGGGGTAATAAAATGATCAATCAGGAACGTCTATTAAATGAGTTTCTTGAGTTAGTGCAAATCGATTCGGAAACGAAACATGAAACTGAAATTGCTAAAGTTTTAAAACAGAAATTCAGAGATTTAGGATTAGAAGTTTACGAAGACGATACAACCGCGCAAACCGGTCATGGTGCCGGGAATCTCATTTGTACCCTGGGCGGGACTAAAGATGGTGCAGACACGATTTATTTTACATCCCACATGGACACAGTTGTCCCTGCCAATGGAGTAAAGCCTTCTATTAAAGACGGATATGTAGTGACCGACGGAACAACGATTCTCGGGGCGGATGATAAAGCCGGGCTCGCGGTCATGCTTGAAACGGTCCGCGTCTTGAAGGAAGAAAATCTTCCCCATGGGACGATTCAATTTATTATTACCGTGGGGGAAGAATCCGGCCTCATTGGTGCCAAAGCGCTTGATCCTTCCTTACTAAAAGCGAAATACGGCTTTGCGCTGGACAGCGATGGCAAGGTTGGAAACGTCGTTGTTGCAGCTCCTACCCAGGCCAAAGTGGCAGCGATTATCCACGGCAAAACGGCCCATGCCGGTGTTGCTCCTGAGAAGGGTGTTTCTGCGATTACGATTGCGGCCAAAGCGGTCTCAAAAATGCCGCTTGGCAGAATTGATGAAGAAACAACTGCCAATATCGGCCGCTTTGAAGGCGGGACACAGACGAATATAGTTTGTGACAGGGTTGACATATTAGCGGAAGCGCGCTCGCTGATCCCGGAAAAAATGGAAGCCCAGGTCCGCAAGATGAAGGCAGCTTTTGAAGCAGCTGCAGAGGAACGAGGCGGAAAAGCTGATGTCGATATTCAGGTTATGTATCCCGGCTTCAAGTACGGTGACGGAGACCATGTTGTTGAAATAGCCAAAAAAGCAGCCGCAAGAATCGGCCGCAGCTGCGAACTCCAAAAAAGCGGGGGCGGCAGCGATGCCAACGTGATCGCCGGTTTCGGCATCCCAACGGTCAATCTCGCTGTCGGTTATGAGGAAATTCATACAACTAACGAGCGGATGCCGATTGAAGAGTTAAACAAACTTGCAGAAATGGTGATTGCCATTATCGCGGAAGTAACTGAAGCTTAACCAATGAGGGAGCCATTGTGGTTCCCTTTTTCATATAAAAATTCCTATTTACTATAGACAAATGACCTAGGTAATTTGTAATATAAAAGGTAGGTAAATATTGGTGTGTTTATATAATAGGGGGAATGAACGTGAGTGAAATAAAAAAAGTGGTTGTTTTTCAGGTGGGAAGTGAAGATTATGCGATCCCAATCGAAAATGTTATCTCCATCGAAAAAATGGAGGGGGCAACGCCGATTCCCCACCTTCCGGAATATGTAAACGGGATTGTTAAGGTAAGAGGAGAATTAATACCTGTCATCGACTTTGAAAACATTTTATATAAGCGCAGTTTGGAGATCACTGAGCAAACAAGATTAATCGTCCTGCAAACAGATGATCTGGCGCTTGGCGTACTTGTGAAAGATGCGAAAGAAATTCTCGATATCCCGTCCGATGCTCTAAAGCAGATCGGCTTAATCGCCTATCAAAAGACAAATTACTTCACCGGTGTAGCCAATCTGGATCAGCGTCTTATCACGATTATCGATCCATCCATTCTAGTCCAGTCGCTTGAAGGGATCAAAGAGATTCGAGAACATATGCAGGGTCAGGCACAAACAAATTAATTTTCAAACAGGAAACAGCTCTTCGATTGGGCTGTTTTTTTTAATTGGCCTAAAAAGCGCTGGTCAAGAACGTGTGTTTGTGAATGATTTCTGGTAAAATAAAGACAGAATCCGAAAATCAGGGAAGTGCCGGCATGAAAGAGATGTATCCAAAAAAGGGCCGAGTCATTTTGCACGTAGATATGAACAGTTTCTATGCTTCTGTCGAGATGGCATATGATCCATCTTTGAAGGGGAAGCCGCTTGCGATTGCCGGCAATGTTGAAGAACGGCGCGGCATTATTGTAACCTGCAGCTATGAGGCAAGGAAATTCGGCGTTAAAACAACGATGACTTTATGGGAAGCCCGCAAGCTTTGTCCACAGCTGATTGTCAAAAAGCCGAATTTTGAAAGATATCGGGCCGCTTCAATTGGAATGTTCGAGATCCTGCGGCAATTTTCCGACCTCGTCGAGCCGGTTTCAATCGATGAAGGGTATATGGATATCACGGAAAGCCATGAACTTGGCGAACCGCTTCTAATAGCCGAAACGATCCAAAACAGGATTTATGAGCAGCTTGACCTGCCCTGCAGCATCGGGATTGCTCCGAATAAATTTCTTGCCAAAATGGCATCCGATATGAAAAAACCAATGGGGATTACAATCCTAAGAAAGCGCGATGTACCAAAAATTCTCTGGCCGCTGCCTGTCGGGGAGATGTATGGGATCGGTAAAAAGACGGCTGAAAAATTAGCTGCAATTGGAATTCACACAATTGGCGATCTCGCGGCCGCAGATCTGATTCCTTTGAAGAAGCACCTCGGGATTAATGGAGCGAGGCTGAAAGAACGCGCGAACGGCGAAGACCGCAGGCCCGTTGACCCTGAATCTGTGTCCGATTTTAAAAGCGTCGGCAATTCGACGACCCTTCCAAAGGATGTCGCCAATCAGCAGGCTCTTCTTCATGTTCTTGAAGGCCTGTCCGAAAAGGTGGCAATCAGGCTGAAGAGAAAGCAGGTTGTCGCGGCAAACATTGCAGTGACAATCCGCTATAAGGACAGAAAAACCATTACGAGAAGCAGAAAGCTCGACAACCCGATCAGCCGCAAAGAGGAAATACATTCTGCGGCCGGACAGCTTTTTTTAAAGCATTGGAACGGTGACCCGGTCAGGCTGTTGGGAGTCACCGGGACAGATCTTCAGGAAAAAGGACAGGCAATCAAACAGCTTGATCTATTTTCGTTTGAAGAAGACGCTAAAAAGGAGCCCCTGCTGCAAACGGTTGAAAAGCTGAGGGAGAAATATGGCAAACATATCATCGAACATGCAGGGTCACTGGCGGACAAGGACGGACAGAATCCGAAAATTGGCACAGATACAAGCTTCAACAAAGATTTTTTGCATACATTTCCGAGTGAGCAAGATAAAAAAAATGAATAAAGCATCAGCCGCTCTGGATGAATTCGCCTGTAAACGTTTAAATTAAGGATAACAGGGTTGTTTAGTTGCATCTCAATTTGAAACTTGCTAAAGTTAAGTGGGTTATTCTATATGATCCATTGCTGCAGATACTGGCAGTTAATGTGTGGTTGAATACATTTTTAGGTTTAGAAGGGACGTTTTTTACATGACAAAACAACAAATCGGCGTCATCGGTTTGGCGGTAATGGGAAAAAACCTCGCCATGAATATCGAGAGCAGGGGCTATACAGTCTCTGTTTATAACCGCTCCCGTGAAAAAACGGACGAGATGCTTGAGGAAACACAGGGAAAAAACATTATTGGTACATACTCTATGGAAGAATTCGTTCAATCTCTTGAGATTCCCCGCAAAATTTTACTTATGGTCAAAGCGGGTGGACCAACAGACGCTACGATTGAGCAATTAAAGCCGCTCCTCGACAAAGGCGACATTGTCATCGATGGCGGAAATACATTCTTTGTTGATACACAACGCCGCAATAAGGAGTTGAGCGAGCTCGGCATCCATTTTATCGGAACTGGTGTCTCCGGCGGTGAAGAAGGCGCGCTGAAGGGTCCTTCCATCATGCCAGGCGGCCAGAAGGAAGCCTATGATCTCGTTGCACCTATATTTAAAGACATTTCCGCTAAGGTAAACGGTGAGCCTTGTACGACTTACATTGGTCCCGATGGTGCCGGCCATTACGTGAAAATGGTTCACAACGGAATCGAATATGGCGATATGCAGCTAATTTCCGAATCGTACTTCCTGTTAAAAAATGTGCTTGGCTTAAGCGCAGGGGAACTGCATGAAGTGTTTGCCGACTGGAATAAGGGTGAGCTTGACAGCTACTTAATCGAAATTACCGCGGACATCTTCACAAAAGTGGATGAAGAAACAGGAAAACCGCTCGTTGATGTGATTCTTGATACAGCGGGACAAAAGGGAACAGGAAAATGGACGAGCCAAAGCGCGCTCGATTTGGGCGTGCCGCTGCCAATTATTACTGAGTCCGTGTTTGCCCGCTTCATTTCAGCTATGAAGGAAGAACGTGTTCATGCAAGCAAAATTTTAAGCGGACCAGAGGTTCAAGCTTTTACCGGTGACAGACAAGCGTTTATTGAATCAGTTCGCAAGGCATTGTACATGAGCAAAATCTGTTCTTACGCCCAAGGTTTTGCGCAAATGCGGGCTGCTTCCGAAGAATACGGTTGGGACCTCCAGTACGGTGAAATCGCGATGATTTTCCGAGGCGGATGTATCATTCGTGCCCAGTTCCTGCAAAAAATCAAAGAAGCGTATGACCGTGATCCAGGCCTGAAAAACCTGCTGCTTGATCCTTACTTTAAGGAGATTGTTGAAAGCTACCAAAAGGCATTGCGTGAAATAATCGGGTCGGCCGTCCAAAACGGAATTCCGGTACCGTCATTCGCAGCTGCTCTTTCCTATTATGACAGCTATCGCACTGAGACGCTCCCGGCGAACCTGCTTCAAGCGCAACGCGATTACTTCGGTGCCCATACGTACCAACGAATCGACAAAGAAGGAATTTTTCACACTGAGTGGATGGAATAAAACAAAAACAGTGCACCTATATGGGGAGCACTGTTTTTTTCTACCCGCAGCACCAGACATAATAATTTTATGCCCAACCTGACAGCCAATAACGTATTGACACAAGCCCAATGCCAAGCAGCGGTTTCAATTGCCGGGAGCAGGGTATACGGTTATCGTGAAATGTTGCGAAAGGATAATAGGTCTGAAATGATCATTTTGATTAAAAATGAAACTTTTCCCCGATAAAAACAGTCAATAACAATAGAATTCTTTTAAAAAGAAAAGGAGAACAATCCATGTTGAGACGATCTTTAAAATGGTTTGCGATGTTTGTGGTATTATCATTGATGTTTACTATAAACGGAACCGCCTTTGCAGACAGCGGGAAAGAAGAAGAGAGCATTAACGAAAAATTCGGCCTGCCGATTGTCGTCTACGGCGAAGCCTTATCAGAAGCACAAAAAGATAAAGTCCGTGAGTTACTTGAAGTGACGGATCCGAGCAAAGTGGAGGAAATCACCGTGACCGGAGAGGATCTGGTCCATTATATAAAAGGTGATCCCCATTCAAATATGTATTCCTCAGCTAAAATAACACGAAAAGATGCTGGCGAAGGCCTCGTGATCAATCAGGTGACGCCGGAGAACATTACCGAAGTAACCGATGAAATGTATTCAAATGCTTTGTTAACCGCAGGTGTTGAAGACGCCGTTGTTGATGTTGCTTCACCGGTGAAGGTGAGCGGCCATTCTGCCTTAGTCGGCATTTATAAAGCTTACGATCAGGGAGAGGGTGCTCCACTGGATCAGGAGCGCACGGAGGTTGCCAATGATGAATTAAATCTGGCTACCGATCTGGCAAAAAAGGAAGGGCTTGATCAAGACAAGGTGAGTGAGTTGCTGACGGAGATCAAGAAGGAAATTGCTGAACAAAATCCGGCGACAAAAGAAGAAATCGAGCAAATTGTTGATGACAAGCTTAAGGCGCTTGAAATCAATTTAAGTCCGGAAGACAGGCAGCTTTTGATTGATCTGTTTGAAAGAATGCGCGCTTTGAATATAAATTTTGACAATGTCCGAAACCAGCTTGAGGATTTAACGAGTGACATTCAGAAAAGGATTGATGAAGCTGTTGGTAATGAAGGCTTTCTCCAATCTGTTTCAAATTTCTTTAAAGAATTGATCGACAGCATTAAAGGCTTGTTTTCATAAGAATTTAGAGGAATCGGGATATAAAATACCCCCTGCCAAAAAATCGACAGGGGGTATTTTTAACAATTTTCTACTTCTAAATCTGTAACTGGCCACCAGAAAAATCCATCTTTTGCAAGCAGTTCATCTGCTGCATCGGGACCCATCGACCCAGATTCGTAATTCGGGAAGTTTTGTTCCTTTGTGCTTTCCCATACGTCAGAGATTTTATCAACAAAATTCCAGGATAGGGCAACCTCATCCCAATGCGTAAAATTTGTCGCATCTCCACGCATGCAATCATAAAGAAGTTTTTCGTAGGCTTCAGGTGTGTTGATTCCGTCAATGTCCTTATTGGCGAAATTTAATTTGACCTGGGTCGCCTCGGTGTTCTTCCCTGACTTTTTCGCGTTTAAATGCAGGGTGATACCTTCTTCAGGCTGAATGTGAATAACAAGCAGGTTCGGATTTAATGTTTGTTCCGTTTGATAATATAAATTCATCGGCACATCCTGGAATTGAATGACAATCTTTGTTGATTTTGCTTTCATCCGTTTACCTGTCCGAATATAGATTGGAACACCGGCCCAGCGGAAATTATCGATCAACAGTTTTCCGGCCACGAATGTTTCTGTATTTGAGTTCTCGTCGACCATCTGCTCCTGCCGGTAAGCAGGGACTGGTGTGCTATTTATCTGGCCTGCGCCGTACTGGCCGCGGACAAACGCGTTGTTCACCTCTTGCCCTTCTAAAGGACGTAGCGCCCGCAACACCTTGACTTTCTCTGAGCGAATTTCATCTGTCGTTAAGCGGATCGGCGGTTCCATCGCGAGCAAGGCAACCATTTGCAGCATATGGTTTTGCACCATATCGCGCAGTGCGCCGCTCTTTTCGTAATAACGTCCCCGTTCTTCGACACCGAGCGTCTCACTCGAAGTGACTTGAATGTTGGAAATGAAGCGGTTATTCCAAAGCGGTTCGAAAATTGCGTTGGCAAAGCGAATCACTTCAATGTTTTGCACCATTTCCTTGCCGAGATAATGATCGATCCGGTAAACCTCGTCCTCATTAAAGGCGGTCCGAATCCGGCTGTTCAGCTCTTTCGCGGACTCAAGATCGTGCCCAAACGGCTTTTCAATGACAAGCCGTTTAAAGCCGGGAACATCGGTCAACCCATCATGCTTTAAATGCTCGGCAATTGTGCCGAAAAATTCAGGAGCCATTGCCAGATAAAAAATTCGATTTCCTTCCAGCGAATAATGCTGATCCAATTCTCCTGCCATGTTTTTTAATACTTGATAGGAGCTTGAATCGGTCACGTCGTGAGAATGGTAGTAAAAGCGGGACGTGAAGTCGTCAAGATTTTCGCTGCTGTCGCTCGATACCTGCAGCGAGTCAGCAACGCTTTTTTGAAATTCTTCATTCGTAAGAGGACGTCGTGCAACGCCAATGACGGCGAATCGTTCCAGCTTACCTTTTTTATAAAGATTATATAAAGACGGAAATAACTTCCGTTTTGCTAAATCTCCTGTCGCACCAAATAACATGATTAGCGCAGTTGGTTTTTCGTTCTGTTTCACGATTTAAGGACCTCTCTTTACCTGAAAAATTTATGTACATATTCATTTTTGAAACATTGACCTATACAAGTATAAAATTTTATCGGTTTCTATACCATTTAGCAAATTATTAGCGCTATAGTTATTCTATTCCAATAATGTGATGCTATCCACACGAAACGCTGTATATGTTAAAGATTATTAACGTTAGCTTTAGAGTATTATGAACGGCGTTATTTTTTCAACGAATCTGCTTATGAAAGTGTTTATGTTGCCCTAACTTAATTGACTTATAAACGGAAACTATTAAGAATGTTGATGTAGCAGAAAGCATAGCGTATAGTAAATTTATGGATAGCAGGAGCGAAAGTACTATTAAATGATTGGCGTTGGTAACCACGGGGCTGCAGGACGCAGCTTGTATAGAAAGGAGTGATCTGATGGATGTATTTTTTCTGGGCACAGGCGCGGGTGTTCCGGCCAGGATGCGCAATGTTACGGCAATAGCTTTGAAGCTATTGGAAGAGCGGGGAGCGATCTGGCTGTTTGATTGTGGTGAAGCAACCCAGCATCAAATTCTACATACTTCCATTAAACCGCGGCGAATTGAAAAAATTTTTATTACCCACCTTCACGGTGACCACATATACGGGCTTCCCGGATTACTGTCCAGCAGGTCTTTCCAGGCTGGCGAATCGGAAGTGACTCTGTACGGGCCGAAAGGGTTGAAAGATTATATCGTGATGAGCTTGTCAATCAGCCATTCGCATTTGAGATACCCGCTAAAGATCGTCGAAATCGACGAGGGGATTGTATTTGAGGACGACCAGTTTACTGTTGAAGCGAGGCTGCTTGACCATGGGATTCCTTCCTTCGGGTACCGCGTTGTTGAAAAGGACCGGCCCGGCACACTGCTCGCCGAAAAGCTTGATGAAGCTGGATTAAAACCTGGTCCTCTTTATAAAAAAATAAAAAACGGTGAAGATGTTGTGCTTGAAGATGGAACGGTGATTCATGCGGCCGAGTTTTTGGATCCGCCAAAGAAAGGCCGGATCGTGACGATCCTTGGTGATACAAGAGTATGCAATAACGCTGTTGAGCTTGCCAGAGAAGCTGACCTGCTTGTGCATGAAGCAACTTTATCAAAGGACGAAGAGAAGATGGCCTTTGATTACTTCCATTCGACAACCCATCAGGCTGCACAGGTCGCTTTAAAGGCAAATGCCAGCAAACTGATCATCACCCATATTAGCTCAAGATATGACCGTCCTGCATGGAAAGAGCTCGAAAAGGAAGCGCAGGAACTGTTTAAAGATACCGAGATTGCTGTGGATTTTATGGAAATTTCAATTCCGATGACGCGAGGGCATTTTTGATGAAGACGATCTATATTGTTCGGCATGCGCAGGCTGCGGGACAGCCGTTCGATTCCCCCCTGACCGAAATCGGAGTCAGACAGGCTGCTGCACTGGCTCGCTTGTTTGCAGATAGGCAGATTGATCTAATCTATTCAAGCCCATTTACCAGGGCAATATCGACTATTAGGCCACTGGCCGATTTAAAAGGACTGCAAATTGTCGAGGACAGCCGCCTTGGTGAACGAGTATTAAGCTCACAATATTATCCGGATTGGTTCGACAAGGTGAAGCAAAGCTTCGCTGATTTTGAACTTGTTTTTGAAGGCGGAGAATCGCAGGCATCAGGAATCAAGCGGGCTGCTTCGATTTTGGGAGAAGCGATCGGTTCAGAGGCGAAAAATATCGTTTTAGTCAGTCACGGCAATTTATCGACATTATTGCTGCGGTACTTTGACCAAAATTTTGGGTATGAGCACTGGCTGGGAATGACCAATCCGGATGTCTTTGAAGTGTGTATTTCAGGTGGAAATAATGTGGTTACTCGGATATGGGAAACATAATTTAAGTATAATTGCTTGGAGAATAATATTATGTGAAGTGTTACTTCACTAATGAGGCTGATTAAGAAGGAAATTGGAAGGCTGCCTGCAATAACATAGGATTTTTATGCTGAAAATGATAATCGAATGGGGGATTTCTATGAAACAGATTATTGCAATGGGCGGCGGCGGTTTTTCAATGGAACCGGAAAATCTTCTGCTCGATGAATATGTATTAAAGCAGTCGGGGAAGCAAACACCTTCTGTCTGTTTCGTGCCAACGGCCAGTGGAGATGCTGATAACTACATATCACGATTTTATCAGGCTTTTGAAACTTTGGATTGCCGTCCTTCACATCTATCGTTATTTTCTCCACCAACCAGGGATTTGGAGAATTATATTCTTGAAAAAGACATCATCTATGTCGGCGGCGGCAACACAAAGAATTTGCTTGTTCTATGGAAAGAATGGGGGTTGGATCATTATTTGCGCACAGCCTGGGAACAAGGGATTATCCTTGCCGGCGTTAGTGCAGGCGCCATTTGCTGGTTCGAGCAGGGTGTGACCGATTCTTACGGAGACGGGCTATCTGAACTTCATTGTTTGGGGTTTTTAAAAGGCAGCTGTTGTCCCCATTATGACGGCGAAGAACAGAGACGGCCGGGATTCCATCGGGTATTGCGTGACGGCGTCATCTCGAACGGAATTGCTGCCGATGATGGAGTGGCTTTTCATTTTGTAGGAGAGGAACTGAAACAGGTTGTCAGTTCAAGACCGAATGCAAAAGGGTATAATGTGAAAAAATTGAACGGCAAAATCATTGAGACAGAGATAGATACGATGTATCTTGGATAAATCATAAAGAAGATTCAAAATCGAACATGCAATCATAAAAGAGCAATAGAATAGATTTCTCAAGGGTGGTCGGCACTTATCCCCATACAGAAAGGGGGTGGTGCTGGTGACGGTATTCGAAGCGTTGATGTTTGCATTAACTTTTGCAGGCTTGATCGTCGCGAACTGTCACACGACCCAAAAAAATAATCCACCCTTGAGTCGCTAGCTCGGGTGGATTACTCCGCTTAACAGCCGACCCCTTTGAGGGAACCGTCTATTGTATGACCGTTTGGTGTTACCAGCACCATCGGTCTTTTTTAATATATGTTGTTTTCTAATTTTATTATACCCAACAGCTGATTAAAAGCAAACTGATTGATAACTATAACGACCAGCCGCGTTCATATTGCTTCGGTGCTTCGATGTCAACACCAAGCTCTTTTGCTGCCGTTCTCGGCCAATAAGGATCGCGGAGCAGCGCGCGGGCCAGAATGATCAGATCAGCCCGGTTGTTCTGCAAAATTTCTTCTGCCTGAATTCCGGTCGTGATCAGGCCTACGGCACCGGTTGGAATATCCGCTTCATGTTTAATTTTGTCCGCAAATGGCACTTGATACCCCGAGAATGCGTTGATTTTGGCGGGCACTAGTGCACCGGAGCTAACGTCAATAAGATCAATTCCCTGTTCTTTCATCCATGTGCTAAAAGTTACATAATCCTCAACATTTAACCCTTCTGGATGATAGTCACTGGCCGAAACGCGCACAAACAACGGGCCATCCCAGACAGTTTTTACTGCATCAATGACCTCGCGCAGGAAGCGGTAACGATTTTCAGCGCTTCCGCCATATTCATCAGTGCGCTGATTGGAAAGCGGCGACAAAAATTCATTGATTAAGTAGCCGTGGGCACCATGAATTTCAATGACATCAAAGCCCGCTGTTTTAGCCCGTTCAGCTCCCAACCTGAATGCTTCAATAGTCTCGGCGATTTCATCCTTCGTCATTTCTTTTGGCGTTTTTGACTTCTCATTAAACGGGAGTGCTGAAGGGGCAATAATTTCACCATCAACCGTTGCCTTCCGTCCGGCATGGGCAATCTGGATCCCTGCCTTTGCGCCATGTTCCTTGATAAGGCCGGTTAATTCTGTCAGCCCTGCAATATGGTCGTCATTCCATATCCCGAGATCCTGCGGGGTAATCCTTCCTTGCGCCGTTACAGCGGTCGCTTCTAAAATAATCAAACCTACTTGTCCAACGGCCCGGCTCGTATAATGGGTGCGATGCCAATTCGTGACCAGGCCATCTTCATCAAAACACGAATACATGCACATTGGTGACATCACAATACGATTTTTAAAGGTAACATCTTTAACTGTATACGGAGAAAATAATTTTCTTTCCATATGTAAAGCCCTCCCTTATTTCGTTTATGTAAATATCTACATTATACCAGTCCGTTTTTCAAAAATGAAAAAAACCGGCTCAGGCGTTTTGCCACAAAACGCTAAACCGGTATTTCGTGAAGGCTTGATACATTTACACGTGTTGCTTCACAGAATTGATCTCGCTGCTAAGCATGCTGCCAAGTTTTTTCGATTGCGCGGTTGCCTCTTTAATGCATGAGATAAAAGCATCCTGAACCCCGTGTGCTTCCAATACTTTTATGCCGGCCTCGGTTGTTCCGCCCGGGCTCGTGACATCCTGTCTGAGCTGCTTTGGCGCTTTGTTGGTGCTATCCAGCATTCCTGCTGCCCCGAGCAAGGTCTGGATAATCAGCTCTTTCGCCAAGCCTTTCTCAAGGCCGATTTCAGCTGCGCTTTTTTCCATTGCTTCAACGAGGTAATAAATATAGGCAGGACCACTGCCGGAAAGGCCGGTCACGGCATCAAGCTGGTTTTCGGCAACGGCCGCGGTTAAGCCGATTGTATTGAAGATCGTTTCGGCCATTTTCTTCTGCTTCAAGGAAACCCGGTTATTGACAGCGAGAGCGGTTGCTGATTTTCCGATCGCAGCAGACGTATTCGGCATCGCCCGGACAACGGCCAGCTCTTTTCCTGCCAGCTTTTCAATGCTTTCTATCGAAACTCCGGCAAGCACGGAAATGATCAGCGTTTTTTCTGTTAAAAATGGCCTGATCGCTGAAATGGCGTTGGCCGCATCCTTTGGTTTCACCGCTAAAATTACGGCATCGGCATCGTCAAACAATTCCGCCCCGCTCCCGGATATGCTGACGCCGTATCGCTGTTGCAGCTGCTCGAGCTTTTTTTGATCGCTTCTGTTTGTGACCCGAATTTTTTCCTTTTCCAGCAACCCTTTTTCAACAATGCCGGAAATCATCGCCTCAGCCATCGAGCCTGCTCCAATGAATACAAGCTTTTTCATTTTCGGCGTCCTCCTTTTTACTAAAATAAATACAAAAAAGACCCTTCATCCAAAAAGGACGAAAGGTCTAGCTTCCGTGGTACCACCTTCATTCACCTTTTTCAACAACGATGATCCGTTCAAAAAAGGTGCAGCTCAATTCCGCTAACGCCGGAATGCGTCTAGGTTTTCCCTAACAGCTCATAAGGTAGGTTTCAATAGTCAAGAGGGCGGTGAAGCCTTTCAGCCGCTGAGCTTCACTCTCTTTCGCCGTTTTCCATTTACTGGCCTTAATCATTGCTCGTTTAAGTAATAAAATTTATAAGTGATTATGCAACGTAACAAGCTTGTTTGTCAAGGGGCATATATCAGATTTGTTAAAATACTTATTTTAAATGGCGTTTGTTTAGGATCGTGATTGCGCATGAAAAAAGCATTGTATCTTTCGTATATTGTTCCCTTCATATTTGTTAATATGAAATTATTGGCGGATTTAGTTCGTGAAAAGCCGGAGCATCTGGAGTATTTGTTTATGGGGGGAAACTTCATTCGTTTTTCGGTTTAGCTTATTACACTGTGAAATTGCTCAGTTAAAAAATTATGCGAAAATAATGACAATTTTCAAAAAGAGCGCTAAACTAGATGTGGCGAACAAACATGTATGCGCTCTTTTTTTATTGCATATATCAAAGACAGATTTTTATGTGAATATCATAACTGAGGAGTTTGAAAGATGATTGAATGGAACAATGGCATTGCCGTGCTTACACTGCTTACCCCTTTTCCGGTAGGGGATGTAAACATTTTTTTAATTAAAGGGGAAAGGTTGACCCTCATTGATGTCGGGCCGAAAACAGAAGCGGCCTGGGAAAGCTTTAAAAGCCAGCTGAAGGAGTTAAAACTGACTCCGCGAGACATTGAACAAGTTATTTTGACCCACCACCATCCCGATCATGTCGGATTGCTCGATTTTTTTCCACCGTCACTCGAGGTATATGGCCACCCGTTGAATGAAAGATGGCTGAACCGTACGGACACTTTTTTTGAGGAGCATAAAGAGTTCTTCCATCGGCTTTTTGTCGAGTTTGCGATTCCGGAGAGATTTTTCCCATACATTGAAGCAATGAAAAAGACGCTGAAATTTTCTTGTAATCGTTCCTTGACTGGTACCATAACAGAGGGGGACACGCCGCCGGGACTGGACGATTGGAAAGTGTTGAACACACCTGGCCATGCCCAAAGCCATATTGCTCTTTGGCGTGAGACAGACGGCGTTGCGATTGGCGGTGATTTGCTGCTGGCAACAATTTCACCAAATCCACTGCTCGAGCCACCGCTGCCCGGTGAAACGGAACGGCCGGCGCCTCAGCTTCAATACAATGCTTCGATCAAAAAATTGCTCAACTACCCGATTCAGTGCATGTACGCCGGACACGGCCCTGAGATTAGGAACGTAGCGGAGCTTGTCGAAAAGAGGCTGGCCAAGCAGCATGAGCGGGCGATGCTGGTGAAAAGCTGGCTGGAGGCTGCGCCGTTGACTGTGTTCGAAATTTGCCAGCGGCTTTTTCCTGCTGTTTATGAGCGGGAATTGACATTAACCATTTCCGAAACGGTCGCCCAGCTTGACTATTTACGGTCATTGGGAGAGATTGATATGATGAAAGACAATAAAGCCTATCTTTACAAGGCATGATGAGGTGAACGATTTGGCGGCAGATTTGCTGACAGGAAAAAATGTTATTATAACCGGTGCTTCCGGTGGGATTGGTGCGGAAATTGCCCGCCTCTGTGCGGAACGCGGCGCAAATCTTGTTTTGATGGCTCGCAGCCTTGATAAGCTGGAAGCATTAAAGACGGAACTCGATGGCCGCTTCGCTATCGATATCTACATATATCAGCTTGATGTGTCGAAAACCGATGAGGTCGAGACCGTTTTTCAAAAGGTCATCGGCCAGCTCGGCCGTGTCGATATTTTAGTAAATAATGCCGGCTTCGGGGTTTTTCGTGAAGCGCATGAGGCAACGATCGACGAGATAAAAGGAATGTTTAATGTCAATGTTGTCGGGCTGATGGCGTGTACGAGCATGGTCCTGCCCGTGATGCGCGCGCAAGCGTCCGGTCATATTATCAACATTGCTTCACAGGCGGGGAAAATAGCGACACCGAAGTCCAGCATATATTCGGCTACGAAGCATGCGGTACTCGGCTATACAAACAGCCTGAGGATGGAAGCGGCTGATTCAAATATCTACGTTACAGCGGTTAATCCAGGACCGATCGCAACCAATTTTTTTAATATTGCTGACCAAAAAGGTACATATGTAAAAAATATTCGGCGTTTCATGCTTGATCCTAAGGACGTCGCAGAGAAAATCGTGAATAGAATGCTGACGCCGACCCGTGAGATTAACCTGCCGCGCTGGATGAATGCCGGCAGTGTTGTTTACGCGTTGTTCCCGAGGCTGTTTGAGCGCCTTGGCAAGAGAGCTTTTAACCAGAAATAGCCCTATCGTTTTTACAACAGCTGTGCGAGGTGATGAAATGAGATCTGAAAAGGAAAAAATGCTGAACGGCGAGCTGTATGTTGCGTCCGATCCTGTGCTTGTGAAAGACCGCGAATACGCCCGAAAGCTTACCCGTCTATACAACGAAACTTTGGAAACAGAGTATGATAAGAGAACGTCGATCTTAAAGGAACTGTTTGGATCTACTGGGGAAAATCTCTTCGTTGAACCATTTTTTCGCTGTGATTACGGCTACAATATTCATGTCGGTGAAAATTTTTATGCCAATTTTGATTGCGTCATATTGGATGTGTGCGAGGTTCGGATCGGCGAAAATTGTTTTATGGCGCCTGGCGTCCATATTTACACGGCAACCCATCCACTCGATCCATACGAGCGCATCGCCGGGACTGAATACGGAAAGCCTGTTACAATTGGCAGCAATGTCTGGATTGGCGGACGGGCGGTTATTGCTCCCGGGGTGACTATCGGTGACAACGCTGTTATTGCAGCCGGAGCTGTTGTGGTAAAAGATGTGCCGGAAAACACGGTGGCAGGCGGCAATCCCGCTAAAATAATCAAGGCGATCGATGTAAAATAATCTGGCTGATGCATTGCGCATCGGCTTTTTTAGTTACTCGTTTATGCCGTTTTGGCATGCGAAATTTAACCGGTTAAATACTCATAAACGACATCATTCACAATATCATGCAGATCTACGTCTGCTTCCTCCTGTTTTTGCCCGACAATTTTTTGATATAAATTATCGTAATCCTCTTCACTCAGCGGCAGCTCATGCTGGTATTGCCGCAAGCAATTTTGAATCATTTTAAAAATAAATTTTTTATCCATGTCGTTACACCTCGAATTGATTATAACGCTTTTCCAAAAAAGAATCAGGCTGGCACGAAAGTCGATTTCAAGAAATTCGTCGTAAAATTTCCATTGAATAAGAACGTCTATTCGCTTAATATAATGGGTACAATGAAATGGAACAAACGTTCTGTAATTATAGAAAATGGAGGAGCGTTCATGGTCAATTACAACGAGATGCCGCACAAACAGATTTTATGCATTGACATGAAAAGCTTTTATGCAAGCTGTTCTGCTGTCATGCAAGGCCTTGATCCGCTTAATTGTTATTTGGCGGTCATCAGCCATTTGGAAAACCCCGGCAGTATCGTGCTCGCTGCTTCACCGCGTTTAAAAAAGGAGTTCGGTGTAAAAACCGGTTCGCGGCTGTTTGAAATTCCGAATGATCCGCGCATTATTCTCGTCGAACCACAGATGGCTACATATATGCGCATTTCCACCGAAATTACCCGCGTATTTCACCGCTACGTTCCGAAAGAATCGATTCATACGTACAGTGTCGATGAAAGTTTTATCCAGGTAGATGGAGTGACCAACATCTTTGGCGATGCAACGACAATTGCCAGAAAAATAAGAGATGATATTGAACGCGAATTTCAGCTTACCTGTGCGGTTGGGATTGGACCGAACATGCTGATGGCAAAGCTTTGCCTCGATCTTGAAGCGAAAACAAACGGAATTGCGGAGTGGACGTATGATGACGTACCGGAAAAGCTTTGGACGGTGTCTCCATTAAGCAAAATGTGGGGTATCGGCAGACGGATGCAGAAAAATCTCAATGGGATGGGGATTTTTACGGTCGGGCAACTGGCCCGCTATGATTTGAAAAAGCTTGAAAAAAAGTTTGGGATTATCGGGAACCAGCTTTATTATCATGCCTGGGGAATCGATTTTTCCGATATTGGCGCCCCGATTATGGAAGGGCAGCTTAGCTATGGGAAAAGCCAGATTCTGCTCCGCGATTATAAAGAGGAGGATGAGATTAAAAGTGTGATATTAGAAATGTGCGAGGAGGTTGCAAAACGAGCGCGTGATGAAAAAAAGGCCGGGAGAACGGTCAGTTTCGGTGCCGGCTACAGCGAGGATGAATTTGGCGGCGGCTTTTACCGCTCGAGGACGATGAAGGAGCCGACAAATGTGACGATGCAACTTTACCGGGTCTGCCTTGAGCTTTTCGATGAACATTATGAAGGGAAAACAGTCCGGCAAATTTCGATCTCACTTGGGAATATGGTTGATGACGATCATCTGCAGCTCAGTTTATTTAATGCTGACAAAGGGAAAAAGCGTGATTTGGGCTATGTTGTTGACAGAATTCGCAACCGTTACGGTCCAGTGGCACTGCTTCGGGCTGTTTCGTATACGGCTGGCGGCACAGCAAGGCAACGCGCACAGCTTGTCGGCGGTCATAAAGGATAGAGAGACAGGGGGGAGAGACGATGATTCGAGACCGTGGAAAAATAAAATGGACGTCCATGATGCTTCCTGAACACGTCAAGCTGCTGCACGGATGGGCAGAGCAAGATACATTTGAGAAGAAGGGCGAGCCCGATGAACAGCAGCTTGAGCTTATGAATGAAACGATCGCCGAGGCGATGGAATTTCGGAAGACGGTCACGATTACGCATTACCGGGACCGCCGCCATGAGCTCGTGATTGGAACGATTCATTATTGGGATGAAATGACGCGGAAGCTGCATATAGTTGATCGTGTTGACACATTTCACCGCCTGCAGCTTGCTGATATTGTCGACGTTCAATTTACGGATGATTGAGCCGCAGCCGGCAGTTTGTCAGCGGAAAATAAAAATAGGCGGTTCCCCGACAGAGAGCCGCCCACCACCTTATTCGTTATCATCCAGCACTTTTTCGGCGCGAACGGAGGAGGAAAACTTGCCTTTATGGGAGCCGTCACAGAAAGGCTTATTTTCGGACAGCCCGCAGCGGCATAATGAAAAGGTCGGCTTTGTCGGAAACTTATTTCCTTCCATATCAATCAGCTCAACGTCACCAGTGACCCGAAGAGAGCCGTTGTCCAGCACCTTAATTTGTACTTTTTCCATCATCCCACTCCTTTACCAATTTATCTTTAATAATAACCAGAAAGCGCAGGAAAGCAAGTGCTGGCGAACAAAATAATCAAAGATATGTGTTAAAATAGGGGTATTCAGACGAGAGGGGAGCTTATGATGGAAATCACGATAACAGAAGCAGCAGCGAACAAAATTTCTGAGAAGACAGCGAACAGGCCGGGCTATTTGAAGCTGAAGTATGATACAAAAGGAACTGGCTGCGTGATGAACGGTGTCACTGCCCTCTGGCTGGTAAACGAGCTTGATGAAGATGATCAGGAAATCGCAACAAACAACGGCAGCGTTTATGTTGAAAAATCAAAGACCGTTTTTTTGGATGAGCAAATGAAAATCGATTTTTCCGAAGCGTCCAATACTTTTCAATTAAAAAGTCCAGGCCAGATTTTAAATGGAAGAATGAGCTTTTTTGACAAAACAAGAAGCTGAGAAAATAGTAACTGCAGCTTGACAAATTCCCTATTCCTTGTCATAATTCTTAAAAAAATCACTGAACGTTAACGGAAGATTAGTATGCGTGTCTTGAAGTGCCAGAGAGCGAGATTTATAAGCTGGAAGATTTCGCCATGGAAAGCCGCAGAACCTGCCTCCTCAGTCCTCTGCTAAATCAGAGGCGTATCCTTGCGTTAAAAGGCAGAGTGGGACGTGTTTGACATGTCCAATAAAGGTGGTACCACGGGAGCAAGCCCTTTCGTCCTTATAGACAGGATGAATGGGCTTTTTTATGTTGGATTGTCCAGGTGCCCGCTCACTACCAGGATCTGGCGGCCTCTCACTCCCTCATAGCTGAGAATAACGATTTAGGAGAAATTGTAAATGAAAAAGAAACGCGTTGTGGTTAAAATCGGCAGCAGTTCTTTAACAAATGAAAAAGGCGAAATTGATCAACAAAAATTAGTTGATCACATACACGCAGTAGCATCTCTGCGAAAAGACGGACATGAAGTTTTATTAGTGTCATCGGGAGCCGTGGCGGCCGGCTTTGTGAAACTTGGCTATTCATCGAGACCAATCACGTTAAAAGGAAAGCAAGCGGCCGCGGCCGTTGGCCAAAGTCTTCTCATCAAATCGTACATTGAAAAATTTACGGAATTGAATATGATCCCTGCCCAGATTCTTTTGACAAGAAATGACTTTTCTAATCGGGAGCGTTATAAAAACGCTTATGCGACGATCATGGAACTTTTAGAGCGAAGGATTATACCGATTATTAATGAAAATGACACCGTGTCTGTAGAGGAATTAACTTTTGGTGATAATGATATGCTTTCGGCTCTGGTTAGCGGCCTTGTTCATGCTGATCAACTCATCATTTTGACAGATATCAATGGACTATACGACTCTGATCCAAGAGTGAACCGGTCCGCCAAGAAAATGGATATTATTGACAAAATCACAGACGAAATGTTAGCCGCTGCGCAAGCGTCGGGGTCAAAGGTGGGAACAGGCGGAATGAGATCTAAGCTGATTGCCGCCAAAACAGCCCTTTCCCTTGGCGTTCCCGTGTTTATTGGAAAGGGATCAGGAACTGAAAAATTGCTCGAAATTCTCGAAGGTCATGGAGATGGGACATATATTTTCAACCGCGCCCTCGGATCGATAAATACCAGACGACAATGGATTGCCTATCACTCAGAAGTCGCGGGAAGAATCTTCATCGATAAAGGGGCGGAGGAAGCAATCTTATTTAACGGTGGGAGCTTATTGCCAGCTGGCGTTTTTGAAGTAAACGGACGATTTCAAAAAGGAGATGTCGTTGAAGTGTTCGGAATAAATGGTTTGTTGGGCAAAGGGGAAGTCACTTGTTCTTCAGAGGATCTCCAACGATTAATCGGAAAACGCAGCGAAGAAAGAAAAAAACAACCATTGAAAACATCCGTGGAGGTCATTCATCGCAACAAATGGGTTAGAGCATAGACTGGAGGGATTACCGTGAACGAGGTACAGAAAAAAGGTCAGGCGGCTAAATTAGCGAGCTATTCATTAGCAGGAATCTCAACGATGGCAAAGAATGAGGCATTGGAGATGATTGCCGGGCAATTATTAAAGGATCAGGCGGAAATTCTCGCAGAGAATCAAAAGGATTTACAGGAAGGCAAACAAAAAGGGATTTCAGAGGCAATCCTTGATCGAATCATGCTCAATGAGAAACGCATTGACGATATGGCTCATGCAATCAGACAGTTGATTTCACTTCACGATCCGATCGGAGAGACGATCGAAACGATACAAAAAGAAAACGGCCTGTTCATTAAAAAAAACCGTGTTCCACTTGGCGTGATCGGCATGATTTATGAAGCCAGGCCGAATGTGACCATCGATGCGGCAACACTTTGCTTAAAGACTGGGAATGCGGTCATTTTAAGAGGAAGTTCGTCCGCAAAATTTTCAAATATGGCAATTGTTCAGTCGATCCATCGGGCACTGGAAAAAAGCGCTATTCCGCTTGATGCAGTCCAACTTATCGAAGATACAAGCAGGGAAACAGCGCAAGCACTCTTTCACCTGGATCAATATTTGGATGTATTGATCCCGCGAGGCGGTAAGCATCTAATTGAAACCGTCAAACGGGAGGCGACTGTGCCAATTTTGGAAACCGGCGCCGGCAATTGCCATGTGTTTATTGATGACAGTGCTGAAGAGGACATGGCCGTACGCATCGTTTTAAACGCAAAAACGCAGCGTCCGTCAGTTTGCAATGCCATTGAAACAATATTAATTCATGAACAATGGTTTGATCGTTATGGAGTAAAGTTGCTCGAAGTGCTTCATGAAAATGGAGTTGAAATTTACGGAGATGAAACAATTTGCCGTGCGTTTAAAGCGGCAAACACTGCAACAGAAGAGGAATGGTATACAGAATATCTGGCTTTATCGGTGAGCATTAAGGTCGTGAAACACCTTGATGAAGCAATCGAACATATAAACAAGTACGGATCACAGCACTCGGAAGCGATTATTACCGATAATGAACTGAATGCCTCCATCTTCTTGAACAAGGTCGATGCCGCAGCAGTCTATCATAATGCGTCAACCCGTTTTACAGACGGATTTGAGTTTGGGTATGG
This sequence comes from Bacillus canaveralius, assembly GCF_002860125.1. Lineage (GTDB taxonomy): Bacteria > Bacillota > Bacilli > Bacillales > Cytobacillaceae > Bacillus_BJ > Bacillus_BJ canaveralius. Next base: position 218,167 of record NZ_PGVA01000004.1, read on the forward strand.
TGCAGAAATCGGTATCAGCACCCAAAAGCTCCATGCAAGAGGGCCAATGGGATTAAACGCGCTAACATCAAGCAAATTTTTCATTTATGGATCGGGACAAATTCGGGAATAAGCTAACCCCACAGCAAAACTTGCTTTTTAATAGCATCATATAAATGAGTAAACCAGGTAAATACGTAACCCCGCCGACAACCAGCGGGGTGTGCGCACAGTTATTATAATGAAACAGGCTGGCCTGGTTCAGCCTGCCGGAAATGAACATGGTCTTCAAGAAATTCATCGATGGCTTTTTCATATTCTTCGGCGTTTTCATTGAGTGACTGTGCGTGACGGCCGTTAACAGCTAAAAACAGCTTTTTCGGCCCTTTTTTCTGTTCAAACAAAGCTTCAGTCATGGTCGGCAGGATGAAATCGTCCTTCGCGCTATGAATAAATAAAACCGGCTTTTTAATATTTTCGATTACGGAAATAGGGGAAACATCGCGGATCGAGTATTTGTCCCGGACACGTAAAAACAGGTCCGCTACAGGCAAAAGCAGCTTTGCAGGCAGTTTCATTTCCGCTTTTAACTGGTATGCAAGCTGGTCCTTAAAGTCAGAAAAAGGACAGTCGGCGATATAAAAATCAGCTCCATCCTCGAGCATGCCTGCGTATAGAAGCATGGTTGCCGCCCCCATTGACTCTCCATGGATTCCAAGCTGAAGATCGGCTCCTTTTTCTTTTTTCAGCCAGTTGACGACTGCTTTCAAATCGTATTTTTCATAATGGCCATAGCTTGTTGTCTTGCCGCCTGATTCCCCGTGGCGGCGATGATCATAAATCACTGCGTTAAATCCGCGTTTTAAAAATAGGTTCATGTATTTAATTGAATTGGTTTTATTCTCGGTTACTCCATGGCAAATAATGATATAGCGGTTCGACTGATAAGGTTCCACTAAAACCGTCTTCAAAACATAGCCAAAAGGGGAATCGATCGTTGCTTCCCGTTTCGGCAGTTGCTCGAATTCCAGCTGGTTGAGGCGGCCCGCTTCTTTTTCACGATTTAAAATAAAATCGTCATCCTTCTTTTTCATGTACATAAGCCGGTTCGTAAAATACACTCCAAGAGAAGACAGGAGCACTAAAAAGGATAACAAAAAACGGAACAACCTTCTCAAAAGACTATCCCCTTCACAATTTTTTTCTTCTTTATTTTATCATCAGCCGGAATTTTAAAACATAAAAAACGTCTGTAAGACAAAAAAGACAAAACCGGGTCTCGGCCTTGTCTCCCGTTTGTATATGGTCGGATCCGTTTTTTTAAACCGTTTGTGCATTTAGCCGGTAGTAGGTGCTGTCAATTGGGCGGGATAGGTGGGGACGGACAATATCGATTGCCTTAATTAAATCTGGCAACTGGACTCCTGTGTTAATTCCCATTCGTTCAAGCATGTAGACAACATCTTCGGTTGCGGCATTTCCGGCGGCACCGGGAGCAAACGGGCAGCCGCCCAACCCGCCGGCCGATGTATCAAACCGGTCAACGCCGGCCTGCAATGCTGCATAAATATTGGTGAGCGCCATTTTCCGTGTGTCGTGAAAATGGGCTGTTAAAAGAATGTTCGGCAATTCGTTTTTCAGCGTCGAGAACAGCGAAAATGATTCATGTGGAGCCGCCATTCCAATCGTGTCGGCGACACTGAGCTCATCAACGCCTGCAAGCGCAAATTGCCGGCAGAGATTGACGGTGTCTTCTTCGGCAATTTTCCCTTCGTAAGGGCAATAAAACGAGGTTGAAATACAAGCGCGTACAAAAAATTCATCCGCTCTGAGCTGCTTGATGATCGGGGTTAATTCGGCCATGCTGTCCGCGGTTGTTTTGTTAATATTTTTTTGGTTGAACGTGTTGCTGACCCCAACAAAAACGGCCACTGCACGGCAGTTCACCATTCGGGCCCGTTCCACCCCCTTCGCATTTGGAGTTAGCACAATATTTCGTTCCCCACCTTCAAGACAGTCCGCTGCAATTTCAGCAGCATCGCTCATTTGCGGTACCCATTTCGGCGAAACAAAAGAGGTAATCTCCATTTCGCTGATGCCTGCCTGTTTTAAAGCAGATATGAATTGTTTTTTTATTTCGGTTGGTACAAATGATTTTTCGTTCTGAAGCCCATCTCTCGGACCAACCTCAATAATCGTTACTTTTTCAGGTGAAAGAATAGCCATGTTTTCCCTCCAACATTTTCTCAGGTGAACACTGTATTGCAAATTCAACTGAGTAAATTTCACAATGTAATAAGCCAAACCGAAAACGAATGAAATTCATTCAACTCAATTGTAATGGGATTATTTTTTAAAAAGCAAGAATTATAGAAATTTTGACAAAATAAAAGGAATTTTTTTATTTCACTCGAAATATAAAAGAGTGAATACCGATGGAAAGGACGATAAAAATGGCAAAAACTGAAGCAGTAATTGTAAGCGCTGTCAGAACTGCGATTGGCAGTTTTAATGGCAGCCTAAAAGATGTGTCAGCTCCAGAGCTTGGTGCGATTGCGATAAAGGGGGCACTTGAGAAAGCAGGCGTCAGCCCGAACCAGGTCGATGAGGTGATTATGGGCAATGTCCTTCAGGCCGGCCTTGGGCAAAATCCGGCAAGGCAGTCGGCCTTAAAAGCAGGTCTTCCTGAGACTGTGTCGGCACTTACAATCAATAAAGTGTGCGGTTCAGGGTTGAAAGCTATCCATCTTGCCGCCCAGGCAATTATCGCAGGTGATGCTGACATTATCGTCGCTGGCGGAATGGAAAATATGAGCCAGGCTCCATATTTGCTAAAGAATGCGCGGGACGGGTTCAAGATGGGTGACCAGAAGCTAGTCGACAGCATGATTTCCGATGGCTTATGGTGCGCCTTCAACGACTATCATATGGGCGTGACCGCTGAAAACCTTTGTGCGCAATTTGGGCTCACGCGCGCTGAGCAGGATCAGTTTGCCGCATGGAGCCAGGAGAAAGCAGCAAAAGCAATTGAGGCTGGAAGGTTTGCAGATGAAATTATCCCGGTTAAAATTCCGCAGCGAAAAGGCGATCCGATTGTTTTCGATACAGATGAATATCCAAAAAAAGGTACGACAGCCGAGAAGCTTGCCGGTCTTCGCCCCGCTTTTAAAAAGGACGGCAGTGTCACGGCAGGCAACGCATCAGGTATTAATGACGGTGCAGCGGTTCTTGTTGTGATGAGCCGCAACAAAGCGGAGGAACTTGGCTTAACGCCGCTTGTTGTCCTAAAGGGAAATGCAAGCGCAGGGGTTGATCCAAGCATCATGGGAATTGGCCCGGTTTCTGCCGTGAAAAAAGCGCTTGAGAAAGCGGCTGTTTCGATGGAAGAGCTTGAACTGATTGAAGCAAATGAAGCTTTTGCCGCCCAGTCACTTGCGGTGGGCAGGGAACTGCACTTTAACAAGGATATTTTAAACGTAAATGGCGGGGCAATTGCACTTGGGCACCCAATTGGGGCAAGTGGAGCAAGAATCCTTGTTACGCTTATTCACGAAATGAAAAGACGGAATGCAAGAAAAGGTCTGGCCACCCTTTGTATTGGTGGAGGACAAGGCGTCGCATCCGTAGTTGAATTAGTATAGCCATCGTACTTTTAACTAAGGTGTTTCAAATGAAAGGAGAGTAACGATGAAAAAAATATCTGAATCCTTTGAGGAAGCCATCGCCGATATTTATGACGGTGCAACATTAATGGTAGGTGGTTTCGGGTTATGCGGAATTCCTGAAAACCTGATCCTTGCCCTTGTTGATAAAGGTGTTAACGATTTAACGGTTATTTCCAATAATTGCGGTGTCGATGATTGGGGCCTTGGGCTGCTTTTGCAAAATAAACAGATTAAGAAAATGATAGGATCCTATGTTGGTGAAAATAAAGAGTTCGAAAGACAAGTATTGTCCGGGGAAATCGAGGTCGAACTGATTCCACAAGGGACACTGGCGGAAAAAATTCGCGCCGGTGGAGCAGGCATCCCCGCTTTTTATACGCCAGCCGGGGTCGGTACGCCGATTGCGGATGGGAAGGAAACGAAGGTTTTTAGTGGAAAAGAATATTTATTGGAAGAATCATTGACGGCGGACTTCAGCCTTGTCCGCGCCGCGAAAGGTGACCGGATCGGAAATCTCGTGTACGAGAAAACGGCCCGGAATTTTAATCCGATGATTGCGGCGGCAGGAAAAGTGACGATTGCAGAAGTCGAAGCATTGGTTGACGTCGGTGAATTGGATCCGAATACGATTCATACACCAAGCGTGTACGTCCAAACATTGATTGAAGGGAAGCAGGAAAAGCGAATCGAGAGACTGACTGTAAAAAAATAGAACCGATGAAGGAGAGGTTTTCATGAGCAAAGATAAAGCGGCTGTTCGCGAAAAGATTGCCAGAAGGGCAGAACAAGAAATTGAAGACGGTTTTTATGTGAACCTTGGGATCGGAATGCCGACTTTGGTAGCCAATTATATTTCAGATCATAAACAGGTCGTCCTTCAATCGGAAAATGGCCTGCTTGGAATCGGTCCTTATCCGGCCGAGAGTGAAGTGGATCCCGACTTAATTAATGCCGGAAAAGAAACGGTAACGGCGATACCGGGAGCCGCCTATTTTGACAGTGCCGAATCCTTTGCGATGATCCGCGGCGGCCATATCAACATTGCGATTCTTGGCGGAATGGAAGTATCCGAAAATGGTGATCTCGCCAACTGGATGATTCCCGGAAAAATGATCAAAGGGATGGGCGGAGCAATGGATCTTGTCCATGGCGCGCAAAAGATCATCGTCATTATGGACCATGCGAACAAAAACGGGGAGGCGAAAATATTGAAGCAGTGCAGTCTGCCGCTCACAGGCAAGGGAGTCGTCGACCGGATCATTACTGAAAGAGCTGTTATCGACGTCACCGATTCCGGATTGAAGCTGGTTGAGATCGCAAAAGGGTTTACCATTGAGGATGTCACTAGTTCCACAGAGCCTAAGTTAATCATCGATGATACAGTGATAATGGAAGCATTTTAATATAGGCCACGCCGGCAGCTCTTGCTCCGGCGTTTACTATCGTTTGCAGAAAGCCAACTTCTATTTAACTTTCTTTTAAGATGATATAATACAGCTAACATTGTCAAGCGAGGGATTCGAATGAGAAAGAAATCAGTGAAACAGGCATCAAGACAAAAAGAAGATAAAGCTGTCACATTGGGGGATATGCTTAATCAAGATTTAATGGAAAAGCTAAAAGCAAAACAAAAAGAGTTAAAATCAGAAGAAATAAGAAAGCAGGAAGAAGAAGCGGAACGAAAAAGGGAAGAAAGAAGATTAAAAGAGAAAAATAAATCGTTTGACGAGCTCCTGCAGGAGAGCGATTTAGATTGGAAAAAGTATAAATGACCGCACTGCCGCAAAGACTTTGTAAATTCCCAGTAATGGGTAATATCACCGACTAGAAAAAATGTCCAGCCTTCAAGGCTGGACTTTCTTAATATTGAGAGGCTTTTGTAAGGCTCCGGATTAAAGATATTTCTTCCTCTGTTAGCGGACTGCTGTTGATCGCTTTGACATTTTCCCTGACTTGCTGTACCGAGCTTGCGCCGGCGACGATCGAAGCAACCGCTGGAAAGCTGAGATTATAATGAAAAGCTATTTCAGCAAGAGACCGGTTTTTGGCGAGCTTCTCCTTAAGCGCAGACAAGACCTGTGTAAGTTCGTGATAGCTGTAATCCAGATAACCGTCTTTTTTAACGGAAGCGGACGCTTTTTCAAGCATCTGGTCACTTAAAAGCCCTTTTGCGAGCGAGCCCCGTGTCACAACGCTGATTTGCTTTTCCGCCAATAATGGCAGTGCTTCTTCTTCCGGCCTGCGGTCAAGCATGCTGAACTGCATCATGACGGAAACAATCTTTGATTTCTCCGCGTATTCGCGAATCACAGCCGGACGAATCGAGGAAATCCCATAAAAACGAATGTATCCTTCTTCTGTTAATTCTTCAAAGGCTTCAATCGTTTCATCAATCGGGTCTTCCATCGTACCGCCGTGCAACTGGTATAAGTCAATGTAATCGGTGCCAAGCCGTTTTAAGCTTGCTTTGACCGCTTCTTTTATGTAAGCTTTTGAAGGATCCCAGCTCCACCCGTCTTTCGCTTCATTCCAACGATTGCCTGCTTTCGTGGCAATAATCACTTGTTCGCGAACATTCTTTAAAGAGTTGCCGACAATTTGTTCGTTGTTGCCAAAATCATATAAATCGGCGGTATCAAAATAGTTAATGCCTTCCTCAAGTGCTGCGTCAATAATGGTTCTGGCTGCTTTTGCATCGGTGCCTAGTGACATACAGCCCAACCCGATTTCGCTTACGAATAAATTCGATTTCCCGAGCTGCCTTTTTTTCAATGTGCTTCACCTCATCACTCTATCTTTTTTTTGAGAATTAATAGTCTTGTTTACTATTGTAACGAAATAATCAGGCGAAGCACAAACAAACTGTCTATCATTTATCTTTTTTGGGACGGCTCGTCACCCATTCTTCGAGCAACGTAAATTGCTTGCCATATTCATGCAACTTCCTTTTTATTTCCCACGCTTTACCGACAAGGACAATTCCTTTTTCATGTACATATAACTTCAACCCTACTCCTCCAATCAAAGTATGTTAAAATGTATGCACAAAAGCTAATGGATTAGAACAGGAGTGGTCAAAGTGGATCGTCTTGAAGAAAAAACGCTGAAAACCGAACAAATATTTTCCGGAAAAGTGATCAGTCTGCAAGTCGACGATGTCGAGCTGCCGAACGGAAAAACATCGAAACGGGAAATTATCAAACATCCCGGAGCCGTTGCGGTGATCGCGATTACCGATGAAAATAAGCTTGTGATGGTTGAACAATATCGCAAAGCGCTCGAAAGAACGATTGTCGAAATCCCGGCTGGAAAGCTGGAAAGAGGAGAAGACCCGGCAGCCTCGGCACGCAGGGAATTGGAAGAAGAAACCGGCTATGAATGCACTGAGCTTGATTGGCTCATTTCGTTTTATACATCTCCCGGCTTTGCTGACGAGCTCATCCATTTATATATTGCAAGAGGATTGTCGCTAAAAGAAAATCCAGCCGGCCTTGACGAGGACGAGTTTGTCAATCTTGTTGAACTGACACTTGCTGAAGCGGTCGAATACATAAACGACAAGAAAATATATGATGCAAAAACAGTGTATGCTGTTCAGTATTTGCAGCTTCAAGAGGCTTTGAATTCGTAGATGAACAAATATTACGCTGATTTGCACATCCATATCGGCAGAACGAAATCAGGAAAAGCTGTCAAAATTACTGGGGCCAAGGCATTAACATTCAGTAACATCATCAAACATGCCCGGGATGAAAAAGGGCTTAATATGGTCGGCATTATCGATTGCCATTCACCGGAAGTAATCGAGGAGATGGAGACACTTCTTGCTCTCGGACAGCTGACAGAGCACCGTGAGGGCGGTCTCCTCTACGGGGGACTTTCGGTCATCCCCGGCTCCGAATTGGAGATTTATGATCATAACTGCAAAGGGCCGATCCATGTTCTTTGCTTCTTTCCCACTCTGAAAACGATCAAGGAGTTTTCAGGGTGGCTGTCGGGCTATCTGAAAAACATCAACTTAAGCTCGCAAAGAATCTATGCCGACGGAAAAAACCTCCAGGAAAAGGTGAAAAGCCTCGGCGGTTTGTTTATTCCCGCCCATGTGTTTACCCCGTTTAAAAGCTTGTATGGAAAAGGAGTTGCAACATCGCTCACAGAAGTATTTGACCCGGCTTTAATCGATGGCGTCGAATTGGGGTTAAGCGCAGATTCCCATATGGCCGACATGATCGGCGAACTGCATAACTATGCTTTTGTCAGCAATTCAGATGCTCATTCGCTCGGAAAAATTGCCAGGGAATATCAAATTATCGAAATGAAGGAAGCTTCCTTTCAGGAACTTGAGAAGGCGTTAAAAGGAAAAGAACAGCGGAGAATTGCTGCGAATTATGGCCTGGATCCGCTGCTTGGCAAGTATCACCAGACCGTTTGCGCAAACTGTTTTGCCCGTTTCGAAGCAGGAGATCAACAATGCCATGTCTGCGGGCATACAAAATTTATTAAAGGCGTTGCCGACCGGATCAGCGAGCTTGCAACGGTAACTGCAGGGCCAAGCCATCGTCCGCCTTATATTCATCAGGTTCCCTTGGAATTCATCCCCGGACTCGGCCCGAAAATATTGGGGAGGCTGCTGGATCATTTCGGAACGGAAATGGCCGTACTTCATGAGGTTCCGTTTGAAGCGTTAAAAGAAGTGGTCCCAGTGAAAACGGCTGCGCTGATTGTGCAAGCACGTAATGGGGAACTGCGTTTCCATGCAGGGGGCGGGGGAAAATACGGAAAGATATCGGATTAAACGAAAAACCGGCATTTACTAATGTCGGTTTTTACTTATGGATTTTTGTGTAGATGCATGTATCTCTTGATTACTATGAATCGCCAGTAATGATTCAAGAGTTTTTTATATAAAATCAATAAAACATCCCCAACGCCATCCAGCTAATTTTCGCTTGAATAACGTTGGGGATTCTCTACAAGTTCATGCATTTTTCGATAATCTCTTAATCTCTCAATTTGAACTCCTTTCCCAAAAAACATAGTCATAGATAGAAGAGACAAGCATACAATTTAATAACTGAGTTTTAGGAGGAAGGGCAATGAAGCACCGAACGTACCAGAACAATGTAGCCAATCATTTTCGTGAGCACTCCTCAATCTATTTATTTGTAATCGTCTTATTTTTAATGGGGGTTATTTTTGGAGCGGTGGTCGTTAACAGCCTCAGCTTCACACAAAAAGAAGATTTATACTATTATCTATTTCAATTTTTTGGGCAAATAGCAGACGGCAAGGTAGCTGAAGAGAATGAGATGTTCATCCAGAGCTTTCTCCATAACAGTAAATTTATCGGACTGATGTGGATACTGGGCATCTCGATCATCGGCCTTCCAATCATACTGATCCTCTTGTTCATCAAAGGGATGGTCGTTGGCTTTACAGTCGGTTTTCTTGTTAACCAAATGGGCTGGGATGGATTCCTGCTCTCATTTGTGTCAATCTTGCCGCAAAATTTGGTTATTATCCCGTTATTCATCGTGACAGCCACCTCAGCCGTTGCTTTCTCATTAAAAATGATCCGCAGGCAATTCTTGAAAAAAATCAGCCAGCCGATTATGCCGATGCTCGGCCGTTATTTGCTGACATTCATAATGGTGATGGTATTTGTCGGAGCAGCAGCAGCAATCGAGGCATTTTTATCCCCGATATTAATGAAGTCAGTCATCCAAACCATTCAATCTATAATAATTATTAAATAATAAAAGTTATCCAGTCTTATTAAGAATAAGTTTAGTTTGAAACTTTTCCTTCATCTGTTATAATGAAATTTGACAGTGCGAGGGAGGAACTACGGTATGGAAAACAGAATCGAGAGGATAAAGAAACAGCTTCATTCCTCAAGCTATAAACTAACACCTCAACGGGAAGCGACCGTACGCGTTTTACTGGAGCATGAAGAGGATCATTTAAGCGCGGAAGATGTATACCTCCTCGTTAAAGAAAAATCTCCGGAAATCGGGCTGGCTACTGTATATCGAACTTTGGAATTGCTGACTGAATTGAAAATTGTTGATAAAATCAATTTTGGCGACGGGGTATCCCGCTACGATTTACGCCAGGAGGGCGCTGCCCATTTCCACCATCACCTTGTCTGCATCGAATGCGGGGCAGTTGATGAAATTCAAGATGATCTCCTTGAGGATGTAGAAGCGATCGTCGAGAGAGATTGGAATTTTAAAATTAAAGATCACCGCCTGACATTTCATGGCATTTGCTATCGTTGCCAGGATAAAGAAGCAAAAGATGATAATAAAGACGATCATTAATGTATGAACCTTTTCTTAAACAGGAAAGGTTTTTTTAATAGTCAATTTCACCAACTTCTCCGTGCATCCAGGTATAAATCTTGTCCAAAATGGCATATCTTTTAGTAACTGAGTAAATTTCACAATGCATTAAGCTAAACCGAAAAACGAATTAAATGGTCTTAATGAACCATGAGGTTTCTGTATAAACGAATAATTTTAAATAATTGTTCGTTTTTCAATTAAAGACATGAAATTTATTCAATATATATTTTGGAGGGCGGCAAGAATGATGAAGGCCTGGATTAAGCTTGGATTACAAACATTGAAGGTATTCGTCCTGTTCACAGGATGCACAATTTTCTTCTACTATGGTATCATATGGTTAAATGAAGAGTATGAAAACTACCATCGCTATGATGAACCGGATGGAGCTGCTATTAAAGTTTCCGCTTCTGAAAGCAAAGAAGAGTTTTCATGGCTGGACCGGTTAAAACTGTTTTACTTAAATGGGGAGTAGTGACCTATGGAAGATAGACTGAAAGATTTTATCCATTTTTTAATCGTAGAAAAAGGGTTGGCCAAAAACACGATTATTTCCTATGAGCGCGATTTAAAAAGCTACTTGAAATATTTAGGCAATAGTGAAGCGGTGACAGACCTTAATGTCGTTCAGCGATTACAGATCGTCCACTTTCTCGGCCATTTAAAAGAGCAGGGCAAGTCTTCAAAAACGCTGGCCCGGCATGTTGCGTCAGTCCGGGCTTTTCACCAGTTCCTGCTTCGTGAAAAGGCAGTTGATCAGGATCCAACCGTACATATTGAGTCGCCGCAATTGGAAAGGTCTCTTCCTAAAGTTCTCAGTCTTGCAGAAGTGGAAACACTGTTGGAAGCGCCAAAAACGGATACCCATTATGGGCTGCGTGATAAAGCAATGCTTGAATTGCTTTATGCGACTGGAATTCGCGTCAGCGAGCTGATTGGTTTAAATTTAGGCGATGCTCATTTAACTATGGGGTTCGTCCGCTGCATCGGCAAGGGAAACAAGGAACGGATCATTCCGCTCGGGAGAACGGCTACTGCGGCGCTTGAAGAGTATTTAAACCACGGCAGGACCCGTTTTCTATCAAAAAAACATAGAGATGATTCTCTATTTTTAAACCATCATGGACGGCGCCTGACTCGCCAGGGCTTTTGGAAAATCCTGAAACGCCTGACAAATGAGACAGGCATTGAAAAAGAATTAACGCCGCATACTCTCAGACACTCATTTGCGACCCATCTACTAGAAAATGGGGCTGATTTGCGGGCCGTTCAGGAAATGCTTGGCCATGCCGATATTTCGACAACGCAAATATATACACATGTGACAAAAACACGCCTCAAGGATGTGTACAGCCAATTCCATCCCCGGGCTTGATAGATTCATAGAAATGTCAAAAAACCGCTGAAAAAGGCGGTTTTTTTGGCTGTCTTTTTCAGTTTGCTTTTAGTACAATAAAGATGTCAGACTTCCGACCAATGAAATGGGTTAAGCCATGGCAAAAAGGGTAACATAATTGAAAAAGTCGTTTTGTTGCACGACAGATGCACTTTACAAGAAAATCTGCAAATCTTTTGAAACTTGCTGCTTTTTGGGTAAAGAAAATGTAACCGTCTACAAGCTTTGAAGGAGGAATACAGAAATGAAAGATTTTACATACAAAAGAATATTCCTGATCGTGATGGATTCAGTTGGAATTGGCGAAGCGCCCGATGCCGAAAAGTTTGGCGATAAAGGCTCCGATACACTCGGGCATATTGCCGAAGAAATGGATGGACTTAATATGCCTCATATGGGAAGGCTCGGCCTCAGCAATATAAAGGAAATTAACGGAATTGCCAGAGCGGAAAAGCCATTAGCTTTTTATACAAAAATGAAGGAGGCATCGAACGGAAAAGATACGATGACAGGTCACTGGGAAATCATGGGCCTCAACATTGCAACACCATTTAAAGTTTTCCCTGATGGTTTTCCACCGGAATTGATTTCTGAGCTGGAATCACGCACAGGCAGAAAAGTGATTGGAAACAAGCCGGCAAGCGGTACGGAAATTATTGACGAGCTCGGTGCTGAGCACATGGAAACGGGAGCGTTAATCGTCTATACTTCTGCAGACTCTGTATTGCAAATCGCAGCACATGAGGAGATTATCCCGATCGAGGAACAGTACCGAATCTGTGAGATAGCCCGCGAGCTGACGCTTGATGAGCGGTACATGGTCGGACGTGTGATTGCCCGCCCGTTTCTTGGGGAGCCCGGCAATTTTAAAAGAACAGCCAACCGTCATGATTATGCCTTAAAACCATTCGACAGAACGGTGATGAACGATTTAAAAGACGGCGGATTTGATGTGATCGCAATCGGCAAGATTTCCGATATTTACGATGGCGAAGGGGTAACCAAGTCACTTAGAACTGTGTCAAATATGGATGGGATGGATAAGCTTCTGCAAACATTTGATATTGATTTTACCGGCTTAAGCTTCTTAAATCTTGTTGATTTTGATGCTTTATACGGACATCGCCGTGATCCCCTCGGGTACGGCCAGGCTCTTGAGGAATATGACGCCCGCCTTCCCGAAGTATTTTCGAAAATGAAGGAGGACGACCTGCTGATCATCACAGCTGATCACGGAAATGATCCCGTTCACCCGGGCACCGATCATACGCGTGAATATGTGCCTCTGTTAGCGTACTCAAAACGGTTTTCTGCAGGCAAGGAACTGCCGGTCCGTGATACGTTCGCTGATATCGGGGCAACGATTGCCGATAATTTTTACGTGGCATTGCCGAAGCATGGCAAAAGTTTCTTAAACGAGATCAAATAATCGGAGGAAATGAATATGAACTACGACAAAATCCAAAATGCGGCCGCTTTTTTGAAAAATGCTTATCCAAGAGCGCCGCGGGTTGGTCTCATACTCGGGTCGGGACTTGGAGTTCTCGGTGATGAAATTGAAAATCCGACGAAATTGGCCTACGAAAAAATTCCGGACTTTCCTGTATCAACTGTTGAGGGCCATGCCGGACAACTCGTGTTCGGCACTATCCACGGGGTGGAGGTTGTCGCAATGCAAGGACGATTCCATTATTACGAAGGCTACACCTTGGAACAAGTAACATTCCCGGTTCGCGTCATGAAGGAACTCGGTGTTGAGATTTTAATTGTCACAAACGCGGCCGGCGGTGTAAACACAAGCTTCTCACCGGGTGATTTGATGCTCATCACAGATCATATTAACAATATGGGTGTCAATCCACTTATCGGCACGAACGATTCGCGCCTCGGTGTGCGATTCCTGGATATGAGCGAAGCGTACTCACGGGAACTTCGCCATCTTGCGAAAGAAACTGCCGAAAGGCTCGGTATCAGTGTGAAAGAAGGAATATACACTGGAAATACCGGTCCTACATACGAAACTCCGGCAGAAGTCCGGATGATTAGAACACTTGGCGGCGATGCGGTCGGAATGTCAACTGTTCCTGAAGTCATCGTGGCGCGCCATGGCGGCATGAAAGTCCTTGGTATTTCCTGCATCTCCAACATGGCAGCCGGGATTTTAGATCAGCCGCTGACACACAGTGAAGTAATTGAAACGACTGAAAAAGTGAAAGCCGATTTTCTTTTGTACGTGAAAGAGATTGTCAAACAATTTGCCGAAAAATCCTAAAAAGCGGTGATGAAAAATGAGAATGGTTGACCTAATTGAAAAAAAACGCGACGGATATGAGCTCACGCAGGAAGAAATTCAATTTATTATTCATGGTTACACAGAGGGTGCGATTCCCGATTACCAAATGAGTGCACTGACAATGGCCATCTTTTTTAGGGGGATGAGTGAAAAGGAACGTGCCGATTTAACGATGGCAATGGTTGAGTCCGGAGATCAGATTGACCTTTCAGAGATAGAAGGAATCAAGGTCGATAAGCACTCGACCGGAGGAGTTGGTGATACAACAACGCTTGTGCTCGGTCCCCTCGTTGCTGCAGCAGGAGTGCCGGTTGCGAAAATGTCAGGACGGGGGCTTGGCCACACAGGCGGTACAATTGACAAACTTGAAGCAGTTACCGGTTTCCATGTCGAAATTGATAAAGCCGAATTCATTGAGCTTGTCAACAAAAATAAGGTTGCGGTAATCGGCCAGAGCGGCAATTTAACACCAGCCGATAAAAAACTATATGCATTAAGGGATGTGACCGCAACGGTTAACAGCATTCCGTTAATTGCAAGCTCAATCATGAGCAAGAAAATAGCCGCTGGCGCAGACGCGATCGTCCTTGATGTTAAAACAGGCGCGGGTGCGTTTATGAAAACTCTTGAACAATCCAGAGAGCTTGCTGAAGCAATGGTTGGAATCGGAAACAAAGTCGGCAGAAATACAATGGCCGTTATTTCTGATATGAGTCAGCCACTCGGTTTTGCGATTGGCAATGCCCTCGAAGTAAAAGAAGCGATCGATACGCTGCGCGGAGAAGGACCTGGAGATTTAACCGAGCTTTGTTTAACGCTCGGAAGCCATATGGTCGTCCTTGCCGGAAAAGCAAAGACGCTCTCTGAAGCAAGGTCACTGCTTGAAAAAATCATCCGTGAAGGTGTTGCGCTAGAGAAGATGAAAGTATTTTTGAGCGCACAGGGCGGGGATGCTTCGGTAGTAGACGACCCCGGAAAATTGCCTCAGGCTAAATATACGTTTGAATTAGAGGCAAAAAAAGATGGCTATGTTTCTGAAATTGTCGCAGATGCAGTTGGAACCGCTGCGATGCTGCTAGGTGCAGGCAGGGCAACAAAGGAATCGGAAATTGATCTGGCTGTCGGGCTCATGCTTCGCAAAAAAATTGGCGATGCGGTCAAAAAAGGCGAATCGCTCGTAACCCTTTACAGCAACTTTGAAGATGTAGCGGATGTAAAGGAAAAGCTTTATGAAAATATTCGAATTTCTGCACAAAAAATAGAACCACCAACGCTTATCCACGAGGAAATAACTCAATAGGAAATGATCTTAAGTCCCGCCAGGATGCATATCTGGCGGGATTTATTGTTTTCTCGAAAGGTCGGCCACCTGTTTTATCATCAACTGTGGGTAAGATATCGTCAACTTTCCGGATATATCATCAACTTCGGATAAGATATCGTCAACTTTCCAGATATATCGTTAACTTCGGTATTTTATCGTCAACTTTCCGGTTATATCATCAACCCTGGATAAGATATCGTCAACTTTGCAGATATATCGTTAACTTCGGTATTTTATCGTCAACTTTCCGGTTATATCATCAACTTCGGATAAGATATCGTCAACTTTGCAGATATATCGTTAACTTCGGTATTTTATCGTCAACTTTCCGGTTATATCATCAACCCTGGATAAGATATCATCAACTTTCCAGATATATCATCAACTTCGAATAGCTTCACCAGCCATTTTCACTCTTTGTCCCTCAACTTTAATGTTTGCCTGCACTGAAATCCACAAATCAAAATCCATTCTTTTTCAGAAAAAACAAAGGCAATATCTGTATAAAAGTCCGGGGGTTGGAAAAAATGGAACGTATAAAGAATGGAGGGTTATGCAATGAAACGAGTTGGCTCTATGATGCTTATAACATTTCTTTTTACTTGCTTAGCGGTACCAATTGTAAATGCTGAAGAAAAAAACCAGACTGAAATAGTAGAAAACGTAAAATCAGCAATACTGATTGAACGGGATACAGGGACCGTTTTATATGAAACAAACAGCAATGAAAAGCTTCCGCCGGCAAGCATGACCAAGGTTATGACGATGCTGCTGATTATGGAAGCCCTCGATGAAGGAAAGCTGAAGTGGGATGAAAAAATCCGCACAAGTGAGTACGCTGCATCGATGGGCGGTTCGCAAATCTTTCTTGAGGCTGGCGAAGAAATGACGACAGAGCAAATGCTGAAAGGAATTGCGATCGGCTCCGGCAACGATGCTTCGGTAGCCATGGCCGAACGGATTTCCGGGTCGGAGGAAGCATTTGTTAACACGATGAACAAAAAAGCGAAGGAGCTTGGACTCAAAAATACGAAATTCCAAAATACGACAGGTCTCCCTGAAGAGGACCATTACAGTACGGCTTATGACATGTCCATTATGGCAAAGGAACTTTTAAAATATGAGGAAATTACAAAATATACCGGTGCTTACGAGGACTATCTTCGTGAAAATACGGACAAAAAATTCTGGCTCGTCAATACGAATAAGCTTGTCCGTTTTTATCCCGGAGTAGATGGGCTCAAAACAGGATTTACGCGTGAGGCAAAATATTGCTTAACAGCTACGGCAGAAAAGAATGGCATGCGGGTCATCGCCGTTGTTTTTGGAGCGCCAACCTCCAAAGAGCGGAATGCCCAGATAACAAAAATGCTTGATTATGCTTTTAGCCAGTATGAGACACATCCAATGTATGAAAGAAACGATTCGCTTGCGCATGCGAAAATCAGTAAAGGCGAAAAGAAGAAAGTGGAGGCTTTAACAAGCGAGCCAATCTCACTGCTGACAAAAAAAGGGGAAAATATAGAAAATGTCAAGAAGCAGGTTTCCCTTAATTCCAATATAAAAGCACCTATAACAAAAGGCGATCAAATCGGGACTTTAAAGCTGGTTAAGGATGGAGCTACGATTGTAGAGAGCCCGCTTGTTGCGAAAGAGTCAGTCAAAGAAGCAGGCTGGTGGACTCTATATAAACGGGCATTCGGCATGTTTACGAAAGCTGGAGAATAGTCATTGTCGCAAATGCTCAAGCGCCAAATATTTTTAGCGAATCTTCACTAGTTTTGTCTTTAAGAAGGAATACGAACAAACAGGAGCGAATTTGACTCACTATAAAGGTTACTGTCATTAGCGGGGAACGATCCTTTGCTAGTGCAAGTTAAAACCGATCGGCTATTCCAGTGCTGCCACCCATTAATGGTTTTTCGGCAGTTCTTCAGGATACCGGGAGAAGGAGGCCAGAAATAGTGAGTCTTAATATTGACATGGAAGTGAAGCGCGACGTCTTATGTATGCGGCTGAGTGGAGAGCTCGACCACCATACTGCAGATGAGCTTCGCACACAGGCAACAAAGGCAATTAATGAATTTGAGATTCGCCATATCATTTTGAATCTTGAGCAGCTTTCGTTTATGGACAGCTCAGGACTCGGTGTCATTTTAGGCAGGTATAAGCAAATAAAACAAGTAGATGGCGAAATGGTGGTTTGTGCAATTTCCCCTGCCGTTCAGCGGCTTTTTGATTTGTCGGGCTTATTTAAAATCATTCGATTGGAGCCGTCCGAACAATTTGCGCTAGAAAGATTGGGGGTTGCTTAACCATGAAAAATGAAATGAAGATTCAATTCAGTGCCTTAAGCCAGAATGAGTCGTTTGCAAGGGTAACTGTAGCCGCATTTATTGCCCAGCTTGATCCGACGATGGATGAGTTGACCGAAATCAAAACAGTCGTTTCCGAGGCGGTTACAAATGCGATTATACATGGATACGAGAACGATCCAAACGGAAAAGTGTATATTTCCGTTTTAATTGAAGATGGAGTTATTGATATGAAAATTAAGGATGACGGGCAGGGAATTATCGATGTGGAAGAAGCCCGCCAGCCTCTATTTACGACAAAGCCTGAATTGGAAAGGTCCGGAATGGGATTCACGATCATGGAAAATTTTATGGATGAAGTAGACATTCAGTCGCAGCCAGGGAAAGGAACAGAAATCCGCTTAAGGAAGCATTTATCAACGAGCAAAATGCTGTGTAATTAAGGAGACTGCCTATGGATGTGGAGGTTAAGAAAGAAAAAAGCCAACCGTACCTAAAAGACCACGAAGTTAAGGAATTAATTAAGAAAAGCCAGGATGGCGATCAGGCGTCACGAGACACAATCGTCCAGAAAAACATGAGGCTTGTTTGGTCTGTCGTCCAGCGCTTTTTAAACAGGGGATATGAGCCGGATGACTTATTTCAGATCGGCTGTATCGGTTTATTAAAGTCTGTCGATAAATTCGATCTTTCTTATGATGTGAAATTTTCCACCTATGCTGTGCCGATGATCATCGGGGAAATCCAGAGGTTTATCCGTGATGACGGAACCATAAAAGTCAGCCGGTCATTGAAAGAAATGGGAAACCGTATCCGTAAAGCGAAGGATGAATTGTCTAAAAATCTAGGCAGAGTGCCAACTGTTTCCGAATTATCGGAATTTCTTCAGATCCCCGCCGAGGATATTATTCTTGCCCAGGAAGCAGGACGGACGCCTTCCTCGATCCATGAAACCGTTTATGAAAACGACGGCGACCCCATCACACTGCTTGACCAGATCGACAATGGAGATGAGGGCAAATGGTTTGATAAAATCGCCTTAAAAGAAGCAATAAGCGAACTGGATGAACGGGAGCAACTGATCGTGTATTTGCGTTATTACAAGGACCAGACTCAATCGGAAGTAGCTGCACGGCTTGGCATCTCTCAAGTTCAGGTTTCACGGCTCGAGAAAAAAATTCTCCAGCAAATGAAAGACCGCATGGACATATGATCCATGAGGTCTTTTTTTTATAATAATTTTTCAAGGGTCACATTTAGATCCAGGAAGGTATTCCCCTGTGGATAGGATTCCTTATTATTCCCGCATCCGCCATTTTTTGGGGTTCATGAAACCTAGAGAAGGAACTCATACTATTTATACGAGGAAATCAATGTGTGGGAAGTGAATGTGATGGAAAAAACGATCTACATTCGCATGCGTCATCGTGCTCAAGTAAAGCCGGAACATACCGTTTATCTGCAGGACATTGCACAGATTATCGCAGACGATTCTCTGCTTAATCGTTTACAAAATTTGCGAATTTATAAAATATCGAGAGAAGATCGAAATTATGTCGTCATTGATGTGATGAAAGTGGTCCTTTATATTAACAAAGCTTTTGAAAATGTCGAGGTGCAGACGATCGGCCCGTCCCAGGTGATTATCGAAGTAGTCGACAAGAAGAAGGAGGTCTCCGTTCCGCTCTTTTTGCTGATTTGGCTTTTGCTTTTCTTCGGGGCTGCCCTTGCGATCATGAACTTTCATGAAGATGTAAGCATGCAGGAGGTTCAGCAGCGTATTTATACGATCATCACTGGCAAAGTAGTCGCGAAGCCGCTTCTGTTTCAAATTCCTTATTCATTCGGATTGGGACTCGGAATGGTTTTATTTTTTAATCATGTTTTCCGAAAAAGAATTAACGAAGAGCCAAGCCCCCTGGAAGTTGAAATGTTTAATTACCAGCAGGATCTGGACCAGTATGTCATCATGCACGAAAACAAAGAAAGCGTCAAGCATCTCGAATGATTATTCATGTCCTTGCCGTCTCATTTATCGGCTTTGCTGCGGGATTAACAGTTGGGGCAGGCTTTGTTGCTTTTCTTACCGTTCTCGGGATCATCCCCCGCCTCACCCAGCTCTCCAAGACAATAAAAAAAATCTTCTCTTACGAGTGGGCCGTTGTGCTTGGTGCGGTGGCAGGCGCTTTAGCGACGATAAGGGATCCTGTATTACATCTATCACCGCTATTTTTAATTCCGCTTGGATTGGCGGGCGGGGTTTTTATCGGGTTGCTTGCAGCAGCATTAACTGAAGTTTTGAATGTTTTTCCGATTTTGGCAAAACGCGTTGGCCTCGAGGAGAGGATCATAAGCTTACTCATGGCGATTGTGCTTGGCAAAGTGTTCGGATCATTATTCCACTGGCTTTACTTTGTGGACCACTAACAGATACAAGGAAAGGACTCAGCTGATAATGAATAAACCGAAGAGGGTCATTTTCGTTACTGATGGAGATGAATATGCAAGAAAGGCGATCGAAAGTGTGGCTACTCAAATCGGTGCAAGATGCATCTCACATTCGCATGGGAATCCTTCCGTTTTAACCGGTCCGGAGCTTGTAAATCTGATCAAAAAAGCCCACCATGATCCAGTTCTTGTTATGTTTGATGACAGCGGCTATATGGGGGAAGGTGCGGGTGAACGGGCGATGAGATATGTTGCCTCCCATAAAGAAATTGAAGTAATCGGGGTGATTGCGGTTGCTTCAAAGACAAGGCAGGCGGAATGGACAAGAGTGGATATCAGTATTGATCGAGATGGTGAGCTGACTCCATTTGGTGTTGATAAATTTGGTGTACCTGAGCTCGAAATTGGCAGAATGAGCGGGGATACTGTCTATTGTCTTGATGAGCTGGACGTGCCAATTATTGTCGGAATCGGGGATGTCGGAAAAATGGCGCGCCGCGACCATTTTAAACGGGGTGCACCGATAACCAAAAAAGCGGTCGAAATTATTCTGGAAAGGAGCCGCTACTATGACGACAAACACAGAGAATAATATACCAATTCCCAAATCGGTTGATGACGTTGAACAATATCTCAACAATCGGATCGGCCTTGAGACCAG
Source organism: Bacillus canaveralius (assembly GCF_002860125.1). Taxonomy (GTDB): domain Bacteria; phylum Bacillota; class Bacilli; order Bacillales; family Cytobacillaceae; genus Bacillus_BJ; species Bacillus_BJ canaveralius. The sequence continues at coordinate 238,595 of NZ_PGVA01000004.1, forward strand.
CTTTGATCTCGGTGTCAGAAAACTGAAGATTCTCCGCAAGGATGTCCATATCTATTATGTTAATGGCCTCAGCGATACGAAAGTCGTTGTTCAGGTTATTGGGCAAATTATTGGTATTAATGATCTTGAAAAGCTGTCGACGAACCTTTTCAAAATTATTGAAAATCGGATTGTTCACCACCAGTTGAAGGTGATCGAAAACCTGGATGAATTAGTTGACCAGCTCCTTTGCGGCTTAATTGTCGTCGCGATGCAAGGGGAAAGCTCGGGAATTGCGATTGACGTACGCAATTATCCGGGCCGCCAGCCAGAAGAGCCTGATGTGGAAAAGGTTATTCGCGGATCCCGTGACGGATTTGTTGAGAATATTGTTGTGAATACAGCCTTAACGAGAAGAAGAGTTCGCGACGAGCGGTTGCGGTTTGAAATGATTAAAGCGGGTGAACGCTCAAAAACGGATATCGCTGTCGTATATATTAGTGATGTGGCCAATCAGGATCTCGTTGATATTATCAAGAAAGAAATTAAAGGAATTGAAATCGACGGGTTACCGATGGCAGATAAAACGGTCGAAGAATATTTGTTGAAGCAAGGGTATAATCCGTATCCTCTTGTGAGATATACGGAGCGTCCAGACGTTGCAGCCGTCCATCTATTAGAAGGGCATGTCCTTGTTTATGTTGACACTTCTCCTAGTGTAATCATCACCCCGACAACGTATTTCCATCATTTACAGCATGCTGAAGAGTACAGGCAATCGCCAACAGTGGGTACATTTGTGAGGTGGGTCCGTTTTCTCGGACTGCTGGCTTCACTGTTTCTGTTGCCGCTCTGGTATCTATTTGTACAGGACCCATCGCTTTTACCAGATCCGCTTTCTTTTATCGGTCCTACTGAAAAATCGAATGTTCCTATTATTGTCCAATTATTTATTGCCGATATTGGCATTGAATTTTTACGGATCGCCTCCATTCATACACCGACACCGCTTTCGACTTCAATGGGGTTAATCGCAGCTGTTTTGATCGGGGAAATCGCGATCAAGGTCGGGCTGTTTGTTCCCGAAGTCATTTTATATGTTGCGGTCGCTGCGATCGGTACATACTCGACACCCAGCTATGAACTGAGTATTGCCAATAAAATTGCCAGGCTGCTATTATTGCTTGTTGTCGCCATTTTTAACGTGCCGGGATTATTGGTCGGCACCACGCTGTATATTTTATTTCTGACCGCAATACGTTCATTGAATACACCATATCTATGGCCGTTTCTGCCATTCAACCCGAGGGCGTTTATCCAGATTTTGATTCGCCAGTCCGTTCCCGGTTCTAAAATCCGGCCCAGCATCGTCCATACTAAAAACCGTTATAAGCAGCCGTCCAATTCATAAATGTGAACCTGGCATAGCATAAAGGAAAGGTGACAATCCAATTGCGGATTGCCATTCATTATGATACAGTAGTTTTTAATTAAAAAAGGCGTAAACTCTTTGAGTATACTAATGGACTGTTTTCATAGGGAATGAGGGAGAAACATGTATTTTCATGGAACAACAAAAGTGAACGATAAAGGCCATCTGGAAATCGGCGGCCTTGATACGATAGAATTGGCTGAAAAGTTTGGCACACCCTTATATGTGTATGATGTTGCTTTAATCCGTGAACGGGCAAGAAGCTTTAAAAATACATTTGAAAAATTGGGCATAACCGCACAAGTCGCATACGCGAGCAAGGCGTTTTCATCGATTGCGATGTTCCAGCTCGCAAAAGAGGAGGGGCTTTCCCTTGATGTTGTGTCCGGTGGGGAGCTTTATACGGCATTGGCTGCTCAATTTCCCGTCGAAAAGATTCATTTTCATGGCAACAATAAAAGCAGAGAAGAATTGGAAATGGCCATGGAGCACCAAATCGGCTGCATTGTTGTTGATAATTTTTATGAGCTTGAGCTTCTTTCCACCATTTGTGCTGAAAAAGGAATGCAGGCGAATATTCTCATCAGGGTGACGCCGGGAATTGAAGCCCATACGCATGATTACATCTTAACAGGCCAGGAAGATTCAAAGTTCGGCTTTGATCTGCAAAACGGGCAGGCGGAAACAGCTTTGCGGACTGCTCTCGATTCACACAGTCTTCATCTGCTCGGGATTCACTGTCATATTGGTTCCCAAATCTTTGATACAACTGGATTTGTGTTAGCGGCTAGAAAGATTTTTGAGAAACTAAATGAATGGAAAAACAATTTTTCCTATGAACCGCAGGTCCTCAACCTCGGTGGCGGTTTTGGGATTCGCTATACAAGCGAAGACGATCCGATTCCGGCATTCCAATATGTTGAGGAAATTATTGAAGAAGTGAAGACCCAGGCCGGGCGTTTTTTAATGAAGATGCCGGAAATCTGGATCGAACCTGGCCGTTCCCTTGTCGGTGATGCCGGGACAACTTTATATAAAGTCGGCTCCCGAAAGGAAGTTCCGAATGTCCGCCAATATCTGGCGGTTGATGGTGGCATGAGTGACAATATCAGGCCTGCCCTCTATCAGGCAAAATATGAGGCGGTGCTGGCAAGCCGTCCACTGGCAAAAGCGGAGGAAACCGTCTCGATTGCAGGAAAATGCTGTGAATCTGGAGACATGCTCATTTGGGATCTTCCTTTGCCTAAGGCTGAGACGAGTGATCTGCTTGCTGTTTTTTGTACCGGAGCATATGGTTACTCGATGGCCAATAATTACAACCGCATCCCGAGGCCACCGGTAGTCTTTGTCGAAAATGGCGAAGCAAGAGTCGTCGTAAAGCGGGAGACGTTTGCAGATTTAATCCGCTTTGACTTACCCTTAACGGAAAAAGTAAAAAACTAAGCTGCCCGCTATCGCAGCTTAGTTTTTTTCATCTTTAACTTATTCAAGCAAACGAAGCTGCATCCTATCCTGAGCGAAATTGGCTTAAATTAAAAGTTTGGTGTAGAATAAAGTGCATCGAATAAAAAGTCAGCCATCCAGCAAAGGTTGCCTGAAGTCAGAAAACAGCGCACTGATTACTTTAGAACCCGGGAGGTTGCGGATGCGATTATGAAAAAAAGCAATTGGATTTTGTTTATTCTGATTCTCGTTATATCGTTGGGCTGGGGAGTCTACTACTGGCTCGCCTTTCCACCTACACAATAGTATTTACTTGTTGAATAAAGCTAGATTTTGTATGATCAGGACGATTACACGAACAGGCATATTTTTAATACATATAATAAAAAAAGTTTAAAGTTTCCGCGAATAGGGAAAAATAGGTTGCTAAGCAAAATATACGAAAACGTGTCTAATTCGTTAAAGAGGGATAAATATGTTAATCAGGTATAAAAAATCATTTGAAAAAATCGCAATGGGCCTTTTATCATTTATGCCGACCGAAAAGGATTTGAAAAAACTCCAACAAACGATCAAGCAGTATGAATCCGAAGAAGACCAGAAATTGTTCTTATGGAGGCAAGAAGAGGATATTATCGGCTTGCTTGGTGTGAAATTTGCGGATAGGTCTGGCGAGATCCAGCATATTTCAGTTAATCCTTCCCACAGGCAGCAGGGGATCGGAAAAGCAATGGTTAAATCGCTTAAGGAATTATATCCAGAACACCAATTTATCGCCAATGAATACACTGCCGCATTTATCAATAAATGTGATTTGGATGATGACAGGACCGATGAGGCCCCTTTATAAATAAGTAGGAAGGCTGATCCAGAAATAGCGGGTCAGCCTCTATTTTTTTCCCTTCTTGCTTGTTCCCGTTCTTCGATAACATCTGTACGATCACGCAGCAAATGGCGGTGTAACAGATTTTCATTATTTAAATCACTTGGGCTTTCCCAATTCATACCAGTAAACTCGCATTCCTGGATACAAGAGGCAATAAGCATCTTATCAGTGATCGGAAATGCAAAGCTTGTATAAGGCTTTTTATTTTCGATCGCCGCCAATAAATCATTTAGGTTTTCAAGCAGAAGCTCTTCATCCAAGCTGAGTTCAGCAAGGTCCCCGCGTTTTGATTCAAATATCGAGATGGCTTTTTTTAACGTTTTGTGCGCCCCCGAAAAATTTCCACGCCGATGATGATAAGCAGATACAGCTGTTAAGATGAGGCCGACCCATACTGACTCTTTTTCACCATTAATGCTTTTCCAATATTCCTCTAAAATTTCATGGCATTCAAAATAGTCACGGTCGCCATGAAAATGGGCAAGATATGAAATATACGCTTTCGGATACATAGGTTCACTCCCGCAATTATGTAAAGACATTTTACCATAAAAGACTTCTGATTCCTTAATCCGAACAATGTCAAAAGCGAAAAATGCCAGCTGAAATGGGAGCAGCCTCCCTTTTCAGCTGACAATGCCCCGGCAAACACACTAAACGATTCGTTTAATTGCGAATCGTACGGTTACAGTCCAATATCCAGCTTTCGCCAGAGCTACTGTTTTAACAAAGCCAAGAAGCGCCTACGATGATGAGTAAAATAAACAAAACAACAATCAGCGCAAAGCCTGCTCCATATCCATAGCCTTTTCCATCGGACATAGTTACATTCCTCCTATAAAATGCGTTTCTGTTAACAATCACAGCATATGTGGGTCTGGGTTATTTGGTTTGGGCGAATCCAATATTTTCGGGTGAAAGATGGGGATGATTAAATTTCTATTGGACAACCATTGCGAATCCTCTATACTAGTAATAAAACAAACGAACAATTTTAAAGAAAATATTGGTGGGTACTATGCAATATAACGTTAAGATTGATGCATTTGAGGGGCCGCTCGATTTGCTGCTTCATCTCATTAATCGGCTTGAAATAGACATATACGATATTCCAGTCTCAAAAATAACAGAGCAATATTTATTATATATACATGCAATGAAAGAGCTCCAGCTCGATGTGGCCAGTGAATATCTCGTCATGGCGGCAACGCTGCTGGCGATTAAAAGCAAGATGCTTCTTCCTAAACATGAGGAGGAATTGGACGAAGATGAATTCTCCGTCGATTTTGAAGCAGATCCAAGAGATGAACTTGTTGAACGGTTGATTGAATATCGAAAATACAAAGAAGCTGCCCATGATCTCAAGTTTATGGAGCAGGAACGGGGCCTCATGTATACAAAGGCACCGGCTGACCTTTCCGGCTATGCAGACGAGACGAAATCGAAAACAGCCGAACTGAATGTATCATTGTATGATATGCTGGGTGCCTTTCAAAAACTGTTAAGAAGAAAAAAACTGCAAAAACCGCTGGCAACAAAAATATCTCGACAGGAAATTTCTATCGAAAAACGAATGGCTGAGATCGTCGCAGAACTGAAAAACTTTAAGGGCCGCAAAAGCTTTACAGAGCTGTTTTCCGTCCCTGTTCGTGAGCATATCGTCGTTACATTTTTAGCGATCCTTGAGCTAATGAAGCTAAAGGAAATCAGTGTCGAACAAGAACACAATTTTGCAGACATATATTTATCGGCAGTGGAAGGAGCACAATCTGTTGGAGATCGTTAATTGGAAAGGAATTCTGGAAAGCCTTTTGTTTGCAGCAGGGGATGAAGGGCTTACACTGGAGCAAATCATTAAGTCTTTGGAAACCGACGAACATACCGCACAAGCGGCCATTCAAGACTTAAAGCAGGAATATGAACAAGACGCGGGGCGGGGAATTATGATTGTGCAGCTTGCTGGAACTTACCAGCTCGTCACCAAAAAAGAAAATGCCCCTTATTTAATAAAGCTTGTCGAATCGCCCGGGGCCGCATATCTTTCCCAGGCAGCACTTGAAACGCTTGCGATTGTTGCTTATAAACAGCCGATCACCCGTGCTGAAATTGAAGAAATTCGCGGTGTTAAAACCGAACGGCCACTGCACACTTTATCGGCTAAAGCCCTTATTAAAGAAGTTGGCCGGGCGGAAGGAACGGGCCGCGCGTATTTATATGGGACGACAAAGGAGTTTCTTGATTATTTTGGTTTGAAAAGCATTGAGGAGCTTCCGCCTCTGCCGGAGAGCACGGATGATGAATTCATTCAGGACGAAGCGGATCTGTTTTTTGAAAAATTCCAGGAGAAGGCCAATTCCTGACAAGGTCAATCATTGTATGGTAAAATAAATTTAACTTTCTGACAGCTCCATTATTTATAAACATGGTGCCGCAGCAATTATGGGAGGGGTTATTTTTGCTTATCAAGCAGTGCAAAGGGTATGAGTTGGAAAAAGAACAATCCAATTCTTTTGAAGACTATTTTAATAGAAGTGAAATCACTTTCATTGAGGGCGGCGTCGAAAAAACTGTACACGTCTTATATGTTCGTTTTTTTGAAGAATCGATGCAAGAATTTACTCCGTTCAAACAGGATCCTATATTTCAAGCGGATTCCAGCCCCGTTTATTTCCGGGATATCGTTGCGCTAGCCTGTTTGCTTAAAAATCCGGGTTTTCGCCATCGCAAAAGAATATACATAAATAATAGAAATGAGTTTGCAGCTTATTTTCAAGATCTTGATTACAAAAAATTGCCGGAGATCTTTGCGGCGATAGGCGGAAAGCAAGGATACGAACTTCGTTCACCGCTCGAGTTCATCGTTCAGCCGCACTAACCACAAATAATATCGGAGGTGTTTGATTTTGGGAAATACGATTGTGAAGCTGCAGGTAGAAGAAGTAAAGAATTTTTTGGAAAAAACGGTTTCAACTCTTGAAGGATTTTTAAACGAAACGACGCTTACCGCACTTGAGCAGGAATTAGCAGGCGACAGCATGTATTATAGATCGATTCTTTCAAATATGAGGAAATTACTGGTTTACTGTGAGGAAGGCCTCGATGCTTGTTCGGTTATTTTAAAAAGCGAGCCATTTTCAAAAGGGGGAGCTGAAAAGGTATTGTACCGCATTTACCATCAATGCATCGAAGAATTCTTTTCACCGAAAAATGATGCTTGGTTTGAGGATAGCCGTTCCGCCTACACGGGGAAGAATTCGATTAAATTCCGTTTGGATGTGCCAGAAAGCATTCACCAGCTATTAAAGAGTGTCGAGGCAGACTTTCAAAAGATCAGAGAAGAACTTGAATATTATGAAACAGACTACCGGACCAAAATGATCCAATCAAACTAATAAAGCGAATGCCGATACGATTGCGGCATTCTTTTTTTTTTGCAAAAATTAGCGCGGACCTTAATCGTTAAAAAAACGTGAAACTTTCAATAAATGGGCTCATACGATAAGAAAGAACATACAGTGAAAGCGGGGTTGCGTATGAGTCGTTTTGAGGAATATGTAAAAAGTGTATTTGTTTGGAATAAAGATCTAAAGGATTTCCTGAAATCACAAAATGTCCAGGAGCATGAAGAAATATGGAACAAACTAGACCGGTTCTCGGAAATTGTTGAAGGGGCAGCAAAAACTCTTTCTACAGAGGAATTGGCAAACCTGCAAACAGAGACCAATCTGTTACATCGGGAAATGGAAGCCTATTTTGCAGAGCGGCAGCAGCTTGGAACAGTATGGATGACCGGGGCAGACATAGAAGCGGGGAAACATATATTACCGCCGCTTCCTTATCGTTATGATGCACTCGAACCGGTTATTTCTGAAGAAATCATGCGGATTCACCATGATAAGCACCATCGCTCCTATGTTGACGGGTTAAATAAAGCGGAAATCATGCTTAAAAAAGCAAGGGAGTCAGGTGATTTTTCTCTCGTCAAACACTGGTCAAGGGAACTGGCCTTTCATGGTTCGGGCCATTATCTTCATACAATTTTTTGGAATAATATGAGCCCGGCCGGGGGCGGACGCCCGCAAGGCAAACTGCTTAAAGAGATAGACAAATATTTTGGCAGCTTTGAAGCCTTTCAGAAACACTTTAGCGAGGCGGCCAAGCAGGTCGAAGGTGTAGGCTGGGCGCTGCTTGTCTGGTCGCCCCGCTCAAGGCATCTTGAAATTCTTCAATCGGAGCGGCATAATCTGTTAACCCAATGGGACACGATTCCGATTCTCGTTCTCGATGTTTGGGAGCACGCCTATTATTTACAATATCAAAATAACCGCGCTGAATATGTTGATAACTGGTGGGAAATTGTAAACTGGCGGAACGCGGAGGATCGATTCGAAAAAGCGAGCCAGCTGAAATGGCGCCCCTATTAAAATTTGCGGAAAACACCCCGTGTTTTTCTTTTTTTTGTCGTCTTCTATAACACAGCCCTTCTAAATCGTCTCCAGTTACCCATTTCTAGTCATAACAGACCTTGTCCTGCATAAACTTGTACAAATCACCAAAGGAGAAGAGGTCGCGAAAATGCACAGGAAAGGGAAATTGACGATCATTTCTATCATCATCTCAATATTGATTTTCAGCGTACCCCAGAAGCTTGAAGCTTCTGTTTCTATTAGCGCAAGAAGCGCTATTTTAATCGAGCAGGAATCAGGGCGGGTTCTTTATGAAAAGGATGCCCATACCGTTCGGAGAATTGCCAGTATCACAAAGATTATGACGGCGATCCTCGCCATAGAATCCGGGAAAATGGGTGAAAAAGTGAAGGTTTCCAACAAAGCTGTTCGCACGGATGGCTCGGCTATTTATTTGCAGCCCGGTGAAAAGATCAAACTTGAAGATTTAGTGTATGGTTTAATGTTGAGGTCAGGAAATGATGCAGCCGTGGCGATTGCCGAGCATGTAGGCGGGAGCCTTGACGGGTTTGTATTCCTTATGAACGAAAAAGCAAAAGAGATCGGTATGACCGACACTCATTTTGAAAACCCGCACGGGCTTGATGATCATGAAAAACACTATTCTACTGCATACGATATGGCCTTGCTGACCCGATATGCAATGATGAATGATACATACAAAGAAATTTCCGCAACCAAAGTCTACAGGGCACCCAATCCGAATGAGCGCTGGGACAGGGTGTGGCGAAATAAAAACCGAATGCTGACACAATTGTACGAATATAGCACCGGCGGCAAAACAGGCTACACGAAGCGGGCTAAACGAACGCTTGTCTCAACGGCAGAAAAGAATGACATGAATTTAATTGCGGTCACCTTGAATGCTTCGGATGACTGGAATGACCATATCCAATTATTTGAGATGGCATTTACGGACTATACACTCGTTGAAATTTTACCGGAAGGATATGTCGAACAAATAACAGAGCCTTTTTACAAGGGCAGAACCTATCTCGACCACGCTTTTAAATATCCTGTGAAAGAAGAAGAAAAAAAGCTTTTTAAAGTGAAATATAAAATCGCAAAGCCACACTGGAATGATGAAGAAGTACCTGATATTGTCGGTAAAGCGGTCATTTATTTAGATGATAAAATCATCGGGAGCGAGCCTGTCTTTTATGAAAAGAATACGAAAAAGAAAAAAGGATTCTTTGATTTGTTTAAAAATATATTTCAAGCGATAGTTGGGTTGAAGCAGCATGGTTAACTATATTTGGGTGTTTATGACAATTATTGGAATTGTTTTTGCGATGGTCAATGGAACGATGGATGAGGTCAACGAAGCGATTTTCATTGGAGCAAAGGAAGCGGTCACGCTCTGTATTGGCCTGATCAGCATTCTTGTCTTCTGGCTGGGCATGATGAAAATTGCCGAGGACGCCGGACTACTAGCAAAATTGTCCCTTTTGTTCAGGCCGTTTGTGAAAAAGCTATTTCCCGAAATCCCTGCCGATCATCCAGCGATGGGTTATATATTATCAAACATGATGGCCAATATGTTTGGGCTCGGAAATGCCGCTACCCCACTCGGAATAAAAGCGATGGAGCAGTTGAAAGCACTAAATGGCGGGAAAAATTCCGCAAGCCGGTCGATGATTACGTTTCTTGCGATTAATACTTCAAGTATTACGTTGATCCCGACGACGGTGATTGCGATAAGAATGAACTATGATTCCGCGTCCCCGACGGACATTGTCGCCCCGACTCTGCTCGCCAGCATATGTTCTGCTATAGGTGCAATCTTAATCGACCGCTACTTTTATTACCGAAGAAGCCGTAAAGGATGAATGGATATGGAGATCATTTCAGTTGCTTCGCTCTGGTTTATTCCGTTTCTAATTGGATTCATTTTATTGTACGGAACATTTAAAAGAGTCGAGACGTATGAAAGTTTCGTAGAAGGAGGCAAGGAAGGCATCAAGATTGCCGTGTCAATCATTCCCTTTCTCGTTGGGATGCTCGTGGCGATTTCCGTGTTTCGTGCTTCGGGTGCACTCGACTACTTCATGAACATCATCAGGCCGGCGTTAACCTTGATCGGTGTCCCGGCCGAGATTGTTCCCCTGGCGATTATCAGGCCGATTTCGGGAACGGCTGCACTTGGAATGACGAGCGATTTAATTGCGGTTTATGGCCCCGATTCGTTCATCGGCCGGCTTGCTGCGACCCTGCAGGGCAGCACCGATACAACCTTCTATGTTTTAACGGTTTATTTTGGTGCCGTCGGCATTAAAAAGATGGGTGACGCGGTAAAAGTGGGGCTGCTTGCCGACTTAATCGGCATCATCGCGGCAATAGCTGTAGTAATCATCCTGTTTGGAGCCGGTTGATGATTGGAGATCACTAATATCAATACAACTTGCCACCCGCCAGTCGGCGGTTTTTCTTATTTTACCTAATTGCAGTTTTTAGTCAATGTTCCAAAAAAAGAAACAAGACCCGCGCAGCTTTGAAAAATGGACGATTTATGTCATAATTCATTAAGTGAAGTCGGTTTCTGAATCTCACCCCGAATGGAGTTGGAGCAGAACGATTCAATCAATGATGAGGTGACATAGATGGAAAGACTCCAAAAGGTTATTGCCCATGCCGGATTTGCATCGCGGCGCAAAGCGGAGGAACTGATTCTCGAAGGCAAAGTGAAAGTAAACGGTAAAATCGTCAAAGAATTAGGAGTAAAAGTTACTCCCAATGATAAAGTTGAAGTAAATGGGATACCGGTTGAACGAGAGGAACCCGTATATTTTCTTTTTTATAAGCCGCGCGGTGTTATTTCCAGCGTAAGCGATGATAAAAACAGAAAAGTTGTCACTGATTATTTCTCAGGAATTGAACAAAGAATTTACCCAATCGGCAGGCTCGACTACGACACTTCAGGTTTACTTTTACTGACAAATGACGGGGAATTTGCGAACATGCTTATGCATCCAAGCAATGAAATAGAAAAAGTCTATGTAGTGAAAACCAAAGGGATGCCGGCAAAGGAAAAGCTGAGGAGCCTGGAAAGAGGGATCCGGCTCGAAGATGGCAAAACAGCACCTGCCACAGTGAAATTGCTGTCTTTTGATAAACGGAAAAATTCTGCCATCATTGAAATTTCCATTCACGAAGGCCGCAATCGCCAGGTGCGCAGAATGTTTGAAGCAATCGGGCATCCAGTCATAAAGCTTAAGCGTGAAAGATACGGATTTTTAACGTTACAAGGGCTTAAGGCGGGTGAAATAAGAGAGCTGACGGCTCATGAGGTAAAGCAGCTCAGAGTACTGGCACAAAACAAGAAATGAAAAAGTTCATATAACGTTCACACATCGATCTTCTTATAAACAATATCGAGATGTTGAAAAATGGTATAATAAAAAGCAAATTGTTTTAGCAAAAAAAGGCTTGGAGGGGCGATTATGAAGAAAAACCGCCTAATGATCAGGACTGTCATATTGCTTTTGCTAGGGACAGCGGTCGCCTATACTTTATACGCCAACTTCACAAAAGGCGACATCCAGAAAGTAGCAATAGGAGAAAAGGCGCCTGATTTTGTGTTAACAGATATAAATGGGGAAAAACACCGCCTTTCAGATTATCAAGGACAGGGAGTTTTCTTAAATTTTTATGGTACTTGGTGCAAACCGTGTGAAAAAGAAATGCCATATATAAACAACCAATACAATCATTTTAAAGATGACGGTGTTCAAGTGCTGGCTGTAAATGTTGGGGAGTCAAAGCTGGCCGTAAATAAATTTGTTGAAAAATATAACCTTGATTTTCCGAATGTGATCGATGAGGACGGGCAAGTCCAATCAGCATACGGAATCAACCCTCTTCCTGCGACGTTTCTGATCGATGCAGAAGGCACCGTGATTAAATATCATACCGGAGAGCTGACTGAAAGCATGGTTAAAAATTTTATGGAGCAGATCAAACCTTAAGTTACAGGGAGTTTTCTCATATGAATGATGTAAAATGTGATTGCGGGCACGTAAATCCGCACGGAACGGTTCTTTGTGAATCGTGCGGTAAGGTGCTCGGGGAGCAGGAGAATGGCAAGGCGCTGCTTGACATGCGCTATGAAGGCAGTGCCAGGCGTTCACAAACTTACAATAAAACGATAATTGATAAAATTTGGAACTTTTTTTCGTCCGTAAAAGTGGGTGTATGGCTGATTGTCATTACTTTATCAGCATCTTCGCTCGGGACGATTTTTCCTCAGGAGATGTATATCCCGCCGGTCATGCCAGCGTCTGAATATTATCAGGACCAATACGGATGGATGGGAAATCTCTATTATCAACTTGGATTTCATAATCTCTACAGTTCATGGTGGTATCTAATTTTAATCGCATCAATTGGTGTGTCGCTCGTTATTTGCAGCCTTGACCGGGTTATCCCGTTATACCGCGCTTTAAAGAAACAGCGTGTTTCAAGGCATGAAAGCTATCTGAAGAGGCAGCGTATTTTTGGAATGACCGACACCAACGAGATAGGCGAAAACGATTTTGATCGAATTAAACAAAATCTTAAAGCGAGAAGGTACAAGCTTCGCGAAGAAAATGGCGATATCCTCGCTGAAAAGGGACGTTTTTCGAGGTGGGGCCCGTATGTTAACCATGTCGGCTTGATCATCTTCTTAATTGGCGCGATGCTAAGATTCGTGCCTGGCATGTACGTCGATGAAACCCTCTGGGTCCGCGAGGGAGAGACAAAGGTAATCCCGGAAACTGACGGGCAATATTATTTAACCAATGATCAATTTATTCTAGAAGTCTATGATAAGGATAAAGATAAAGAAGTATTTGAGGAAGCGATTGAACGCTCCGGCATGGTCGCGAAAAACTTTCAATCGAACGTCAGCCTTTATAAAAAACAAGGCGACACCGTTGCCGGTGAAGAACCTGAGCTTAAAAAAGTTAAAGACTACGAGATTCGTGTCAATGACCCTCTGAAATTTGAAAACTTTGCTTTGTATCAGGTAGAGTATAAGCTCAATGAACTGAATAAAATGTCATTTATCCTTGAAAACAAGGAATCGAAAGAAGCATTCGGGAATTTGACGATCGATTTATATGATCCGGAAAATGTCTACGATTTGGGCAACGGCTACTCAGTCGAAATTGTCCAGTATTACCCAGATTATGAAATTTCCGATGGGGAGCCGATAACAAAATCAAAGATACCAAACAACCCGGCCTTCGTCTTTAAAATGGTCACACCTGACACGCCAGAGGGGGAAGTCAGTTTTGTAGCGATTCGCAAAACGATTGAGCCTTCAAATGACAATCAATATAAAATGACCTTTAACGGTGTTGAAACGAAAAATGTTTCCGCTTTAACGGTTCGCAAGGATTTAACGCTCTGGATTATCAGCCTTGGCGGCGCGATTTTTATGATTGGTGTCGTTCAAGGGGCATACTGGAACCATCGCAGGATTTGGTTTCGCCAAATGGATGGGAAGGTTTGGGTTGCTGCCCATACGAATAAGAACTGGTTTGGTTTGAAAAAAGAAATAACAACAGCGTTAAAAGGTACCGGTATTCAAGAACCTGGAGATCAGCTGCAGAATGAAAAAGAAGTTTAAGGGGGATAAACAGTGGCAGCTTTAAGCTCGAACTTGTTATATATAGCTTTTCTGCTTTACTTAATTGCCATCGCTTTTTTCGGCGGTGCGATAAAGGAGAAGGATTCGAAAAAAACAGGAGTTAACGGCTGGGGGAAAATCGGAATCATTTTAACGATTATCGGCTTTGCGGCCCAGCTCGGTTATTTCATTACTAGATGGATTGCGGCCGGACACACGCCGGTCAGCAACCTCTTCGAATTCACGACCTTTTTCGGTATGGCTCTGGTCGGTGCCTTTATTGTGTTCTTCTTTATGTATCGAACACCTGTGTTAGGGTTATTCACCCTGCCAATTGTTGTATTGATCATTGCTTATGCAAGCATGTTTCCGACTGATATATCACCATTGATCCCTGCCCTGCAGAGTCACTGGCTGACCATTCATGTCATCACCGTGTCCCTCGGGGAAGCGATATTATCTGTTAGCTTTGCTGCCGGATTGATTTATCTCGTCAAGGTTGTAGACCAGACGAAAAGCAGCAAAAAGACCTTTTGGCTCGAAGTCGTGATGTACGGCTTAATCAGTACGTTAGGGTTTGTAATCGTTGCGAGCGCATTTTCTTTAAGCGGCTATCAGGCGTCTTTTAACTGGATCGATAAAAACGGCGTGGAAGCAGTCCAGGATTATACTATACCTGCGATTACCGGACCTCATGAAGGTGAGCTGATGACAAAAGGGAAAATGGAACCTCTTGTCGAAATGCCTGCTCTCATCAATGCAAAAAAACTTAATACAGTTATCTGGTCAATGGGTGCTGGTTTAATTCTATACGGTTTACTGCGCTTAATTCTGCGTAAGCGTGTTTCTGCAGCATTGCAACCATTAGGGAAAAATATTAAACTCGATCTTGTCGATGAAATAAGCTATCGGTCAGTTTTGATTGGTTTTCCCGTATTCGCTCTCGGAGGTCTCGTTTTTGCGATGATCTGGGCGCAAATTGCCTGGACACGTTTCTGGGGTTGGGATCCGAAAGAAGTTTGGGCACTCATTACGTTTTTATTCTATGCTGCATTTCTTCATCTCCGTTTGTCTAAAGGATGGCATGGTGAGAAATCGGCCTGGCTTGCTGTAATCGGGTTTATCATTATTATGTTTAACTTGATTGCCGTAAATCTTGTCCTTGCCGGCCTGCATTCTTATGCCGGCGCTTAACCGCCGTCCATTTTCATAGAGCCTTCACTGATCAGAAAGTGAAGGCTTTATTTTAAATACATCTTGTATGACTCAACATTATACATAGAACCCAATGTTAGAAAAAATATGGCATTAAAGGCCGCTGTTTTGTAAAATATCTGCAAGGGGGAATGTTCAGTGGAAAACGATGTAAAAGTGTTAGTAGTAGATGATGAAGAAAGAATTCGCCGCTTGTTGAGGATGTATTTGGAAAGAGAAGGCTACATAATTGAAGAAGCAGAGGATGGGAACGAAGCTTTATCAAAGGCTCTGGCCAATGACTATGATGTGATTCTGCTCGACTTGATGATGCCTGGCAAAGATGGAGTAGAGGTTTGCCGTGAGCTCCGTGAGAAAAAAGCAACTCCGGTCATAATGTTGACGGCGAAAGGTGAAGAAGTAAACAGAGTCCAGGGGTTTGAGGTCGGCACAGACGATTATATTGTAAAGCCTTTCAGCCCAAGGGAAGTGGTGCTTCGTGTGAAAGCACTGTTGCGACGCTCATCGAAAACGACTTATTTGCAAACGGAGACAACGACTAAAGATGTGATTGTTTTCCCGCATTTAACAATCGATAATGATGCACACCGTGTCATGGCCGATGGCGAAGAAGTGAGCTTGACGCCGAAGGAATATGAATTGCTGTATTTTCTTGCCCGTTCACCTGATAAGGTGTTTGATAGGGAACAATTGCTCAAGGAAGTCTGGCATTACGAATTTTTTGGTGATTTAAGAACAGTAGATACCCATGTAAAGCGGCTCAGGGAGAAACTGAATAAAGTTTCGGAACAGGCAGCGAAAATGATCGTAACTGTATGGGGAGTCGGCTATAAATTTGAAGTTGGAAACGAATGATGTTTTGGCGAAGTGTAGTCGGTAAGCTTTGGATTACGATTCTTTTTCTCGTTTCGTTCGTGCTGTTTATTCTGACGATCATGATGATGGAGTTTTTTGAAAACTACCATATAAACGAAACGGAAAAGGGATTAACAAAAACAGCAAGTAAAATCGCCAGGATTATTGAGGAACATGAGCAAAACGATCTGCAAATAAGTTTGGAGATATCCTGGGAATTGCTTGATGATGTGACGAAGGGTGCAATCTTTGAAAACCAGAACCAATATCACCTTTCGCCAAATTCACAGGGAACCGACGATTTACCGCTTGCTTTATTAAGGGATGATCCAGATTTGTCCAAGGTTTTTACCGACAGGGATACGGTAAAAAAAATCTCTCCAGTCAATGAAGAAAACCCGAATATGAACCGTGATTCGCAAATACTAATTGTCGGTGTTCCTTTGAATGAAACAGGTGCTGTTTTTATTTATCAATCACTTGAAGTGATGGAGGAAACGACCCGCTCGACGACCAAATTTATTTGGCTTGCCGCAGGAGTTGCCATCATTTTAACGACGATTTTTGCTTTTTTCTTATCAACGAGAATTACGGCACCGCTACGGAAAATGCGCGAAGCTGCTTTTGAGGTTGCGAGAGGAAAATTTGACACGAAGGTTCCTATCTTAACGAATGATGAAATAGGCGAACTGGCTACCGCTTTTAACCAAATGGGCCGCCAATTGAAGTTCAATATGAACGCATTAAGCCAGGAGAAAGAGCAACTTTCGAGCATTTTAAGCGGAATGGCCGATGGCGTTATTACGTTTAACCGTGATGGGACAATTTTGATCACCAACCCTCCGGCCGAACGTTTTCTGCAAAATTGGTATTATGAACAACATGAAGCAAATAATCAGGAAGCAGTTCCTTCCGAGGTGATGGAATTATTCCAGCTTGCTGTTGATACCGAAAAGGAGCAGGTAGGAGAGATCTCCTTTCAAGGCCGTTTTTGGGTGATCATTGTCAGTCCCTTATATAATAACAAGTTTATTCGCGGGGCTGTCGCTGTTATTCGGGATATGACCGAGGAGCGCCAGCTGAATAAACTCAGAAAAGACTTTATTGCCAATGTATCGCATGAGCTTCGTACGCCGATTTCGATGATGCAGGGCTATAGCGAGGCGATTGTCGATGATATTGCCGGAACGGTTGAAGAAAAGCAGGAAATGGCTAAAGTCATTTATGATGAATCGCTGCGGATGGGCCGCCTCGTCAACGAGCTCCTTGATCTGGCCCGGATGGAAGCGGGATATATCGAACTAAATACGGAAGCAGTTGAAATTCGTCCGTATATCCAGAGGATTATCCGCAAGTTTCACGGGCTTGCAAAAGACAAGGAAATCAAGCTCACTTTTTCGATTTTAAGTGATGAAGAATATTTCGTATTTGATCCCGACCGGATTGAACAAGTACTAACGAATTTAATTGATAATGCGATCAGGCATACGCCGGATACAGGTAAGGTTGAAGTGATCATTAAAACGAATGAACGGGGTTTGTTTGTGGAAGTAAGTGACTCAGGCTCCGGAATTCCCGAAGAAGATATTCCGTTTGTTTTTGAACGGTTTTATAAAGCGGATAAGGCAAGAACGAGGGGCCGTTCCGGTACTGGTCTTGGCCTTGCAATTGCCAAAAATATCATCGATGCCCATAAAGGAAATATTACAGTGCAAACAAAGCTTAACCTCGGCACGATATTCTCGTTTTTTGTCCCTCGAAATATCGGATAAATTAGCCAGTTTTGCCGATTAGTCTTGATTCACGGGAAACATTCATTGTTTGCAGGCAAATATAAGAAGGAAGGAACAGGGAAGAATTTCCTTGAAGCCCTTCCTTTTTTCTTTGAAAGAGTCTATATTTAGGAAAAGGAAAGCGAATAGAAGCCCATGTCAATGTGAGAGACTCAAAGGTGAAACTTTTTATACATAAATTACGACTATTATTTTGAACGGGGAGGGGAACCGATGGACTCCGTTTTTGAGGAATTGTATACAAAATACCATCAGGATGTATTTCAATTCTTATTTTATATGGTGAGAAATAGAGAACAGGCAGAGGATCTTGTTCAGGAAGTATATATTAGAGTGCTGAAGTCTTATGAGCGTTTTGAGGGGAAGAGCAGCGAAAAAACGTGGTTGTTTTCGATTGCAAGGAATGTTGCAATTGATTTCTTTCGCAAGCAAAAAGGATGGAAGCAGCGGCTGCTGGACAGATTTGACTGGTCAACCCAACAAGTCATGGATGAACAGCCGATCCCGGAAGAGGTAGCAATGCAGAATGAGGAAATTCGCGCGATGTACGGATGTCTGAAACAGTGTACTGTCGATCAAAGAATGGTTGTCACTATGCGTTATATCCACGGGCTGTCGATCAGCGAAACGGCTCAAGCACTGGACTGGACCGAAAGTAAAGTAAAAACGACCCAGCACCGGGCCTTGAAGGTGTTAAAGAAGAGAATGGAAGAATCGATGGAAAAGGAGGGTATGAGCATTGAAAAAATCAGAGTGGAGCGATGAGCGCATTGAGAAGCTGCTCGGGCAAATGCCAAAGCTGACAGATCATCGCAATCCTCAGGATATACATCAAAATATTGCCGGAAAGCTCGGGAAACGAAAGCGCCAGGCATGGCTCATGCCGGGTTTGGCCACGGCTGCCGCCTTAATCCTTTTCTTTATTTTGGCACCCGAATTATTGGATTGGCGGAGTTCCCCCGCTCGCGATACGAATCTAGAATCGGCGGAGCGACAAAATGAAGGGCGGCAAGAAAATAAGATCGCACTGGAAAGCAATAGTCGTGCCGACAAAGCGGAGAAGAATAGCCAGCAAGAATCAACTGCGGACATCCAGACAAATCCGGAAGAAAACAACCAAAATACATTTGCCGCAAAAGGCTCCGATGCTTTAAGTCCGCTGCCTGAGAGGACGGCCGTTTATGAAGACGATTTAAACGGACAGGAATTATTGACATACGCCTTGCCAGCAGATGGTGGCAACAATATTGTCCCGATCAGTGTGCTTGTTGCAAATGAGGAAAAAAAGCCATGGCTTGACCTGTACAAGAAAACAGCCGGCCAGCTTATGGAAGAGACTTGGGGTCTCGATGAGTATTATCCTCTTAAGGCAGAGTTAAGCATGGATGAAACAAAGAGGGAACTTACCATTAATTTTGCGGCAGATTCGCAATACGGCCAGGGCTCACGCAGCGAGATCACGATACCAGAAGTACTGGAACAAAATTTCGCCGGCAAAGTTGATACGGTTATCCTGAAAACAGCGGGTGAACCGGGGTTGATGCTGGGGAATAACGGTCCGCTTAATGAGATCAACTTGGCAAGTGCTCAATCGACCGGTGACCATGGTTACTTTTTCTTAAACCAGGATGGTCGTGCACAACCGCTTTTAGTTCCGTCATCGAAGGAATATAACACGATCGATGAAGCGTTTATCGCGATGCAGAAACAATCAACAGAGGGAAACCTTATACCATCGATACCTAGTCATTTCGAAATTACACCTGGCGAGAAAAATGCAAAGCTGTTGTCGGTCGAGCTAAAGGGCTCTGAAAATAATGAAAATGCGGCGGATTTAGTCTATACGGTCGAAGCGATTTTATTAACAGCCAAAGACTTCGGCTACGAAGCTGTCATCCTGAAAAACGATGAGGTGAAATCGATCGGCGGCTTTCCGGTTGCCGAGGTAATCAATGTCCCGCTCGGAGCAAATAAGCAAAATATCAGAAAGTAAGATCAGCCGAGAGAAGGCTGATCTTTTTTACTATTGCTGTGCGCGATGCTTTAAGCTGAAGTAAGTATCCAGGACCTTCCGGCCAATCTCCATGTTTGGTGAGGGACCGCTGTCTGCCTGATAAACCCACGGAACAATAACGGCCATCGCTACTTCCGGATTATTATACGGAGCGTATGCTACTAAGCTCAGATTCATGACTTCCGGAGGAGGCCCATCTGATTTTTTTCGCTGTGGGCCGTCGTAGAATGCCTGGGCGGTTCCTGTTTTTCCGGCAGGCAGGTAAGTGGCAGTACCAAAGGTCCGATAACCCGTTCCGCCGCTTTCCTGCATCACCTTTTGAAAACCGAGCTGGACGCGATCAAGCCATTCCTCCTGAACGTCCAGTTTATTTAAGACCGTAGTCGGGATTTTCTTGAAAACTGGACCAAGCTCATTTTGATTGGAAGCGGGCTCGCGGATTTCTTTCACAATATGCGGTTTAAGCCGGTATCCATCATTGGCGATCGTTGACACGTATTGGGCCAACTGCATCGTGGAGTACGTGTCATACTGGCCGATGACAAGATCAAGCATATGACCTGGCAAGGTACTCATTCCTTTGAAGCCATTTTGTTCATTTGGCAAGTCGATTCCTGTTCTTACCCCTAATCCAAACTGGGCAAAAGAATCCCTGATCGTGCCGAAGCCCTGAATGTCTAGAGGCAATGGCATGTCTCGACGGTAGTGCCCTTTTCCAATTCGGATTGCGGTGTGGAACATATATACATTGGAAGACAGTTTAAGAGCTTCAACATCGTCCGGTTTGCCCAGATATTTGTACGAGCCTTTTTCCTGCGGAGTGCCTTTAAATTTTAATGGTGTATCATCGAATCGGTCAGTAGGCTTGATCACGCCCGTTTTAAAACCGGTTAAAACCGTAGCCCCCTTAACAGCGGAACCGACATTGTAAGTAGTAGTGATATTGCCAAGTGCATCATCAATCATCTCGTTCTGGCCGGTCTCTTCGTTTTTGACGATTCTCTTTCCGGCCATCGTTAAGATTTCTCCTGTCTTAGGCTCGATTAACACGACGTATGCCCGGTCAAGCAGGCTTGTATGTGGTAGCTGCTTGGTGGCCCAAAGCTGTTCTTCAATGATTTTTTCAACAGCAATCTGCAGGTCCATATCGATCGTTAAGACAAGGTCTTTGCCGCGCTGGCCTTCTGAAATGACTTCAGTGCCAAGGACATTGCCGGCTTTATCGGTGATGTTTTTGATTTTTGCTTTATGGCCATGTAATACATCCTCATATTGCATCTCAAGATAACTTTTGCCAACCCGGTCATTCCGGCTGTAGCCTCGCGATAAAAAGTAATCAATCCGCTCTTCAGGGAGGCCATCATCTGTTTCAGTAGTGTTTCCGAGCACGGATTTCAATGTAGGTTCATATAAGTATTTTCTTTGCCAGTCAGCCGTCGTATCGACTCCCGGCATCGCGTTTAAATTTTCGCTGACGAGTGCAAACTCTTCCTTTGTGACATGATCATTTTTCACGATTTGCGGTGTCAAAGCGTAGCCGGAATTTAGTTCGCGGTAAATCGCGAGAACTTTTAAATCATCCTCCGAAAGCTCCTTTAAGTCCTCTTCGGTTATGCGATCAAGCTGTAACTGATAAAGCTGCTTATCGGTCAATTTTTTCTTTTTAAACAACTGAAGTTCAGCCTTTGTAATTTTTCCGGCTGCTTTTTCCGGATTTCGCAGGATCCAGAAATCCTGTTTATCCCTTTCCCGAATTTTTTCCGTGCCAACGGTGATCAGCTTAGCCAAATTTTCTGCCGTCACAAGCATTTCTTTCGGGGTTGTTCCCTGCAATTTAGTATACGTTATCGCATTAATTGGCGTATTATCGATGATGATTCTGCCATGCCGGTCATACATTTTTCCGCGCGGAACGGGTTTTTGTACAGTAATGTTTTCGGTTCTGTCGACCTCCTGTTTAAAATCATTTCCATAGACAATTTGCACGATTCCCAATCTTAATATCAATAAGGAAAACAATATAAATACAACGAAAAATAACAGGTTTAACCTGATCGGAAGATAGCGCTTTTCTTTTTTCTTTTTCACCGGATCCCACACTTCCTTCAAGAACGCAAAATATTGGCTGATGATTCCATTTTATAGTAATATGAGAAAAGATTCTATTATATTTGAAAATTTTAAATAATTGAATCAATTTCACAATGTAACAAGCTAAACCGAAAAATGAATGAAGTTGGCTAGATATAGAAGAGTATGCCGTAGGAAACGAATAATCCTAAGAAAAATCAGTTTGCATAAAATGTCAGGAAACACCAAATACTGTTTTCATATGCTGACACTTTGACATGAAGTTCTAATAAAGTACAAACATACATAAGGTGAAAGGGAGAGTACAAGTTAAGGAGGAAAAGAATGAAAGACTACATAAAAAGATTTCTGATTGCCGGTATTATGGCATTGTGTGTTAGTTTATTATTTCTTGGCGGAAAGCACTCCCAGGCTGCCTCACTGAACATAAGCGAACAAACGGCCCATTGGATTTGGCCTGCTGATGGCGTTATTACAGATTTGTACGGCACGAGACATGGACATCACAAAGGAATAGATATCGCAGCGGAAAATGGTGCGCCTATTTATGCTGTCGATCGAGGAACGGTTGTGAAATCATATTACTCCGGTTCGTATGGACATGTCGTGTTTGTAAGGCATCCAAATAATTTTGAGACGGTGTACGCGCACTTAAATAAACGCTATGTACAGGATGGCCAGACGGTCAGCCAGGGTGATTTGATTGGGGGAATGGGCAATACAGGCGATTCGTCAGGAGTACATCTTCACTTTGAAGTTCATGAGGCAGAATGGACAGCGGAAAAGAAAAATGCTGTTAACCCGGTTGCCGTGTTAGGCAATATCGCAATGGGCGAAGCCGTCCATGTATTTAAAAATGATAAACCTGGTCATACCGCAATTGAAGCTGCTGCCAAGCCCCCGTACGACCTGGATAATGAAGCTGTAAAGTCTGAAAAAGAGCCAGAACACCAACAGGAAATTATCCACACTGTCCAGCCAGGCGAAACCCTATGGTCAATTGCTGAACATTACAAGACCTCGATTAACACGATTACAACTTTAAACGGAATTGACGGAAATATGATGATTCAGCCAAACCAAAAGCTTTCAATAAAATCGTCCAGTAAAAATCAGTATATAGTCCAACCGGGCGATACATTAACAAGTATTTCCCGCGCAGCAAACACGACCGTTAAACAATTGATAGAAATAAATAATCTGGAATCAGCGTTAATTCAGCCGCAGCAATTGCTGACCCTTCGCATTGATGAATAAATCCGAATGCCATTATTGATTTTTTTCTTGCCGATGTCCTTTTCTAAAAAGTATAATGATAAAAATTGGAGAGGGCGGAGAATATGCTGACGGATTATCATAACCATCTGGAAAAGGGAACGCTGACACTTGACTATTTACGGAAATTTACTGAACAGGCAGCCCAAAAAGGGATTGACCATTTTGGGATTTCCGAACATGCTTATCATTTCTATCAGACTGCAAATATTTTGCAAAACGATTGGGTAAATGAACGAAGATATTATGATATGAAGGATTATGTAAAGCTTTTTCACGCGGCCTGGGATCATAATATTGATGTAAAGATGTCGATCGAAATGGATTATACGCCTGGAAAACATAAAGAGATGGACCAGTTTATTAATCAATATGATTTTGATTATGTGATTGGCTCAATCCACTGGGTCGGTGATTTTGGCATCGATCTCAGTGAATATAAACATGAATGGGATAAACGGGATATTCATGAAGTGTATACTGCCTATTTTGATCAGGTTGTTACCCTCGCTGAATCGAATCTTTTTGATATTGTCGGGCATCTCGATCTTGTGAAAATTTTCAAATATGTACCAAAGGACGAAGAATTTTTATTGGCGCAATACGAACGGGCCGTAAACGCTCTTGCAGAGTCAAAAACATGTGTAGAAATAAGCACAGCCGGTTTAAGAAAGCCTGTCGGCGAATTATACCCGGACAAAAGGCTGCTGGAAATGTGCTGCAACAAGAAAATTCCGATCGTTCTCTCGTCTGATGCCCATGTCCCCGAAGATGTCGGGGCTGACTTTGACCAGGCGCTGAAGCTGGCACGGGAGGTTGGCTACCAGTCGATCATGACCTTCTCGAAAGGAGAACGAAAAGAATTTCCGCTTGGGTAAAAGAAAACAGAGTTTGCACACACGTACGTTACATAAAAAAACCGGCCGGTCAGCCACGGCCAATCATGCGCAAAAACAGGACAGAGGCCGAGCTCTGTCCTGTTTTTGTTAAGATAACAATATAGGGTTAATCGAAACGATGTCGTCCAATTCGTGTAATTGGTCGACCATTCCTTCCTGAAGGGGTCTATCAAACGATAAAAGCATGATTGCTTCTCCGCCTGCCTGCTTTCTCCCAACTTGCATCGTCGCAATGTTGATGGAATGGTCACCAAGAATTTTTCCAACCCGGCCGATGACACCCGGCCGATCCATATGCTGAATATATAAAAGATTTCCTTCAGGGAGGAAGTCGATGTTGAAGTCGTTTAAAAAGACTATACGCGGCCCGTAATGGTCGATATATGTACCGCGGATCGTGAACTGGCTTTCATCGCCTTTCGCTGTCACAGTTACGCTGTTTGCATAACCGTATGTATGGGTTGAAATTTTTTCCCCAACTGTAATACCGCGTTCCTTTGCTGCCAGTAAAGCATTTACTTCGTTCACATTCACGTCGATTCTGTTTCGGAAAAATCCTGATAGGAGTGCCTTCGTTAAAAATGATGTTTCCAAATCAGCAACAGAACCGGAATACGTTACCGATATTTCCTGGACACCTTCTTTTATGCACTGTGATAAAATGGTTCCGATCTGTTTGGCCAGGTGATGATAGGGGCGGATCTTTTCGTATAATTCCTTGGATATAGCAGGAAGATTGATAGAATTGGAAACAGGCTTATCTTCTAGAAATAATCGGACTTCTTCTGCAACCTGGGTGGCAACATTTAATTGAGCTTCTTTTGTCGAGGCACCGAGGTGGGGAGTGGCGATAACATTGTCAAATTTCAACAACGGATTTTCTCCCGGTGGCTCTGTTTCAAATACATCAAGGGCAGCCCCGGCCACATGTCCGGCTCCAATATACTTAGCAAGAGCCTGTTCATCAATAATCCCTCCGCGGGCACAATTCAAAAAGAAAACACCTTGTTTCGTCTTTGCCAATGCTTGTTCATTGATGAGGCCTTTCGTTTCTGCTGTAAGCGGGGTATGAACGGTAATAATATCAGCTCTCGTCAACACATCATCAAGCGAACACGCTTCAACTCCGAGATTTACAGCACGTTCTTTTGTTAAAAACGGATCGTATACCTGCACCGCCATCCCGAACGCTTTAGCCCGCTTTGCCAATTCGGAGCCGATTCTGCCCATTCCAATGATTCCGAGCGTCTTCCCGTAAAGCTCTTTACCGACAAAGGCATTGCGTTTCCATTCGTAATCTTTCATTGAACCGTGGGCCTGGGGAATGTTTCGCATCAATGAAGCCATCATCGCAAAAGTATGTTCCGCAGTGGAAATCGTATTTCCATCAGGGGCATTAACGACGACGATTCCTTTTTTGGTTGCGGCTTCGACGTCAATATTGTCAACCCCTACACCAGCACGAGCAATAATTTTTAATGAATGCATTTTCTCAAGCAGTTCTGAAGTAACGGTTGTCGCACTTCTTACTAACAGAGCATCCACCTCATCAAGAACTACATCCGGATCATCCGTTTTTTTCTGGATGATCTCGACATTCTCCATTGTGAGCAGCGGCTCAAGGCCGGCTTCACTTATCGAATCTGCCACTAAAATTTTGTGCATATATCCACCCGCTTTTCCAATATTATTAAACAATTTTCTGATTATTTTACAAGACGAACTTTTATCTGTCAATGAGGTTTGTTTTACACTTTAAAATGTAAACGCTTTAATTTGATAAAGTTAATAATGTCGATAACCAATTAAAATCGTAAGACAATATTCAAAGTTTTTGCATGCATAGTTCTTCACAAATTAGCTTTTTTTCAGTATACTTATCTCGTAAAACTAAATACGATCTATCTTCGGGGCAGGGTGAAAATCCCGACCGGCGGTGAGGAGCCAGTGCTCTTAGCCCGCGAGCCTGATTGAAAAGCGGACGCATATTCGCGACAAGCTGACGTCATCCAAACTCTGGGGGAAATCTCCAGTGAAAATGAATGTTCGTCTGTGTGAATAGCCAAAGCTCGACAATGTTATTTAGGCAGATTTGGTGTGAATCCAAAGCCGACAGTATAGTCTGGATGGGAGAAGATGGAGGTTCTGCAGACATTTAAATCATGCAGGGTTTAAATGTTTATTACGCGTGCCTTTGTAATTTCTCCCTCAAACTATTGTTTGGGGGTTTTTTACGTAGTGCATGCCAATGCTGAACCTTTCTTCTATGTGAGATGGGTCTCAAAAAGGAGAGAGGAATATGAAAAAATTGAAGGTTAAAGCGTTAGTATCGATTGGGATGCTAAGCAGCATCGCTTATGTTTTAATGCTGCTGAACTTTCCAATCCCACCGTTTCCGAGCTTTTTAATGATTGACTTCAGCGACATTCCTGCATTGATTGCTGCGTTGATCTTTGGACCGGCAGCCGGAATTCTGGTAGAATTGTTCAAAAATATTTTAGATTATTTTTTGACAGGCAGCGCGACCGGAGTTCCTGTTGGTCATATTGCCAATTTTATTGCCGGAATTACCTTTATACTGCCGACCGTTTATTTTTATGAAAAATTAAAATCGAAAAAGGGCATGACCTTCGCGCTTGTTAACGGAACTGTTGTAATGGCGATTCTGATGAGTGTCCTTAACTATTTTGTTATCTTGCCTGCCTACACCTTTTTCTTGAACGCACCGGCAATGTCTGCTGTGGAGACACGGCAGTTGATCGTCACCGCCATCCTGCCGTTCAATATTGTAAAGGGTCTGTTCATATCCCTTGTCTTTATGTTGCTGTTTGCCAGGATGCAGACATGGATTGGCAAACAGACCGCTTATCGAAGCATATAACCTGATGAATTGAAATTAATGAAAAGCCGGATCTTGCGGAATGAACGAATTGTTCTGCATCGTCCGGCTTTTTTGCTAGAAAAAATGTAAAAATCCCCTCTCTTAAAAAAGAAAGGGGATGAGTAGCTTAAACTGTATCTGGTGATAATTATTCGAATTTAGTCGCGTCTCCATCAAACGGCTCATCAGCAACCTTAATCGAGTCCGTTGGGCAGCCTTCAAACGCGTCCATCATGTCGTCAATCAGAACATCAGGAATTTCAACAATCCCTTCATTATCATCAAGTGTCACGAATGCGATGCCTTCATCGTCATAATCGTAAATGTCTGGTGCAGCCGCTCCACATGCGCCGCAAGCAATGCATGTGTCTTTGTCAACGATAGTATATTTTGCCATGAAAAACCCTCCCAATAAATAAACAGTTTTTATTCGATCGTTTTCCTTTAAAAACAATAGAAAACGGATTCCTTAATTCCATTGTAAAACTGTATGACCAACATTTCAATAGAAAATGTAATGAGAATGCTTATCATATCAACGTTTGCTACAAACTTTCCCTATCTTTCGCCATTTAAAACGGATTGCATTGTCGATTCATGTTAAAATGGACTGTAGAGAATATGGTTCCAATTATTTTCTCGCAATATTATTACTATGATTATGAGTTTATTTTTAGCTATTTTTGATTCGGAAAAGCAGCTGCCCGGGAAGACTATCTTCGACCGGACGGCTCCAGTTTTATTGACTGCGCAATATCCTGCGGATCTACTGTTTAGCAAGTGAAAAAGGAACAGGTGATAAACATGTTCAATGCCTATTTAGGAATGATCATTTTATATTGTCTCAAGCAAATAAATGGCGAAAGAACCATCTACTCTGTTTATCATCTCTTGAAAGGGAAAAAATCATCCCAGACGATTCAGGATGCCTACCTTTTTAATATAACTGTATTGTTTCAGGCGTTCTCTTTTATAACCAGAACAGAATTCGATCAGACCGTGCTGAACTGTGCGAAACAGGGCATGCTCGAGGAGACGGTCTCTCAGCACTATATTTTGACGAAAAAGGGCTCAGATTGGCTGGCCCAAGAATTGGATGCAAAACCGATACCCCTCTCGTTGAATGGCTGGAAAAACCATCACCTGACAGATTTGTTCTGGGAACGGTTGTCGATTCTCATTCAAGTTTGTTCTAATCTGCTTCATCATGAAACCAAGTACATACCGGTACAAAAAAGGAAAGAAACGCTGTTCTGGTTAAAGGGATACTTATCTGCCTATGGAAAAAACAGAGCGGAACTGGCCGAGCAGCTTCACGCTCAATTGACAGCTTGTCTTGAATTAAACAAAGAGTCCGACCCCTCGGTTATTGTGTTACGCCTTTCAGGCCATAACAGGGCCGGATTAACACGAGTACAGGCAGCGATGCAGTTAGGGACTGATTTGGGCTATTATCATCTGCAATTCCTTGGCTTCATTCATTATGTATTAGATTTAATTAAAAGGGAACCCGACCAGTACAGGCTGCTATATCCGTTAATTACTGATCTCCACAAAGAGCTGCCGTTAACGAAATCGACTGCGCGAACATTCGAATTGATCAATGAGGGCCGTTCCCTTCTAGAAATTGCTGCAATCAGAAAGTTAAAGCAAAGCACGATAGAAGACCATATTGTCGAGATGGCATTAAATATAGAGGAATTTGATATTTCCCGATACGTTGATATCGATAAACAAATGGTGATTCAAAAAGCAGCGGAATTAACATCTTCCAAACAGTTGAAACAAATTAGGAAATATGCCTCTGCGGCGGATTATTTTGAAATTCGCTTAGTAATGGCAAAACTAGGTGGCCACATATGGACTTAGAGGCTTTATTAAATCAATTTTTTGATCATGATGAATTTAGGCCGGGACAAAAAGAAACGGTTGAATCGATTTTGCAAGGAACGCATACACTGGCGATGTTGCCGACCGGAACAGGTAAATCGTTGTGTTATCAGCTTGCCGGCTATGCAACCGAAGGAGCTGTATTAATTGCGTCGCCGCTCCTTTCTTTAATGCAGGATCAAGTTGAGCAAATGATGATGCGCGGTGAAAAAAGAGCCGTCGCTCTAAATTCTTTTTTATCGCCCGCAGAAAAGCGGCATGTTTTAAATCGGCTTCATCGCTACAAGTTTATATTCATTTCACCCGAGATGCTGACGGTCGAATTTGTGATAAAAAGGCTAGTCAGCTTACCTGTCTCCCTTTTTGTCATTGACGAGGCCCATTGTATTTCGCAATGGGGATATGATTTCCGCCCCGACTATCAAAGGCTTGGTGAAATTCGCGTCCGCCTTGGGGAACCATTAACATTGGCCCTCACTGCTACAGCAACGAAAGAGGTAAGAGCGGACATCATTCAATCTCTGAAATTAGCGGAAATGAATGAAATCGTCTTTTCGGTTGACAGACCGAATATTACACTTGTTGCTGAACATCTAGAAGACTTTCGCTCCAAGCAGGAGAGGCTGTTTCATTATGCAAGCCTTTTAAGAGGGCCGGGAATTATCTACTTTTCCAGTAAAAGGCTGGCTGAGCAAATGGCTCAATTGTTGCGTGATAAAGGAATAGCCAAAGTAATGCCGTACCATGGTGGGATGGAACAGGAGGATCGAATCCTTGTCCAGCAGCAGTTCCTGCTTGGACAACTTGATATCATTTGTGCAACAAGTGCATTTGGGATGGGAATAAATAA
This sequence comes from Bacillus canaveralius, assembly GCF_002860125.1. Lineage (GTDB taxonomy): Bacteria > Bacillota > Bacilli > Bacillales > Cytobacillaceae > Bacillus_BJ > Bacillus_BJ canaveralius. The sequence goes on from NZ_PGVA01000004.1 coordinate 268,175, forward strand.
AGATAATATCCGCTTTGTTATTCACTATCACATGCCGATTCAGCTTGAATCATATTTGCAGGAAATAGGCCGGGCCGGAAGAGATGGAAAGCCAAGTGTCGCGATTTTATTATATTCTTCCGGAGATGAGCAGCTCTCCGCCCAGTTGGCTGAAATGGAGTTGCCTTCCGGGGCGCAGCTGCACAGGCTGGAATCATGGCTAATTGAAACCGGCAAGACCGTGCCAGAGTATGATTTAGCCGCTGAAGAAATCATCAGTTTCTGCGGATTTAGTGAAATACAATGGAGAATCACCAGAAAACACCTGCTTGAAGGCTTTGACGCCAGGCGGCCCCTGAAAGAGACAATTGCCAGACTCGTCGCTTTTTCAAATGACCGGGCTAAATTTAAAAGCAGGAAAATTGAAGAAATAAAAAAATGGGTCGATGGGCACAGCTGCCGCCGCAGAGCAATATTGGATTATTTTTCCGAAACCCTCTCTTCATCTGTAGCGAATTGTTGTGATGCCTGCGGTTTCGACTTGCATCTTTTTGAAAATACCATTAAAAGTGACATTCAGCCAGACAAAGAAACAAGTGGAATTGATGAATGGCGAAAGCTTTTGGCTGAAATGTTATTAAAATAAAGTGGGCGGAAGCAAATGAATAATAGGTATAAAGAACTAATAAAGCAGTTATCGACTAAAGAATTGCTGTTTCATTTGTATGGAACGCAAATCTTACTATTAACGATTGCGCTGATTTTAGGTATGATATTATTTGACAGCCTTTCAGCATTTTTCGACTTATTTAAATGGTCTGATCCTAATATCCTTTTTGTAGGGGGAATCGCAGGGGTTGGGGTTGTATTAGTCGATATGCTGCTAATGAAAGTCCTGCCTCCTTCTTTTTATGACGATGGAGGACTCAATGAAAAAATTTTCCGCAACGTTAATATAGCCCACATTGCCGTCATTTCAGCGGTGGTGGCTACAGGGGAGGAAATATTGTTCCGGGGAGTTATTCAAACGAACTTCGGTATAATCGTGTCGAGTATTATTTTTGCTCTTGTACATTACCGTTATTTATTTAATTGGTTTTTGTTTAGCAATATTGTGCTGTTAAGCTTCTTGATCGGGTTTGTTTTTTATTGGACAAACAACTTGTTAGTCACAGTTTTTATGCATTTTTTAATTGATTTTTTGCTGGGTTTAACGATCAAATATAGAAAAAACGATAACCAGCTTGGACAGGAAGGGATGTTTCATGAATAGAGAAAATCCTTATAGAGATCAGGCGGAACGCTTGAGAAAAAAAATCAATCATCCCGATAGAGAAGAATATAATACAAGCACTGGATTGCCTCCAAGAAACGAAATTCACCGGGATAGGCAAAAGAAAAATAATTGGAAGTTGAAATACCCGATTATCCGTCTTCTCGCTCTTTTTTTTATTTTGCTGCCAATCTGTATTTTCAGTGTCTATTCGTATTTAAACGATAAGCCGGGAGGGACAGATACAAGCGAGAAAGGCAGCGGCTATGACATGATCGACATTGATAGGTCGCAAGACGCGTCAACCAAGAAAGAGCCTGCCAGCAACTTGGACGATCATGTTGCAGAAGAAAATCCAAACCAGCAGCCGCTCATTATCCCTTCAGCTGAAGCTACGGTTGCAACTGGCGGCAATAAAGACGGTGAGACTGCACCAGAAGAGAGTACCAAACCCGCACCCGTTGCAGAAGCAAAAGCTGCAAGCCCTGCTGAGGATAACCAATCCGAATCCAGTGCAGCTGTTACGCAGAAAGAAGATGAGGCGGCCGTGATTTATCATACGGTCGCTCCCGGGGAAACGATGTACAGAATTGCCATGAAGTATTACCAATCGCAAGCGGGCATTGATAAAATTAAGCAGGCAAACAATATTAAAAACAACGAAATTCAAGTGGGTCAAAAGCTGAAAATTCCAATCGAACAGTGAGAAGTTCCGGTCATCTCGACGGGATTTTTTGTTGTCCAAAGCAACATATATTATTGGACAAGTTCATACATTTTTATAAAAAGGCATAAAGGAGGGGACGTGTTGGAAACACCGATCAAGATGCTCGACGACAAGACAGATGAGACTACCAAGCAGATGCTTCAAAGTGTTGTAAAAAGGAAAAGAAAATTCGACCGCTTTAAATTTCGGCATTTAATTGTCATGTGGCTGACCATTTGTTTTGCTTTTCTTTATCTCCTCTATTTGTATGAGTCGGTGCTCCAGCCGTATTCATATTCGTTTGCTTCAATGTTTTCGGCGTTTGTCAGCAACTCGGTTAATTTTTACTGTTTAGTGTTTGTGTTCGGAACATATGGGTTAATGAATTTGTTAAGAGAAAAGCGTGAAAAGGCTGAAAAAGAATTCCATGCGTTAAGATGTGAAATTATCGATAAGAGCAAGGATTTATGGAAGAAAGAACAAGAATGGAAATCGCGGCATCTTGTTTTTGAAATGATGAAAAAAAATTATGATATTAACTTGTATCACGAAAACAAATAACAATGTCTCATTTTTTTGGACAGTTTGTAAAAAAACTTGAACATGTCACAAATAAACTGCACAGAAAAAGGGATTTTTCTGCGCGTAGAGAATATATAGTTATGTCGAATTTTATTATTAGAGGTGATAAGCATGTTTGTAAAAAGCATCATGATTCCGAAGTATAAATGTTATTCGATTCAACACGAAGAAAGTGTAAGAAATGCTCTGAATATGCTGGAAGCCCATCAAATTGACGGCCTGCCTGTCCTGAATGGTGATAGTTACGCAGGGGTTATCACAAGAGCATCGATCTATCAAAATTTCTTTATTTCCGGAAAATCAAAAGACGATTTTTTGGAAACTACATTTGTGAAAGATATCGCAACCCACCAGGAAAAATTTTTAGAAGGCCAGGAAATTTTTGAAACTACTTTGTTACAATTAAAAAATTTTCCCCTTCTTGCTGTGGTCGATGAAAAGAGGGAATTTCTTGGAGCGGTCACGAGGTTTGATGTCATGGAACAATTTCAAAGCGCATTTGGCATGCATAAACCGGGCGTGAGAATTGCCTTTACTTCCGTTGAAACAGAAGGAAGGATTGCCCGGCTTGCTGAAATAGCCCATCATTTCCATGAACATATCATTTCACTGGTGACCTTTGATGAAACCGATAAGCTTGTCCGTCGAATTGTAATGAAAGTGGAAAAGAAAGATAATATCGACAAATTCGTTAAAAAACTGGAATCATCAGGATTCCGGATTTTAGATATTGTCGAAGACTAACAAATGACCAGGTCGCTTAATTCCAGTGTCAAAAGAAAATCCCTTTTCATACTAAAGTATGGAAGGGATTTTTGTTGATCGGATCATCAAATGGATTACTGCTTGCAGGCCTTATTATGGTATGATTTTAAATAAAACTCAGGGAAGATCAGGATTTCAGGAGGAATTATGGATTTTATCTGGATCATTGTCGCAGCCGGCGTCGGCTTGCTTTTGTATATGTGGAAAGAAGCTTTTTCGGACAGGGTTATCAAACACGAATTATCTTTCGTTGATTTTCCAAAAAGCTTTGGTGCAGTAAAAATCTTCTTTATATCGGATGTCCACCGCCGTTTGATCACAGATGCGTTAATGGAGAAAGTGGATGAATCCGTTGATATTGTCATTATTGGAGGCGACCTTGCTGAAAAGGGCGTTTCAATAGACCGGATAAAGCAGAATCTGACTAAATTAAAAAAGCTGGGGCCCGTCTACTTTGTGTGGGGAAATAACGATTACGAACTGGATCATCACCAGCTTGATGCTGTGCTGCTTGAATCAGGCATAAAAATTTTAGACAATACAGCTGTTCAGTTTGAATCCGCAAACGGTGAAACCATTCAGTTGCTGGGCGTCGACGATCCAAGCATAGGACGGGACCGTCTCGATCTTGCACTCAAGGATGCAGGCAAGGATGTCTTTAAAATTCTGGCAAGCCATAACCCGAACATTAGCAGGAAAATAGACGTTCAACATAATATTCGCCTTGTGCTTAGCGGGCACACTCATGGCGGCCAAATCCGCATCCTTGGTTACAGTCCGTATAAAAAAGGCGGAATCAGGGATTTGGCGCAGACGAAGTTATTTGTCAGCAATGGATATGGAACCACTGCTTTACCGCTCCGGCTTGGTGCCAAAGCAGAAACGCATCTAATAACATTAAAAAGCGAATGACGTTGAAACATATCCAGCAAGAGCCAATAAGAAACAACTCACCAACCTCTGAATATTTCATAAACTAAAATTAAGAGCTTTGTTCATAGCAGGGGGCATGGTCATGCGCTTAGAACGATTAACAAGCAACAAAATAAAAATATTTTTAACCTCGGACGATTTAACTGAACGAGGTTTGTCAAAGGAAGATATTTGGCTGGACTCTTTGAAGTGGCATCAGCTTTTTCATGATATGCTGGAGGAAGCAAGCGAAGAGTTTGGAGTTGATTTCCATGGCTCTGTAGCAGTAGAAATTTTTTCTCTACAGGCCCAGGGAATGATCATGATTGTAACAGTCGAGGAACAAAGCGAGGAAGAAGAATCCCTTAGCGACAGCTTTATTGAAATGCAAGTCATGGCCGAAGACAGTGACAATATTCTTTTTGAATTTGCGGGTATAGAGGTGGTTATTCAGCTCGCAAGCCGTCTTGCTGCCATGAAAATCACCGGCGGAAGCTTATACGCCTTTAATGATTATTATTACTTACTTATGGATGAACGCTCGATCACGGATGCAAACCAAATCATTCCGATCCTCGCGGAGTATGGGAATCCGTCGTTAACGACAATTCATAGACTGCAGGAATACGGGAAAGAAATTATATTAGAAAAGGCGGTTGAAACGCTTGTCCATTATTTTGAAAAATGAACAAGCGATTGCCGCTTTTTCTTTTTGACTCATCATTTAAGAGGGAGATGGGCACACATAAATTAACGATAAAATATTATTTTCTAATAACTTTTGGTGGAGCTACAATTCGTTTTGAAAAATGAATAGACAGTTGTTTTTGTTCATTGCTGAAGGGAAAACAGTTGATATAATGTGGTCAATAATTCCTTTAAACACTTGAATTGATAACGCTTTCAATGAATAATCAAAATATGCCGAAAAGTAGGTTTTTCTTCTTGCATAAATCAAGCAAAGGTGTATACTTTTGAATGAAAGCGGACTGCATCCGCAAAAGTGATTTTTTTAGGAGGTTTATGGAATGGTAGCCGAGAAAGGCACGACCCATATAAATGATAAAGACAAGCATGATGTTTTAAAGTCAACCCAAACTGTCATACATAAAGCTCTCGAAAGGCTTGGATACTCTGAAGAGGTTTATGAATTATTGAAAGAACCGATTCGGATGATGACTGTGAAAATCCCGGTTCGGATGGATGACGGTTCTGTAAAAATCTTTACTGGCTACCGGGCCCAGCATAATGACGCAGTCGGCCCAACCAAAGGTGGGATACGCTTTCATCCGAATGTAACAGAAACTGAAGTTAAAGCTCTTTCAATTTGGATGAGCTTAAAATGTGGAATTGTTGATTTGCCATATGGCGGCGGAAAAGGCGGAATCGTCTGCGATCCGCGCGATATGTCGTTCCGTGAGCTTGAACGCTTAAGCAGGGGATACGTCCGGGCCATCAGCCAGATTGTCGGGCCGACAAAAGATATTCCTGCTCCGGATGTGTTTACAAATTCGCAGATCATGGCCTGGATGATGGATGAATACAGCAGGATTGATGAATTTAATTCACCCGGCTTTATTACAGGCAAGCCACTCGTACTGGGAGGGTCGCACGGCCGTGAATCAGCTACGGCAAAAGGTGTAACGATCTGTATAAGAGAAGCGGCCCAGAAGAAAGGCATCAAGCTGGAAGGCGCCAGGGTGGTCGTTCAGGGGTTCGGAAATGCCGGAAGTTACCTCTCAAAATTTATGAATGATGCAGGCGCTAAAGTTGTTGGGATCTCTGATGCTTATGGCGGTCTGCATGATCCAAACGGTTTAGATATTGATTATCTGCTCGATCGCCGTGACAGCTTTGGAACTGTAACAAAATTATTTAATAATACGATAACAAATAAAGAGCTGCTTGAATTGGATTGTGATATTCTTGTTCCGGCTGCCATTGAAAACCAAATCACGGAAGACAACGCCTATAATATAAAAGCAGCGATTGTTGTTGAAGCGGCAAACGGGCCAACTACATTGGAAGCTACCGAAATTTTAACCGAACGGGGAATCCTCCTTGTCCCGGATGTGCTCGCCTCAGCCGGCGGTGTTACCGTATCTTATTTTGAGTGGGTTCAGAATAACCAGGGATACTATTGGACAGAAGAAGAAGTGGAAGAGAAATTAGAAAAAGTGATGTGCAAATCGTTTAATAATATTTATGACACAGCACAGAACCGCCGTGTTAATATGCGCCTCGCGGCATATATGGTCGGAGTAAGGAAGATGGCGGAAGCGAGCCGCTTCCGGGGCTGGATTTAGCTAGCGGCATCACCGCCGAAAGACAAGCAATCGTTCGATTTGTATAAAATGATAAAATCTCCTATCATGAAAAGATAGGAGTTTTTTAATACTCCAGCCGAAGTGTTTTTAAGGAGTGAACATAAGTGAACAAAGAAAATGCGATTATTGTTGGCGGCGGGCCGTGCGGTTTGTCAGCGGCGATTGCGTTAAAGGAAATTGGTCTAAACCCTCTTGTGATCGAAAAAGGAAATATTGTCAATGCGATTTACCATTATCCAACCCATCAAACGTTTTTCAGCACAAGCGAAAAACTGGAAATTGGCAGCGTGCCATTCATAACAGAAAATTATAAGCCGAAGCGAAATCAGGCCCTTTCCTATTACCGGGAGGTTGTGAAGCGAAAAGAACTTCGCATCCATTCTTTTGAAAAGGTGGTCCAAGTCAGTCAACGCAGCGAGCAGGAATTTGTGATTGAAACGGATAAATCGGTTTACACGGCTCCTGTTGTCATCGTGGCAACAGGCTATTATGATCATCCTAATTATCTGAATATACCTGGGGAACAGTTACCGAAGGTTGCCCATTATTTTAAAGAAGCCCATCCTTTTTTTGATAAAGACGTTACCGTTATCGGTGGTAAAAATTCAAGTGTTGATGCAGCGCTCGAGCTTGAGAAGGCGGGAGCACGGGTTACAGTTCTGTACCGTGGCAGCGAATATTCACCGAGCATCAAACCATGGATTTTGCCGGAGTTCGACTCATTAGTCCGAAATGAAAAGATCAAAATGGAATTTGAAGCACATATAAAGGAAATCACGAAAGATGCCGTCATCTACACGAAAAACGATCAAGATCATACAATCAAAAATGATTTCGTGTTTGCGATGACGGGGTATCATCCTGACCACAGCTTTTTGACCAAAATGGGCATTAACGTCGACGAAGAAACGGGCAGACCACATTTCAACCCTGACACGATGGAAACCAATGTGAAGGGCATTTTTATTGCAGGTGTGATCACAGCTGGCAATAATGCAAACGAAATTTTCATTGAAAACGGACGCTTTCATGGCAGCATGATTGCAGAAACTTTAAGGAATAGAGGCTTACCTTCTTGAAACAAGCTGCTCAGCATGTGCGGAGCAGCTTTTCCTATATCTGAAACATCGCTTCAATTTTTTCTTTATTGCCAGTATGGGTTAAGCCGATCATTAGCTTGATCCGTGCTTTTTGGCCATTTAATCCATTTGAGAAAATGATTCCGAGCTTCTTCAGGTGCTTGCCGCCCCCTTCATAGCCATATACATCCTGAGCAATGCCGTTGAAGCAGCGAGATACAAGAACGATCGGAATCCCGCTTGCAAGCAGCTTTTCTATTCCTTCCAGAGTAGCAGGTGGAAGGTTGCCCTGGCCAAGCGCTTCAATCACTAAACCGTCAACATTCATTTCACTGACCGCAGTCAGCAGAGTCGAGTCCATTCCGGCATAGGCTTTTAAAAGAATAACTTGCTTTGATATATCCTTTATATCGTAGCATTCCCTTCTTGTTGGTGCGTGATGGAATAAAACGCCCCTTTTCGTCACCATGCCGATCGGGCCAAACTGTGGGCTTTGAAAAGTAGATACGTTACTAGTATGCGTTTTTGTGACATTTTTGGCGGTGTGAATTTCATCATTTAATACAACCAATACACCTTTTCCTTTTGCTTCAACACTGGCTGCTGTTTTAATCGACGACATTAAATTATATAAGCCGTCCGAGCCAATTTCGTTGCTGGACCTCATTGCCCCGGTGATCACAATTGGTACTTTAGCTGTGACAGTGAGTTCTAGAAAATAAGCTGTTTCCTCTAATGTATCTGTTCCATGTGTAATGACGACACCATCGATTGCTCTTGCAGAACAAGTTTTTTCAATTAATTTTTTTAATTGGAGCATCTCTTTTATTGTTATATGGGGGGAAGGCAAGCGGAATGGCTCTTCAATTATCAGGTTTGCCATGCTGGATAGCACGGCGGTTTTCTCAATGAGCGGGTTGTTTTTTTCCGGTTTAACTGAACCTGCAGCGTCCTCACTCATTGAGATGGTCCCGCCTGTGTGAATAACAAGGATATTTTTTTTCATTGTTAGTTCCTCCCCAGTAATTCATTTCTGTTTGTCTAGAAGCAAGAATTGATTTTCATTCCTCTAATTACATGATACGATTAAGGAAACAGATTGAAAAGAGGACAGCTCATGCTGGGAATTTTATCGGCCGGGATAGCGCCCGGTTTAGCGCTGTTAAGCTATTTTTATTTAAAAGACCAATATGGAACTGAGCCTTTGTCAATGGTTTTAAAAACGTTTGTTTTTGGAGCTTTGCTCGTATTTCCGATTATGTTTATCCAATATGTGTTAGAAGCAGAGCACATTGTTCAATCGGGATTTGTTTCGGCATTTTTTTCGACAAGCTTGCTTGAAGAATTTTTCAAGTGGTTTGTATTATTCTATACTGTGTATAAGCATGTTCATTTCGATGAACCGTATGATGGAGTGGTCTATGGGGCTTCTGTATCTCTCGGGTTCGCGACTGCAGAAAATATTATGTATTTAATTGCCAATGGCCTCGAGCACGCGCTCGGCCGCGCCCTTTTACCTGTATCAAGCCATGCCTTGTTCGGGGTCATAATGGGCTATTATATTGGAAAAGGGAAGTTTTCTGCTAACTCAAATAAAAAATGGATTATTTTCTCCCTTTTTACCCCGTTTTTTCTCCACGGTACCTATGATTATATCCTTCTTTCCCGGGATAACTGGACGTCTTTTATTTTTCCGTTTATGATTTTCCTTTGGTGGCTCGGCCTGCGCAAGGTAAAAATGGCAAGAGCACTAAGCACCCAATACGTAAAGGCCCAATATGATATTCCAAAAACCTTTCAGCCATGATGAAGGGTTTTTTTCCTTTTTTGAATAAAAATCCTACCACTACAAAAAATAGGGTCAATGCTTAAAAGTAGTTATACATCTGGGGGTAACTGTGATGAAAAAGAAGTTATTATCCGTTAAGGTATTGATGTCCTTGTCCCTATGTATTCTGATTCCAACGGTCAGCCACGACCAAAACGCGGCTGCCTTTACAAATCAAGTAATACAGCATGGGGCTGTAGGGGAAGATGTGATTGAGCTGCAATCAAGGCTGCAGTATATCGGTTATTACAACGGTGATATTGACGGGGTTTTTGGGTGGGGAACATACTGGGCAGTCCGAAACTTCCAATATGAATTCGGGCTTCCGATCGACGGGCTTGTTGGACAGACAACGAAGAACAAATTGGTAAAAGCATCCAAGTATAATGAAAAGTTTGTTAAGCAGCAAATTAATAAAGGAAATAAATTCTCCCATTATGGAGGGGTAGACCTTAACAAACAAAAGAAGCCTGGGGCTCAGGGAGGCGGACAAGCTCAGCCTCAAGCACCCGCTGGCCAGTCAGCTCCAGCACCTGCCCGGCCGGCCCAGCCTACGGCAGCCAATGTGCCAAATGGTTTTTCACAAAATGATATCCAACTGATGGCCAATGCGGTTTATGGCGAAGCAAGGGGCGAATCATATGAAGGGCAGGTTGCGGTCGCAGCAGTTATTTTAAACCGGCTTGAAAGTGCATCATTTCCGCATACGGTTGCAGGCGTCATTTTTGAACCGCGGGCGTTCACGGCTGTAGCGGACGGACAAATCTGGCTGACACCAAATGAACAGGCGAGGAAAGCCGTACTTGATGCAATTAACGGCTGGGATCCAAGCGAAAATGCCATTTATTACTTTAATCCTGATACGGCAACATCGGGATGGATATGGACAAGGCCGCAAATAAAACAAATCGGAAAACATATTTTCTGTCGATAGGGGTGAAAAGAATATGATTAGAAATATACTGATTGGTGTGCTCGCCGTGGCAGTAGCAGGGACAGCATTCTGGGGGTACCAGGAGCATCGGGAAAAAAACGCTATCCTGGTTAACTCGGAAAATAACTATCAGCGCGCCTTCCATGATTTAACCTATCAGATCGATTTATTGCACGATAAGATTGGTACAACATTAGCGATGAATTCCCGAAATTCATTGTCTCCGGCTCTTGCAGATGTCTGGAGAATTACATCTGAAGCACACACCAATGTCGGGGAGCTTCCGTTGACAATCCTGCCATTTAATAAAACCGAAGAATTTCTTTCGCAAATCGGAGACTTCAGTTATCAGACAGCGGTTAGGGACCTGGAAAAAGAACCGCTCTCCGATAAAGAATATGCAGCGCTGAACAATCTTTACGGTCAATCGGCGGATATTCAGAAGGAACTCAGAAAGGTCCAACATATGGTTCTTGCAAACAATTTGCGCTGGATGGATGTCGACATGGCGCTTGCCTCAGGAGACGAGCCTGATGACAATACGATTATTGATGGGTTCAAGACAGTGGAGAAAACGGTTGAAGGATATTCGGAAACAGATTTCGGACCTGCCTTTGTCAATATGCAGGAAGATGACAGAAACTTTAATCGTTTGGAAGGTCCGAAGATCAATGAGAAGAAGGCTGTCCAAATCGCCAGACAATACACAGGAATGGGCAAGGATGTTAAGGCCAAGGTAACGGAAAATGGAGACGGCTCGGAGTTCGGCTTTTACAGTGTTTCCATGGAGGATAGACGGAGCAATCTTGAAGCAACCATGGACGTAACAAAAAAAGGCGGCCATCCAATCTGGTTTATGGTTAAACGTGATGTTAAGAACCAGAAAATCAGCTTGAACGAAGCTAGCAACAACGCAGCCAGGTATTTACAAGACAATGGCTTTCAGAATCTCGACCTGTTTGAAAGCTCCCAATATGATAACGTTGGTGTGTTAACTTTTGTTACAAGCCAGGATGGTGTCAGAGTATACCCGGACAGTATCAGGGTCCAAGTCGCTATGGATAACGGACAAATAATCGGTCTTTCTGCCGAGGATTATTTACGATCACATCAAACGAGGGAAATGGCCGCTCCTGTCCTGACTGAAGAGGAAGCAAGGGCAAAAATTAATCCAAATGTAGAGATTATGGAGAATCGCCTTGCTGTTATAATGAATGACCTTAATCAGGAAGTCCTTTGCTACGAGTTCTTGGGAACTCTTGGTAATGATACGTACCGAGTTTATATTAATGCTGAAAGCGGAGACGAAGAGGAAGTGGAGAAGCTTCATAATGCGGAAGCAACCTATGAGGATGTCGTTTGAAAGGAAAGTCTGAAAAGGCTTTCCTTTTTCTCTTTGAAAAGTTTTTCTTAAAAGCTGCGAGCTTCTTATTATGAGTTCGTTTCACAATGTAATATGTTAAAAAGAAAAAACGAACGAGGAAGAGTATGCCATAGGAAACGAATAATACTATGTTAATTTTAAATAACTGTCCGTTTTTCAATTAAAGAATTGCTTTATGAAATTCATTCTTTATAATAAAAATGGAAAGATTATCTTTTCATTCTCCTTATAAGGGAAGTGTAGACAATATGCTAAAGATTGGTGATGTAATTATTCTTGAGCCCAGTTACTCGGGTGATTCAGAAAAGTACAAGTGTAAGCTTGTCGATCGATCAGGTGAGGACTTATACATAGATTACCCAATCAATATGAATACAGGGAAAACAGTATTCCTGCTTGATGGGACACAGCTAAAGGCAAGTTTTGTGGCGGAAGAGGGCACTGTTTATTTATTTGACTGCGAAGTGAAAGGAAGGGTGAAGCAAAAGATTCCGATGCTGAAATTGCGCTATCCCGGAAAAGAGCATCTTGTAAAAATCCAGCGGCGACAATATGTCCGCATTGAAACTCTGGCAGATGTGGCGGTGCATCCTTTAAACGGAGAATTTCCGCCATTTACGACGATTTCAGATGACATAAGTGCCGGCGGCGCGGCAATACTTTCCGGAACAGGTGTCAGCTTGCACGAGGGACAGCATATCAATACTTGGTTCGTTTTACCGATGCAAAGCGGCGAATACCATTATCTTAATCTGAAAAGCAAGATCGTCAGAATAGCAGCAACCGGCCCTAACAGAAACAGAATTTCGCTGCAATTTATCGATATATCCGGCCAGGAAAGGCAGATGCTGCTAAGGTTTAGTTTTGAAAGACAGCTTGCCTTGAAGAAAAAAGGTTTGCCCTTATAGAATAATTTAAATCGAAGGCTCCGATACTAGAAGAATAGAACATCATTTTAGGGGCTAGATAGAATGAAAACATTTGAAAGAATTTTGATCAAAATTATCATTGTCCAATTCTTTTTTCTGATCGGAACACAAATTTTTATCCACAGCTTTAATATACTTCCTGAAATAAAGCAGCTTGCCGAATATGAAGGGGTCAGTGAAAGTAACTTTACGAAGTTGATTGAAACTTTTAATGGAGAGTAAAAAGCAGGGACTGCCCTGCTTTTTTGTATATAAAATTTAAAAAATTCATTGGATGACGATTTAAGAGGAGCGATTGTTCATCTTATGGTAAAATAGAACCGATTAATATTTTTATACGTCCGGACACAGCTCTATTCTTTGTGGATAGTGGAGATCCCGGCCGTCACTATCATTTTTGAATGGAACGCTTTTTAGGAGGAAACATGAACAAACAGATTCGAATTGCTATTGATGGACCTGCAGCGGCAGGAAAAAGTACGGTTGCAAAAATCGTTGCGGAAAGGCTCGCATACCTTTATATAGATACTGGTGCGATGTATCGGTCCCTTACATATAAGGCGATAATCAATGACATCGATTTACATAATGAGAATGCTTTAGTGGACATTCTTCACAATACGGAAATCGAACTGGTTCCGGAAGCGGGCGGACAGCTGGTCTTTTTGGATGGCAAGGATGTCACAACAGAAATCAGGAAAGACGTTGTCACGAATTCAGTGTCAATTGTCGCGAAGCACCGTGCGGTCCGGGAAGAAATGGTCAAACGTCAGCAGAAGTTTGCAGTTGGTGGCAGTGTTGTCATGGATGGCCGGGATATTGGCACCCATGTCATCCCCGATGCTGAGGTTAAGGTATTTCTGCTTGCAAGCGTACAAGAAAGAGCCGAGCGGCGTCACCAGGAAAATCTCGAAAAGGGATTTCGCTCCGATTTAGAAAAATTAAAAGAGGAAATCGCGGCAAGAGATAAGCTTGATTCCGAACGGGAAGTGGCTCCGTTAAAAAAAGCGGAGGACGCTGTGGAAATTGATACAACGTCGCTCTCAATTGAAGAGGTTGTTGAGAAAATCATGGTACTGGCCAGGGAAAGGATTGGGTGACCATGAATCTATATAGCTTTGCAAAATCGCTTATTTACGTTCTGCTGAAGCCTGTTTATCGTTTTGAAGTAATTGGAAGGGAACATTTTCCGAAAGAAGGAGGGGTGTTACTTTGTGCAAATCATATCGACAATCTCGATCCTCCTGTAGTTGGCATTAATGCACCCCGCCCGGTGCATTTTATGGCGAAAGCCGAGGTTTTTTCCGTTCCGTTACTGGGAAAGATCCTTCCCCGTGTAAACGCCTTTCCGGTAAAAAGGGGAATGAGCGACAGGGAAGCGTTGCGTAAAGGCCTGGCAATCTTAAACGATGGCCATGTTTTAGGATTGTTTCCAGAGGGAACAAGAAGCAAAACAGGGGAATTGGGAAAAGGTTTGGCCGGAGCCGGTTTTTTTGCGCTTCGTTCCGAGTCAGCGATTGTCCCATGTGCGATTATCGGCCCTTATAAACCTTTCAAACGACTGAAGGTTGTATACGGCAGACCGGTCGATTTTACAGAAATAAGAAGAAACAAGGCTTCCGCAGACGAAGCAACCGAATTGATCATGGCGGCGATTCGTAAACTAATTGAAGAGCATAAATAGAGGTTCATACTTGACAAAAGTACTCATTTGTAAGAAGTTAGGTAAAAGAGTTTTTTTAAAAGTTTATAAAAATCTATAAACTTTTTAAATTGGTTGGGCGTCTCAATTTCCAGGCTCCGACGTACAGGATGTACCATTGCCGACGACGCCACAGGACGTAGCGCTTTAAGTCGGGGAGCGCTGTCGCGGTTGAGCGATAGGAAAAAGCGGCTTTTGACTTTTTCCGCAAGGTCGTCCGCTTTTCTAATTCTTTAGTCATTTTTGAAAGCTCGGTATTAAATGCGGTACTACTGCATTTCGAATAAATTTTTGAGCAGTCATTGGATTAAGGAGGAGTACATATGACAGAAGATATGAATAATGTTGAGGTTACAAACTTTGAAGTTGGCGATAAGGTAAAAGCTCAAGTAACAAAGGTTGAGGAAAAGCAGGTGCTTGTTCATGTTGAAAACAGCAAGCTTGATGGAATTATCCCGATCAGCGAATTATCAAGTCTGCATGTTGAAAAAGCTTCAGATGTAGTTGCTGAAGGAGACGAACTCGAACTTGAAGTATTAAAGGTCGAGGAAGAGGCCTTGATCCTGTCGAAACGAAAGATCGATGCCGGGCAGGCATGGGAAAACCTTGTGAAGCGATTCGAAAGCGGCGAAATATTTGAAGCCGAAGTAAAGGATGTTGTTAAGGGCGGACTTGTTGTCGACCTCGGTGTCCGGGGTTTTGTACCGGCTTCGCTTGTTGAAGCACATTTTGTAGAAGACTTTTCCGATTATAAGGGCAAGCAGCTTACATTTAAAATTGTTGAGCTCGATCGCGACAAGAATAGATTGATTCTTTCCCATCGCGCAGTAGTTGAAGCAGAAAAAGGAAAACAAAAAGAAGAGCTGCTCGAGTCTCTTCAACCCGGCCAGGTTTTGGATGGTACGGTCCAGCGCATAACCGATTTTGGAGCTTTTGTTGATATCGGGGGAATTGACGGCCTTGTCCATATTTCCCAGCTGTCACATGAACATGTTGAAAAACCATCCGATGTTGTCGAAGAAGGACAGCAGGTAAAGGTAAAGGTACTTAGTATCGATCGTGATAATGACCGAATTTCGTTATCGATTAAAGAGACTTTGCCTGGGCCGTGGGCGGATATTGCTGAAAAAGCCCCTAAAGGAAGTACGCTTGAGGGGACTGTCAGGCGTCTTGTCTCTTACGGCGCATTTGTCGAGGTTTTTCCGGGCGTGGAAGGACTTGTTCATATATCGCAAATTGCCCACAAGCATATTGGAACGCCTCATGAAGTATTAAAGGAAGGCGAGCGCGTCCAGGTCAAGGTCCTCGATGTCAATGAGCAGGAACAGCGCTTATCTTTGAGCATTAAAGACCTTCAGGAAAGGGATTCTTATGATGCCGGGGACTATGAGCTTCCGGAGGAATCCAAAGGCTTTCAGCTTGGTGAAATGATTGGCGATAAATTAAAGAATTTGAAAAATTAATGGTGATAATCTTTGTCGAGATCAAAACGAAAATGGGACCATGTTCAATTTGCCCTGAAAACGGGGCAGGAACGCAGCAACGGTTTTGATGATATTCAATTCGTCCATCAAAACTTGCCGAGTGCATCTGTTAATAATATCGGTTTAAACACGCAAATTGGCGAACTTTCTTTAAGTTCGCCAATTTTTATCAATGCCATGACTGGCGGCGGTGGTGAGAAGACATTAGAAATTAACCGGAAGTTGGCAATTGCAGCCAAAAGGTCCGGGATTGCAATTTCCATGGGTTCGCAAATGTCTGCGTTGAAGGATCAGACTGAGCGTAAGACATATGAGATCATTAGGAAGGAAAATCCGGACGGAATCGTTTTCGGCAACATTGGCAGTGAGGCAACTGTCGAGCAGGCCCAGGCTGCTGTGGAGATGGTTGCCGCTAATGCGCTGCAAATTCACTTAAATGTTATTCAGGAGCTGACAATGCCCGAGGGAGATCGCGACTTCCGCGGTGCTTTGCGGCGAATCGAAAAAATCATTCAGCAACTGCAAGTTCCGGTCATCGTGAAAGAAGTCGGTTTTGGCATGAGCGGGGAGGCCGTTGCACAGCTTGCTTCTATCGGGGTAGCCGCAGTGGACGTGGGCGGATTTGGCGGTACTAATTTTGCAAAAATCGAAAATGAGCGCAGGGAAAGGCTGTTAAGCTTTTTTAACAGTTGGGGAGTACCGACCGCTGTATCGATTGTCGAAGCCAAACACGCAGCCGCATCTGTTCCGATCATTGGTTCGGGAGGAATCCAGAACAGCTTGGATGTTGCAAAAGCAATTGCTCTAGGTGCCGATGCTGTTGGAATGGCCGGGTTTCTATTAAAAATTCTGTTCGAAAACGGGCTTGAAGCACTGATCGATGAGATCGCAATCATCCATCATGAGCTGACGTTGATGATGACTGCATTAGGTGCAATAAATATTAACGCATTGCAGAAAGCACCGCTGATTATTTCGGGAAACACTTTCCACTGGCTGAATGAACGCGGCATAGACACAAAAAAATACAGCCAGAGAACGCTTATGTAAAGAAAGCTTTGGTTTATGCCGAAGCTTTTTTCTATTGAAAATCCAACCAGCCCGCTTCAGGTCTTG
The DNA here is from genome assembly GCF_002860125.1 of Bacillus canaveralius. Classification (GTDB taxonomy): domain Bacteria; phylum Bacillota; class Bacilli; order Bacillales; family Cytobacillaceae; genus Bacillus_BJ; species Bacillus_BJ canaveralius. Next base: position 285,175 of record NZ_PGVA01000004.1, read on the forward strand.
ACCTGCTCCTTCCCTCCGCATTTTTCTTCCCCCTATATCACACACATATGATTCACACCAGAAAATTAAGTGCTGAAAGATTAAATCACATATTCTTTACCCATACTGGAAACGATAGGGGGGTAAAGGGATGGAAGGAATAATATTTTATTGGATTTCCTGGCTTATCTGGATTTTGGCAACCTTTTTTCTGAAAAAAGAAAATCGATATCGGTTCAGAATATCATTAGCAATGCTAATTGCAATCATGCTTTCGACTGCACAGTTTAGCCTGTTCGGATTTAGTTTTTACTGGGCACCTGTGGTTTTGCTCCTTTTTGTTTATTGGGAGATAGCCAAATTGAAAAAAGGACAGTTGGCCTATTATATCATCTGCGCATTGATTGTAACGCTGGCGTATGTCAGTTTTTTGCTGTTTGAATTATTTGATCCAGTCTGGGTTCTATTCGACCGCAAGCTCATGCTTGGCTTTATCATCGTTTATTTAATTGTTGTGCTTTACGAGGATATAAAGATGAGAATCTGTATCTTACTTTCAGGAGCTTTTCATGGCGAGGTCGTATTCGCGTTAATTATAAAAAAGCTGGCTATCAATTACAAAATCGGCGCACTGGAATTTTTAGATCTTGTCGCCCTGGCAGCAGGTGTGCTTTTGGGCTGGAACGGATTAAAATATGCGATCCTCTTATTAGAAAAGACAGTAAGTCAGTTTGAAAGGGAGAAACAAAAAACCTCATGAACGAATACACACTACCGATTATATTTGGGGTTGCCGCCGGAACTTTAAGCCGTATTTACATGCTGAGAACAGATTATCGGCAATATCCAACCTATCTTCACGGAAAGATTATTCATATTGCACTTGGCTTTATAGCTGCCGGGTTGGGAGCCGTTGCCATTCCTTCCATTATGGAGGAAGAGTTTACGGCCGTTACTTTTTTAACTCTCGCAGCTTCGCAGTTCCGTGAAGTCCGCAATATGGAAAGAAATACGTTATCTGAGCTTGACGGTTATGAATTGGTGCCCCGGGGTAAAACGTATATTGAAGGAATTGCTGTTGCATTTGAAAGCAGAAACTATCTTGTTATTTTTACCTCACTAATCAGTACCTTTGCGTATATCGTTTTTAATATTTGGGCGGCACTGCTGACCGCTGCAGTTGGCCTGATCATCTGCCGAAAATTGATGGCCGGCGGCAAGCTCAAGGATATTGTTGACATCAACTATACTCAGCTGAGGTTTGAAGGTGCCGGCTTATATATTGATAATATTTACATCATGAATATCGGGCTTCCTGAGCGACAGAAAGAGATTTTACGGTATGGGATGGGATTTATTCTGAAGCCGAAAAACTTTAATGCAAGGTCTACGATTGCAAATTTGGGCCAGCGCCAGGCCGTCCTTCATGACGTATCGACCGCACTTGGCGTTTATCGCGATTCAGGAACTCCTGCGCTTGTCCCGCTTGCAAAAAGGGATCTGGATGATGGAAGAGTTGGTGTGTTTGTTTTACCTCAGGAAAAGAATATTGAAAAAGCGATCCGGATCATCGGTGAGGTTCCGACTCTGGAAAATGCGATCAGAATGCCTTCGGAAAGAAAGGAATAACAGGAAGGACGAAACAGCTAATGACGCATGAAAAAATGATTATGGCTGTGATTACGACCAATCCAAAGAAGGTTCCAAGCGGACTAGCGGTTTTTCATTGTGATTCTGGCGAAGAGTTGACAGTCATAGCAGAGAACCTTGAGGCAATTCTCGACGGAATTGCCCACAGACTTACGGATGAACTTTATGTGATCGTCAGACATTGATTGTTCTTCCAACTTTTATTTGCTAGGTTGTAATCACTTTGATAAAATAGTGAAGCTAGACCCTTCTCTTGTCAAGAAGGGTTCTTTTACTATTTATCAAATTTAAGGATTTTCTTGATTTTTAGCGAGTACACGGTTCTTAATTATAACTAATATTAGAATGCACGGATAAGAAAGGGTGGAATTGATGGCGAAACCAGTCGTAGCGATCGTCGGGAGGCCAAATGTCGGAAAATCTACGATCTTTAACCGAATCGCCGGTGAAAGAATTTCAATTGTGGAGGATATTCCCGGAGTAACCCGAGACAGGATTTACAGCTCGGGAGAATGGCTTACTCATGATTTTAGTATTATTGATACAGGTGGCATAGATATCGGCGAGGAACCATTTTTGGAGCAGATTCGCCAGCAGGCTGAAATTGCAATTGATGAAGCCGATGTCATCATTTTTTTAACGAACGGCAGAGAAGGGGTAACAGCAGCGGACGAAGAAGTCGCGAAAATACTGTATAAATCAAAAAAACCGGTTGTTCTCGCTGTAAATAAAGTCGACAATCCGGAAATGCGCGCCCAGATTTATGATTTTTATTCGCTTGGTTTTGGCGAGCCATTCCCGATTTCAGGTACACATGGTCTTGGTTTAGGAGATCTACTTGATGACGTTGCCAAGCATTTTCCAAAGACCGATGACCAGGAATATGATGATGATGTGATTAAATTCTCCTTGATCGGGCGTCCGAATGTTGGCAAGTCATCACTCGTCAATGCGATCCTTGGTGAGGACAGAGTAATCGTCAGCGATATTGCAGGTACGACAAGGGATGCAATTGATTCGACATACACGTATAATGGAGAAAAGTATGTCATTATCGATACAGCTGGAATGCGCAAAAAAGGAAAAGTATATGAAACAACAGAAAAATACAGTGTCCTTCGTGCATTAAGAGCAATTGAACGTTCAGATGTCGTTCTCGTTGTGATTGACGGGGAAGAGGGAATTATCGAACAGGACAAACACATTGCCGGCTATGCACATGAGGCGGGACGTGCTGTTGTAATCGTTGTGAATAAATGGGACGTCGTTGAAAAAGATGAAAAAACAATGAAGGTATTTGAACAAAAAATTCGCGACCACTTTTTGTTTCTCGATTATGCACCGATTGTTTTTTTATCTGCGAAAACGAAAAAACGGATCCATACATTAATTCCGATGATTAATATGGCCAGTGAAAACCATTCCTTGCGAGTGGATACGAGCGTTCTGAATGACATCATTATGGATGCTGTGGCGATGAATCCTACTCCAACCGATAAAGGACGAAGATTAAAAATTTACTATACAACCCAGGTTTCTGTTAAGCCGCCGACATTTGTTGTGTTCGTGAATGACCCGGAATTGCTTCATTTTTCATATGAACGATTTTTGGAAAACCGGATAAGGGATGCGTTCGGTTTCGAAGGAACACCGATCAAAATATTTGCAAGAGAGCGCAAGTAGATCGGGAGGAACGAGCCCGGGAGGTTAGTTTTTTTAGGTTTGCGGTTCTGTAACAGGGAAAAGATTTTTTTAACCGAGTAAATTTCACAATGCATTAAGCTAACCGAAAAACGAATTGAATTGTCTTAATAAACCAGGGAGCCTTAGTAAGAAACGAATAATACTGTGTTAATTCTAAATAATTGTTCGTTTTTCAATTGAAGACATGCTTTATGGAATTTACTCAACTACAAAAAAGGTTGTGAGTGACATTGAACCGTCCAAAGGAAAAAGTTGCTGTTATCGGTGCAGGAAGCTGGGGAACGGCGCTTTCAATGGTTTTGGCAGATAATGGTCATCGGGTACGATTGTGGGGGCATAATCAGGCCCAAATCGATGAAATTAACGAAAAACATATGAATTCAAAGTATCTCCCCGATATTTTATTGCCTGAATCAATTGAAGGGTATCATTCCATGGCAGAGGCGATGGATCATATCAATACGATCATCCTCGCTGTCCCTACGAAGGCGATTCGGGAAGTCCTTGGCCGGATGAGGGAGATAAAACTTGAGCCGCTGACGATTGTCCATGTCAGCAAAGGAATTGAACCGGATACGCTGCTGCGCATTTCCGAAATGATTGAAGAAGAAATGCCCGAGGAGCTATTGAAAGACGTTGTTGTTTTATCCGGGCCAAGCCATGCAGAAGAAGTCAGTCTCCGTCACCCGACTACCGTCACCGTTTCTGCTAAAAACATGAGTGCTGCCGAGCGGGTGCAGGACCTGTTTATCAATCAAAATTTTCGTGTCTATACGAATCCTGATCTTATTGGGGTCGAAATTGGTGGAGCGCTTAAAAACATTATTGCGTTAGCTGCGGGACTGTCAGATGGACTTGGCTACGGGGACAATGCGAAAGCGGCTTTAATTACGCGCGGGCTCGCTGAGATCGCCAGACTCGGCACGAAAATGGGGGCCAACCCGTTGACTTTTTCGGGCTTAACCGGAATCGGCGATCTGGTTGTAACGTGTACAAGTGTTCATTCCCGTAACTGGCGGGCCGGGAACCTCCTCGGCAAAGGAAAGAATCTTGAGGAGGTTCTCGAAAATATGGGAATGGTTGTCGAAGGAGTACGGACAACAAAGGCTGCCTATCAGCTTGCTGGAAAATACCAGGTTAAAATGCCGATTTCACAGGCTCTTTACGATATTCTGTTTAACAATATAAACCCAAAAGATGCAGTTGATGCGTTAATGGCCCGGGGCAAGACACACGAAATGGAAGATCTCGTTGATATACTCGGTGAAAGAACGAGATGCGAATAATATTAATCTGCGAAATATAGGCATTAGAGGATGCGCTTCCTGTCTCCCATGCATACAATGCAACGAAGCAAACTGGTAATCTGAACAGGGTGCATGGGTGATTTAGTCGATTTGGCTAAAGTAAAGATATTGCCCCATCTTTACTTTAGCCATTTTTTCGTTGTCGCTTGGCCAGATTGCTAGAGACTGGCTGGAGTTGAACTTTGTGCCTGTACTTTTCTGTTTAATGGTCCTGTGATATAATACTTTTCGGAAAAAGGAGTGGTTCATATGTCTCCCGCTTTAATGAAAATGTGGGTTTCTCTTGCCGCAATGGCGTTTATGTTTATTTCAATTATTTCAATCTATTTGAGCCGCTATAAGCTAAAAGGATTTTTTCGGATTTTTACGGCCGTAGTAGCTTATCTATTAATGATTGTGTCCGGAATTATTATTCTTCTCGTTGTTTTAAGCGGGCCAACAAGTGAATAATCACTACATATAAAGGATTGATTCGGATGAAAAAAGCATTGATTGTTTTTCTTGTGGCAATCATCACCGCTATGTTGACAGGCTGCATGTATCCTAACGAACGACTGGCTGAAAACCAAATTCCATATAAAGACCAGGCAGATGCTGTCCAGTCTGCCGTTGATCAGTTTCGGGAAGCATCAGGAGGACTGCTCCCGATTAAGACAAAAGAGGCAGAGACACCGATTTACGAGAAATATCCGATCGATTTTGCAAGAATCGTTCCAACCTATATGGCTGAACTGCCGGGAAATTCTTTTGAAAACGGCGGGGTTTTTCAATATGTGCTTGTAGATGTTGAAACAGACCCAAAGGTAAAGCTGTTTGATTTACGAATAGCCGAGACAATCAGGGATATTAAAATGCGGATCTATTCAAATGGATATCCACCTTACAAAGAGCAAATTGCAGATGGTATTTTTACGCTCGACTTCAAAAAGCTTGGCTATAAGGAGGACCCTGTAGTGATCAGCCCCTATACGCAGCAAAACCTTCCGTTTATAGTGACAGGCGAAGGTGTGGTTCTGGTAGACTACCGGAGCGATTTATATCAGGCTCTGAAAGCGAAAGAAAGTAATTACGAACCTGGTGAAGATATCCGCAATATACTCGTCGAGGACTCTTATTTTGTCCCTGCCTATTCCCACCCGTATACAATTGAACCGGAATCAGATGAACCAATCTTTTTGGTGAAATAGTCATAACCCTTCTTCTGCAAAATATATTGTAGGAGAAGGGTTTTTTCTTTTATTCTTTAAAAATCTTTTCATCACATCATACGATGCTTCTTAAAATAACTGGCTGGTATACGGAATAGAATCGGGACAGGAGGTAAAAAAATAAAAATCTGTCATAACTTCATAGGACAACATCATAAACATATACTGTCCAAAATTACCGAAGAAAAGGATATTATTTATCCCACTAACTGTAAGATTCGGGAGGGGAGATCACTTGGAAAAGGTCGATATTTTTAAAGATATTGCCGAAAGGACTGGCGGTGATATTTATTTAGGAGTAGTAGGAGCAGTACGAACTGGCAAATCAACATTTATTAAGAAGTTTATGGAGCTGGTTGTTTTACCAAATATAAGCAATGAAGCAGACCGGGCCCGGACACAGGATGAACTGCCTCAAAGTGCAGCTGGAAAAACGATTATGACGACTGAACCGAAATTTGTTCCGAACACAGCGGCAAATATCCATGTTGATGAAGGGCTGGAAGTGAATATTAGACTGGTAGATTGTGTAGGTTATACCGTGCCGGGAGCGAAGGGATATGAAGATGAAAATGGCCCGCGCATGATAAATACTCCGTGGTATGAAGAGCCAATTCCGTTTCATGAAGCGGCTGAAATTGGTACAAGAAAGGTGATTCAAGAACATTCAACAATTGGTGTTGTGATCACAACGGACGGAACAATCGGGGAGATTCCGAGATCAAACTACCTTGAGGCAGAAGAACGTGTTATTGAAGAACTGAAAGAGGTAGGCAAGCCGTTTATTATTGTGATTAACAGCGCCCAGCCTCACCATCCGAACACAGATACCCTTAGGGGCCAGCTTGTTGAAAAGTACGATATACCGGTTATCGCAATGAGTGTCGAAAGTATGCGTGAAACAGATGTACTAAATGTTCTCAGAGAGGCGTTATACGAATTTCCTGTTTTAGAAGTAAACGTTAACCTGCCAAGCTGGGTTATGGTGTTAAGAGAAAGCCACTGGCTGCGCGGAAGCTACCAGGATGCAGTAAAAGAGACGGTAAAAGATATTAAGAGGCTCCGTGATGTAGACAGGGTCGTCCATCAATTTAGTGATTTTGAATTTATTGACCGGGCCAGCCTGGCTGGGATAGAGATGGGTCAGGGGGTTGCGGAAATTGACCTCTATGCACCGGATGATTTATACGATGATATTTTAAAAGAGATTGTCGGTGTCGAAATTCGCGGGAAGGACCATTTGCTTGAGCTTATGCAGGATTTCGCACATGCGAAGGCAGAATATGACCATATTGCCGATGCTCTTAAAATGGTGAAGCAGACTGGTTATGGTATCGCAGCCCCGACATTGACAGATATGAGCCTCGATGAACCAGAAATTATCAGACAGGGTGCGCGGTTTGGCGTAAGGTTACGGGCAGTGGCACCTTCGATTCATATGATCAAAGTCGATGTGGAATCTGAGTTTTCGCCGATCATTGGCACGGAGAAACAAAGTGAAGAGCTGGTCCGCTATTTGATGCAGGATTTTGAGGATGATCCGCTCTCGATCTGGAATTCTGATATTTTTGGCCGCAGTCTAAGCTCAATCGTCAGGGAGGGCATCCAGGCAAAACTTTCGTTAATGCCTGAAAATGCACGTTATAAATTAAAAGAAACGTTAGAACGGATTATTAACGAAGGTTCCGGTGGATTAATTGCGATCATTCTCTAATATTCGACTCCGATAAGGGGTCTTTTTCTTTTTTAAAATTTTTTCTCCCATCACTAATTTAGATTTGCTAATTTGCTGATTTCTCAAGCGGGATCTAGGTTGGAAGGGCGTTTCAACTGCGAAAAATGACGAATTTTATATTACAAGAATATTTCAAATAAGAAAACATTACCATTATTTTGATGAATTTTCTTGATATAATGAATCTATTATGATAATCTTTTAACAGAATTGAAGTTGTGAGGCTCAAAACCTTATGGATAAAGGATTTTTTCAATAAAATAGATTGAAATCTTCCTCTTAATCATTTAATATAAGGGCTGTGCTGAAAAAATCTTTCACAACGTATAGAATTCAGTAATTATGTTTAAGAATGTAGGTAAGACGCCTATTGTTACTGAATTTTATTTCAATTTTTGGGAGGAGGTGACAAGCATGAACAAGACAGAACTAATTAACGCAGTTGCAGAAGCTAGTGAACTTTCTAAAAAAGACGCTACTAAAGCGGTTGACGCTGTTTTTGACGCAATCCTAGATGCTTTAAAAAATGGTGATAAAGTACAATTAATTGGTTTCGGAAACTTTGAAGTACGTGAGCGTGCAGCCCGTAAAGGCCGCAACCCACAAACTGGCGAAGAAATCGAAATTTCTGCAAGCAAAGTCCCTGCTTTCAAACCAGGTAAAGCGCTTAAAGATGCAGTAAAATAATTACATAAGTGCTTAAAGCCAATGCTTGGGGAAAAGGTCGTGTGAAAACACGGCCTTTTTCTTTTGTTGCGAAATTTTGGTTTTTTTATCGAGTCAACAAACATAAGGTGTAAATGGCTGCTTAATTAAACTTCTGTTTTGCTTGAATGAAAATGATTATGCTAATATGTAAATGTTATACTTTAAACTAGTGGGATAGTGCTTTATTAGGAGGAAGTTGTATGTCTAACGTAAATCGTACGCAGATAGAGGAAGCGGTTCGTCTAATTTTGCAGGCAATCGGAGAAGACCCGGATCGTGAAGGGCTTGTCGATACACCGAAGCGTGTTGCTAAAATGTATGAAGAAGTTTTTGCCGGTTTAAACAAGGATCCAAAAGAGCATTTTGAAACGATTTTTGGGGAAGACCATGAAGAGCTTGTGCTCGTTAAAGATATTCCTTTTTATTCGATGTGTGAACACCATTTAGTGCCATTCTTTGGGCAGGCACATATAGCTTACATACCGAAAAACGGGAGAGTGACAGGATTAAGTAAATTAGCAAGAGCATTGGAGGATGTGGTGCGCAGGCCCCAGCTTCAAGAACGAATCACTGCAACGGTAGCCGATGCTATTATGGAAAAGCTTGAGCCTCATGGTGTGATGGTGGTTGTTGAAGCAGAGCATATGTGCATGACGATGCGGGGAGTTAAAAAACCCGGGTCAAAAACAATTACATCGGCTGTGAGAGGCGTATTGCAGGAAGACCCAAGAGCCAGGGCTGAAGTACTTGCACTAATAAATAAACAATAGAGCAGGATAAAAGGCTGGGAGATTACTTTTAGCCTTTTTAATTGCTTTAATAAAGCATGCTGGCAAATTTAATTAATAATTAGCCAGCTCGCATCTTAACTGGAGAATTTTTAAAGCTGGAGGTGAAAGAATTGGAAAAACGCAACCCGGCAAATGGTGACTATGTCGTAATCAAAGCGATGGATGATGGAGTGAATGTCATCGGATTAACGAGAGGGACCGATACAAGATTTCACCATTCCGAGAAACTGGATAAAGGTGAAGTGATGATTGCACAGTTTACCGAGCATACCTCTGCGATAAAAATTCGCGGTAAAGCTTCGATCATAACTTCGTATGGGCAGGTAGAAAGTGATCCGAAAAAGTAATCGGGAAAATGGAAGATTTGGGAAAGTTTTTTATTTCCTTAACCCCGACAAACGATTGATATTTTGTGATATAATTGTCACTGCCTTTCAATGCATGGATTTTCTTACTAACACTACCATCGATGCAAAAATACATATACATATATTTTGGGGAACAAGGGTGATTAATTTGCAAGATCTTCGAGAGAAACTAGCTGAAATAAAGGAGCATATCAAAGCAAAAGCATCCCATCCATATTTGCTTAAGCACGTTGAGGCTCCGGACATTGATGAAGACAAGCTAATATTGCTTCTTTCCCTGTTAAATCAGCTTGATCTGTCAAAAGCTGAAATAGATCGTTATGCACTAACGATAACGCTTATTCAAATTGCCCTCGATACCCATGAGCATGTGACGAACAGTAAAGCCTTAAAAGATAGCAGCCAGAACATGCAAAGACGGCAGTTGACTGTTCTAGCAGGCGACTATTACAGCGGGCTCTATTATAAATTTCTCGCTGAAATTGATAATATATCAATGATTCGTACTCTTGCCGAAGGAATTAAGAATATAAACGAACATAAAATCACCGTCTATCAACGGGATACCGACGGTGTTGATAAATTGATGAACAGCATTAGGAAAATTGAATCATCTTTATTTGAGAAGATTTCTGAATACTTTCATGCCGGAGCCTGGAATGAAGTGGCGTCCAATCTTTTGCTTGTAAAGAGGTTAATGGCAGAAAGAAAGCAGTTTTTACAGGCCAGTCCCTCGATTGTTTTTGAGATATTAAAAAAATTGACTTTCCCTAAACATGATTGTGCGAATCATGAACTATCAAGCGAACAACAGAAATATTTATTATTGGTGTGCGATCGTTACATTGAATATGCCAGGAAATTGATTGAAAATGGCTTAAAGAAGCTCCCAAAAATAAATGAACTTCTTGAAGAAAGGATTTTATTCTTCTTCAACGAGCATCAGCCGACGGCGAAAACTTATGTGGAAGAAGGGTAAGATACATGCAACAATCAAAAGAAGAACGCGTTCACAATGTTTTCGAGAAGATTTCCCAAAATTACGATAAGATGAATTCAGTGATAAGCTTTCAACAGCATAAAAGATGGCGCCAGGATACAATGAGACAGATGAATGTGCAAAAAGGGGCAAAAGCTCTCGATGTATGCTGCGGCACCGGTGATTGGACAATTGCGCTGGCTAAAGCGACAGGATCCGACGGAGAAGTGGTCGGACTCGATTTTAGTCAAAATATGCTGAAGGTTGGCGAAGAGAAGGTTAAAGAACTGGGGCTTGACCACGTTTCACTTATACATGGAAATGCAATGGATCTGCCGTTTCCTGCCGATTCTTTTGATTTTGTAACGATTGGTTTTGGTTTAAGAAACGTCCCGGATTATATGCAAGTTTTGAAAGAAATGAATCGGGTTCTAAAACCGGGCGGCGTTGCAGTATGCCTCGAAACCTCACAACCGACAATGATTGGTTTTAAACAGCTCTATTATTTTTATTTTAAATTTATTATGCCAATTTTCGGCAAAGTGTTTGCGAAAAGCTATGCTGAATATTCATGGCTGCAGGAATCTGCCAGAGAGTTTCCGGGCATGAAAGAGTTGGCCCGGATGTTTAAAAAAGCCGGGTTTGAAGAGGTAAAATATAAACCGTATAGCGGAGGAGTTGCCGCGGTTCATATGGGCCATAAAAAATACTGATGTCAAATGAAAACCTGCAGCGAAGGGATCCATTGTGACAGGAAGTTGAAGCTGGGTGGGAACAGATGAAATTAAAAATGATGTATTCATTTTTGAATTCGGATTTAAGCATAATAGAAAAAGAGCTGGAAGAAACAATACATGCAGATTCGCCGCTGCTTCGGCAGGCATCTTTGCATTTATTGCAGGCCGGGGGAAAACGGATTCGCCCAGTTTTTGTATTACTTGCTGGTAAGTTCGGAAATTATGATATTAATGTGACTAAAAACATAGCAATGGCTCTTGAATTGATCCATACAGCCAGTCTCGTTCATGATGATGTCATCGATGATGCCGAGCTGCGGCGCGGGCGGCCAACCATTAAAGCAAAATGGGACAATCGGATTGCGATGTACACGGGTGATTATATTTTTGCCCGCTCTCTTGAATTGATCACGAATATTGAAAATCCTCTTGCCCACCAGATTCTTTCCAATACAATTGTCGAAGTTTGTATTGGGGAAATTGAGCAAATCAAAGATAAATACAGGTTTGATCAAAATATAAAGGATTATTTCCGCAGAATAAAAAGAAAGACAGCCCTGCTAATTGCAGTCAGTCTGCAGCTTGGTGCCATTTCAGCCGGCGTTGAAGAAAGAATTCATCGAAAACTGTTCCAGTTTGGCTATTATGTCGGCATGTCCTTTCAAATAACCGATGATATTCTCGATTTTACAGGCACGGAAAAGGAGCTTGGCAAGCCAGCGGGTGGCGACCTGCTCCAGGGGAATTTAACTCTGCCGGTATTTTTTGCGATGGAGGATGCGAACATTCGGACAAAGATCGTTCGTGTTCATGAAGATATGCCGCGCAGCGAGATCGATGAAATCATCTCCCTGATCAAAAACAGCAGTGCCATTGAACGCTCGGTTCAAATAAGTGATCGATATTTGGATAAAGCTATTTCACTTCTTGATGAACTCCCGGACAATCGGGCGAATAAGACACTTAAAGAAATTGCCAGATACATCGGAAAGCGCAAATTTTGAGTAAAGTTGCTAAATAGTCAAAAGAATGTTACTATTTTCGTGGATTGTCCTCCAAGGGTAATCCACTATACATAATGTTGTAGGAGTGGAGTTCATGGAAAAAACATTTTTAATGGTAAAACCTGACGGCGTCCAACGCAATTTAATCGGTGAAGTTGTCGCACGTTTTGAGAAAAAAGGTTATCAATTGGCGGGTGCCAAGCTGATGATTATTTCGAAAGAGCTTGCCGAACAGCATTACGGAGAACATAAAGAGCGTCCTTTCTTCGGCGAACTCGTCGATTTTATTACTTCCGGGCCTGTGTTTGCAATGGTTTGGCAGGGAGAGAACGTAATTGCTGCCGCACGACAAATGATGGGCGCTACGAATCCTAAAGATGCAGCTCCTGGAACACTGCGTGGCGATTTTGGTGTGACTGTTGGCAAGAATGTCATTCACGGTTCGGATTCACCGGAAAGTGCCAAGCGGGAAATCGGTCTATTTTTTAACAATGATGAAGTGGCTGAATATAATAAGCTTGTCAAAGAATGGATTTATTAAAATAGAACGTGTCACAGGGCGCTTGAAATTTAGGCGCTCTTTTTTGTATCCCTTTTCTCTGCTGATTTAATAAAAACAGAGCTCTTCTCTGAAAAAAAGCTCTCATGATTCTCGGTTTTCCGCTATACTTAAGAATGTTATTAGAAAATATTAGCGGATTTTGTCAGAGGAGAAGCAGAAATGGCACAAAACGATTATCAAGACTTTATCAGTAAAATCAAAAGAAAGACCGGAATAGATCTGTCCCTTTATAAAGAAGCACAGATGAAACGCAGATTAACATCTCTTTATGAAAAGAAAGGTTTCGCTTCCTTCGAGGTTTTTTATGAAGCATTATCAAAAGAACATCAGCTTTTAGATGAGTTTCTTGATAGAATGACGATTAATGTCTCCGAATTTTACCGTAATTCGAAACGATGGGAAGTACTCGAACAAAAGATTTTGCCGAAAATTCTTGCCGAAAACAAGCGGCCGAAAATTTGGAGCGCTGCGTGTTCAACGGGGGAGGAACCATACACGATTGCGATGGTTATGTCGAAATTTATGCCTCTTTCAGAGCTGCAAATCCAGGCTACCGATCTTGACACCAATGTGATTAATCGGGCCAAGGCAGGAGTTTACCCGGAAAGGTCGTTAAACGAGGTTCCAGCTGAGATTAGAAAGAAGTATTTTACCCAGGAAGGCAGCTTTTATAAAGTAGACGATAAAATCAAGAAGACGATTGTTTATAAGCAGCACAATTTACTTGCCGAGCCTTTCGGCGGTCCATATGATTTAATCGTCTGCCGGAACGTCCTGATTTATTTTACCGAAGAAGCAAAGGATGAACTGTATAAAAAGTTCAGTGCCGCTCTAAGACCTGGCGGAATCTTCTTCGTCGGCAGCACAGAACAAATTTTCAACCCAGCGGCGTATGGTTTCGATACAGAAGATACATTTTTTTACAGGAAACAGTAATAGCAGCCGGGCGGATACAGCCTGGTTTTTTTCTGTGAAAAACTGCAGCCGCGCTTCACCTCACTTTTGATACATGTCTGTTAAATGTTAAAATAGCTTCATTCATGTTAAAGAGGATAAAAAGATTATTTTGAATCTTTGACTATTCTTATCCACAGTCATATGATATATTGATACATAATCCTTTAACGAGTTGAAGGGAGAAAGAGTTATGAGATATTTAACCGCAGGAGAATCACATGGGCCGCAATTGACGGCGATTATTGAAGGCCTGCCGGCTGGAATGCCACTGTTGGCTGAGGATATTAACATCGAGCTGGCAAGAAGGCAAAAAGGCTATGGCAGAGGCCGCAGAATGCAAATCGAGAAGGATACAGTGCAAATTGCCGGTGGCATCAGGCAAGGACTTACGCTCGGATCACCAGTGGCCCTTGTCGTTGAAAATAACGACTGGAAGCATTGGACGAAAATAATGGGCCAGGAGCCGGTCGCCGACGATGATGAAGAAGTAAAACGAAAAATTACCCGGCCTCGTCCCGGCCATGCTGATTTAAATGGCGCTCTGAAGTACGGGCATCGCGATATGCGCAACGTTCTTGAACGTTCCTCTGCCCGTGAAACAACGGTAAGGGTGGCGGCTGGTGCTGCGGCTAAAAAATTATTGTCGCTTCTTGGCATTGAAATAGCTTCCCACGTCATCGAAATTGGCGGGGTGAAAGCAGAAAAACGCCGCTTTCAATCGATACAAGAATTAATAGAACGGACTGAACAATCTCCAGTCCGCTGTGTGGATGATGAAGCCGCTGAAAAAATGATGAAAGCGATTGATACAGCCAAAAATAATGGAGACTCAATTGGCGGAGTGGTCGAAGTTATTGCAGAAGGGATGCCGGCAGGAGTCGGAAGCTATGTGCACTTCGACCGGAAGCTCGATGCAAAATTAGCTGCTGCGGTTGTCAGTATTAATGCATTTAAAGGTGTTGAATTTGGAATCGGCTTTGAGGCAGCACGTAAACCAGGCAGCGAGGTACATGATGAAATTGCCTGGGATATAGAGCAGGGTTATTATCGAAAAACGAATCGTCTGGGCGGACTGGAGGGCGGAATGACAACAGGAATGCCAATCATTGTCCGCGGCGTGATGAAGCCAATTCCTACCTTATATAAACCTCTGAAAAGTGTCGATATCGACACGAAAGAGCCTTTTGCTGCAAGCATTGAACGCTCTGACAGCTGTGCAGTACCTGCAGCGGCCATTGTTGCAGAAAATGTTGTGGCCTGGGAGCTGGCGGCAGCGATTGTCGACCAGTTCTATGCAGACAGATTCGAAACCTTGAAGGAAGATGTTGACAGGCAGAGGAAGTTTGCGAGGGAATTTTAATGGCGACATTAAATGTGAAAACAGATACAAAGGAATACCCTGTATTTATTGGTGCGGGGGTCAGCGGCCAGTTAGCCGGCTTTCTAAAAGAACACTTCCCCCATTTAACGTCGCTGCTAGTGATTACGGATGAAACTGTAGGCGCTCTTTATTTGGACGATCTTAAGACACGGCTTTCTGCTTTTCCTATCCATGCCTATCCTGTTCCGGCAGGAGAAAAAGCGAAAACATTTGAAGTTTACTATCAAGTCTTAACCTATGCGCTGGAACAAAAACTCGACCGCCATTCGCTTGTGATCGCCCTGGGTGGTGGAGCGGTTGGGGATCTGGCCGGGTTTGCTGCGGCTACATTTATGCGCGGGATTCCGTTTATTCAAGTGCCAACGACGATTCTTGCGCATGACAGTGCGGTAGGAGGAAAAGTTGCGATCAACCATCCGATCGGGAAAAATATGATCGGGGCCTTTTACCAGCCAGAGGCTGTTTTTTATGATCTTGACTATCTATCATCACTGCCAATAGCAGAGAAGCGTTCAGGCTTTGCGGAAGTGGTCAAGGAGGCGCTCATCAGTGACAAGGCATTTTACAGCTGGCTCAGAAACCATATTCATTCTCTCGAGTCGATTGCACGTGGTGAGCTGGAGTACGCACTAACAAACGGAATTAAAATTAAAGGCGAAATTGTAGCTGAAGATGAAAAAGAAACCGGAGTCCGAGCTTATTTAAATTTTGGGCACACGCTCGGGCATGCCATTGAAGCGGAATATGGGTATGGAAGCATAACCCATGGCGAAGCTGTTATGATTGGGACTGTTTTTGCTCTTCAATTAAGCAAGCACCTCCACTCATTGGAGTTTAAGCTTACGGAGTTCACCGCGTGGCTTGGACAGCTTGGCTACGAAACGGCGATTCCCGCAGGTTTATCAGCAGAAAAGATGATCGAAAGAATGAAACAGGATAAAAAATCAGTAGGGCAAAAAGTTCGTTTCGTCCTGTTAAAAGAGGTCGGGACCCCTGTATTAACAGAGATACCGGACAGCGTTTTACTGGATTATTTAAAAAACTTTCTGGCAACGGGGAGGACTGCATAGTGATTAGGGGAGTTAGGGGTGCCATAACCGTTAATGAAAACAGTGAAACAGAAATTGTCGCAGCTACAGAAAGACTGCTGAAAATAATGATTGATGAAAATCGGATAGAGCCTGACGGGGTCGCCTCTGTGTTTATTTCGGTGACAGAGGATATAACAGCGGCATTCCCGGCAAAAGCGCTCCGCTTGTTTGCAGGCTGGGAGTATGTCCCGGTAATGTGCATGCGGGAAATCCCGGTTCCGGGGTCGCTTGAAAAATGCATCCGCGTTATGCTGCATGTGAATTCCTCAAGCCGACAGGATGAAATCAGCCATATTTACCTTGAAGAGGCGGTTCGCTTGCGCCCCGATTTAAATGCAGGCAAGCTTTAGAATATGTCCATGCAACAAATTGAATAACTCATCGCGATAAAAAATTTAAATGAGGTGATTGAGATGAGATGGAAACAGCAACTGCTCACACTGAATCCATACCAGCCTGGAAAGTCGATTGATGAAGTGAAGAAGCAGTATCGCTTAAAAGAAATTGTCAAGCTTGCTTCCAATGAAAATCCGTACGGCTGTTCGGAGCGTGTTCTGGGCACTTTGGAGCAGAGCACTGGTTTCTTTGCACTTTATCCGGACGGTTATGCCACCAACTTGCGTGAAACATTGGCCACCCACCTGGACGTTTTTCCTAATCAAATTATCTTCGGAAATGGATCAGATGAAATCATCCAAATTATTTCACGGTCTTTGCTCCATCCCGGAGCAAACACGGTGATGGCAGCACCAACCTTTCCGCAATATAAACATAACGCCATTATTGAAGGTGCGGAGGTTCGTGAGATTCCGCTTAAAAATGGCAATCATGACCTGGATGAAATGCTTGCTGCGATTGACGGGCAGACAAATGCAGTCTGGCTTTGCAGCCCGAACAATCCGACCGGCACGTATATTCCCGAGGACCAATTAATTGCTTTCCTGGATCGAGTGCCGAAAGATGTTCTTGTCGTGCTGGATGAGGCTTATTTTGAATACGTAGTGGCAGACGATTACTATGATTCTGTCGAACTGTTAACGCGTTATGAAAATCTGATTGTGCTCAGAACCTTCTCGAAAATTTACGGACTTGCAAGCCTTCGCATTGGATACGGGATTGCTTCACAGGCGATTATTCGCGCGATAGAGCCGGCGCGCGAACCATTTAACGTTAACCGCTTTGCACTGCTCGCCGCAGAGGCTGCACTTGGCGACCAGGCATATGTAAACGAATGCCGGCAGAAAAACAGACAAGGTCTTGACCAGTTTTATCGTTACTGTGACATAAATAATCTTGACTACTATCCTTCTCAGGGGAACTTTATTTTAATCGATTTTCAAGTAGACGGAAATGAAGTGTTTCAGTTTTTGCTGGAAAAGGGCTTCATCGTTCGTTCAGGACCGGCGCTTGGCTTTCCAACCTCGATAAGAGTTACGGTTGGATCCCGGGAACAAAACGAAAAATTGCTCGGAGCCATTTCCGAGTTTTTGGCTGCCAAAGCAGCACTGTCATAAAATTTTCAAGTAGGACGTGATTGTTTGAAAGGCCGCGTTTTTATCATTGGGCTGGGCTTAATCGGAGGCTCACTCGCGCTTTGTATAAAAGACAAGCATCGTGAAGCTGCGGTTATCGGCTTCGACATTCATCCGGAACAAAGCAAGCTTGCCAAGATGCTCGGTGTTATCGACGAGGCGGCAGAAACGGTAGAAGAGGGTGCGGCCGGGGCGGACCTTATCCTGATTGCAACCCCGGTTACAGAAGCAGAGCGCATCATCGATTCCCTGTCACAAATCAACTTGAATAAAGATGTCATTATTTCCGATGCTGGTAGCACCAAGGCTGAAATAATGAAAAAAGCAGCCCGTTTAAAGGAGAATGGAGTTACATTTATCGGAGGCCATCCGATGGCTGGGTCGCATAAAAGCGGGGTGGCAGCGGCAAGAAGCCTCCTGTTTGAAAATGCTTTTTATTTATTGACTCCTGACAAGGAAACGCCAGTGCAGGATGTTGAAAAGCTTAAAAGCTGGCTGGCAGGGACGCGGGCAAAGTTTTTGATCATAGACCCGGCGCAGCATGACTATTTGACCGGGGTCATCAGCCACTTCCCCCATATTATTGCTGCATCTCTCGTCCATCAGGCAGACAGGACGAGAGATGAGGAAAACCTTGTTCCAAGGCTCGCCGCCGGGGGCTTTCGTGATATTACCCGGATTGCCTCAAGCAGTCCCCATATGTGGCGGGATATCCTGCTTCATAATAAAGATGTGCTGCTTGAACTTCTGATCGAGTGGAAAGTCGAGATGGACAAAGTTGCACAAATGCTGAAAGCAAATGATAGTGAAGCGATCTATCAATTCTTTTTAAAGGCGAAAGAATTTCGCGATGAACTGCCGCAAAAAGAAAAGGGTGCGATTCCGGCTTTCTATGATTTATACGTTGATGTACCGGACTATCCCGGGATCATTTCCGAGATTACCGGCTATTTGGCAGAAGAAAAGATCAGTATCACAAATATAAGAATTCTAGAAACAAGAGAAGAGATTTATGGTGTGCTTGTGATTAGCTTTCAAACAGACGAGGACAGGCAGAGGGCCGAAGTCTGTATCCGCCATCAAACACAGTATGAGACTTTTACAGGTTCTTAAGTATTGAAGGGAGCGCATTTCCAGTGAATATTTTGCAGATGCATCCAAAAAGTAAAGGGTTACGGGGCTCAATTGCGGTTCCCGGAGATAAGTCTATTTCACACCGAAGCGTAATGTTCGGTGCAATTGCGCATGGCACAACAACCGTTCAGCATTTCCTGGCCGGTGAGGATTGCTTAAGCACGATCAGCTGCTTTCGCAAGCTGGGGGTCACGATCGAGCAGGAAGGAGACCGCTTGCAAATTATCGGAAAAGGGATCGATGGATTACGGGAACCGTCAGAAGTTCTCGATGTCGGCAATTCAGGTACGACCATCCGTCTCTTGCTTGGCATATTGGCAGGCAGGCCGTTCCATGCCTCACTGGTAGGAGACAGCTCAATCGCGAAACGTCCGATGACGAGAGTGACCAGGCCGCTGGCTGCGATGGGAGCTTCGATTGATGGGAGGAATAAGGGCGAGTTCACGCCGTTATCGATTAGAGGCGGACACTTAACCGGAATCGAATACAAGTCGCCTGTCGCCAGCGCCCAGGTGAAATCCTCCATTTTGTTTGCCGGATTACAGGCAGAAGGTGAAACGAGCGTCATCGAACCGTCAAAAACGAGGGATCATACTGAACGAATGCTTCAGCAATTTGGCGGGAACGTTGACATCGATGGTTTATCGGTTAAAGTAACAGGCGGGCAGCAGCTCAAAGCTGTGAACATTGATGTGCCCGGCGATGTATCATCCGCCGCTTTTTTCCTGGTCGCGGCTGCGATCACCCCGAACAGTGAGCTAGTGCTGCACAATGTCGGCTTAAATCCAACGAGAACAGGCATCCTTGATGTTCTGGAGCAAATGGGGGCTGACATCAAGATCCTGCCGAAAAAAGAAGACAATGCCGAGCCTGTCGGTGATATTATCATTAAAACATCCGCCTTAAAAGGCATTGAAATTAGCGGGGATCTGATTCCCAGGCTGATAGACGAAATTCCTGTCATCGCACTATTGGCCACACAGGCAAATGGAACAACGGTCATAAAGGATGCCCATGAATTAAAAGTCAAAGAAACGAATCGAATTGATACTGTTGTCAATGAATTGACAAAGCTTGGTGCTGAAATCGAGGCGACCGAAGACGGGATGATTATTGCCGGGGGATCCACTTTAAATGGCGGACATGTAGATAGCCATGGAGATCACCGGATCGGCATGATGCTTGCGATTGCCTCACTCATTTGCAGCGGCGAAGTCAATTTGGCTGAAAGCGAAGCGATTGCTGTCTCATACCCGGCGTTTTTTGAAGACTTGGCCCGGGTAAACGTGCAATAAGCTAACGTTATGAATGAAAACCTTGCTGCCCAGGCAAGGTTTTTCAGTTTCGCTTGCGATTCAAGCATAATTTCAGAAACTCGACATAGCTTGTCTTAAGACCTGAAAGAGGTGGTTTTATGGCGAGCTATTTGATTGAAAATGCCAATATTTTAAAGGAAAAGTATTTAGACAAAGCGTCATTGCTGATTAAAAATAATCGGATTGTATCAGTGAGTAAATCCTGTCGCAAATTAACGGTTATGAAGATGGATGCCAACAAGTTTATCATGACACCCTCACACATCATTTATGACAGCGGTCTGCCGTTATCACAGCCTTTTCAGGATATGAAGAACTATTTTACTGCCAATTACTTGCTTAAGGGCTGCACGGCACTGATGACAGCTGCAACAGTCAGATATGAGAACGAACTGGCTGCTTGCTTGAAAAACTTGCGGACGAGCCTGCTCAACAGCCCGGTTGATATGATTGTCGCTGTTAAAATTCCGCCGGAATTGCTTACGCCGACATTTATCCGTAAATGCAAAAAAGAAAGGATTCCAGCCATTTTTGTTGAAATCAATAGGGAAAAAGATATATCATTGCTGCCATGGGGTTGGATCAGGGAGGCGATGTTTCCTTACAACAGTCCGCTCATCCCTGTTTTCAGCGAAGAGGCTCCGCGAAAAAGAAACCGCCTTAAAGACACATGGAAACAGATCATGCTCGAGGAGAAAATCCCTGCGATTGATGAAGAGATAAGCGTTAATGAGCCGATTAGCCAGCATGTCCTGGCGAAGATTGGCATTTATCCGCTTAAATCGTATTTAAATGCCGGGGGAGAGTTAAGCTATAATTTGTATTGGAAGAGCAGGGAAATCCAGAATATTGAAGAATCTTCGCTCTACCATCATCATAATCATAGATTGGCGGTGACTGTCCATAGAGGGACAGTGATCCGGGCGGGCGCGGACGTTTTGTTTCGTCCCGGATTTGGAGAACATGTAACTATCAAAACACCGTCATTCTTTGCAGCCCCATGACCATTTACATCATGCTGCCCAGTCTGGTAAGCATGCAATTTATATCCGGTTTAGGAAAGGATTTTGTTTATGGATATCATCGAAAAAATTCTCGCTCTTTTAGAAAAAGGCCAGCAACAGGAAGCACTCATTGAATATAAAAAGATTTTAAACAGCGGCAGTGCCGAGGAAAAATTCTCGCTCGCAGAAGAACTTTTCCAATTCGGTTTTATAGACGAAGCAAAGGCATTGTATGAAAATCTACTTCAAGCATATCCCGATGAAGGGGAGCTGCTTGTCCTCCTGGCTGAAACATGCATTGAGCTTGGCGATGAAGATCAGGCAATGCTGGCACTGGAAAAAGTCACCCCGGCTGATTCCAGCTATCCGCAAGCATTATTGCTGTTGGCAGATTTATACCAGATCAATGGATTGTACGAAGTTAGCGAGCAAAAGCTAAAGAGCGCAAAACAGCTGCTTCCTGATGAAGTGGTCATTGATTTTGCGATGGGAGAATTATATGCAGAGCAAGGCAAAGTAACGGAGGCTATCCGCGCTTATCAGGCCGTTCTTTTGCAGGAAACGGAAATTGCCGGGGTCATCATCCACCAGCGGATCGCCGATATACTTAGTTCTTCCGGCTCTTTTGAAGAGGCGTTGCCGCACTATGAACAGGCATTGAATGAAAAGCTCGAAATAAACACTTTATTTGGCTATGCGTTCACGGCTCTGCAGGCCGGCTTTAACAGAACGGCGATTGAAAAGTTCAATGAAATCAAAAGTCTCGACCCTGATTACCATTCTTTATACCTTCCTTTAGCGAAAGCGTACGAACGCGAAGAACAATTGTTGCAATCGTTTGAAACCGTTAAAGAGGGAATCAGGCAGGATGAGTTTAATAAAGATTTATTTTTTTACGGCGGAAAAATCGCTTTAAAGCTTGCTGAAGAGGATGAGGCAGAACGGCTGTTCAGGGAAGCACTCGCTCTCGACCCGGCCTTTACCGAAGCGGCCCTGACTTTGAATAAGCTGTTTATCAAGCAGGAACGCTATGAAAATGTCATTGATTTGATCAAGGAACTGGATATTCAGGAGGAAGAGGAGCCCCAATTAATCTGGGATGAGGCGCTCGCTTTGCAGAACCTTGAAAAATATTCACATGCATTAAACAAATATGAGCATGCATATACTTTTTTTAAGAATGATCACGAATTTTTAAATGATTATGGATATTTTCTTATAGAAGAAGGAAAAAACGCCAAAGCTGCCGAAATTTTTATTAAGCTGCTAAAAGGTGATCCAAGCAACGAAGACTATCAGCAAATGATCGAACGGCTCACTGATGAGTTGCCTAAATAGGGATCTTGAAAAATTGGCTTTAAATGCAGAGGAGGGATTCAAAATGACGGCCCCTGTTTCTGTCAACGAGAAGAAGGACTTCATTCGCTGGTTTTTAAACCACTATCAGTTGAAACGGAGAGAATGTGTCTGGATTCTGAATTACTTAATGAGCCATGATCAGTTAATGGAGAGGGTCCATTTCGTCGAACAGGCTCAGTTTTGCCCGCGCGGACTGGTGATGTCAACCCACTGTGTGGATGAAGTCCCGTTTCGGTTTTATAAAGAAAATATTATGACGACCGATGCGGAAAAATCTTTTCATGATATCCGTTTAAACAGAGATGAAGAGATTTATATCCAACTGAATTTTCATGCTTCGAACCAGGCGCACCAGTATGCGGCAGTGCTGGAAGAAAACCCTTACATGCCGAAGAAACTGCAAATCAGCGAAAAAGACAGGCTGATTGCAGAACGCTTCCTTTCTGAAAGTCTGCAGCGTTTCCAGGAGGAAAAGCTGTTAAAGCTCATTGACGAAGCTCTTGACCGAAGAGATAAAGAGACCTTTAAGGCATTGGCCGAGAAGCTCAATGCCATCAAAAAATAACATTAGCAGAGGCTTGCTGTTAACAGCAGGCTTTTTATTTTGCAATAATGACTTGAGTATGAGTAAAATGTTTGTAGGAGAAGAATTTCCCTTCTCATCCAGATAATGGCGTAGCCG